>NZ_PJBF01000069.1 GCF_002836505.1 Psychrobacter sp. Choline-02u-9
CGTAACTGGCGCAATCCAATTACAAGACGGTACTGAAATGGTAATGCCTGGTGATAACGTTGAGATGGGCGTAGAGCTTATCCACCCAATCGCTATGGACAAAGGTCTTCGCTTCGCTATTCGTGAAGGCGGCCGTACTGTAGGTGCTGGTGTTGTTGCTAACGTATTGAACTAATATAAGTCTCAGCAGTGAGAACTTGAATTAGTCATAAAAAAGGCCATCCTATCTAGGGTGGCCTTTTTTTGTGGGAGAAATTTGAAGCAAGATCGAAAATAGAATTATGCCTAGCATGTGTTAATGAATTGGCTATATATGTGACAGAGACAATTATTTGTTAGATAGCATATTGTAATCTACGCCATAGCTTGTTATATTGTCGCTGCACTTAACGCTAGCAGTTATTTTAGATTGCGGCAGTGCAAAATCAGGTAAAATTAATAATTTTACCGCCAAGGGCTTGCATTCTATGCTAAATATTGTATAATGCTGTCCTTTACACCCATAGGCGATTGGCTCAATTGGTAGAGCATCGGTCTCCAAAACCGAGGGTTGTAGGTTCGAGTCCTACATCGCCTGCCATCTTCTTATCACATCTTTGTTGTACCCCACCATCTCCGAAGCGAGTTCTTTATGAGCAATGATCAAGATAACCTCGAGACTAAGTTATCTGATGCCAAGGCGGTTGCTGGTGGAATGCTGTCTAAAAATAAGCATGTTTCAGCTAGCGGTACTACTGCTGTTGAAGTGGCTAAGACTGGCTCAATAAAAGATTTGATTTTGTGGCTACTTGCCGCAGCTGTATTAATCGGTGCGACTCTAGTAAATCAATACTTACCAGGCTATTGGCAACCTGCCAACGATGTTTGGGTACGTATTGGTATTATTGTCGTACTTGTTGTATTTGCATTAGTCTGTTTGGCGTTAACGCATCAAGGCCGTGCTTTTAAAATATTATTAAAAGACGCTGCCGTTGAACTTCGCCGAGTGACATGGCCAGGTAAAGACGAAACCTTTCAATACACATGGCAAGTGATTGTCGTGATTGCGATTGCTGGTTTCTTTATTTGGTTATTGGATAACTTTTTTAATTGGTTCGTTGGTATCTTTATCGGTTAATAGCACGTATTAGTGACTATTAGCGAGACATTTACTTATAACGACTTATTTATAATGATCAGGAGCGTGATATGCGTTGGTATATTGTCCAAGCGTTTTCAGGATATGAAAAACAAGTACAACGTTCATTAACTGATCGTATTAATCGTAGTGACTTTGCTGAGTCATTCGGTGATGTATTGGTTCCTACTGAAGAAGTCGTCGAAATGAAAGACGGCAAAAAACGTAAGAGTGAGCGCAAGTTCTTTCCTGGATATGTATTGATCCAAATGGAGATGAACGATAATACTTGGCACATCGTAAAAGACTGTCCTCGTATTATGGGCTTCATCGGTGGTACGCCTGAGATGCCTGCACCGATTACGCAAGTAGAAGCTGATCGCATTTTAAACCGTTTGAACCAGACTGAAACTGACCCACGTCCTAAGACTCTATTTGAGCCAGGCGAAGAGTTGTTGGTTATCGATGGTCCATTTACTGACTTTAAAGGGTTGGTAGAAAAAGTGGATTATGAGAAGTCTAAACTACATCTAACGGTAAACGTATTTAATCGACCTACGCAGGTTGAGCTTGAATTTAGTAAAGTTGAAAAACTAGACTAAATTAGCAAAAAATTCATCAACCGGGGAGCTGTTAGTCAATTAGGTATATACCACGTTGATTTGGCGCTATCACCCATTTAGGAGAGTATCATGGCTAAGAAGATTGATGGTTACATCAAACTGCAAGTGCCTGCAGGCAAAGCAAATCCTTCACCACCTATTGGTCCAGCTTTGGGTCAAAAAGGCGTGAACATCATGGCGTTCTGTAAAGAATTTAACGCTGCGACCTCAGGCCAAGAGCCAGGTCTACCGATCCCAACTGAGATCACAGTATACAGCGACAAATCTTTTACCTTCATCATGAAGTCACCACCAGCTGCATACTTACTACGTAAGGCTGCTGGTATTGCTAAAGGTTCAGGTACACCGAACACTGCTAAAGTTGGTAAAGTTGACCGTGCACAACTAGAAGACATCGTTAAGACTAAGAATGCAGATTTAACTGCAGCTGATCTTGACGCTGCTGTCCGTACCATCGCTGGTACTGCACGTTCAATGGGTATTACCGTGGAGGGTGTATAATGTCTAAGCTAACCAAACGTCAAAAAGAAATTCAAAGCCGTATTGATAACGAAAAACAGTACACTATTGAAGAAGCGGTTCAAATCCTAAACGATTTGCCAGCGCTAAAATTCAAAGAGTCTATCGATATCGCAGTAAACTTGGGCGTTGACCCACGTAAATCTGATCAAGTAGTTCGTGGTGCAACCAACCTACCTGCTGGTACTGGTAAAACCAAACGCGTTGCTGTATTTGCTCAAGGCGCTGCTGCTGAAGCCGCTAAAGAAGCTGGTGCAGACATCGTTGGTTTTGAAGACCTAGCAGAGCAAATCAAAGCCGGTAACATGGACTTTGATGTTGTTATCGCAGCTCCAGATGCTATGCGTGTTGTTGGTCAGTTAGGTACTATCCTAGGCCCACGTGGTCTAATGCCTAACCCTAAAGTTGGTACGGTAACGCCAAACGTTGCTGAAGCTGTGACTAATGCGAAAGCTGGTCAGGCTCAGTACCGTGTTGATAAAGCTGGTATCATCCATGCAACTATCGGCCAAGTTGGTTTCACTGCTGATCAAATCGAGCAAAACGCGCAAGCGATTCTTTCTGATCTAAAGCGTGCTAAGCCTGCTACTTCTAAAGGTACTTTCATTAAGAAAATTACCTTGTCTAGCACGATGGGTCCAGGTCTAACGATCGACGCTGTTCCTTATCGTACTGCTAAATAATTAAAGTTTTTATCTTCAAATATTTTGAATGATAAACAAAAACAGTTTTTAAAGAATTAGGTCAGCGTAGTATTTGCTACGCTGTCTAAGACCGTAGGTAGAGAGTAGTTTAGAGTCATAGTTAGCGATCTTCGGATAGCTGTTTATGATAATAAGTCACTTTTGTTAATCGACGACAGATGAAAATCTTAGTTGTCCTACGCAGACGGTGGCCCACACAGTTTAAGACACGAGCGAATAGGGCGATAAGATTATTTATAATCTTCAAACTATTACTCAACGTCATTCTGATAACGGTGCCGTAATCAGTCGTTATCAGTAGATGCTTTTTTTATTAATTGAATCCACTGGTAATGTGTCGTATCAAGTCAGTCTTAGCTTACAGTTTGAGCGCATAAAAACCTTGTTTTTGGCACTTTTATTATAAGTCGATTGATAAGATTAAAGGAGTCAACTTATGGCATTAACGCTAGAACAAAAACAACAAGTTGTGGCTGAAGTGTCTGAAGTTGCTGCTAATGCTTACTCAGCAGTAGCTGCCGAATATCACGGTATTGGTGTTGCACAGCTTACTAAGCTGCGCGAACAAGCTCGTGATAAAGGTGTCGTTTTGAAAGTGGTAAAAAATACACTAGCAAAACGCGCTTTTGAAGGCACTAAGTTTGAGAGCATGTCAGACCGTATGACTGGTCCACTACTTTTGGCTTTCTCTATGGAAGATTTGGGATCTGCTGCTCGAGTCGTTTTCGACTTCAGCAAAGATAACAAAGCTTTAGAGACCAAATTAGTATCAGTCGGTGGTGAAGTTTATGGTCCAGAAGAGCTAGAGCGCGTATCGAAGCTACCAACTCGCGACGAAGCAATCTCTATCTTGATGGCTACTATGAATGCACCAGTGACCAAGCTTGTCCAGACTATGAACGCTGTTCCTGGCAAGTTCGTTCGCACTGTAGCGGCAATCAAAGACGCAAAAGAAGCTGCTTAATTGCTTGTTTTAACGTAACTTTAACATCGCTAATTTTGGTTGCATTTTATTGTCACATTAGGCAAGCAATCAAGGCGATATTAGAATCAATTAATTTTTATCAGATAACGGAGAGTTCTCATGGCACTATCTAAAGATGACGTGTTAAATGCAATCGCTGAAATGTCAGTAATGGATATCGTTGAGTTAATCAGCGACATGGAAGAAAAATTCGGCGTAACAGCTGCTGTTGCTGCTGCACCTGCTGCTGCTGGTCCTGCTGCTGCTGCTGCTGAAGAAAAAGACGAGTTTGACGTAGTTCTTGCCAGCTTTGGCGAGAAGAAAGTTGGCGTAATTAAAGCCGTACGTGAAGCTACTGGTCTTGGCCTAAAAGAAGCGAAAGATTTGGTTGAAAGCGCTCCAGCTCCAATCAAAGAAGGCGCATCTAAAGCCGAAGCTGAAGAGTTGAAAAAGAAACTTGAAGAAGCTGGTGCAACTGTTGAACTAAAATAAGTTTAACACTGTACGAAAAAAAGCTGGTAATGCCTTGCATTGCCAGCTTTTTTTTACTATAATTCGTAGCTTGACCTTTTGTGTCTGCCAACATACGTATGCAACATCACGGTGGATACCCATCAAAAGGACAGACGATATACATGCAAGCACACATGCCAGTTTTTGAAATCAGTTAATATGAGCTAAACGTCTGTAGATGTTTGGCATTTTTTTGTGTCTGCATGCTTTCCTATCAACACTATAGTTTATACTGATTCTAAAAGTTATAGTTACCCCGATTATTAATCCTGAAAAAAGCGGTATTCTTAAAAAAGCTGTTGATCATAAGTTGCCTACTTGGTGTGGCATGACTGTCGATATTTAGTCTTATAGACAGTTTGTATGTGTAGGGAATATGGTTCGGTAATAAGTAGTCTAGATGGCAAGTGATATGGATGCAATCTTAATAGACATTATTTCCCAGCAATGTATTAGTAAATTAAGCCTGATAGGCAATGTGTTATAGATTATATAATGTTGAATTTTTCGGTTGCAACAGTCATATAGACTGATTCACTTACCATGAATCTAGCAAGCAACGACGAGATTAAGTGAAGTGTGCTAGGTAAGCACTGAAGAGTAAAGTAGTAATTGACAGAAAAGACATGAACTGAACACGAAGACCCGTTTTATATTATCGTTTACGTCGTCACGTTTGCATCGTATTTATGCATACTGGCCACGCTTTTAATTTGTTTCCACGTTTACTGTAAGGACTCTCGATGGCATATTCTTATACTGAAAAAAAGCGTATTCGCAAAAGTTTTGCTGAATTGCCCACTGTAATGGACATTCCCTATTTACTGTCTATTCAAGTAGATTCTTATGAGCAATTTTTGCAAGAGCACAAAAAGCCGAAAGCTCGTGAGAATACTGGTTTGCAAGCTGCGTATTCCTCTATTTTCCCAATTGAGAGTCACTCTGGTAACGCAGAGCTACAATTTGTTGAGTACTATTTAGGCACGCCTGAATTTGATGAGCGTGAGTGTATCTTACGTGGTTCAACGTTTGCGGCGCCTATGCGTGTCAAAATCCGTTTGATCATCAAAGACAAAGACAGCAAAGACAAAGATAGCAAAGCTGCTATCAAAGATATCCGTGAGCAAAGCGTTTACATGGGCGAGATGCCTTTGATGACGGCTAACGGTACTTTCATTATCAATGGTACTGAGCGTGTTATCGTATCTCAGCTACATCGTTCACCTGGTGTGTTCTTTGACCATGATAAAGGTAAGTCGCATTCAAGTGGTAAAGTGCTTTATAACGCACGTATTATCCCTTACCGTGGTTCATGGTTAGACTTTGAATTTGATGCAAAAGATTTAGTATTTGCTCGTATTGACCGTCGCCGTAAACTACTTGCGTCAATCATTCTACGCGCACTTGGTCTAACAACTTCTGAAATTCTAGATTTATTCTTTGATAAAGTTGCTGTTTATAAAGGCGAAGAGACGTTTGAAATTGATTTAGTTGCCGATCGTCTACGTGGCGAAATGGCTCAGTTCGATATCGTATCACCTGAAGGTGACGTTATTGTAGAGCAGGGCAAACGTATTAACGCACGCCGTATCCGTCAGCTTGAAGAAGCAGGTATGACGAAAATTGCTGTGCCTGATGAATACCTATATGAGCGTATTTTAGCTGAAGACATCGTTGTTAATGATGAAATCATCGCTAAAGCGAACACGCCAATCGACCACGAGTTATTGGTGAAATTGAACTCATTTGAAGCCAGTGGTGCCATCAAAGAGTTCAGCATTCTGTTCACTAACGATATCGACCAAGGTAGTTATATTGCCGATACGCTACGTGCTGATAGCACCTCAAGCCGTGAAGAAGCGTTGATCGAAATCTACAAAGTAATGCGTCCAGGTGAGCCACCAACGGTTGAAACTGCTGAGAAACTGTTTGAGAGCATGTTCTTCAACGCAGATCGTTATGACTTATCAAACGTCGGTCGTATGAAATTCAACCGTCGTCTTGGTTTAGAATTTGATAATACTGATGATCCTGATATCCAGCGCGAACGCAGTGTATTGACTAACGATGATATCGTTAACGTTCTAAAAGAACTTATCGAGATTCGTAATGGTCGCGGCGATGTCGATGATATTGACCATCTTGGTAACCGCCGTATTCGTTCAGTAGGCGAGATGGCAGAAAACCAATTCCGTGTTGGTCTAGTACGTGTTGAGCGTGCTGTAAAAGAGCGTTTAAGCTCAGCAGAATCAGACAACTTGTCACCACAAGATTTGATTAACTCTAAGCCAGTAGCGGCTGCGGTTAAAGAATTCTTTGGTTCAAGTCAGTTGTCACAGTTTATGGATCAGAACAACCCGTTGTCTGAAGTTACCCATAAGCGCCGTGTATCAGCGTTAGGACCTGGTGGTCTAACTCGTGAACGTGCAGGCTTTGAAGTACGTGACGTACATGATACCCATTATGGCCGTGTATGTCCTATTGAGACTCCTGAAGGTCCAAACATTGGTCTGATCAACTCACTAGCGACCTTTGCTAAAACCAACAGCTTTGGCTTCTTAGAAACGCCATATCGCCGTGTGGTTGATGGTAAAGTGACTGACGTTATTGAATATCTATCAGCAATCGAAGAAGTAGGTACTGTTATTGCACAGGCTGATTCTCCGATGACTGAAGATGGCGCGTTATCTGACGAGATGGTCAGTGTCCGTAGCTATGGTGAATTTGTTCGTATGCCGCCAGAAAAAGTGACGCATATGGATGTATCACCAAGTCAGGTAGTATCGGTTGCAGCAGGTCTGATTCCGTTCCTAGAGCATGATGATGCTAACCGTGCCTTGATGGGCTCGAACATGCAGCGTCAGGCTGTTCCTACACTACGTGCTGATAAGCCGTTAGTAGGTACTGGCATGGAGCGTCACGTTGCTCGTGACTCTGGTGTTTGTGTTATCGCTAAGCGTGGCGGTGTGATTGAAGATGTTGATGCATCACGTATCGTTGTTCGTGTAAACGAAGACGAGATGACTGCTGGTGAAGCGGGTATCGATATCTATAACTTGATCAAATACACGCGCTCTAACCAGAACACTTGTATCAACCAACGTATCATCGTTAACCAAGGTGACGAGATTGCTTTGGGTGATATCTTGGCTGATGGTCCATCAACGGATCTTGGTGAGCTAGCACTAGGCCAGAACATCCGCATCGCATTTATGCCGTGGAATGGTTACAACTTCGAAGATTCAATCTTGCTATCTGAAAAAGTAGTTAAAGAAGATCGTTTCACTACGATTCATATCCAAGAATTGACTTGTGTGGCTCGTGATACCAAGCTAGGTACAGAAGAGATCACTGCTGATATTCCAAACGTTGGTGAAGCAGCATTATCAAGTCTTGATGAAGCAGGTATCGTTTATATCGGTGCTGAAGTTGACGCTGGCGATATCTTAGTTGGTAAAGTAACACCAAAAGGTGAAACACAACTAACGCCAGAAGAGAAACTACTACGGGCTATCTTTGGCGAAAAAGCGGCTGATGTGAAAGACACTTCACTACGCGTACCGACTTCAAGTAAAGGTACGGTTATTGATGTACAGGTCTTCACCCGTGATGGCGTTGAAAAAGACGCACGCGCAAGAGCGATTGAAAAATCGCAGCTTGATAGCTATCGTAAAGATTTGAAAGAAGAGCTACGTATCTTTGAAGAAGCAGCACGTGGCCGTATTGGTAATCTACTAGATGGCCAAAAAGTCAGCGGCGGTGCTGGTCTAAAAGCTGGTACAGTTATGGCATTGGCTGATATGAAAGATATGAGCCTTGAGACGTTGCTTGATATCCAACCAGTAGAAGAAGAAATCTCTGAGCGTCTAACGCAAATCGCTGATTACTTGGTTGACAAGCAAAAAGACATCGATGTGAAGTTTGCTGAGAAAAAACGCAAATTGACTGCTGGCGATGACTTGCAACATGGCGTACAAAAAATCGTTAAAGTATATCTAGCGGTTAAGCGTCGTATTCAGCCTGGTGATAAGATGGCTGGTCGTCATGGTAACAAAGGTGTTGTATCGCGCATCATGCCAGTTGAAGACATGCCTTATGATGAAAATGGTAATACCGTTGACATCGTATTGAATCCACTTGGTGTACCATCTCGTATGAACATCGGTCAGGTTCTAGAGACGCATTTGGGTATGGCAGCGAAAGGATTGGGCGAGAAGATTGACGGTATGCTCAAATCGCAAGCAGCGATCAAAGAGCTACGTGACTTCTTGGACAAAATCTATAACCAAGTAGGTGGTGAGCAAGTTGATCTTGATAGCTTGAGTGATGATGACATCATGGCGCTAGCAGACAACTTACGTGGCGGTGTACCGATGGGCACAGCAGTATTTGACGGCGCGAGAGAAAGCCAAGTTAAAGACTTGCTCGAGCTTGCTGGTATGGATCGCGATGGTCAGCAGACGTTATATGATGGTCGTACAGGTCAGAAGTTTGACCGCAAGGTAACGGTTGGTTATATGTACATGCTCAAGCTTAACCATTTGGTTGATGACAAAATGCATGCGCGTTCAACGGGTTCTTACTCGCTAGTCACTCAGCAGCCACTCGGCGGTAAAGCACAGTTCGGTGGTCAGCGCTTCGGTGAGATGGAAGTATGGGCACTAGAAGCATACGGCGCGACTTACACGTTGCAAGAAATGCTAACGGTGAAGTCGGATGACGTTGAAGGCCGTACTCGTATGTACAAAAACATCGTTGATGGTGAGCAGTATATGGATCCAGGCATGCCTGAGTCGTTCAACGTACTGACCAAAGAAATCAAATCACTGGGTATTAATATTGAGTTAAAACAAAGCAACTAGCCCGTTGTTTAACTTAGTTGTCCACTAAAGGCAGTCTGCTTTATTGCTGCTGCTTTTAGTGATTTGTCTCAACCCTATTCATTGCCTTCATTCATCTTATCTGCGTCAATGGTACGCTGTCAGATGATTATAAAGATAACGGAGAAGCAACTTGAAAGATTTACTCGATATCATGCAAAGCCCTACCGGCAACGGTAACCAAGAGTTTGATAGCATTCAAATTACTTTAGCCTCACCTGACGTTATTAAGTCATGGTCGCACGGCGAAGTAAAAAAGCCTGAAACCATCAACTATCGCACGTTTAAGCCTGAGCGTGATGGTCTCTTTTGTGCCAAAATCTTTGGCCCAGTAAAAGATTTTGAATGTCTATGTGGTAAATATAAGCGCCGTAAGTTCCAAGGCGTTATCTGCGAAAAATGTGGTGTTGAAGTCACCACTGCGAAAGTCCGTCGTGACCGCATGGGTCATATCGACCTAGCCAGTCCTGTGGCGCACATTTGGTTCCTAAAATCACTACCAAGCCGCATCGGTCTATTGCTAGACATGACATTGCGCGATATTGAGCGCGTCCTATATTTTGAAAGCTACATCGTGACTGAGCCTGGTCTGACTTCTTTAGAGAAGTATCAGTTGCTTGATGATGAAGATTATTACAAAGCACTTGAAGAGTTTGGCGACGAGTTCACTGCCAAGATGGGCGCGGAAGCTGTCCAAGACCTATTGAAAGATATCGATATGGATCTTGAGATTGATGAGCTGCGTGAAGCGATTCCACAAACAGGTTCTGAGACCAAGCTTAAGAAGATGTCTAAGCGTCTTAAATTATTAGAAGCATTCCGTGACTCTAATAACAAGCCTGAGTGGATGGTAATGAATATTTTACCAGTTCTACCACCAGATTTACGTCCGCTAGTACCGCTAGAAGGTGGCCGTTTTGCGACATCTGATCTTAACGATTTGTATCGCCGTGTCATCAACCGTAATAATCGTTTGAAGCGTCTATTGGAGCTTAGCGCCCCTGATATCATTGTGCGTAACGAAAAGCGTATGCTACAAGAGTCAGTCGATGCGTTGCTTGATAACGGTCGCCGTGGTCGCGCCATCACTGGCAGTAACAAGCGTCCATTGAAATCTTTGGCAGATATGATCAAAGGTAAGCAAGGTCGTTTCCGTCAGAACTTACTTGGTAAGCGTGTCGACTACTCTGGTCGTTCGGTTATCGTTGTAGGCCCAACACTACGTCTACATCAGTGTGGTCTACCTAAGAAAATGGCACTAGAATTATTCAAGCCATTTACTTATAACAAACTATTGTCTCATGGTTTAGCGACTACGATTAAAGCTGCCAAAAAGATGGTAGAGCGTGAAGAGCCACAAGTGTGGGATATGCTGGCCATGGTTATCCGTGAGCATCCGGTACTTCTTAACCGTGCGCCAACACTTCACCGTTTGGGTCTACAGGCATTTGAGCCAGTATTGATCGAAGGTAAAGCCATCCAGTTGCATCCGCTTGTTTGTACTGCATTCAACGCCGATTTCGATGGTGACCAAATGGCCGTTCACGTGCCATTGACGCTTGAAGCACAGCTTGAATCACGTGCCTTGATGATGTCTACCAACAACATCTTGTCACCTGCGAACGGTGATCCGATCATCGTACCATCTCAGGATGTTGTACTAGGTCTATATTACATCAGTCGCTCGTCGATCAATGCCAAAGGCGAGAGCATGATTTTTGCTACCGTTAATGAAGCACTGCGTGCGATTGGTTCAAACGATCTACATGTAAACGCTAAAATCAAAGTGCGTGTTACTGAGACGCAAATTGACGAAGACGGTAACGAGACCAAAGAAATTAGTATCAAAGATACGGTTGCTGGTCGTCTACTTATCTGGAACATCATGCCTAAAGGTATGACGTTTGATGAGTGTAACCAAGAGATGACGAAGAAAAACATCTCTCGTTTGATCAACTCTTGCTATCGTAAAGTCGGCGTCAAAGAAAGTGTTATGTTTGCTGACCAATTGATGTATCTTGGTTTTGCTCAAGCAACACTATCTGGCGTGTCTATCGGTATTGATGACATGGTCATTCCACCACTTAAGAAGCAAATCATCGAAGTGGCAGAAGGTGAAGTTCGCGAAATCGAAGATCAATTCGAGCAAGGTTTCGTAACTGCTGGTGAGCGCTATAACAAAGTAGTTGATATCTGGTCACGTACCAATGACAAAGTCGCTAAAGCGATGATGGACAACTTGGCAACAGATAAAGTTATCAACGCACAAGGTGAAGAAGACGAGCAGAAGTCATTCAACTCTATCTTTATCATGTCAGATTCTGGTGCTCGTGGTAGTGCGGCACAGATTCGTCAGTTGGCTGGTATGCGTGGTTTGATGGCGAAACCAGATGGCTCAATCATTGAGACACCGATTAAAGCTAACTTCCGCGAAGGTTTGACCGTACTACAGTACTTCATCTCAACTCACGGTGCACGTAAAGGTCTAGCAGATACAGCACTGAAAACAGCTAACTCGGGTTATCTGACTCGTCGTCTGGTTGATGTGGCACAAGATTTGGTTATCACTAGCGATGATTGTGGTACTGAAGAAGGCCTACTCATGAAACCACATATCCAAGGTGGTGAAATCATCGAGAAGCTAGGTGAGCTAGTACTGGGTCGTGTGACTGCTCGTGACGTTACTTATAATGACGATGCTGATAAAGTATTGATTCCAGCTGGTACATTGATCGATGAGTACTGGGTTAACGTCCTTGATAACAACGCAATCGATGATATCTGGGTACGTTCAGTAATTACTTGTGATATCGAACATGGCGTATGTTCACAGTGTTATGGTCGTGACCTTGCACGTGGTCATAAAGTGAATATCGGCGAATCAGTCGGTGTTATGGCAGCTCAGTCTATTGGTGAGCCGGGTACTCAGTTGACCATGCGTACGTTCCACGTGGGCGGAGCAGCGAGCTCAGCCTCTGTAGACAACAGCATCTCTGTACGTAATGCTGGTCAAGCGCACTTTGAAAACATGAAAACAGTACAGCATACCGATGGTCACTTAGTCATCGTATCGCGTTCAGCTGAAATCGCATTGACCGATGAGCTTGGCCGTGAGCGTGAGCGCTATAAAGTACCATATGGTTCAAGCGTACTTGTGAAAGACGAAGAGCAGGTTGAAGGCGGTCAAACTATCGCTAAATGGGATCCGCACACGCATCCAATCATCACAGAATTTGCTGGTACAGCACGCTTCAGTGACATCACTGATGGCATGACTGCAACAGTAAAAGTTGATGATGCGACTGGTATGAGCTCATTTGAGATTCTAGCTACTCGTGACCGTTCAAGTTCAGCAAAAGACTTACGTCCTGCGATTATCTTGAACACTGACGAAGGCAAAGAAGTGGTTTACTTCTTACCAGCTGAAACTATCATCCGCGTGAGCGATGGTGAAAAAGTAGCAGCAGGTTCGATTCTAGGCCGTGTACCACAAGCGTCTTCTGGTACAAAAGATATCACCGGTGGTCTACCACGTGTTGCTGACTTGTTCGAAGCACGTCGTCCAAAAGATCACGCTATCATGGCAGAAATGACTGGTGTGGTAAGCTTTGGTAAAGAGACTAAAGGTAAGAACCGCTTCATTATTACTAATGAAGATGGTGAAGTGCATGAAGAGCTAATCCCTAAATGGCGTCAAATCAACGTCTTCGAAAACGAGACGGTAGCACGTGGTGAAGTGATCGCTGATGGCCCACAGAACCCACATGATATCTTACGTTTGAAAGGTCAGACTGCACTTGCTGATTATATCGTCAACGAAGTACAGGACGTTTATCGCTTGCAGGGTGTAAAAATCAACGACAAGCACATCGAAGTTATCATTCGTCAGATGTTGCGTAAAGTTGAAATCACTGACGGCGGCGATTCAAGTCACTTCAAAGGTGATCAGGTCGAGTATGCAGATATCAAAGCATTGAATGCGAAGCTAGAAGCGGAAGATAAATTCCCAGTACAGTTTGAGCGTCAATTACTAGGTATCACCAAAGCAAGTCTAGCAACTGAAAGCTTTATTTCAGCGGCTTCTTTCCAGGAAACAACCCGTGTACTAACTGCGGCTGCTGTGACTGGTAAAGTGGATGAGCTACGTGGTCTGAAAGAAAACGTGGTTGTGGGTCGCTTGATTCCTGCAGGTACGGGTCTTGCTTATCATAAAGCACGTAAAGAGAAAGCAGATCAGAAGCTACAAGATAAAGATTTGAATGCAGCGTTTGATATGACTGCAAGCACTGATAGCAAAGACTTTGCAAGCTTTGATGAAGCATTTGCTCAAGAGTTAAATCAAGATAATTAATCGCATTAAGTATTTTGATTCATTCTTAATTTGATAAAAAAGCCAGCCTAAGTTGCTGGCTTTTTTGTGCGTATAAAAAACTGAGAAAGGCATGGTGCTATTATCTAAAAAAATAGTACACTGGAAATAGGCTCTAATTCACTACTTATAGAAGGATAATTAGCAAATGGCAGGTAAAACTCGCGTCGCCAAATATCAAGCAGATCGAACCAATCAAAAGTTATATTTCTGTCGTTTATCTTGCCAATCTGCAGGAAGTACCAATGATAAGCAGTTATACCAAGCACACTGTGAGACTGCTATTTTTCACTTGCATGGTGCTTTATTGGCATTTATTCAGGAGCTCGGTCATTTCTATAGCCTAAATATGACGGCGCCAACTTTGCTCGATATTGAGCAAGCACTGAGCGAGCGTACCCAAGTATCTCCTGAGATTCAGCGTTTGCAGCAATTACAGCAGCAAGGTTTTATCGCCAATATAGAACGTGCTTATCAGCGTTGTCTGTATGCAGTACCGCCAGATACTATCGTCGATGAAGCGCCAAGCAGTCATTCAGCGTCGCCAGACTTGATTGTCAATGTTGTCACCTTATCCAATCAATGGCTGCCTGATGAGACCACAATACGAGAATGGCGCAATCAGCTTTTAGAGCTGATTGAACAACTGCGTGCAGGCATGGTCGAGTTCTAATAGGAAGTAAACCAGAAGATTTATTCTTTGATAGCTATTTATTGAACCACTTGAAAGTATAATAAAGGCTTATTCAATCATTATTGAATAAGCCTTTTTCTTATTAACTAAAAATAGTCTTGTTTGTTACTCTGGCATCGGTGGCATACTTTCAACGGGTGTCACCGTTAATGGATTTTCCGGTACGCTGTCATCACTACGATTGCTACTTGGTTTCGTTGATGGTGGAGTGCTCGTCTCCTCAGTAGGCTCTGGAACCGAAGGCTTACGCTGCTGGGTTTGAGTCTTGACTGGTTTTGCTGATTTATTAGCGCCATCATTAACTAGGACACCATCATCAGTCATCTCTATAATGCTTTGCTGTTGCTTTCTGGATTTTGAGCGATTATTGATAGATACCCATTGGCTTGGCGTGTCTTTCAGCTGAGCTTTCATAAAGTCCATCCAGACTGGCAGTGCTGCCACACCACCATATTCACGGCGACCCATAGTAGATGGTTGATCGAATCCCATCCATACTACTGTCGCATTGGTAGGATGGAACCCTGCAAACCAGGCATCTTTGGCCTGATTGGTGGTACCAGTTTTGCCACCGATATCATCACGTCCTAATGCTTTTGCTCTTACCGCTGTACCGCGTTGGACTACGTCGCGTAGTATATCTGCCATCTCAAAAGCCACTCTAGGTTGCAGTATGCGCGGTGCTTGTTTGGCTCTTACATATTGTACGGCAGGTGCTTTCAGGCGGTCTGATTGTGGACCTGCGTTATATACCTTTAAATCAAGCTCTTTATCTGTTGTTTCGCTATCATCATTACTTTTCGATGATGAATTATCAGCGGTTATTTCATTAGTACTATCATCAGGCGCTTCAATTGACTTCTCATACTCTTCAACTAAGCTGCTATTAACTTTTTCAAGTTTTTCGTTAAAGCATAGTGCACACGCTTGACGTGGATTTGCCTGAAACAACAGCTCGTTTTTATAATTGTAAATTTGTTCAATAAAGTAAGGTTGGACACGATGCCCACCATTCGCGAAGGTTGAGTAAGCCGTGGCCATTTGTAATGGTGTGGCTTGTCCTGCTCCAAGTGCTAATGACAAGGTTGTTGGCAGCTTTTCTTTATCAAGACCGAATTCATCTAATAGGTTGCGCGTACTTGAGATACCGATCGCTTGTAACAAGCGAATAGATACGAGGTTACGGGATAAATATAAACCACGACGTAAAGTGATATCACCTAAGAAACGTTCATCAGAGTTTTTCGGTTTCCAGTCACCTACTTGAATAGCTCGGTCAGACACTATGGTATCTGGACGATAACCTTTTTCTAAAGCAGCGGTATAAACAAGCGGTTTAATGGTTGAGCCAGGTTGACGCCAGCCTTGTAGAGCGCGGTTGAACTTACTGTGGTTAAAATCAAAGCCACCAACCAATGCATTGACAGCACCAGTCTCTGGATTCAACGAGACCAAACTGCCCTGGATTTTAGGTATTTGACCTAGTTGCCAGTTGCCATTCGAAGTAGGTATCACACGAACGATATCGTTTTTCTTAACAACTTGACTGGCATTACTAGGATAATAACCAATACGGTCAGCAGAAATATATTTGCGTGCCCATTTCATACCAGACCAATTAACGGTCACTTCTTCACCAGATTTTAGGACTGCGTCAAAACTACGAGAATTGACTTTAGTCACTTTGGCAGGAGACATATTGCTGTAGCGTTGGAAGTTCTCGAGAGGCTCATCATTTGCTTCAGCCCCGCGCCAACCATGGCGATGCTCGTAGGCAATCAATCCTGTTACTACTGCTGCTTCTGCATCTGTTTGCGCTTTACTGTCTACTGTGAGACGTACGCGCCAACCACCGTGCATGACTTGATCGCCATAACGTTCGACCAAAGAAGCTCGCGTCATTTCTGCCAAATAAGGCATATTTACATCGAGCTTTTCTTTATATAGGTTGATACCTATAGGGGAGTTGACAGCTTCATCATACTGAGCTTTGGTAATATAGCCAAGCTCATGCATGCGTCCAACGATCCAGTTACGGCGAGTCAATGCGCGGCTAGGATTGGCAACAGGGTTATACTTAGAAGGGGCTTTCGGTAGACCTGCTAACATCGCCATTTCAGCAATAGTTAGATTGTCTAATGACTTACTATAATATTTTTTGGCCGCAGCGCGGATGCCATAGGCGCCTTCGCCTAGATAGATTTTATTGACATATAACGTCAAAATATCATTTTTGCTCAGTTCGTCTTCTATCTTCCGCGCCAAAAATAACTCTGTTAGTTTGCGGTTTAAAGTACGTTCTGGACTTAAGAAATAGTTTTTAGCGACCTGCATCGTAATGGTAGAGCCACCGGTCTGACCATCGTCATCAGTGACTGCTTCGGTGACAGCGCGACCAAGACCTTTAATGCTAATTCCACTATGCTGAAAGAAAGAAGCATCTTCGGCTGCCAAAAAGGCATGGGTTAAATCTTCAGGAATCTCATCAAAACTAACTGGTAATGATAAACGATTGCCGTATTGGCCGATTAATTTATCATCACTACTATAAATCTGTAATGGCATTTCTAATTTGGCTGTTTTAATTTCTTGCGTACTAGGTAGGGTTGGCGATAGATACATGGCCATCCCATAAAAACCAATAGGTACAGCAAGTGCTAGAACAACTGCCAATGCTAGGCAAGCGATAAAGAGTCCCACCAAAAAGCGAATGAGACGAGCGGTAGCATTTGTTTTGGCCATAATAAGACTTATTAGTTAGAATTTGTAGCAGACAATATTATTATACATTGAACAAAATAGGCAGGTCATAATAAATGTGTAAGTTGGCCTTAATATATTTTTAAATGCTTGAATCTATCAATTAAGTAAAGTATTGTATTGAATTATTACAAATAATTACCAGATTGTACACTTAATATAAGGTATAGAGCTAGTGAGGCTATTTACTTCCAAAAGTCGACATTTGATTGGCGTGGATATTTGTGCCACTTCAGTAAAGTTGGTTGACATACAGCGTCAGCAAGGCATGTTCCACCTAAAATCTTATGGTATTGAAAGACTACCGGAAGGTATCGTGGTCGATAAGATTCTAGTAGATACAGAAGCTGCCGGTAATATTATAACGAGCTTGGCAAGACGTTGCCAAGTCGCGGGTAGCAATGCTGCGACCGCTGTTTCTGGCTCTGCAGTGATTACTAAAATCATTGATATGGATATGACACTCAGCGATGTAGAGCGTGAGGCGCAAATACGTTTAGATGCCGACCAGTATGTGCCTTATCCATTAGAAGACGTCAATCTAGACTTTGAAGTATTAGGACCGTCTTTGGTTAGTGAAGATATGGTTCAGGTGTTGCTTGCTGCTTCTCGTTCAGAGAACGTCGACCAGCGTGTCGATGCTTTAGCCTTTGGTGGCCTACAAACGAAAGTCATGGATATCGAGTCTCATGCAATCGAGCGTGCGTTTGGATTGATGGTGGATAGCCTTCCAAACGTACCAGAACTAGTAGCATTGGTAGATATTGGCCACAATCAAACCACATTATACATCGCTAAGAATGGTGAGTTTATTTATAGTCGTGAGCAGTTATTTGGCGGTGCTCAGCTGACCGAGGCAATACAAAATCGCTATGGCCTATCAGCAGAAGAAGCGACACTAAGTAAACGCGAACGTACCTTGCCTGATGACTACTATCCTGAAGTACTAACCCCTTTTATAGAAAATACCATTCAACAAATCACTCGCTCTTTACAGTTTTATTTTTCATCAAGTCAATATAGCAGTATCGATCATGTGGTGCTTGCAGGAGGCAGCAGTTCTATTGCAGGTCTCGCTGGTATGGCACAACAAAAGCTGGGTGTAACTGTCAGTGTTGCCAACCCTTTTACCAATATGACTATTGCACCAAATATTGACAATGAGCAACTGGCGGTTGATGCGCCAAGCTTAATGGCTGCATGTGGTCTTGCGTTAAGGAGCTTTGACTAATGGCTCGTATTAACCTTTTACCTTGGCGACAAGAAGAGCGTGAACGTCGTAACAAAGAGTTTATGACATTGATAGTGGCAGTGACATTACTGACGCTATTAGCAGCTTTTGCTTCATGGAGCTATTTCAATAATGAACTTGATGAGCAGCTTGATGCCAATGCATTGATCGAACAAGAAAACACTCGCTTAGACACCGCATTGACCGAGATCGACAGTTTAGAGCAGCGCCGTGAAGACATTATTTCACGCATGCAAGTCATTCAAGACTTGCAAGGACGACGTCCTGTGCCTGTACGTTTATGGGACGATCTCGCTAAAGCTATTCCACCAGCACTTTATCTAAATAACCTTAAACGTGAAGGCGATGTCCTAACTTTGACAGGCTTAGCGGACAATCCAAACATTGTGTCTAGTCTGATTCGTAACCTTGATAACAGTAAATGGATGGGCAACTCAGCAGTAAGTAACATTCAGCAGAATATTAGCGCTTATGAGGCTGCCCCAGTCCTCAATAATACGGTTAATACTGGTGAGCAGGCGCGCCCCGTTTATCCTGAAGACAGTTACGTACAGTTTGTAGTAACGACTAGAGTACAATCGGAAACTCCGACTGCTGCTGATACCGATACTGGTCTAGGAGGTGCATTATGAAGCTTATCCGCAAAAAGAGCCTCTCTAAAACCAAAAAATCTGCTTTAAAGCCAAAAAAGCAATTCGATTTAAATGAGTTTCGCCGTAGTTTTGAGTCGCTAGATTCAGAAAACTATGGCAGCTGGCCATTACCTGTAAAAGTGACAGTGATTGGTCTTATCATTACCTTCATCGCAGCATTGTCATGGGCATTACCCATCAGTAGCAAAATTGACGAGATTAATGCGGCTGAAAGCCAACAACAAACTTTGCTCGATAGCTACCGCGAAAAAGAATCACGCGCACGTCATTTAAAAGCTTATCAAGCGCAAGTTGTCCAAATGGAAACTGAATTTAATACTTTATTAGATCAGTTGCCGAAAGATACACGTGTGTCAGAATTGGTAGAAGGCATAAACATGACAGGCGTTGGTAGCAATATCCGTTTCCAAGATATTTCAGTAGAGCCCGAAATTGAAAATGAATTCTTTATTGAGCAGCCAATACGTATTGCAGCTTTGGGTGAATACCATCAGTTTGGTAGCTTTATCAGCGGTCTTGCTGCTCTGCCTCGAATTATTACGATGCATGATTTTGAAGTCAGCAATCCACAGCCTACATTGGATGTTTTGCCAGAGCTTAACTTAGTCTTGCAAACTAAGACCTATCGCTCTAAAGAAGCGGCTCCTGAAGGTGATGCATCCGCTGCTACTGATGCAAATGCAGGAGGCAACTAATGAATATCCAAAGAATGCCCATGCTATTGGTTTTAAGTGTCGCTGTTTTATCTATGACAGGGTGTAGTGACCGTATAGGTATGGCAGAGCAGGCAATGACCGATATCCGCAACCAGCCTGCACAGCCTATTGAGCCGCCGCCTAAAGCCGAGCTGGTAGAAGATTTTGTATATAGCGCAAGCTCGCAACGTAGTCCGTTTTTGCCACCGAGTTTAGTCAATGTACAAGGCCCGACCACTCCTATAGATGGTGTACGACCAGATATCAACAGAATCAAAGAACCGCTTGAGCAGTATGAACTGTCGCAATTGGTCTTTCGAGGTGTGGTGATTTCGCCCGAAGGTCAGCGATATGCATTGATACAACGTCCTGATGGTTCGGTTGCGAGTGTTAAAGTAGGCGATTATCTTGGATTGAATGACGGCCGTATTGTTGAAATCACGCCGACCCAGGTTAACTTGATTGAAATTGTGCCAGACAGCCGCGCAGGGTTTGTAGAAAAACCCCAGTCGCTGGTATCCCCTATAAGCTAAGTCGGCAGATTTTTTGAGGAATAAATAATGACAGTACGCAATAACAAGGTAATGATGATGAGCAACCGCATGTCTTCTGCTTTTGCCATTTCAGCACTGGCAGTCAGTATAGTGGCTGTGACTAATAGTGCTCATGCTGCACAGCGCATCGATAATGTCTCTGTAGTACAGACCGCACCTGCAGTGACGCAAATGCGTTTGGGGTTTACAGGATTGCCAGTATTGCCCGCAGCCTATCAGCTTGATGATCCTAGTCGCTTAGTTCTAGATTTCGAACAAGTACAGAATGGGCTTGCTAGCCGCTTTAACGAATACAACATCGGTGCGATTAATGACGTTACTACGCTCAGCAGTGACAGTACCACGCGCCTCATTGTTGGTTTAAAAGAATCAGGAAATTATACAACAGCGATTGAAGGCAATGATTTATTGCTGACCATCACTGACCCTAATCGTCCAGTTATTACCAGCGACCCGATTCAAGATGTACTTAATAACAATAATAGTATGACAACAACCGCTGTCGTTACGCCTATTGTTGAGAGTTCTACCGTACCAGTGGCACCTGTACGTACCACAAGCAAGGTTGTCGTGAAGAACGAAATGCCAGCTGATACGATGGTGGTCAGAGTAAATCCGCTTTTAAATCCTCAATTGGCAGCTTCACAAGTAAGCAAGCAGTATAGCTATGATGGGTTAAGCGCAGTCAATTTTTCAGCAGGTAACGACGGTGGCGGTAATGTCAGTATGGTACTGGCCAACGAAGCCATTCCAGTAGATGTGCAGCGCCAAGGTAATAAACTTGTCGTACGTTTAACTGGTAGTACGGTTCCGAGAAACTTACTACGCCGATTGAATATTAACAGTGGTCTTGTTGGTAGTATTGATACCAAAAACCAAGGACAGAATGGCGTCATTACCATTAACATGAATGACGATTATGAGTATCAGGCCTACCAATCAGGTAACCAGTTAAATATTGGTATTAAAAAGCCGGAGCTGTTACGTGAACCGACGCTGGAAGAAAGAGTCTATAGTGGCGAACCGCTATCTATGGAATTCCAAGATGTTGAGGTTCGTAGTGTCTTAGATATTTTGGCGCAGTTTACTGAGATGAATATCGTGGCAAGTGATTCTGTTGCTGGTAACATTACTTTGCGTTTGATTAATGTTCCTTGGGATCAAGCTCTCGATATCATTCTTAAGAGCAAAAACTTGGGCAAGCGTGAAAATGGTAATGTGATTTTGGTTGCGCCTTCTACTGAGCTCGCTGAGCAAGAAGCACGTGAACTAGAAGCGCAGCAAGCTGTCCAATCTTACGCACCTTTGCGTACTGAGTACATTCGTTTAAGCTATGCAAAAGCACAAGATGTTTTAACCCTTATTTCGCAAGGTAGCGGCGCGACTGGTAATAGTAGTGGCCTCGCAAATCGTGAGGATAATAATACGTTATTATCCAATCGTGGGACGGTAACGGTTGATGAACGTACCAACACTTTAATTATTAAAGACGTTGCTGACAGTATCGAAAACATTCATAAATTAATTAGCAAGATTGATATTCCTGTTCGTCAGGTCATGATTGAAGCACGTATCGTCAGTGCAACTGATAGCTTCAGTAAAGAGATTGGTGTTCGTTGGGGTATCTTGTCAAACGGCGCAGCTAATAACCGCAGCTTATTGGTCGGTGGTAGCAACCAAACACTAGCTGATCTTAAGGACTTTGATATAGAGACGACGACTGTAAATGGTCAGACCGTTTCTTATCCTTCTTATGACATTACTAGTCCTGATAACCTAAACGTTGATTTAGGCGTTTCTAACCCAGCGGGTAGTATCGCCTTTGGTTTGCTCAGTATGTCTGATGTAATGCTAGATCTTGAATTATCAGCGCTACAAGCAGATAACCGTGGTGAAGTTATTTCTACACCAAAGATTTTGACCGCGGATAAGCAAACTGCAAAAGTCTCTTCTGGTACTCAGATTCCGTATCAAGAAGCATCAGCCAGTGGTGCGACGACAACCAGCTTTAAAGAGGCTGCATTAAGTCTAGAAGCGACACCAAATATCACGCCTGATGGTAAAATTGGTCTGCAATTGGTCATTACTAACGGCACGCCGACTATCATCAATAATCAGGTTGCTATCTCTGAAGACTCTATATCAACCAACGTCATTATTGAAGATGGTCAAACAGTCGTGTTAGGTGGTGTTTTCAAAAACCGTACCGGTAACGAAGTAACGAAGGTTCCTTTCTTAGGTGATTTGCCTTATATCGGTCGTGCCTTCCGTAAAGATGTACGTAGCAACACTAAAGAAGAGCTACTTATTTTCGTAACTCCGAAGCTTATTAATGATGGTACGAGTCGTCTGAACTAATCATAAAGCAGTTAGCTAGTTGTTAAAAAAAGTAAGCCATAGTGCTTGCTTTTTTTATGCGCGAGATTGGTGGTTTTCGAGCTGCAATATTTATGTATGTACTGATGAATAGTGTGCTCTAAATTTTACTCACAATAATCACGGCTCATTACTAGCCAGAATAACAATGACGTTGTATCATACCTAATTTAGCTGAGTAAGTATTATGGGGCAGGAATTACCGTCGGTGTTTTTAGTGGGTCCGATGGGAGCAGGGAAGACGACAATCGGAAAACTGCTTGCCAAGCAGTTAGGTCGCACCTTTGTAGACAGTGATTGGTATATTGAATCGCAGACAGGTGCCGACATTGCTTGGATATTTGCCAAAGAAGGTGAAGCAGGTTTCCGTGAGCGTGAAACGCGTGCCATTGATGAATTGACCCAAAACTCTCAAATCGTATTGGCTACCGGTGGCGGTGCAGTCATGTGTTCTGAAAACCGAGAGTTCCTAAAACAACGTGGCATCGTCGTTTATCTTAATGCACCTGTCGAGGTGCAGCTAGCCCGTACCTCTAAAGACAAGTCCCGACCATTATTGCAGCAGCCTAATCCTAGAAAAATACTGCAAGAGTTATATAGTGCACGCGATCCACTCTATCGCCAAGTCGCCCATATTATTATGCCTACTGGTCACACGTACCCACGCCACATGGTCAATCAATTGATGCAGCAGCTAGAATCATTCGTCGATTGCACGACCGACGCATCGGCGCACCAAGAAGACTAGCAATAGACTGGCAACTACGATTGATAAACAGACTCAATTACTTTTACCTCATCGAAAATGCTTTAGGAGTAACACATGGTAATGCCGTTTCATGAAGGCCTAATAGTTCATACGCAAAGTCATGATTATCCTATTGTCATTACTGAACAATCTACGACTGAAAATGGCAGTATGGCGAAGCAGATCGCACCTTATATCAGTGGCCGTCAGGTTTTGATTGTTACTAATGACACTGTGGCACCTTTATACTTAAAAGCATTAGAAGATGAGCTAGCAGAGCAGTTTGTGGTAAAGGTGTGCGTACTGCTAGATGGCGAACAATACAAAAATCAGGCAAGTATTGATCGAATTTATGATGCGCTAATGACAGAACACTTCAATCGCGATGTGACACTTGTTGCCCTTGGCGGCGGTGTAATCGGTGATATGACTGGTTTTGCTGCTGCTAGTTTTATGCGCGGTGTCAATTTTATTCAAATTCCAACGACGCTATTGTCACAAGTGGATTCTAGTGTTGGTGGTAAAACGGGTATCAATCATCCGCAAGGTAAAAATATGATTGGTGCTTTTTGGCAGCCGCAAATGGTACTTGCCGATATGAGTACGCTTAAGACACTGCCTGCACGTGAACTATCGGCTGGAGTGGCTGAGATTATTAAATATGCCCTTATTATGGATGAAGCATTTTTAACGTGGCTTGAGGCAAACTTGCCTGCAATGATGGCGCTTGATTTAGCAGTACTTGGTGAAGCTGTAAAGCGCTGCTGTCAATACAAAGCCGATGTAGTGGCACAAGACGAAAGAGAGTCCGGTGTGCGCGCGCTATTGAACTTTGGCCATACTTTTGGTCATGTGATTGAAACACATGAAGGCTATGGCAATTGGTTACATGGCGAAGCAGTAGCGGCTGGCATGGTACAAGCAGCCGAGCTATCGCAAAAAATTGGCTGGTTAACTGATGATGAAGTCGTACGTATTAAGCGTGTTTTAGAATTGGCAAAATTACCTATTACGCCACCAGCTATCGATGTAGACACTGCTTTAGATTTAATGGGCCACGATAAAAAAGTGAAACACGGACAAATCCGCCTAATTTTGTTAAAATCAATTGGCGATGCGGTAATGACTAATGAGTTTGACGGACAGTTATTACATGAAGTTTTGTCAAAACATAGCGCGTAACGTCTCAAGAATTTATCGTTTATATATTTATACTAAAATCTCGTACTTATAGCCAACTGGTTAGCTGTACCTCTGTTTAAATAAGCATTTATATCACGCTGTAAAACATGTGTTTACCAAGGACCGCCTCATGGCAACATCAAAAACAAAAACGCGTACTGCTAGCCAATCATACAGTCGTCAAGCACTGATTTGGCTAATAGTGACCCTACTTTTAGGGGTGGTCACAGCGTTAGTATGGATGTTTAGTCAAACGCCAGCCATGGGTGCCAAAATTGAAAATGCACCAATATCAGCGCCAGAGATTTTGAATGAAGAGTTTGAGCAACCACTAAAAGTCGAATCGTTACATGAGTTAGATACGGATGTACAACCGATTAATTTTGATGCAACGATTCGAGATTTGCGCGATTATCCTGATGAGTTTAAAGACAAGCGTTATCTGCTGGCTAACAAAGGCAAATGGACTGTTCAAGTAATGAATGTCTCTGAAAATGATGTGATTGTTAGTTACTTAGAAGGCCGTAAAGATCGTGATAAATTTGCTTATTTCCGTTATCTTGATGATGAAAAACAAGTCCGTTATATGCTGACTTATGGGATTATGAGTAGCCCGCAAGAAGCAGTAGGAGCCGCAAAGCTAATAGACTTTAAGCTACCTACAAACGTACGTGTATTGCCAGAAGAGATTAATCGGTATGTCAGTATTGTTGATAATTATGAGCGTCCTGATCCAGTAAAAGATCTAAGTACGAAACGTACACGTGCCGTTGATTTGAAACCTACCAAGCGCGAAGTGCCAGCTCGTTTGCAAGAAGAAGCTGATGATGCCGCTGCTCAAGCTACTAGTGCTAATAATAATCGAGGTAACCAAGAAAGCGCTAATAGTAGCACCACTCAAGAGAGTATTCGTCAGTCGGTAGATACTTCTGCTACGTTATCTGTTAGCGAAGAGCGTACAGTTGGTGGGGAGACGAAAACAATATCTGAAGCATCGCCAAAAGAAGAAAACAACACAAGTAAGCCTGCGCCAGAAAACAAAAAGCCTGCGGCACCGGCGGAGAACTCTACTAGTAAGAAGCCACCAGTCGTGCCAACGCCTAAACCCCCTAGTAGCACAAACAATAATTCAAATGCTAATGGCAAAAGTGCTAACGCTAATCCTCCCAAGAGTAATAGCGATAGTATAAAAGCGCTAATAGAAGACAAGAGTAATTAGTTTTTGTCTGATTAATTTAACCCACTAGCTATTTGGTTAGTGGGTTTTTTTAGCGTTATACGAAATCATTCCATCGTCATAATAAGCGGTAAGCTACTACTGTTAAGTATAGTCTAATCCAAATAAAACCGATACAACCCTATTAACAATTGCATTTAATGAAATAAACGATGACTTATTCAATAGACTATCGCAAACAGGTACTTTCTAGCATCACTGATGGTATGACCATAC
>NZ_PJBF01000070.1 GCF_002836505.1 Psychrobacter sp. Choline-02u-9
TTAGACTGTATTGTCGTTAAAGTACGCCAAGATAAGCAGATCATCAACAAAGCCATTTACTTAGCCCTAGGTGTTGCTCTTAACGGTAAAAAAGAGCTGCTTGGTATGTGGCTCTCAGAGAATGAAGGCGCTAAGTTCTGGCTGGGTGTTCTCACTGAACTACAAAACCGCGGGGTGCAAGACATCTTAATCGCTTGTGTTGACGGTCTAAAGGGCTTCCCTGATGCCATCAACACCGTTTATCCTAAAGCACAAGTTCAGCTGTGTATCGTACACATGGTACGGTATTCAATGAAGTTTGTACCATGGACAGATAAGAAGGCCGTAGCGGCTGATTTAAAGGCCATTTACGGCGCTGATACCCTTGAGATGGCAGAGGCCAATCTTGAGCACTTTGATGAGACTTGGGGCAAAGATTACCCGCACGTGGTCAAGTCTTGGCGCAATAACTGGGAGGGCTTAACGGTGTTCTTTGAGTATCCGAAAGACATCAGAAAAGCGATTTATACCACCAATGCGATAGAATCACTGAACAGTGTGATTCGGACAGCGGTGAATAAGCGCAAGGTATTCCCATCTGATCAGGCAGCATTCAAAGTGGTGTACTTAGCCACCCAGCAGGCATCCAAAAAGTGGTCGATGCCAATCCGTAACTGGACGTCTGCTCTGAATCGCTTTATGATTATGTTTGATGATCGTATAGGCAGGCATTTAATCTAAATGGCAGTTACACAGAATCTGGGATGGTCTCTATTACTTATTTACTTAAAAAGCTTTCATATCAAGAATGACTAGATTGCTCTATCTGGTCATTCAACTCTACTTTTAATTTCTTTGCGCACTCGATAATCTTTTTTCTATCGGCAGGAATAGCACCTTGTGCAATAGCGATTTCACGCATTTGAACCGTGATATCATAATGAGGATAGCTGGCGTTACGATGAAATAGACGCGCATCCACATCAATAAATGCCGCAAAATCATGCAGCTCTTGCAAGCTATCCGCCAGCATATGACACCACTTATGGCCTTTGAATTTTATTTGCACAAAATCTACGTATATTGCCATATAACCACCTATCTACTGATTCGCTTATCTGACTTGTAGTCAGTTCAAAATACTTTAGCAACTTAATAGCATTATCACCCAAAATCTTTATAACAATGCGCGTACATCTTTTTTAAGTTGTTTGAGTCGTTCTTGATACTTGCTATGACTACTATCAAATGTACTCAGTCGTCCATACCGTAACTGACGGTAGTTTTGTCTAATTTCAATAAGCTTTGTTTGAATAACGATTGGGTCACTACTATCTGTTAGCTGACTCGTAGCAGATTGGGCATTGTCACCCTGACGGCTATCAATAGCCGATGCCAAACGTTCCAGCCAAGCTAGCTGCCCTTCATTATCATTGCGGGCTAATAATTTATCATGTTTGCCGATACGTTTTGAGAGCTTAGCAAGAGGTAAGTCTGCTGGGTGCCAGCGCTTACGGCGGCGATACCAAATGACAAACACTAAGATAGCCATAACGGAAACCGCACTGGTGGCTAACCAAATAATTTGCTGCATGATTGAGCTGATATTGAACCATTTGAGTAGCGAGTCGGCCTGTTTGTCTTGGTTATAGCCGACTACGTCTTTTTGCCAGTAGTAGCTCGCTTGGTCTGATAGTCGGCGTAGCGTTTGTAGCATCTGATACTGCTGATAGCTGATTTGTGCACTGGCACCATTGCCAAATATAGCTGCCCCTTGCTGCTCGGTCATTGTATTCATGCCTTGCTCTACTCGCTCAGGCGCCACAAAGGCTGTCGGATCCACACGTACCCAGCCTTGGCCCTCAAGCCAAACCTCAGTCCATGCATGCGCATCCATTTGCCGCACTTCCCATACGTTACCATTGCGACTTGGCTCACCGCCTTGATAGCCCGCTACTACTCGTGCAGGAATACCAGCGGCGCGTAGCATAAAGGTAAAGCTTGACGAATAATGCTCACAGAACCCTGCTTTAGTTTCAAATAAAAACTCGTCAATCCGATTGGTATTGAGCCGTGGTGGCGACAACGTATAGCGAAACTCTGTCCGATTGATCCATTGCTCAATAGCAGCGATGTAGCGCACAGGGTCTGAACCTGACTGCTCAAATAACTGCTTAGCAAGCGCGCGTGCTTGTGGATTACCTTCATTAGGCAAGGCAAGATTCTCGCGTCTTGATGCCTTTGTCAAAACTGGGTCAATACGCATCGATGCAAACTGCGATACATCATAACGGAGCTGCTGCGTAACAGGCTGATCTTTGGTTAAAGTAAAGTCTGATGTGGTATTGATGTCTGGCTGCTGAGAAAATGGATAATCAAGTCCGAATAACCAATTTTGCTGAGTGGGTTCTAAGATAACCTTGTAATTGACAGGTGCCGCCCTTGATTCATCAGGTACAGTAGCGAAGGCGTGCTGAATCCATGCAGGTGCTTGCAATCTCGACGACCATTGATCCCTTTGATGGGCTGGGCGCCATGTGACACCATCGAAATCACTAAATACCAAACCACGCCAATACAGCTGCTGCTGCGGTGGACGCTCATCTGCAAACTCTACCCGAAAGGCTAGCTCAGTCGACTGTCCTAAATTGGCAAAATCACCAGGGGACATGCTATCAGAGACACCTGTAGTAGCTTGCTGACCTGAGAGCTGTACAGACCACAGCGGTGGCAGTCTCGGAAAAAACAAAAATAGCACCACCAATAATGGCAATGCACCAACCCCTAACACGCCTAATGTACGCAAGCGTCCATCACCGCTAGCATTGCTATCATCATTAAGCGCAATAAATGCTAGCAACACAATGACTGCACCAACGATCACTTCTAAAGTAGTCAGTAAACCTTGGTCCATCAAAAATAATGCCGCAAGCACGAACAATGATAAATTCAAAACCACATAGGCATCACGGCGCTTATACAGTTCCCATAGCTTACTAACTAGGCATAGTACTAAAAACGCCACGCCCATATCCAATCCAAACGCTGTATTGTAGGTCAGCCATAGACCTAATAGCCCCAGCAGAAAGCCTAGCATTTGCATACTTTGATAAATACGCTTTAGGTGCGATAGTTTTTTGAATTTAGCTTTGATATGAGGCAATTGAGCGGCGATACTGACGGCGGCAAATCCTATCAGCCATAATGGTAAATGTGCGGCATGCGGTAACACAACGACGACTTGAGCAATTAATACCCAATAATAAGCTGGCAGTGCAAATAACTTACGATACCATTTAGCGTCATTTCGCTCAGGTCGAATTGAGACTTTTTGACCCAAAGCCAACTGCTCAAAGCTGGCCGTTTTTGTAGCATCGACCGCAGAATACTCTGTGGACAGTGTATCAACATCAGCAGAAGATGAGCGTTTAGAGTTGGTCATGGTACTTTCGCAAGCCTTAGCAAGCATGCTTGCGCAAAGGATTCCCCGTTACCCATCTCCGCAGTAGCAGGAGTATCACTAGGTAAACGCATTTGAAACGGCACGCCTAGCTGACCTAGCGTCAACGCCCCATAAGCCAATTGTGCAAGTTTTTGATCGTGATGTGCAGCTGGCATATCTGCATAATCAAGCGTTTGTTCGTGACCGACCGGATCAGCGAAGTGCTTGGTCAGCATACCTTGTCCCCGCGCCACATGCCCCCAAGAGACTCGGGCCAATGATTCACCCTCGACATAATTATCTAATCGCTCAAAGTCGTCCTGACCCTGTCTATACTGCCCACCTGTTGGTAAATCCTCTAAGCTTGCGATTGCATATTTTACTTGCCAATCAAATACTTCAGGTTTTGGATATACCCACGCTGTACGCGCAAAGTAGACATAAGACCATGCACGCATAATACCTAATGGATAAACTGTTTTTATTTTTAACCGCGGTAGTTCAAGCTGACCACGGTTGTAGGTCTGGACAGGCAGTCGAACGACTTGCTCACCTTGTAATCGCGTGATGAGTATTGAGCTTTGCGTGTTTGTGCCATTTTTGGTTTTCTTATTGGTTATCTGCTCAAATTCAAATAGCAACTGACGCCGTGGTTGGCGACTATCACTATTCAACTGTAGTGTAATCCAAACAGGCAAGCCAGCTTCTGTCATAGTGACTTCTAGCAGACGCACTTGCAGACCAGATATATGAGCAAAAGTAACATGAAAACTAATTAACCAAATACTGACCAGATAAAAGCACAAACCAAGCACCAAATTGTTGCCATAATTGATACCCGCGATAAAGGTAATCCCTAACAATACGGCGAATAGCATCCCTTCACGACTAAAGAAAATATAGACATTACGCAAATTAAGCGTAGCACTATCACTCTTAGGTGCACGCGCGGCAAACCAGCGGCTCAGAGCTGATTTTATTGGTGCGGTTAAGGTCTTTGGTAACAAGCTCATGACTACCCTATTATTACCATCTAAATAACAATGCTGTCAGTATTTGTATCTGACTGACAAACAAACTCACGAATAGAACGATACAGTTGATTCAGGACAATTTGAATACAAGAAAAGCGGGTGAAAATACCGTAAATAGTAAACTGAGTGACTTTGATATTTTTTCTAAGTTATATAGCTTTGACTATGTGTAGAACTACGTTTCACCGATGCAGTTAATCAATACGGTCAAACAGTCTGCCAGCTGCTAAGCAACGACTGACACTTCTGCTAGGATACGTTGGGCGATGGTTTTTGTTGCCTGCCCACCAGTCACATGCGCGGGTACGAAACGCTGACCGAGGCGATGATCAGTGACCGCAGCAAACACCGCTTGGATATCTTCAGGGGTCACTTCCATATATCCCGATACATAGGCATGCGCTTGGGCAGCACGTTGTAGTGACAATACGCCGCGAGGTGATAAACCATGATACTCTTGGCTTGCACGAGTTTTTGCAACCAGTCTTTGCAAATAATCCAATACAGTATCTGCCACATAAACCTGCCTGACACCCTGCTGAGCCAATAGTACAGCTTCAGTATCAAGCACCGTATCCAAATCTTTGAGCAGCTCGCGACGATCTTTACCTTTTAGCAGCTCACGCTCTGCGGCAGGCGATGGATAACCCAATGATAAGCATAATAAAAATCTGTCTAACTGCGACTCTGGGAGCGGATAAACACCTGCTTGTTGCAATGGATTTTGGGTGGCAATGACAAAGAATGGCTGTGGCAAAGGGTAAGTCTGGCCATCTTGCGTGACTTGTCGCTCCTCCATCGCTTCAAGTAGCGCACTCTGCGTTTTGGGACTGGAACGGTTGATTTCATCAGCAAGTAATAACTGAGTAAAGATAGGGCCCGGACGAAACTCAAATTGCTGTTTACTTTGGTCGTAGATGCTCATACCTAAAATATCAGCAGGCAACATATCATTAGTAAATTGCACTCGGCTAAAGCTCAAACCTAACAACTGCGCCAAGCCCTGTGCCAAAGTCGTCTTACCCATACCAGGCAAGTCCTGCAATAATAAATGACCGCCTGCTAAGATACAACTGAGTGCTAGCCTAACTGCTTGCGGCTTGTCCAATACAATCTGATTTAATTGCGCTAACAGCTGTGCAATTTTCTGCTGATTGTGTTGAAAATCAACCGTACTAGGGATGGACTGGCTAAGCGGATTCGCTGTTCTCTGAGAGATGGATAATGATCTATCGTTAGCTGCATGGGTCATAGTAGGTTATTGGCTCATTTTTTAGGTCATAACGATGATAAGTCAGTTCACATCATCTGTAACGGTTGGTGCAGCGGCACGGAGCGTAGATAAATAAGCAATGATATCGGCACGCTCTTTCGCATCTGGCATCGGGTCAGACAGCATTTTAGAATCTGGCATGGCTTTTTGTGCATCTGCAATGTATGGATCGAGTGTCTCTGCATCCCATACCCAACCTGAATCTTCTAGCCCTTTGCTGTAGGTATAGTCTTTTAACTCGGCAGCCGGCGCACCATATATATTCATTAATTGTGGGCCTTTTTTATTCAGACCTGCATTACGTTGATGGCATTGACCGCAAGCATCTTTATAAATTATTGAGCCGTTGTCCGCATCCCCGTCGGTATATAAGGGCAGAATCACAGGAGCGCGGTGGTCAGGTGGTGTTTTCTCACAAGCTGTGAGCAACAGAACAGCAGCCAAAAGGCTGCTCATTTGATATCTACTGATAAGGGACATTTTTAGCAATCTTTGGTTGAGGAATATCATCGCCATAACATAAACGATATGATGTATTGGCCTTTTAACTCGCTACCTTTATCGTGCTACTAGGCTCTTCTAAATAATACCCTTGCAAATAGCGCGCCCCCACACTCCAAGCGACTGACATCGTTGCTGCATCTTCGATATAAGGCATAAGCACATCGACCTTTATGTCATTAGTACGCGTAATAAGAGACTTAACCGTCTCTAGATTTTCTGCTGCACCAATATCTTGGATATAACTGCGCGCCAAGCGTACCATATCAGGCTGGACAAAATTGGCAATTTCAATAGATTTGACGGAAGAGCCAAAATTATTGATGCCTATTTGACAGCTAACATCGTTAAGCGCGGAAAATTGAGATTTTGCGACGGTTAAGTGATCAGAGATATCTATTTCATTGAACTGTAGCGTTAATACACCAGCTGCGCCGCCTACTGCTTTTATCAATTGACTCGCCACTATCGGCAATTTTTTATCGACCAGTGAAGCATTGGTTAATTGTACTAACAGTTTGGCTTCAGGATGAACTTTACGGACGTCATTGATTTTCTTACAGGCATTGATAAGCACCCATCGATCAATCTTTTCTAACAGTTGATGTCTTTTAGCCACTGCCATAAATTGATCAGGGGTTAATACCGTATTGTCAGCATCTGACAGCGGTAACCGTAGATACACTTCAAAGAAGTCGCTACGATCGTTGTTGATGTCGTATATTGGCTGAAATGATAGATCAAAACGGTTATTAGTAATGGCATCCACTAATGACTCAGCAAGTGCATGATCATCGCTATTGGCATGTTCGCTTGGGTCATATATACGGTAAGATCCACCACTGTTAGAAGTCTCTACCATGATTTGGCTGATAGCATCCATGGCGCGTTCTAATATGATGACAGGCTCTACAGGATTTTTTTCAATCTTGACAACAGCAATGCTGACTGTTGTATTCGTTGTACGTTTATCAACTTCAATAAACATATCCTTTATTGACGAACCGATATGTTTAGCAATATTTTCAAGCTCATTCGTCGTCTTGTTTTTTACTAATATCGTGAATGCAGTATCGCTAAAACGGCTCACATGTCCATCAGGTACTAGCTCAGTCAACGTGTGGGCAACTTGTTTGACCGTTGCATCTATTCCTTGTAGACCTAAACTACTTCTTATTTTTCCTACATTATCAACCTGCACATATAGCAGGGCTGCGGTCATTAGTCCTTGCGTCGCCTGCTGATGTACTGATATCATCTGATCTTCAAAACCACGACGATTATCTAAGCCAGTTAAATTATCTTTACGTTCAGCTTCCGCTAAACGCTTGGCAACCTCTGCACTATTACTATTGTTTTGTTGAATAATAATCTGAGTGACTGGCTCACCTTCTAATGTTGCCGATGCCAATTGTAACTTTGCTTCAAAAGTGCTGCCATCTGTTCGCACACTTTCAAAATTAAACTCAACGTCTTGGCGACTGCCTTTGTCAAACTGACGTAAAAACTGTTTAAATCCTTTGACACTATCACCACCCGAAATCAGATCAATAATAGGCACGCCTACCGCTTCATTCATTGATTTGAAACCGAATAATTGGAGATAGGGATCATTAGCAAAGATATGAATCCCTTCATCAATATAAGCAACCGCGCTCTTGGAGTTCTTAATCAGCACATTAGCACGTTGTTCTGCTTCAGACAGTACTTGACGTAAAGTTTTTAGCTCACGACGACTGCGCAAACTACTATGCTGTAGACAAATAGCCATGACGACAGGCATTTCTTGATCGATGGTGAGCGCTTTGACCATTGTGCCACTAATAACAGTAGGTAGTCCTTCCTCATTACAAGCTGTCGTCGCTATCTCTTCGTTCACTAGACAAATCATCGGCAGATCAATACTTTGCTCTTGTACTAGGCTCACTACATCCGTAAAGCTCATATCATAAGCCTTACCAAATACCAAGATATCCCACGGTTGGCGTAAGAGTTTCAATAGCTCTTCTTTATCGTCCAAAAACCCTAAATTTACATTATCGTAATAAGGACTCAATAACTGCACAAGACGTTCAGCGTAGAGCTGATCATCATTGATTACCAATAAATTTAAAAGAGATTGAGAGCGCATAAGGAGCCTTTTAGTCGTACGTATTGTTATCTATTATTTTGTTACTTTACATCTTTGTCTAAAACTAACCTAGCACATAAAACACGCTAGCGTTAATATTCTATGAATCCTATCAATACAAACTGAGTTTTCATTATGATAATTATTTTATTGTTTGGTATTTCGTAAAAGTCAGAGTAACAATATTTATCATTATAGACAATAATTAGACCAACTGCAGATTAACTTATGACCTTTGTCGACTACTATATTACTGACAGAAATCTGTATAAATGCTTCGTTATGGCCTAAAACACCTGTTATGTACAGATGTCCCTAAGCGCTATAACTGCGCCACCTCATATTGACTAAACTTATCAGTCATCATCAGCCTGCGTCCTAATCGTAGGGAGGTTTGTTTATTACCAATACGCATGACGATTCTATCATCAGCTTGAAAGTACGAAGGTGGTACGATTAGTGTGCCAGTCGTCTGTAGCTGTTCATCCTTACCGAGAATAAATGCTGGTACAAAATGATGACTTCGCGTTTTACTGCCTTCCAAACGTAATCCACATGCTACAATTTTATGCCCGAGTATCTGCCATTCCACTTCTGGATTTTTAGTATCGAAATTTAACCAGCGTACCACCCCTATTGACCAATTAGGTTGTTCTTTATTTTCAGAGCCATAGACCAAAATCAGGCTCATGATGTGTAAGGGCTGCGGTGCTGTCATAGAAAGGTTAGGGTCAGTTTTTTCTATACTAAGTCCTTCTTTATTGAGAATGCTTTCGTCAGCAACATTCTCATTAGGCTTACCATCTTTTGGCAATAAATGCAGTCTGCGATATGCTGAGAAACTGTCATAGTCATCAAATGTCTCAATGTTTATAACGCTACTGCGGCCACGCTCGCTATCAAATGTATCGTATAAAGGTCTGTCCTCTTCTCGTAGATATTTTATAGCGATCAAATTGGCAAAAGTTTTTGAATGACCTACATGGTAGTGTATATCGTTAAAATTGGTGATTAACTTTGCCTGCTGCTTGCTAGTATATTTGGTTGCCAAGGTAAGTGGCGGCTGCAAATAGCGGTAGCTGATGGTCATCGAAATAGCATTAAGCAGACTATATTCTGCTGTACTACCTTCCTCGATAAAGGCTTTTTTGCGTGACTCAAAATACTCAACTATCGGTGTCAGTTCTATAAATAGACAGTCATGACGATCTTCATATGGGTTGATATGAGAGTTGACTGTTAGATAGCTTGGTGGATTATTACTCTTAAGATCAACAAAAACCTTTGTCTCGGTGGCGGGCTCCATTGTCGCAACCATGTGCTTAGCCAATTCAGGCAATAGATGCTGTACGAGTAAGATATTCGGGCGCCTCATAGCACGCAAATTTAACAAGTGATGCAAACAAATTTGGCAATATAACTGATGAATACTGTTTGTTTGGTTCGTAACAGTATGTAGACTTAAATCAATATCAGCTACTTTTTTCTGATGAGCCAAATAATATAACTGATTGACTTTAGACCACAGGTAGTCTGATGGCTTTCGATAGCACAGTGTTTCTTCTGCTAATAGTTTTTGGTATCTTAATAGTGATTGATAAATCGCAATAGCAAGCGTGCTATCAGGTTTAGTCTCAGCGCCAAAAAAACGCTGCCAACCTTTATCAGAAGATTGGTTTAAGGAGGCTTCTGACAACTGCGTCTCACGACGTACGACTTTGTCGTAAACCATAATAATTAAATAATGTAGCGATTGCATTTGAGCGATATAAGACATCTGATCCTGACTAAGCGCGCCTGTCTCATAGATATAGTGCTGTCTAAAAGCTGCAATCAGTCGGTCTGAGGCATCAATGACTGTTGTCATTAATTTAAGACGCTGTTGTTCATCCATATTGGATTCACGTAATACTGTCAGTAGACTCTCTAAATGCTCTGTTTGCTGCTCTTGGGTAAGCGTAGGTAGCGTTGCTAACATCTTTAACAAGTAACGCTCTTGACCATTTACTGAGCGATTAGATAGCGGAGGTAGTGGCTCTGTAGAATCTAAATGCTCTCGAAACATTGATAACGTTATCATCAGTATCTTTACTCTCTATTAGTCACTCCGAAGCAATCAGTAATATGCAGCAGTACAAATACATATATGGCATAAAAAATGTTTGTTAAGCTAGACTATAGAAAAGTGATGATATCTATTTATTGTAAGCCTAAATCTAGCAGTACGCTCTGACAATACCTACATACTGTCAAAATCTTACATCTAAAATTGTATATTTTTAAGTTAGCTTACATACTGACAGTCTATATTCTGCTCCAATCATATATCTATATATACTTATACAAAAGTATAAATCCTAGATTTTAGTTTTTAGTTTTGAAAGATACTATCCGTATCTTTTTTAAGAGCCTCTCTTTGTTTACTAATTCTCCTAAATTGTTATAGTGCCCTATATTAGCTATTGCTGTAAATATCAATCGGCACTTTAAAAGGTCTATTCGGTAACTCTCTGACCAACTTAGGAACAAGATAACCTGGCAATGATGCTAACAATGACCAATAAAGCTCAATCGCTGCTTGCTCACTACTATCAAAATGCGCCGCACCAGCCACCTTGTCCAACACATGTAAATAATATGGTAGTACGCCAGAAGCAAACAAACGCTGACTAAGCTGTACTTGCGCGTTAAGAGTATCGTTGACACCTTTTAGCAACACGGCTTGGTTTAATAGTGTAATTCCAGCTGCTCTCGCACGTTGCAAGTATTCAGCGGTTGGTGCATCTAGCTCATTGGCATGATTACAGTGAATGACCATGACAATATGGCAGCGGCTTTGAGATAACCTCTCTAACAATGCAGAATCCAAGCGTGCAGGTATCACCAATGGCAAACGTGTATGCAGCCGAATGGTAGTAATCTGCGGAAGAGACTCCAAAGTATCTAACCATGCAAACAAACGTCTATTGGTGACATTAAGTGGATCACCACCACTCAAAATTACCTCATTGACCTCAGGATTTGCATTAATATAGTTGATGATATTTTCTTTTGCATCAGCAGTCGGCATATTGGCACTATAGTCAAAATGCTGGCGAAAGCAGTAACGGCAGTGAATAGCGCACGCACCCGTAATCGTTAACAATACTCTTGACTGATATTTATGAAGCAAGCCTTTTACAGGATTTTGAGTGTTTTCGCTTAGCGGATCTGCTACGTAGCCTGTGACGTTGATTTGCTCTTGCTGGTCTGGCAACACTTGTTTAAGCAAGGGATCATTACGGTCGCCAATAACCATTTTTGCCACAAAGCCACGCGGCACACGCAGTTCAAAATGCTTAGGTACGTAAACTTCTGCACGCATTGATTCAAGCTGTAGGATACTCAATAGCTCATCAACAGATGTAATAGCTTCCGATAATTGCGTTTGCCAGTTTTTTTGTGTGATTAAATGGTTTATCATGACAGCCTATTACCTGTGCCCAAAATCCGATATTATACGCCCTTAGTGTCTAGCCTATCAAAGTATCCTCGTTAATCCGTAAATACTTGGCATAACAGAAAATTTTGGTACAGTCAGCCCTATGTCTTACTATTATATTTACAACCCCTAGGAGTTTCTTGTGGCAAGTTTTTCTACTAATGAATTTAAAGCTGGTCTAAAAGTGATGCTTGATGGCAACCCTTGTGCCATTCTTGAAAACGAGTTTGTTAAACCTGGTAAAGGTCAAGCCTTTAACCGTGTTAAGTTGCGCAATCTTCGTAGTGGCAAAGTACTGGAACAAACTTTCAAATCAGGTGACAGCTTAGAAGCTGCTGATGTGATGGATACTGAAATGAACTATCTATACAACGATGGCGAGTTTTGGCATTTTATGCATCCTGAGAGCTTTGAGCAGATCCAAGCGGACAAAAACGCAATGAGTGACTCAATCAAGTGGTTAAAAGAAAACAGCAATGCTCTATGTACCATTACGTTATTTAATGGTGCTCCTCTGTCAGTCACGCCGCCTAACTTCGTTGAGTTAGAAATCACAGAAACAGATCCTGGCGTACGCGGCGATACTTCAGGCGGTGGTGGCAAACCTGCTAAATTAGAGACAGGTGCCGTTGTACGTGTACCATTATTTGTGCAACAAGGTGAAGTGGTACGTGTTGATACGCGTACTGGCGACTACCAAACTCGCGTGAACTAATATCGCTCTAAACATGACTGGTAGTTGATATTTACTGATATCTTTATCATCAATAAAAAAGCTTAACCACCATATAGGCGGTTAAGCTTTTTTTATATTTATCGATCATAGTTACATTAAAATGCTAATCAATGGCGCCAATACTAATATTTAGTAAGTTACTCTTCTTCCAATGATTGCTTTTGTATCAGCCAATACTGTACCAAGGCATTCAACTGCTCTTGCTTAAAAGGTTTGGTGCAATAATCCTGCATACCAACTTTCAGATATTTCTCACGCTCGCCGTCCATTGCATTGGCAGTCAAAGCGATAATGGGCGGTAGTACTTGGGGGTCATATAATTCATGCAATTTAATAGTCGCCTGTACTCCATCCATAATCGGCATATGATGATCCATCAATATCACATCATAACGATCAGGGAATAAAGCAAAAGCCTCAATTGCTTGCTGACCATCTGTAACATGGGTGACGGTATGTCCGCTGCTGGTTAGGGATTTTTTGGCTATAATCGCGTTGACAGCATCATCCTCGACCAACAAGATATGCCCAGACCGCTCATGCGTAGGTTCAATTATGGTCGTATCGTTAGAGTCTTGCCATGTCTCATACTTGTCTTCATCAATAGTAGTTAACGGTAATAAAACACTAAATGTCGTACCGACTCCTACTTCACTATTTACATGAATGTAACCACCCATCAAATCGACTAGAGACTTACAAACAGATAGTCCAAGTCCAGTACCACCATAAATACGATGAGTAAATTTATTCGCTTGGTCATAAGCGTCAAATATCGCCTCTAACGACTCTTCTTTGATACCAACACCCGTATCTTTCACTTCTATACACAAAGTTATATTCTGACCAGTTTCATCGCATTCTATTTTGCTTGCTTCTTTTTCTTGACTCGTACTCACGAATTTTTCGTTAATGTTATTTGGACAGTAGCAATTGTCCATATGTTTAACATCGATACTTACTTGACCACCTTCACGCGTGAATTTAATCGCGTTATTGACCAAGTTTGCGATAATCTGCTTTAGACGTACAGGATCGCCGTTTACATAAGGTGATAGCGTTTCAGTATAATGATAATCTAAAGTCAAGCCTCTTTGGCGTGCCTTTATAGCAAACAAACTGACGACTTCATTACATAAGGTAGATAAATTTAATGGAATAGAGTTAATCGTCATTTTTCCAGACTCAACTTTTGATAAGTCCAAAATACCATTAATGATGACCATCAAATGCTCGTTAGAAACTTTTATATTATCAACGTATTCTCGCTGTTCATTACTGAGTTGGGTATCGCCTAACATCTCTACCATACCGATAATACCGTTCATCGGTGTTCGAATTTCATGACTCATATTAGCCAAAAAGCTCGATTTCATCTCATTAGCACGCTTAGCATCACGTTGTTTATCTTGTAATTTCAATGCATCTGCGGCCATCATTGCAAACTGCGCCAATATCTTTTCTTGTTGACTGCTAAAACTCTGATGTGGCTCAGTATCCATAAGACATAATGTACCTAGACGATACCTTTTGTTGTCTTCATTTAAGATAATAGGTGCACCAACATAAAATCTTAAATATGGAGAACCTGTGACCATCGGACTTTGGCTAAAACGACTATCCTTAAAGGTGTCTAACACGATTAATACATCATCAGACAATATTGTATAATTACAAAAAGCCGTGTTACGTGGCCCTTTGCTTACAGCCTCATCTTCACTATCGAATTGACAGGCTGGTTTTAGATATTGGGTTTCCTCGTCCATGAAAGTAATGGTGACTACAGGCACATCAAAAAACAGTTTAGCAAGTGCAACCAGTCGATCGAACGCAGGCTCATCATCTTCATTGAGTACCTGGTACTTCTTTAGCTTGTTGACACGTTCTAATTCATCTACTGCGACAGGGTAGCTCTGCTTGGGCGAGTTAGATATAGACAAAGTAAACTCCATTAAATAATATCAGACGTATTAGTTACGACTCGTCTGTCTTATTAATAATTGTAATGCTTCACTCACCATAATCATCGCCACCACTGACGTAACGACCACTGCTGAGCCATAACCACCGCACTGTAAACCGCCTGTTTGACAGCTTTTATCTACAATTGGCGGCTCTGTCGAATAGACACATTTGATACCAAATTTCTCTTTTAAAGCACTATTAATGCCTTTTTCGTGGCGTAACTTGTTGCGTAACTTTGCAAGTAGTGGATCTTGATAACAGTCACGCAAATCACTTACTCTAATCTGACTTGGATCTATCTTACCACCTGCACCGCCCGCACAGACCAACTTTAGTTTATTAAAACGACAGTGTAAAGCAATTGCTAATTTAGCATTCATATCGTCTACACAATCTAAGATAACAATCGGTTTCCCCTGAGCAGTAGCGGATTTGACCGCTTCACGACTTGGTAGAAGTGTGGCGACATTATCTACTGTCAAAAAGTCATCGACTAAATTTAATGTTACTGTGGGATTAATCTCTCTAATACGAGTTGCCATTGCTTCAATTTTACTTTGACCAAATGTGCTGTCCAATGCAGGCAGTTGGCGATTGACATTAGAAGCAACCAATACATCCAAATCAATCAACGTAATCGTTCCCACTGCTGTCCGAGCCAGCGCCTCTGCTGCCCAAGAGCCCACCCCTCCTACACCAATAATGTAGACATGAGCTGCCGAAAAAGTATTAACCGCAGAGGTACCATATAGTGTCCGTGTACCTTGAAAACGACGATCGTACTGCTCATCTTGTTGGCGCGATTCGTCTTGTGCAAGACTGTCTTCGACGGATTCTGGTTGTTCAAATTGTCGCGTGTCACTCATAACAGATCAAATTCTCTTTTCAAATATTTTGGTTGTCATTTATTTGGCTAGTACTTTTTAGCGTCTAATTACAACGATGCTTTTCTTATAAGTAGCACAGTTACACTGAATAAGCCCAGTCTACTTTCAGAGCATCACAGCTATTTTGCCACAATTGCTTAGCAAGTTTATCATGTGGTATTTCTAATAGCTCACTCAAGCTTGCTAATACCCATGGCAGATTGGCTGGTATATTTCTATCATGTGAATCAGTATCATCCGATACCTGACACATAATAGGTGTCATATCTGGACAATCCGTTTCAATGACCAAGCATTCGATGCCATGACTCTCAACTGCTACTTGAATAGCACGGCGCAGTTTTTTGGCCTTCGGATTGGTAATCTGACCCGTGACACCAAGCTTAAACCCTAATTTTACAAAAGCCTTTGCCTCTTGCTCACCCCCGCTAAAGCTGTGGGCAATACCGCCTAATTTATGCGCATCGTATTTATGCGCTTTTAATATTGCGAGCGCTTCAGCATGCGCTTTACGAATATGCAGCATCACTGGCAGATTGTGGGTTACTGCTATATCCAACTGCGCCGCAAAGAACCTTTTTTGTTTAGCAAACATATCAGGCTGCTTCATTGCATCGGTAAAGGTGTCTAATCCAATCTCACCAATAGCTAATGGACGACGCTCTATCACCATTTGTTCAAGTTGTGTTAAATGGTCGTCGGTATGCTGCTCAATATAAAATGGGTGTAAGCCAAGTGCGATATGGGCTGTAACATTGCATTTATCTTGGTTGTTTGCCTTGGTCGCAGACGATTGCGACAGTTCATTGATGGAGTCTTGAGTATCGTACATTCGATCAAAGTAATGGTATAAATAACCTACTAGCACTAAGTGACAGACACCTTGACTATAAGCCTGCTCTACCTGTTGTTTGCGATCATTGTCGAACACTGGAGCATCAAAATGTGTATGCGTATCTATAAGAGAATAGACATTTTTTAAAACTTCTCTAGCATCTGTTCTCTCAGCCATGGTCACTGATTTGTTGCCACACATTAATAAACTCCAAAACTGACTTTTCAGAACATAGAATTGAGTAATAAACACTAAGCAATTTTTACTATACAAGTATTTTTATATAAGAATATTGCTATAGACGCATTATTGAGCTTCTATTTTTTAATTACTAGCTTCTATTTACTAATTACATTCTCGTGAGCATCGTCAATATCAATACCCTCAGATACGGTATTATGATTATTTACTGTCTCCGTATTGTCCTTTCGACTACTGCGCCTAGGGATGAGCAATAGCGCAGTTGCAGCCACACTTAGCAAAAACCATTTTTTCGTATTTTTATAATCTGTCATCTTAGTTTCTGATTTACTGTAGCGGAAAACATAATACGTAACTCATTATTTTATTAGTAACTAATATACTTAAATATAAAAGCAGCTATGTTTATCTGTGTTATGAATACGCAAGCTAATGTACGATGTAACTAGTATCTATTACATCGTACATTAATTTATGCCAGTTGAATCACATTAACCGTTATATATACGGCCAATATTTTAACGATTAAGAGGATAGGTCGTGATACCACTATTCGGGCTATCTACTCTCGTAAAACCTTGCGAAGTAGATTTTGGCGCTTGATCACGTTTAGGGATAAGGGGGTTGAGCGGCATGAGCTCGTAATCCGCACTGACATTACCATTCCAACCTTCAGTGCCACTCAATGGTAATTGCTTAATCGTACCGTTTTTATCAATGACCAGCTGCAACACTCGCATTTGATTGAATTTGCGTTCAGTCACACTCGCTACCGCGCCGCCATCACGTAAGATAGTCGGCTGTAAAAAGATAATCAAATTGCTCTTTTGGGTGCTGTCGTTGTCAGAACGAAAGAGTCTACCGATAACAGGAACATTGCCCAGTCCAGGAACCTTCTGTTGACGTGTGGTGGTGTTGTCACGCATCAGGCCGCCCAAGGCAATCGTTTGCTGATCATCCGCTAGAATGGTCGTATTAATAAGGCTTTTATTGGTAATTAGCCCACTGGCATTACCCGTACTACCTGGTACGACTGACGAGACTTCTTGCGAGACCTCTAATCGTACTGTGCCATTGTCACCAATATGGGGAATGACATTCAGATTAATACCAATGTCTTGGCGATCAATTGTCTGAAATGGGTTGTTTGAATTATTGCCACTGGTGGTAAAAGAACCCGTAACAAAAGGTACGTTTTGACCAACTAAGATACTGGCTTTTTCATTATCCAATGTCAAAATCGATGGCATGGATAGCAAGTTGGCACTGGTAGATGAGTCAAGCGCCTGTAAAATAGCGCCATAAAACTCTGTATTGCCCTGACTGTCTTTGCGACTGTCTCCAATTCCTATCAGTGCACCCGCGATAGAGCTGGCAGCAGCGCTAATACCTGCCGTACTCGTCCCTGCTAAAGCAGCCGCCGCAAGTGTCGTCGCGCTGGCTCCCACATTATTAAAGTTGACCACTCCATAGCCACTATTGGCGTTACCTAACGCCCATTGAACGCCTAGCTGGGTGGCATCATCGCCTGACACTTCAACAATAGCCGCTTGAATCAATACTTGTGCACGGCGACTGTCTAATTGGTTGACCGCATCTTCAATCTCAAACATTAGCTCAGGTGCGGCATTGACGATAACGGCATTTTGAGTTTCATCAGCGATAATACTAAACGGACGACCGCCCACCCCTGTGCTTGTTCCGCTTGTGCTGCTAGTCGAGACAGCGGCCGCACTGCTACTACCAAGGCTATCGCTAGCTGCATTATTAATTGCAGCGCCTGTGCTGCTTACATCATTTAGTGAGGCTGATTCTAGTGTCGAGGTCGCGCCAGCACTATTGATAGATTGGTTAGCGAGTAAACCGCGTAACATATCGGCGATATGACCCGCACTAGCATACTTTAATCGAAAGACACGTAGACCACTTAAACGTCTGGTCGGCGTGGTATCCAACTGATTGACCATTTCTTGGACTTTAGCAATCATTTCAGGACTGCCTTTGACTAGCAGTCTATCGCTTGACGTATCAGCAATCACCTTTAGCTGATTGTTGCCACCTTGAGCTTGCCCGCTACCCGCACTTGAGACTAAGGCGCTAATCAACTCCATCATACGTTCGGCATCGACATGGCGTAGTGGTATCACTTGCAAACTGTCATTTACATTACTGTCTAAATCACGGATAAGGGCTGTCAGTTGGTTAAGGCTGTCTGCTCGATCGGACAATACTAGCGCATTGACACCAGGTACAGCGGCCGCGTGAGCTGACTGCGGCATCAATGGGCGAATAACACCTAATACTTCTGCAGCTTGGGTATTGGTCAAATAAATAACTCGAGTGGCGAGCGATTCGCCAACACTATCACCGCGTAAATCAACCGCCACACCAGATTGCTTAGCAATATTATCTGGCACCAGTTTTGTCGTCGTTCCCGATTCAATCGCAGCGATACCATTCACTTGCATCACGCTCAGAAATAGCTGATAAATCTCATCACGGGACAGGGCTTTATTGGAGATGACCGTGACATTGCCATTGATACGCGGATCAAGAACAAAGTTTTGATCCGTGATGGTCGCGACTTCATTGATAAAGGCTTTGATATCAGCATCTTGTAGATTAACTTTCCAGCTCTCAGCATTGGCAAGACCAACACCAGCAGCCCATAATGGCACTGCCAGACAAAGTGGACGGCACAGGCGCATCAAACGCTGCAGGCTACGGTACAAAGGCGTGGCTGAAAAATTCTGAAAACTTACCATATTGATGATTACCTACAGTGATATTGCTTACTATGTGCTGAATTTTTAAGGAGCAATTTTGCTAAAAACCTACCTTGCTAGAACTGCTGGCGAATCGTAATAACTTGCTCACCACGTTGAACCTCTATCTGCGCTTCACCTGCTTGCTGTACTTGCTGAAGTACACCAGCATCTTGCGCTGGGTTATTACCCACGCTCTGTCCGTTGACGGTCAGTACCTTATCGCCTGGCTCAAGCCCTAAACGATTACGTAGGCCAGCAGGCATCGCCGCTGTGACTTGGTAACTTTCACCTGATGCCATCACCCCCATTCTACTTAGATAACTGGCAGGGTTTTCTTGCAAGGCCGTAACCGCTTCTTCGATAGCCGACTGTGGACTTTTTGAAGTGTCTGCGCCAGTTGTCCCTTCTGTCTCAGGAATAGCGTTTTGTACTGGCTGGGGCGCTGTAGGCAACATGCTATTATTTGGCAAACGCTGATTACTTATTCCGCTTGCTAGCATATCACTTTGGTCTAATGGCATCGCCTCTGGCATTTTAATAACGGTTTCTTTATCGTTAGCATCAGCGATAATGACTGAATTCCAATCAACAGCCACGAGCGTATAATCGCTGTCTTTTAGCCCATCACCGATGCGGTAATTTTTGACTTCGCCATTGACATTTAATAAGGCGGAAGACATGCTCTCAGGTATGGCTAGTAGTACGCCTTTTAGCTCAATGTTGGGAGGTGGTTGCACGGCTGCGGTAATAGGATCGGGGTCAGCGAAGATTGCAAATAAGCTGCTATAATCTTTGGTGGATTTGGCACTATTCTGTAGAGGCGCTAAAGGCAATGCAGGCGCTAGAGGTGCTGCTAGTAATAACCATAAAAGACGGGCGGCTGTCCAGCATAGCCAAGCAATAGCTAACAATAATAGCCAAGCTGAAAGGCGATTGAGAGTATTGATAACAGGTTTTAAGCTTGCGGCGATATTAAGCATTTAGTTCGCCCCCAGACCAGCTAACAATGGCTGGCGCACACTGACAACTGGCGTATCTTGAGGGGCTTGTCCTTTATACTCAGGCATGTTTTCTAGCAAGCGCTGCGTCAAACTGACATCGAGCATATTATCGCTATCGAGATACAGATCTCCCAAACGCTTATCTTGATTATTCAATAAATTGATATGCAGCAAATCTCTATTGTTTTTTTGCTCTGTACTAAGCTCGGCTCTTAGAGCAGGCATCGTAATATAAAAAACTTTGCCACCACTAGGATAGCCTACCTCACCACCAACCCAAGTCAATTGACCATCCGCGGCACTAAATCCGCTAACGTCTTTAGCAGGATCACTACTAGATGCGTCATTTTTATCAGCCTGACGCGTTAGCGATACATTATTTACTTGAATAGGGGTATTTGGCAGTTGCCAGTTGACCACACTCGCTAGCGTCTCAGGTGCAACTTTCCCACTCATGTTGTCAACTTGCCATGAGTTTAACCCAAGTTTAGCTTGCCCATTCAGACGTGTCTGTGCTGAGTGGATATTAACATCCGCACCTAGCTTCCCTATGAGTAACTGCCAAGGCTGCCATGACCATTCCACCGTACCTGTGAGCGACGTCGATGACATAGGCAATTGCCAAATGGCAGCACCTTGCCATACATTGCCAGATAAATGCTGCACATAAGGCGTATCTGGCGCGTATTTCTCAAGTAACCATGCTGCTGGCATTTGCAACACAGCAAATAGCGCAAACAACACAAACCCCACTAGCCACCAGAGCTTACGGGGACGTTTATGAGAAAACTCAGATACTTGGGCCACAGTCGTACAACTCTTATATAAGACAAAAACGTCATTATCATAACAAACAATGGCATATAGATGACAGAAAAAAAGCCAGTATCTTTTTGCCAAAATACTGGCAGTAAAGATACTGGCTTTTATTTTCTGAAAAACAGCTATATCTATCGCTAAATGGTTGTAAATACACCATTATAAATAGGATGTTCTAACTGGTTCACAGAAAGTAACTTTATAAGAAAACAGCTAATTAAATAGCAAAATCTTCGATATCACGACCTGCTGCTAGCGCTTCAACCAACCATGTTGGCTTACGGCCACGGCCAGTCCAAGTTTCACTATGATCATCAGTATTGCGATATTTAATACTGCGTTTTTTCTCTAACTTTTCACCAGCTTTCAGTATCTCTTCGATCGTTGCATTGCTATCTTCTGCAATCTGCTCGAACTGCATATAGGCATCATACAAACGTTGATGCTGTTTTTTGGCGATAAGTTGTTGAGCGTTTTCAGTGATAGCACGTAACTCATCCACGTTCAAATTTTCTAAATCAATTGCGTTATTTTTGCTCATAATAAATCCAACTATAAAATAAGAGTGTGGCCTCTATTGAGGTATTGTTTTTCCTGAAATAATGCAGTGAACAAATCGTTCATTGGCCATTAAATCTATGTATAAAATATAATTAATTCTAAAGAATATTTAGTTTCTAATAACAGCCCGAACAATCCATTATAAATAGAAAATATATAGCGATAGATGCTCATTGTATCCATTTTGAATAAAATTAGTTTTAGATAAATCTAAACACATAAGTCACCATGCTTTATATATTGCTATTATAGCTTTGAAAGCATCTTCTAATAATAAAACAAAATTCTAGTACTTTGACTACTGCTAGAATTTCGCAATGATATTTCGACAAAAATCTACTGTTAAAATAATAGAGTAGTAAGTCAATGCACTATACTCTCAAATACTGCTAATCTTGGAGATAGTTTTGCATTAGCTCTGTAACTTGCTATGTCGTTCCTACGGTACTTTCTGAATAAGTTAACCATTTCATATAAAGATCTATTATCCAAATAGCTTTCGATTTATTAATAAGAAACAAGTAAAACTTTGGCTATTATCATCGAAATTTATTTTATTTAAAAACGATCAATATATATTAACTATACGCCATATAAAGTTAGTATAGCAATTTTTAAAACTAAACGTCACTAATCATAATTATTTTTTGGTACAAACGGTCAATATAGAGTATAGAAGGTAGTAGGCATACTAGCTAATGTGAAAACCAATAGTATTAAACCAATGCCAAATAAACTTAAGTTTAATCGTTTAGGTATTAAGAGCATATTAAATAAATTAAAAATTATTCAATAAAAAATTAGTTTAGCTACGTTAAAAAGTATCAACTGAATTATATTTTTGGATTTAGTTAATCCTCTATAAAAGAGCTACAGCGTTAACCTCGCTTGAAGTATCACAGTTACATCTGCACTCAGTTGCCTTATATCTCTTTTAAACTGAATCAACTATAGCAAGCATTAAAAAAGCCCTGCAGTTGCAGGGCTTTTTTACATTAAAGTCTAAGGTATAAGTTAGAACGGAATATCATCATCTACAGGGCCGTCTGGCATTGCTGTAGGCTTAGATTGTGCAGGTTTCTGTGCTGGCTGATTGAACTGGTTTTGCTGAGCAGGCGCTTGATTGTTAAAACTGTTCTGACCACCTTGAGCCGCTGGTTGGTTATAGCCGCCTTGATGTGCCATCTGGTTATTTGCTTGCTGACCAAAGTTATTCTGGTTGTTTTGGCCACCTTGATTATTATAGCCGCCACTCTGACCTTGGTTCTGACCACCAAAGCTATCTCCACCCTGACCGCCGCCAGTTTGACCATCGAGCATCTGCATTTGTTCAGCACGAATCTCAGTAATATAACGGTCTTGACCACTTTGGTCTTGGTATTTACGTGTGCGCAAACTACCTTCGATATAGACTTTGCTGCCTTTACGCAGGTATTGCGCTGCGATTTCACCTAGACGGTTAAAAAGTGCGATACGATGCCACTCTGTCGCTTCTCTTTTTTCGCCGCTTTGTTTGTCTGTCCACTGCTCTGATGTCGCAACCGAGATATTGGTTACGCTACCGCCATTGCTGAATTGGCGTGCCTCAGGATCTGCTCCGAGGTTACCGATGATGATAACTTTATTGACTCCGCGCATGATACCGTCCTTTTACTTATGAATAATTTAATAAACTGTTTTAATCGTTATCTGATAGCATCAGTTGATACTATCAATTGTATAATTTTACTTTAACCAATTTTTATCGAAATATCTATAGGCCACCTATGGTGCACGTCAGTCTATGTCGCTTAGACACTCTATCTAGGTATGCTAGTCGATATTGTAGAGTCCAATAAATAACAGGTAATAGATAAATATGCTGCTATTTTGCCATTTTAAGACGCTGAAGAACACCGTCTACCTTTATCGATATTGCATAGCACCTTACTTATTATCAAATGATTTAGAGATTTCTAGTTAGCATCGGAAGGCTTACGATGCATACTTAATGTCACGCTACCCAGCTCTACGCCAAATTTTTTCATCACTGAGCGATTGAGCATGACATCTTCATTGATAAGATACATCCAATCATCGAACGTTACTTTGTAGGTTTTGTCCTCGACACGTAACTCTAATAAGTAATTCCAGTGCAACGTATTGCCAACCACTTGCCCTGTTGCCTCGCCAATGACATCACCTGCGACACCTTTCCAGCTGCCATCTGTCTGCTCAGTCAGACGCCATATACGCTGCGATTTCGTGCCATCTGCCCACGAGAACTTCTCGTTTAGGACAATGACATCATCTCCCTCATGGGTTGCATCAATATCAACATAAAAGCGCTTTTTTACTTCGCCATTTCGACCTTGGAACATACCCCAACCATCAATTTGACCCGAAAAAAACTCATGCATGTCGAGCGTTGGTGTGGTGTTCTGATAGGCCTGAATATTTTGTGTAGCGCAACCAGATGTCAGCAGCATGGCTGATAAACCAAGACCTATGGTTAACTTAGCTATTGAGAGATGCGTCGTCTTTTTACCCTCGATGACACTACCAGACAACATCTTAAATTTACTCATATCAATTCCTTTTAAATAGAGATAAATAGTTAGTTTCTACTTATTAATACTGATGGTTTATGAGATTGCTGTCTGTGCATTTTTTGCTATTTAGCTTTTTTTTATATACAGCTAC
>NZ_PJBF01000071.1 GCF_002836505.1 Psychrobacter sp. Choline-02u-9
TAGTCTCGTGGGCTCGGAGATTGTATAAGAGACAGATTTAAATTCTATAGCTACATGTATTTTTCAGAAAATCATTGCATAATAAATCATCTAGTTTTATAGATTCGAATTTAACCGCTTCTCAGCCGTTTTCATGTCCCAGTCTTTACGCGACATATAATTCTCTAACTGATCGCAGCTTGTCTTACCGACATTGAAATGTTTACTCTTTGAATGCAAATAAGAGAAACTATGGCTTACTTAGCATCTCTTTTAGCAAAAATATTCGCAACCAACGCGCCACTAAAGTTATGCCAGACACTAAATATCGCACTAGGTAAGGCCGCGACAGGATTGAAATAAGTTGCCGCAAGGGCAGCGCCCAGACCAGAGTTTTGCATGCCTACCTCTACCATAATGGCGCGGCGTTGTTTCTCCGTAAAGCCGGACAAACGAGCGATTACATATCCTAAGGTATAACCCATCATATTATGTAAGGCAACCACGATAAATACGATAGCACCGCTGTCTAGAATAGTCGCTTTAGATACTGCCACCACTGCCGCTATAATAATAGAGATACCCAATACCGACACCATCGGTAATACCTCGGTGACGAACTCGATCTTTTTACCCAGAAACTTATGAAAGATAACACCCAGTAATATGGGCAAGATAACGATTTTCGTAATGGTCATCATCATACTGGCTAGGTCGATGTCGATCAGCTGACCAGCAAACACATTTAATAGAATCGGGGTCAGAAAAGGCGCAAGCAGGGTAGAGATAGAGGTAATCGCCACACTCAATGCCACATCACCTTTGGCTAAGAACGTAATCACATTACTAGAAGTACCACCCGGGCAACAACCTACCAAGATAACACCGACTGCGATTAAAGGATCAAGGTTGAAGATGACCGTTAATAGGTAAGCGATCAAAGGCATGAGCGTGAACTGTGCTAATAGCCCTACCAGTACAGGCTTTGGTCGTTTGACAATTTCTAGGAAATCTTCCGTTTTGAGTGTCATGCCCATCCCAAACATAATGATGCCAAGTATGGGAACGATCAAAAAAGCCAACGAGGTAAAAAATTCAGGAAAAATAAATCCCAAAATAGCACTGACCAATGCCCAGATTGCAAAGGTTTTGCCAATCCAACTAGAAAGTAATGCAATCTGATTCATAGCCTATCTCACAAAAACAATAATAATAGAATAGACAATAATCTAGCATGGTTATTGTTAGCAAATGATGAAAGTATTTTGCTATGAACGTAGCGATAAGTTTGCTGATGGTGGGCAAAATAGACTGCCATAAAAAATGGCTTACCCATATTAAATGAGTAAGCCAAAAAATAACTATCAGATTTCTATCACTTGATTAGCCAATCGACTACAAATTCGGATTTAACCACTTCTCAGCCGTTTTCATATCCCAGCCTTTACGCTCAGCATAATTTTCTAACTGATCACGGCTGATTTTTCCGACATTGAAGTACTCGCTATCAGGATGCGAGTAATAGAATCCGCTGACTGATGACGCAGGCCACATTGCATAGCTTTCAGTCAACGTCGTACCGATAGCATCGACCGTACCGAGCCAGTCAAACAATTTACCTTTTTCGGTATGCTCAGGGCAGGCAGGGTAGCCAGGTGCAGGGCGGATGCCGACATATTTCTCTTTAATCATCTCATCATTGGTGAGTGACTCGGTCGGCTGATAGCCCCAATATTCTTTACGAATTAGCTCATGTAGATGTTCGGCGAATGCTTCGGCTAAACGGTCAGACAGCGCCTGTACCATAATGGCATTATAGTCATCGCCTGCTGTTTTGTATTGCTCAGCGAGTGCTTCTGTACCGACGATTGAGACAGTAAAGCCGCCCAAGTGATCAGTGTGGGTGTCTGATGGTGAGATAAAGTCTGCCAAGCTAAAGTTAGGCTTGCCGCTTGCCTTGTCGCTTTGCTGACGTAAGTGCTCAAACTGGTAGGTCGGTTTACCACCATTTTGTGGGTCATTGTCATATACAGTGACGGTATCTGCGCCAGTACGGCGCGCTGGCATCAGTTTAAACACACCTTTCGCTACGATTGATTTTTCATCAATCATCTTTTGTAGTAGCTCTTCTGCATTTTCAAACAAATCGCGAGCCGCTTCACCAACCACATCATCTTGCAATATTTTCGGGTATTTACCGGTCAGACCCCAAGAGATGAAGAATGGTGTCCAGTCAATATAAGGCAGCAGATTCGCGATTGGATAGTCATCCAATATCACTTGTCCTAGTTTATTTGGCACTGGTGGCACATAGGTTTCCCAATCATACTGAAAGCCAATCTTGACTGATTCGGCATAGGTGACTTTGGCAGCTTTTGGTTGACGCTTAGCCAGACGCTCACGCACTTTGACATACTCTTCGCGTGTCTCATCGATGAGCGCTTGACGGTGTTCTTTTGATAGTAATTTGGTCACCACACCGACTGAGCGCGAAGCATCCGATACATAGATGACGCCATCGTTTTGATATTGCGGCTCGACCTTGACGGCAGTATGCGCTTTCGACGTCGTTGCACCCCCAATCATTAATGGTAGTGTCATGCCGCGCTCTTGCATTTGCTTGGCGACATAGACCATCTCATCGAGACTTGGGGTAATCAGACCAGACAGACCGATGATATCAACTTTTTCTGCGATGGCAGTATCGAGGATTTTTTCACATGGCACCATGACGCCCAAATCGACGATATCATAGCCGTTACAGCCGAGTACCACACCGACGATATTTTTACCGATATCATGGACGTCGCCTTTGACGGTTGCCATTAGGATTTTACCTTTGACTTCGCCTTCGACTTTTTCCGCTTCGATATACGGGTTTAGCCATGCGACCGATTGCTTCATTACACGGGCAGATTTTACGACTTGCGGTAGGAACATTTTACCCGCACCGAATAGGTCACCGACGATATTCATACCGTCCATCAGTGGCCCTTCAATGACTTCTAGCGGTTTAGGATACTTCTCCCACGCTTCTTTGGTATCCGCTTCGATAAAGGTGGTCACGCCTTTGACCAGTGCGTGGGCGATACGTTCTTCTACCGTACCTTCGCGCCAGCTCATATCGACGGTACTGTCTTTTTTCTTACCGCCATCTTGATAGTTTTCAGCGACGGTCATTAGACGTTCAGTTGCATCTTGACCAGTCTCACCTTGATTGCGGTTGAGCATGACGTCTTCGATGGCATCACGAGCTTCCTTTGGAATATCATCGTACAGCTCAAGCATGGCTGGGTTGACGATACCCATGGTCAGGCCGTTTTTGATCGCGTGGTATAAGAATACGGAGTTGATCGCTTCACGGATTGGGTTACCACGGAAACTAAACGAGACGTTGGATACGCCGCCCGAGACCATCGCATTTGGCAGGTTTTCCGTAATCCAACGTGTGGCATTGATAAAGTCAGCGCCATAGTTATTATGCTCGGTGATACCTGTTGCAACGGCAAAGATATTTGGGTCAAAGATAATGTCTTCTGATGGGAAACCCACTTCGTTAACCAGTACATCATAGCTGCGTTTAGATATTTCAATCTTGCGCTCATAAGTGTCAGCCTGTCCATCTTCATCAAATGCCATAACGATAATCGCGGCACCATAACGCATACATAATTTGGCTCGCTCAACGAACTCAGCATGACCTTCTTTTAGCGAAATAGAGTTGACGACCGATTTACCCTGCGTACGTTTAAGACCTTCTTCGATAATATCCCATTTAGACGAGTCAATCATCAGTGGCACACGGCTGATGTCTGGTTCGCCTGAAACTAAGTTGACGAAGTGAATCATCGCCTGCTTGGAGTCGAGCATGCCTTCGTCCATATTAATATCGACGATTTGCGCGCCGCCCTCGACCTGATCGCGAGCGACATCGAGTGCTTCGGTATAGGCTTCGGTTTTAATCAAGCGTAGGAATTTTTTGGAGCCTGTGACGTTGGTACGCTCACCGACATTGACAAACAAGCTATCAGAGTTGATGGTAAATGGTTCGAGTCCTGACAAGCGGCAGGCAGGTGCTATCTCAGGAATGACACGCGGTGGATAGTTCGCCACGACTTTAGCAATTTGACGGATATGCTCAGGCGTCGTACCACAGCAGCCGCCGACGATGTTTAAGATACCTGCTTTGGCAAACCCTTCGAGTAGGGCAGCCGTTTCTTCAGCGGTTTCATCATACTCACCAAATTCATTGGGCAGACCAGCGTTTGGATGCGCAGAGACGTAGGTATCAGCGATGTTTGACAATGTCTGAATATGGGGACGCAGCGCATCAGCACCTAGCGCACAGTTAAAGCCAACGGACAATGGCTTGGCGTGGCGGATAGAGTTATAAAATGCTTCGGCCGTTTGACCAGATAGCGTGCGACCTGACGCATCGGTAATCGTACCCGAAATCATAATTGGTAACTCAAAGCCAATATCGTCAAACACACCAGTGATCGCAAATATCGCCGCTTTGGCATTTAGCGTATCAAAGATCGTCTCAATCAAGATGATATCGACGCCGCCTTCTATCAGGCATAAGGTCGCTTCACGGTAGTTGAGTACCAACTCATCAAAGGTAATATTACGAAACGCAGGATCATTGACATCAGGCGATAGCGAGCACGTACGTGACGTCGGACCCACGACACCTGCAACGAAGCGCGGTTTCTCAGGCGTTGTTGCGGTAAATTCATCCGCTGCTTCTCGAGCAATTTTGGCCGCCGTCCTGTTCAGTTCTGGGACCAAATACTGCATATCATAGTCAGCCATCGACAGACGCGTACCATTAAAGGTATTGGTCTCGATAATATCAGCGCCCGCTAGCAGATGATCGTGATGAATGTCTTTAATCATGTGCGGCTGAGTCAGTACCAGCAGGTCATTATTGCCGCGTACATCTTGGTCGATATCAGCAAAACGCTCACCACGATAATCCGCTTCTTCTAGCTTATAGGTCTGAATCTGCGTACCCATCGCACCGTCTAACATCAAAATGCGTGATGCCATCTGCTCAGTAATACGTGCACGTGCGGTTAGCTGCTGCTCTTTAAATGGAAATACAGCAGGCGGCGTTAATATAAAGTCATTAGCGGATGAGGAACTAGAGGCGGTATCGGTATGAGAATCGGTTGGTGAGGTCGTCGTTGGAATCATAGGTGTGCTGCTTATATCGTAATTATTAAAAAAAGAAGGAATAACAAACCAGTAGCGTGCAGAGTCTCACGAAGAGGACCGCAAATTTGCATTATTTTAGCATGAAAAGTTTGCTACATAGGGATACTGCATATTCCTCTTTGGCAATAGATAAATAAGAGGAGAGCTAAGTAACAAATCAAGGTATTAGAGTCTATTTCATAAAGCAGATACGCACAAATGAATATCATTTCGCTAAGGGCTTACATAAAGCTTTTCTTTTGCAAATGAAAGCCAACGGGAACGCTCAGAAGTCAGACAGAATTTACACCCATACCACAAAAAATTGCGCAAAGGCAGGTTGATAAAGATTGCTTACATGTTAATTTAATTTCAGAAATACAAGGTCTTAGTAAGTCCTACTTATAAATATAGGCTCATTTATTAGCAATAACTTGTATCAAAAGTATCGGTATTAGCAGTGCAGTACAGTGAGCAAATGGCATTAGCAGGCAGGATGATCTGTAAGACAGTAATATCATAGTTGAAACAATACCAACGTCAAAGAAATTCAAATCATTAAGGAAAATGTTATGAAACTTACTAAAATTGCCACCATCGGTACATTGGCTATCTCAATTGCAGGTCTAAGTGCTTGTAATAATATGATGCCAGCAAAGACGGGCGATATGAAAGCACCAATGCATAGTCAGAGTATGGCTAAGATGAATGTTGTACAAATTGCCCAAAGCAATCCTGATTTCTCAGTATTGGTAGAAGCGGTACAAGCAGCAGGTCTAGTCGATATGTTGTCTGATCCTAACGCCCACTATACGGTGTTTGCACCGACCAATGCTGCCTTTATGCAAGCATTGCAAGAAACTGGTATGACCAAAGCACAGCTATTCGCTAATAAGCCACTATTGACCAAAGTATTGGGTTATCACGTAGTCGCTGGTGATATGGCGATGTATGCCAAAGACGTGAAACCTGGCAACGTGATGACCGCTAGTAAAGACACGTTGATGGTAACCAAAGAAGGCAAATTAATGGATGAAAACGGTCGCACAACGAATATCGTGAAGACTGATATCGCTGCCAACAATGGTGTTGTCCATGTAATCGATAGAGTGTTGTTGCCTAAATAAGTATTAGCTGAGGCATATCAACTGTATTTATTGCAAGACTAAACAGCCATTGTTTGTGATGATTTCATTATCAGACAATGGCTGTTTTAGAATTTAGGGTTTGATCTATATAAGTTTCTGTTTAGGTTTGAATTTTAAAACAGACATCTAAAAGTAGTTAATCAACAGCATTTTGTCTCAAATATCGCAATAACTGATATACAAGCAAACAATGCTATATACGTGATTGATACAGTGTTGCTACCTAAGTAAATACCATTTGAAAATTAAACAGTTAGACTGAGAACTATCAATATAACGGACTAAATAGTATGACTGAGTAATTGGTACATCTATTGGTTGTCAGTCGCTATTATATTTATCGAAAATTATTAATTTAAATAAATCCCTTAATCAATTATTTATCCAAAAAGGAATTACCTATGTTAAAGAAGAACTTGTTATCTATCGCAGTTGTAACCGCAGCCATGTCACTAGCAGCGTGTAACGATACTGAAACTGTTGCAGAGCCAACTGAACCAGAAGCCACTGAAGAAATGGCAGTTGAGCCAGTTGCTGAGACAGAAGCTGTTGAAGCAGAGCCAATGGCCGAGATGGATATGGAAGCGACTCAAACTATCGCTGAAATCGCAGCAGAAAACGGAAATCTAACTATTTTAACCGCTGCGCTACAGGCTGCTGGTCTTGATACTATGCTAATGGAAGAAACTAAGCATACTGTATTTGCCCCAACTGATGATGCGTTTGCTCCAGTACTAGAAAAATTAGGCGTGACTAAAGAAGAGTTATTGGCCAATACGGACTTGCTAAAAACTGTCCTTCCTTACCATGTACTAGCAATGGAAGTTAAAGCGGCTGATATCCCATACGGTACTGAGATCGAAACAGCGAACGGTAAAACCATTACTATCAGTGAAGACAACGTAATTACTGATGCTACTGGTAACACAGCAAATATCACTGGTACAGATATCATGGCAACCAATGGTGTGGTCCACACTATCGATGCAGTATTAATGCCTGAATAAGCTATTTATTATATGTAGATTCATAATCTATAAATTAAAGAAAGCCTGGCCATTGCGCTAGGCTTTTTTACGTCTATGAATTAAAAATAGGGGAACTGTAGTTTACCTATACTGGTACGGCTACCTAATAAAAATAAGGTCATAAAACACTAAGGTAAGATTTATAAGAGAGGATGAAAAAAAATAAGGTGACTGTCATATATTATTTCAAAGACAGGTTAACTTTGAGAGGTAAAAGAGGGGTTTTGTGATACTAAACCAGGCTTTATAAATAGGAATCTTGATGTTTTTTCGGTAAGCTATTCTGTAGTGGTGTAGAAAACTATCCAAACAAAAAAGCCCGAGAACATGGTCTCGGGCTTTTTGTTTATTCAATAAGATTAAATAGCAATCTTATTAAATTGACTTACACATTGTCTTTACGTAATGGATCAGCGTTCATGCTTTTTTGCTGTGCTAGATGACGCTCTTCCCAATACGGTGCGTTTTTGATGCCGAATTTAGCAGGGTCAAAACTATAGCGAGTGACGCCAGCTTTACGCTGAGCTTCGTAGTCTTTAAGCATAGTAAGTGTTGGACGAGCCACGATGAAGATGACAAGAATACCAACAATGTTAAGCCAAGCCATAAGACCAACACCGATATCACCGATTGCCCAGATATAACCAGCTGAGTTTAGACCACCATAAGCAACCATCGCCATGATAAGCACTTTCACTAGGAATAGACCAGTTCTGTTCGCACTACGACCGAGGAAACGTGTTAAGTAAGCGACGTTTACTTCAGCGATGTAGTAGTAAGCCAAAATCGTTGTAAAGGCAAAGAAGAATACAGCGATTGCGATAAAGGCATTACCAAACGTACCGTATACAGATTCCATTGCCATTTGCGTGAACGCAGGAGCATTGATTTCAGTAGTAGCAGCAACGTTCTGTACGATGAACTGACCATCTGGTAGCGTACCTTGAATGTTGTACATACCAGTAGACAAGATCATGAATGCAGTAGCAGAACATACTAGTAATGTATCAACATATACTGAGAATGCCTGAACGAGACCTTGCTGTGATGGATGCTCAACTTCAGCAGCAGCAGCAGCGTGAGGACCTGTACCCTGACCAGCTTCGTTAGAGTAGATGCCACGTTTCACACCCCAACCGATAGCAGCACCAAAACCTGCTTGTGCAGTGAATGCATCACCAACGATCATACCAAAGACATCTGGAATCAAGCTGAAGTTGCTGAACATGATGATTAGTGCTAGGGCAATATAACCTAATGCCATGAAAGGTACTGCAAACTCAGTAAAGGTTGCAATACGCTTAATACCACCGAAAATGATGATACCTAGCACGACTAAGATGATAGCCAAGCCGACCAAACGCATAGAGCCAACTTCTAGGCCTGCAACGTTCATGATCGTACCTTCGCCCATTACCTGTGCAAATGCACTGATAACACCGTTCGCCTGTACACCAGGTAAGAACATACCACATGATAAAATAGAAGCGATTGCGAAGAGGATACCGTACCACTTTTGACCAAGGGCACGTTCAAAGTAATAAGCTGGGCCACCGCGATATTCGCCAGTTACCACATCTTTTTCTTTATAAATCTGAGCAAGAGTAGATTCGACATAGGCTGTAGATGCGCCTAGGAAGGCTACGATCCACATCCAGAAAACGGCACCTGGGCCACCGAAGCCGATAGCAGCAGCTACCCCAGCGATGTTACCCATACCCACACGACCGGCGAGTGAGACGGCAAGTGCCTGAAATGATGAGATACCCTGTGCACTAGATTTACCAGTGAATAGGAGTTTGATCATCTCACCGAATAGACGTACTTGTACAAAGCGCGTCATAATGGAATAGAACAGACCGGCACCCAAGCAGAGATAAATCAGCGCTGGGCTCCAAATAATTCCATTTACTAAGTTAACTAAACCTTCCATATTTATGTTCCTAGTACTGTCTCAAGGTGGCACTGTTTGCTAGGAGTAAACTAACTGGTTAACTTACTTATTTAAGTTAAGCAGTTAAAGTCTCTGCATCGACTTATTTGTTGTCTAAGTCTCATGTGCTTGGCCACCAAGAATGGACTGTAGTTGTCTGTATTTACCCGCGTATCTCGTCAGTAATACGGACTATTTGCATAGCGCTTATCACTGACAATATAAATATCAGCTGCGTTTACTATTATTCTACAACCTCAACTACTGCGGTCTTCTATCATCATGTTACACATCAGATGAGTCATAAGTTGACCGGCGGATAAAACAGGCGGTTATATAATTAAATATCCATCACCATGATGGCATTCAACTTACTATGAGCTGTCTTGAATAAATACATGACTGGTATGGCGAATTGATAGTATTAAGCGATAATTTGACAGTTAATTGATGTTTTTATTAAAAAATTAACAACTCGCTAATACTAATCAAACTATAAGTCCACTACCAAATGTATTCAAACCGTACGGCTACGTAACTGCAATTTGCCATATTTTTGTACTAATTACTAGAAATTTCTTTATAGACGGTAGATATATTCGTATTTTATTTAGCAGATACATTAGCAAGATTTGCATAATATATAAATAATTGTTTGTACTTTCATAACATTTAGTCTGATTGCGCCAGACTGTTAGATTTTTGCTTTATATCTATCATGATAAAAACGCGTTATCGTTAACGCTATGCGGTTGTGTTTTGGTAACGGTCAATTGTAAAAAGCCGTGTATAACGCCATCATTAGGACAACTTCTTTTGATATCATGCTGATAGAGTGATGCGCAGATATACAATATATAGAGCGTATGACTGCCGTATGAATACCAAGAAAACTTAAAAATATTAAAAACGTGGTACTGGATATTTATCATTATTAGGAGAATCAACAATGACGCGTAAATCTATTATGAAGCCGATGTTGCTAGCCGCTTTATTGACAACCTCTACGGTTGGTCTAAGCGGCTGTGGCTACAACAACCTGCAAGCACAAGATGAGCAGGTCACTGCTTCATGGTCAGAAGTGGTCAACCAGTATCAGCGCCGTTCTGATTTGGTGCCAAACTTAGTCAAAGTCGTACAGCAATACGCCGAGCAAGAGCAAGAGGTCTTCACCCAAGTGGCAGAAGCTCGCTCACGTGCAGGCGGCATCACGGTGACGCCAGAAGTACTCAATGATCCAGAAGCGATGGAGCGTTATGCAGCGGCGCAAGAGCAGATGACAGGGGCATTGTCACGTTTGATGGCGGTGTCTGAGCGTTACCCGGATCTAAAGTCAGATGCACTGTTTCAAGATTTGCAGGCACAGTTAGAAGGTACTGAGAACCGTATTGCTGTGGCTCGTAACCGTTATATCCAAGAAGTGCAGGGATACAATACAACGGTACGTCAGTTCCCAACTAACATCACTGCTAAAGTATTTGGTATGGACACTAAGCCCAACTTTAGTGTGGCCAATGAAGAGGCGATTTCAACCGCACCAAGTGTTGATTTTGGCGACTCTACAGAAAAGTCTGCTGAATAAAATTTAGAATTAATGTGACGACAGAGCAGCATAGGCAGCTCTGTTCATTTAGCTAATGGTTCGATGATGATTAGTTAGAGTCTATCAATTGGTAAAGATGTTATCTGAGGTGGTATAGATTAGATGAATAATTCAAAAGCAATCTTATCAGCATTACTGTTTACGTTAGGTGTCGTCAGCGTGCCTGTATTGCACGCTGCACCCAATGATACAGCGGTGGCGACAGATAGCACCTCGGATCTGCAAAACCGTAGTGTCGAAGAGTTGGTGGCCGTTGCTAAAGCAGGCGAGTCTAACGAAGCAATCAATGATGCTGTATTAAATAACGATGCTATCAATGAAGCGGTGCTCGGCAACGACGCTATCAATCAAAACGCAGATAACCAAAGCGCAGCAAATGGTACTGCCAATGCTCAAACCGATCAGCCACCAGTACGCTCCAGTGCCGAGGGTGTTGACGCTGATAAGTTGATACTCAATGAACCAGTCGTTGATCAGGCCAATATTTTAAATCCCCAAGAGAAGCTACGTCTAGAGGCTCAGCTTCGAAGTATCTATCAGCAGGGATTAGCACAAGCAGCGGTGGTTATCGTACCAACTACCAATGGCGTACCAATATTTGATTATGCCTTGCAAGTTGCTGAGAAGTGGGAACTGGGTGATGAAGCTATCGATGACGGTCTGCTAATTGTGGTCGCTGTCAATGACCGTGATATGTATATCCTAACGGGTTATGGACTAGAAGGCGTCTTACCAGATGCAGCGGTTAACCGCGTCATTCGAGAAGATATCACGCCGTTATTTAAGCAAAATAACTATGGTGCAGGGATAATCGCTGGCGTTGAATCGCTCAAAACGCGCTTAACTGCTGACCCTGAAGTCTTAGCCCGTGCTGATGCACAAGCTGCAGAACGTACTGCCCAGCAAAGCTCAGACGAGCTGCCATCACCTATTTTCTTATTTATCATGGCGATGATTTTTGGTAGCTTTATTACTAATATATTGGGTCGAGTATTTGGTTCTATTATTACCGCTGGCGGGTTTTTTGCAGGTTCGATGGCTTTAGGCGGCGGTTTCTTCATGACACTGATTATGGCAATCTTCATCTGGATGTTTTTGATCTCACGCGGCGGTGGCGGTGGAAAAGGCGGCGGCGGTAAAGGTGGGCGCAGAGGCGGCATGATTTTCTTACCCGGTATGGGCGGCGGTAGTGGAGGCGGCTTTGGCGGTGGTGGTTTCGGAGGAGGCGGCTTTGGCGGCGGCGGCGGTGGTTTCGGCGGCGGCGGTGCAGGTGGCTCGTGGTAAGTATTCCACACACTCAAACAAAATAAACTCTACATAACCATCGAAATGACGTACTTGAGGAAATAATATAATGGTAGAAGACAACGCTTCAAACCCCAGTTTTGCCCGCTGGTGGCGTCAAGTTTTGTTCGTCCCTTTATTACATAGTAAGTGGCTAACAACAGAATCCAAGGCACGCTTAACAGATGCTGTGACACGAGCCGAACGTGGGCATCGTGGTGAAGTGTTCTTAATCGTAGAAAACCATCTGCCTATCCAAGAGGCCTATCGCATGAACTGCCGTGAACGTGCGATTGATTTGTTTAGCGAATATCGCGTCTGGGACACGGAAGAAAATACGGGCGTCTTGATCTATGTCAATATATGCGAGCGTAAACTAGAGATTGTCGCAGACCGCGGTATTAGTGCTCATGTTAGTCCGACTGTATGGAATGCCATGTGTGAAAAAGCGGTATCTGGTATTGCTACTCAAAAAACAGAAGAGAGCTTGGCTGAACTGCTAGACGAAGTGGGGCAGGTGCTACGTCAATATTATCACCTAGAGCATGATCCAGAAGGCAATGAGCTGTCCGATACAGTGGTATTTCTAAAGTAGTGTGTGTCTGGTGTGGTTTTATTAAGACGCTTACTTTTATAAACAGGTTATCTATACGGTCAAAGGGTTTTGTTTTAGGCAATATACTTTTAGTGTTAAAATAATGGTTCTGGGACAGATAGTGCCTTGTATATGCATGGTTTGATTATCTTACTTTGCAACATTTACGATGGCTCGTCCCGATAACGCCATTATTGGAATACTATGATTGAGTTAGTAAAGAAACTACCGAAAGCTGAACTTCATCTACATATTGAAGGTTCGCTAGAGCCTGAGCTGATGTTTAGATTGGCCAAAAAGAACAACGTAGAGATACCTTACAAAGATATCGAAGATGTACGCAGTGCTTATAACTTCACCAATCTACAGACCTTTTTAGATATCTATTATGCGGGCGCAAACGTTCTGCTCACAAAAGATGATTTTTATGATTTGACGTGGGAGTATATTCTTAAATGTGTCGAAGACAATGTCATCCATACAGAGATATTCTTTGACCCACAGACGCATACCGATCGCGGCGTGCCTTTTGAAGCAGTAATCACAGGTATTAAAGAAGCACTGGCAGATGCCAAAGCAAAATACGGTATCACATCATGCATCATCATGTGTTTTTTGCGTCATTTATCGCAAGAAGAAGCTTTTGAAACGTTAGAGCAAGCACTGGACTATAAAGACGACATTATCGGTGTGGGTCTGGACTCATCAGAATTAGGCAACCCGCCATCGAAGTTTAAAGAGGTCTTCCAAAAAGCTAAAGAAGAAGGCTTTAAGTTGGTTGCTCACGCAGGCGAAGAAGCAGACTTTTCGTATATCTACGAAGCGCTAGATTTATTGAATATCAATAGAATTGATCACGGTGTGCAATCTATAAAAAGCCCAGAGTTGATGCAAAGACTCAAAGATGAGCAAATGCCACTGACCGTTTGCCCGAACTCAAACATCGAGCTAAAAGTTTTCGAGACTTATAAAGAGCACAATATTAAAGAGCTTTTAGATTATGGTCTAAATATCAGTGTTAATTCAGACGACCCTGCGTACTTCAAAGGTTACGTGAATCAAAATTTCATCAATCTGTATGAGAACCTACCAATTACGGAAGACGATGTTATTACATTAGTAAAAAACTCGTTTAAATCGGCATTTATCAATGATGAGTTAAAAGAAGCTTACTTGGCGAGAGTTGATCTTGCATTGAAATAAGCTGTAACGAGTTTGTTATTAGTAGCAAAGGCTTAACGGTTTATACAAATCGTTAAGCCTTTTTTATTGTCTGTCATGCAGCAATGTTTATAAGTAGTAGTGTTTATAAAGTAGTAATCTCTGCTATAAGCAGCGGCAAAACGATTCCTGCTTTTTCTGCTAATGTGATATCGACAATAGTATTTGGTGTTGGATCAGGGTTTATCTCAATAACTTGCGCGCCATTCTGTTTGGCTAATTGTGCCAATCCAGCAGCAGGATAAACCAAGCTTGAGGTACCGATACTGATAAACACCTCGCAATTAGCTGCAGCTTCTTCGGCAGTCTGCCATGCCTGTACAGGTAGAGCTTCGCCAAACCAAACAATATCTGGTCTAATATAACCGTCGCAATGCGGACAGTTAAGCAGTGATTCATCAAAGCTCATAGTGCCTTGATTATCGTACGATGCTCTCGATTGATCTTGATAGGGTATCTCACACTGACCACAGCGATTGCGCCAAAGATGACCATGCAGGTGAGTCACTGCGCTACCAGCTTGCTCGTGCAAATCATCGACATTTTGGGTGATGAGTGTCAGCTGCTGATCGGAGGTTTGCGCATGATACTGCCATTGAGCCAACACATGATGGGCGGGATTTGGCGCTTTGTCTGCGACCATTTGCCGACGCCATTGATACCATGACCACACCAACTTTGGATCACGAGTGAATGCTTCAGGAGTGGCTAGGTCTTCGACACCGTAGTTCTCCCACAGTCCTGTTTGCTTATCCCGAAACGTTGGGATGCCACTTTCTGCTGAAATGCCAGCCCCAGTCAGAATGCAGATACGCTGTTTGGATGCCAGTAGATGGGCTGCAAGTTTTACTTCTGCTATTAACGCTGGTGATAATTCTGCTAACATGAGCCAACCCTTGCTAATAATGGATGTTTTTACTTATGATAGACGGTATTTGGTGGCTTGTCATATTGTTCGCTGTCATCGCAGTTTTATGGTTCGTGGCAAAGTCACGAGGTGTAAAAGCAGGCGAAAAGCATAGCGGCGCAAAATCAAAAAATGCAACACCGAATGATGCGCTGCAAAAAACATTAACGATATTAAAACAGCATTTTGCTGATTATCGAGTCACATGTAAGGCAAATCATTTGCTCGTTAGCAAACAAGATAAAAAAATTGCGATGATTACGATTGATAAAAAGATTGCTGAGGGTCAGCGCCGTTTGGGTGATGTGCCAGTGATTAATTATCACCGTATACCTAGCCGTGCTCAATTGACTGCCAATCTACAGGATGCAGAGTAATTTTGCTATATAGTCAATCCTCTATAAATTGGCTACGGTGTCAGTCTCGCTCAATCTACTACTTGTAGTACTTTCACTCGGCTTCCTTGTATCCAAATTATACTGAATCGACTATAGGTGAGAGCACTAGAAGTATACAAGCACAGAAAAACTACAAATATTCTGATATGTAGGTTTAATAAGTATAGGAAGTTTAAGATAGTACTAAGAGAAGGGTAGAGCAAGATTGTAAACAGTATGATTGGTGCGCTCGGCGGGAATCGAACCCACGACCCTCGGCTTCGGAGGCTAGAACCACCATATTTCGTTAAATGACTTTGATGTATATAAACCTACTATACGTTATAAATAAAGGGATAGGAAGAATTTTATGCCATGACGTTTAGCGTATTTTAAAGTATTTTATAGCAACATTGATATCAATTTTGGTCACTAGTTAAGTATAGAATTCAATCATTTTTTATAGTATTAATGTACGTATTTTATACTTAACTTTTTCAGAAATTACTGATTAAGCGAATTATTAACTCATCAAAGTAATATTGGAATAAATTACTGTAGAAATGGGCTGCTATAATTTCGAAAAAATAGTCAGGTATTTCAGCCGTAGTTTAGATCTTAACGATTTTTCGAATGCATTGAAGAAACGGTTCTGGACTACACTTGCAAATACTCTGATATTGAGTTTTTGACAACAACGTTTTGAGTTTATCTTCTTTTGATTTACCTTGTTAAGCCATCAATAATCCTACAGTAACCTCAAAAAAACACTCATCTTTGATAGTAATACTGACTTTACCTTTATGGGCATTAGCGATGGCCTGCACGATAGACAATCCCAATCCTGTACCTGCGTACTTATGACTAGTCTTATCATGACGATAGAATCGCTCAAACAGTTTATCGGCTTCAATCTGATTTAATGGTTTGTCTAGACGGTTGGTCATAGTTATTCTTAACCAGAGCTGCTCTGGGGATTGAATATCGTCTTTTGGCGCATTAAGCGAGGTGCTTGAAGTGAGGACAGTAGCGGATATCATAATAGTGCTATTACTAGCCGCATAATAAATCGCATTTGACATCAGGTTGGCAAACAGTCGTTGCAATAAGCCTTCATCACCTAATACTCTTTCGAACTTACCCGATTTCTCAAAAGTTATCCCTCGATCTTCTGCAATCATTTCATAGTAATCAACGAGCTTTGTGATTAAGCTGTCTGTATCCACGTGACTGATTTGTGAGTCACTTAATCCTTTTTGGGTTTTTGCCAGTAGCAGCATATTGTTTATCATGGCCGACAGCTGCTCTAACGTGTCATGCTGATGATGTAGCTGCTCAATGTATTCATCGCCAGCTCTTGGTTTGTTTAACATGACTTGTGTCTGCGTGCTGAGTGTCGCTATTGGCGTACGTAGCTCATGGGCAATATTGTCTGAAAACCGAGACAAAGACTCAAAGTTACTTTCAAGCTTGACCATCATTGAATTGTAAGATTCTGCTAGTGGCCTCAGTTCTAACGGCATATCGTCAACCGCAACTCTTTCGTCTAACCTTTGGAGGTTTATGCCTTTCATTTTTTGTACGATAGTGGACAAAGGTGCAAAACCCCAATACACACTTAATGCCGCTACTGAAACCAATAATAAAGTGATGGCAGTGAGTATCAAGCTCAACTGGCGATTAAACTGGATAAGATATTGATGATGCACATTGGTAGGTAGGGCAATAAACGCCAAAATCTCTTGATTTGGAATAATAATGGCTCGGTAATGCCTATTGTTGATCTTGATCATAAACTGCTGATCGTGATGTTCCTGCCATAGTGATAACAAGCTAAAATCGGCTGGCAAATTATGAATGAAACTACTGGGGTCACTGGATAATAACTTGCCTTTTTTATCTGCTACTAAAGTTTTTAAATCATAATCCAGCCAAGAGGAATGCAAGTGATTGTCATCAATGAGTGATTGGGACTTTGACACTGTGAATGGTTCTATGGGCTCGTTAACACTAACCATGCGTTTACGCAGATTAAAAGCTGCATGGGTGATAATCTCTGAGTCCATTTGCTCAAAGTGTCCACTCACAGAGCGCTGCACCCACGCATAGATGATGACCTGAGAGATAATAACGAAGACTGTCAATAAGGAAATCGTTCGCCATAGCAGTGACCAGCGCCGGTTTCTGAGTGTATGGTTCATGCTATTTAGAATCGTCTCCGTCCGCATCACTTTGGACCTCAGTAGCCAGCGCCTCTAAGCGATAGCCCATTCCACGCACAGTATGAATGAGCTTTGCCTCATGACCATCGTCTATTTTTATACGCAGACGCCTTATCGCCACATCAATCACATTCGTATCGTTATCAAAATTCACATCCCATACTTGGGAGGCGATCACGGTACGTGGTAGCACTTCACCTCGGCGCTCTAATAAAAACTGTAGTAAGGAAAACTCTTTTGCCGTGAGCTTAATAGGCTTGCCGCCTCTATGTACCGTGCGCTTGGCAATATCCATCTTGAGATCTGCTATTTGCAGGATCGTACTTTGATAATCGGCCTGATTGGCGCGTCGTAACAGACTCTTTATTCTGACGATCAGTTCTGCAAACGCAAAAGGCTTAGTCAAATAATCATCGCCTCCAATCTCAATCCCTTTTATCTTATCGCTTAAGTCATCTTTTGCCGTTAGAAAGAGCACAGGTGTTTGCTTACCCGCTGCTCGGTAATTGCGAACCAGCTCAAATCCACTAACATCAGGCAGCATCACATCCATTAGGATCACGCTAAACTCTTCTGTCATCAATGCATGATAGCCATCTAGGCCTGTTAGGTGATGATCAACAATAAAACCAGCTTCCGTTAAGCCTTTTTTTATATACTCGCCTAGTTTCAACTCATCTTCTACCAGTAGTATTTTCATAGTAACCCCTCAATACGATTATGATTCTTTGACATCCTAATCAATATAGATGACAAAAACGTTTTGTAACTGACAAAAATGTCATGTACTCGTAATCAGATTGTCAGTCTTCATTTGCTAATCTATATGAATGAAACATAGTTGCTCGTTCCTAATATCTAGCAGCTATGAATTATTTTTACAGGTCATTAATTTAATGACCTAATAACTCAAACACCTAACAACTTACAAAAGAGGTTTTATATGAAAATTCACGGTTCATTCAAAAAAGCGGTACTACTATCAGCATCGATGCTTATCGGTGTAACAGCGGCTAATGCGCATACGACCAATCTAAGCACTTCAATTATCGATAGCTGCGATAACGTTACCAAGTTTGCTAAAAACCTAGATCACAATAATGCAAATGTATCGGATGCTGAAATGAAAAGCTATATCGATGCTAGAGTTGCTTGTGAAGTTCAGCATCAAGATCAGCACTTGCAGTCTGAAAAGGATTTCGTGAACAAATATGGTCGCGATCGCGATAGAAGCCCTCAAGTCATACTAAAGGATTCTATTAAGAATTAAAATCTAGAAACGTTAAGATGACAATATTGTAATCTTATTGTCATCTACCAGTCAGAAAGAATAAGGTATCATCTAAACCAATTTAACAGTCTTGACATTAAACAGACTCAGGCGTTAATAAAATAAATAGGAATTAATTATGTCATTATCTAAATCAATCGCTGCCACTGCTGTAGCTCTAATCCTTTCAACCTCAGCTATGGCGCATTCTCCAGAGATGCATGCGAAAAAAGATAGTATGAGTTGTGAAAAGATGGAGAAAAACATGCAAATGATGGAAAAAATGGATCATAGCAAGATGGATATGAAAGATCCTGCTATGAAAGCAATGATGGCTAACATGGGTAAAATGAAGCAAATGTACCAAAAAAACTGCGTTACTAACGACAGTAAATCTTAAAAATTTTAGCTCTGCTAAATAGCAGTCAACACTTAACGAAAATAAAGTTTTAGGAAAAT
>NZ_PJBF01000002.1 GCF_002836505.1 Psychrobacter sp. Choline-02u-9
AACAATTGGTTCAGGCTCAACAATTGGTTCAGGCTCAACAATTGGTTCAGGCATAACACTATTAACTGACTGCGCTAAATGGTCATTATCATCAATACCGCTTTGCAGCTCATCGTGACTTGGTGTCTGATAATCAGCATTATAAAGCTCTGGCGGCGGTGCTGACGCTTCATGTGCAACAGCATCTAGAGCCGATGTAGAAGATACTGGCTCTATAGCTGGTATTTTTGTAGCAGACCCATCATTATCACAAGTATTGCTCAAGACTTCATTGACTGGCAATGGACGAAACGCCAGTAATCGTAAAATGCACATCTCAAGCGCTTGCATCGGTGTACTTGCAAGCTTGACACCTTCACGTGCCTGTACAACAATCTCATAATACAGTTGCAAAACATCAGGGCTGATATGCTGAGCTAGCGTATAAATATCTTTTGCTTGCGCCTCATTGACATTAAGAGCGACCTCGGGCAACAGCTGAGTTAATGCCAACTGATGTAACAGTTCAGCAAGCCCATCAAACATACTAGTCGCATCGACCATTTGCGCGCGCATTTGCTCAATATGAGCAGCAACCGCAGACTTATCATGGTTATAGATATCTGTGATTAGACGTACTAAGTCAGCAGCATCAATAAGACCAAGCATTGCATTGACAGTCGCATCATCCAGTGCGCCTTGACCAAAAGCAATGGCTTGATCGGTCAATGATAACGCATCACGTACAGAACCCTTGGCTGCACTTGCCAACTGCCAAATGGCTGGCTGAGTATAGCCTACCTGCTCTTTGGTCAAGATATTTGCCAAGTGCTCGCTAAGTAACGTTTGAGGTAATGGACGCAGTACAAATTGCAAACAGCGCGAAATAATCGTAATCGGTAGCTTTTGTGGATCAGTCGTCGCTAATAAAAACTTCACATGCTCCGGTGGCTCTTCTAGCGTTTTAAGTAGCGCGTTAAAGCTGTGCGTAGACAGCATATGTACTTCATCAATCAGATAGACCTTATAACGTCCTTGGCTAGGCGCATAAGGCACATTGTCTAATAGCTCACGCGTGTCTTCAACCTTGGTACGAGAAGCGGCATCAATCTCAATAAGATCAATGAAACGCCCCTGATCAATAGCAACGCAGTTATCACATACACCGCAAGGAGTACTAGTAATACCAGTATCACAGTTCAAGCATTTAGATAAAATACGCGCAATCGTTGTCTTACCCACACCGCGCGTACCTGTAAACAGATAGGCATGATGCAAACGATTATAATCAATCGCATTAATCAACGCTTGAGACACATGCGTCTGCCCAATCAACTCGTGAAAGTTTTTTGGTCGGTATTTGCGAGCTAAAACTTGATATTGCTGCGTCATAAGAAATGCCAATGTAAATAATACAAATATAAAGGAAGCGTCGGGTTAGTGAATCGTACTATGTTTAGGTTATAACTGAGCTTGAAGTTGGGCCAGCCGGTCATATAAGCGTTGAGTACTTTCATCAATCAATGAACCTGCTTGATGAAATATATCCAGATAAACCTCAGTGTTTACACTGTCTTCGCATGGTCTAAACTCTACGCCCAGTAAAAACAAATTGTCCATTACTGGCTCTTGTAACTGGACATTGATATCTGACAATAAATCTTTATACGAGAGCCGAACATTCTCTGCGCTTAGCGAACTGCTATCGTCTTGCGCATAAAACACCATGAGATAATGGCGTCCAAATACATGATAAGAATGCTCGTGACGGACATATCCATTCCAGCGCGAGTCTTGATCCATGGTTCTATAAGCTAAGATTTTTTCTACTAGACATGCATAGGTATACATTGACTCATCTACCAAAATATCAACCTGATCATTTGGTAGATGAGTACCTGCTTCATGATAACGCTCAAGCACACTGTTGAATAGCTTGAACCACATTCCAGTATTTTTTTGCATCTCAGCCATTAAGGCATCGGCATACACAGTCTGATTCGGCTCTACTGCTTTAAGTAAGCGTAATTCAACTTGCTCAATTAACTCACTATCAATTAGCTGTTCTTGTACCCTAATCGCTCTTTGATGAAAGTCAGGTGATTGTAGAAACTGTTTAAGCAATGTTGATTCGTTTTGAAATAATGCAAAACTAGATAGTTGACGACGATGAAAATCTAAAAAGGTTGTTAAATCACTTGGCGTCACCAATTGATTGAGGATATCAACAAAGTTTTGATGACTAAAGACTTGTAGGATACTTTGCTCATCATCTAAGTCTAAAACACAATCCTCTGCAAAAAACCGACTGCCATATTCGTAGCCAACTGCATAAGATGAATGGCCCGATTTATCGTCTTGATGATTGATAGACAATGATGTTAAGCCAATAAAATAAACTGCTTTATCAGTTGTCACGGTATTTCTATCTACAATTAGGCTATCGTTTTTTTGATAAATCTGAGCGTGGCGTTTGATAAGTTGGTTAACAACTTCTTTTCTCCACTCACGAACTCTAGGATTATCCACTTCTTGTCTATTCGCTTGCATCACAACCGTATTGACGAGCAGATAAATAGTAGCGCCAGAAAACTCAAAAACAAAATCATAACCCTGAAAATGATCAGAGTCAGTGATTTTGTCATCAGGCAACTCATACAATGATAAAAAACATTGCTGAATCATTTTTTGCCATGGCGCATGTGATGCTTGCTGAATATCCATAATACCTCTATAAACGATATTTCACAAAAAAGCTGATACCCATTCTGTGAAAATGAGCAAAAGCTTTTTATGCTGAGTTAAGTATCAGTTTGGATTTATAGCAAGCAAACCCACATTAGCTATCTTGTTTGCGGCGCATATGCGGGAACAAGATCACATCACGGATACTAGCAGAGTCGGTAAATAGCATTACTAGACGATCGATACCAATACCCTCACCGGCTGTCGGTGGCAAACCATAAGACAATGCTTCGATATACTCTTCATCGAAATGCATAGCTTCATCATCGCCCGCGTCTTTTTCAGCAACCTGACCACGGAAACGCTCGGCTTGGTCTGCTGGGTCATTAAGCTCACTGAAGCCATTAGCCAACTCACGACCACCAACGAACAGCTCAAAGCGATCGGTAATCTCAGGATTGTCATCACTACGACGCGCTAGTGGCGAGGTCTCAGCTGGGTACTCAGTGATGAACGTTGGCTGACGTAATTGATGCTCAGCCGTTTCTTCAAAGATAATCGTTTGTAGTTTACCCACACCGAACACATCTTTGACTTGTTGCTTAAGTGTCGTAGATGCATATTCTGCTAGGTATTCACGATCATTGATACGTGTCATGTCAAAGTTTTCAGCATATTTTGCAATCGCATCAGACATTGATAGACGAGCAAATGGTGCTTTTAGGCTAATGGCTTCCTTTTGATAAGTCAGCTCTGTTGTACCCAACACATCTATTGCTAACTGATTAAACAGACGCTCAGTCAAATCCATCAGGTCATGATAATCAGCGTAGGCTTGATAGAACTCAATCATGGTAAATTCTGGGTTATGACGGGTTGAAACCCCTTCATTACGGAAACTACGGTTAATCTCAAATACGCGCTCGAACCCGCCAACGACCAGACGCTTAAGATAAAGCTCAGGCGCGATACGTAGATATAAAGGCATGTCTAATGCATTATGATGTGTCTCAAACGGACGAGCTACTGCGCCGCCTGGTATCGGATGCATCATTGGCGTTTCAACTTCCATAAAACGTTCATTAAGCATAAATTGACGAATACCACTAACGATCTGACTACGAACCATAAAGGTATTGCGAGTCGTCTCATTGGTCATCAAATCAAGATGACGATTACGATAGCGCGCTTCGACATCAGCCAAACCATGGAACTTGTTTGGCATTGGACGTAGTGATTTGGTCAGTAGCGTAATTTCTTCAATATGCACATACAAATCGCCTTTACCTGAGCGACCGATATAGCCTGATACACCAACGATGTCACCCAAATCTAGTGATTTAATGCTTGCACGCGTTTCCTCATCAAGCTCTTTACGTGCTACATATAACTGAATACGGCCTGTCATGTCTTGGATCACGATAAACGAACCACGGTTAAGCATGACTCGACCTGCCACGTTGACCTGTGTTTTTTCACCATTCGCTGCTTTTTCTTCAATTTCCTGCTTTGAGACACCATCAAAAGCCGTCTGTAAGTCTTGCGCATAATCAGTGCGTTTGAACGTATTAGGATACGGCTGTTTACCTGAAGCACTGATATCGTCTAGCTTGGCTTGCAGTTGTGCGATTAGCTCGTTAGCATCTTCTACGACTGGGGTTTGATCTTGGTTCTGATTATTGTGCTTTGACATAACACTCTCAATATTTTTAGGTAATTAAATGGATAAACGAAAACAGAAAAATTAAATCAATACTTATTATTATAAGAACAGACATGGTGATAAAAACGATAAAACTACTGGTACTCTTAAAGACTAGCTACTAGTCATTGCCACCGATACTGGCCATCAAATCAGCCTGATGCTCACGCAGTAGTGCATCAAGAATCTCGTCCAAGTCGCCTTCCATAATGGAATCAAGCTTGTATAAGGTAAGGTTGATACGGTGATCGGTCATACGACCTTGTGGAAAATTATAGGTACGGATACGCTCAGAGCGATCGCCACTACCGACCAAGTCACGACGTATAGAGTCCGCCACATCGACCTGTGCTTGCACTTTGGCTTGTTGAATTTTAGAGACCAGCATTTTCATAGCATGCGCACGGTTTTTGTGTTGGCTACGCTCTTGCTGACACTCTACCACGGTACCTGTCGGAATGTGTGTCAAACGTACGGCAGAGTCAGTCGTGTTCACGTGCTGACCACCAGCGCCGCTTGAGCGGAAAGTATCCATTTTGATATCAGCAGGATTGATATCGACGGTATCATCAATCTCAACTTCCGGCATGACCGCAACCGTACAAGCTGACGTATGCACACGACCTTGGCTCTCGGTTTCAGGGACACGCTGTACGCGGTGAGCGCCTGATTCAAACTTTAGACGACCATATACACTATTGCCAGATACACGAGTGATGATTTCTTTATAACCGCCATGCTCACCTTCATTTGCAGAGAGCACTTCTAGTGTCCAGCCTTGGCTCTGCGCGTATTTTTGGTACATACGGAACAAGTCACCAGAGAAAATCGCTGCTTCATCGCCACCTGTCCCTGCACGAATCTCTAAAAATGCTGGTACTTTATCGTTAGGATCTTTTGGTAGCATCATCAGATTAAGCGCTTCTTCCATCTCTACGATGGTATCACGCGCACTCTCAATCTCATCGATCATCATCTCTTTCATGTCAGGATCTGTTGCATCGGCTAGCATCGCTTCTGCATCAGCCTGATCCGTTTCTGCACCCACGTAGTTTTGCCACAGCGTCGTGATCTCCATCAAGTCGCTGTGCTCAACAGACAATTCACGGAACTTATTATTATCACTAATGACACTAGGATCTGATAATAAAGCGGTGACCTCTTCATAACGGTCTACCATCTGGTCTAAACGCAGGCGTAAGGATTCTTTCATAAAAGGACTTTTAATTAGATAAGAGGAATAAGCCCGTGATTATAGCAAATTTTTTGGGGTAAATTAAAACCTCTAATCATTCTTGTTGATATTGTCGGTAATCTCGATGTTATCTTCTCCAACATCTCTGTTTATATTTAGATGTCACAGCTTAATTTCAATAGCAGAAACGACAGACAAAAAAATAGCTAAGAAGACTCTTAGCTATTTTTATCAGGACAGGTAGTTAAAGTATTAGACCTTGCGAACTAAGACCGATCCAATAGAGTAACCTGCACCAAATGAGCAAATAACGCCCAGATCGCCTGATACTAAGTCATCTTTGTAGCGATGGAATACAATCATAGGACTCGCTGAGCTAGTATTGGCAAATTCAGCAATAACACTCGGAGCAATCGATTTATCGGCATCTTTACCAACCACGGTACGTAGAATCAAATCCAACATATTGGCATTGGCTTGATGCAACCACATCATCTTAACATCAGATGTTGGGATGTCGTTTTCTTGCAAGTGCTCAGTGATAATCTCTGACACTTTCGGACAGACTTCACGGAATACTTTACGACCGTTTTGCAAAAACAGCTTGTCAGTGACCGGTGCTTTGATATCTGGATACATTTCAGTCTGTGCTGCTAGATACTCTGAGCGATCCATAAAGCCATATTCGTTTTTAATGTTGGTCGAAAACTGAGTAAATAGCTTAGAGTTTAGAATCTCATAACCTTTTGGCGTATCTAATTCTTCAACGATAGAAGCAGTCGCTACATCACCGAAGATAAAGTGGCTGTCACGGTTGCGCCAGTTTAGATGCGCTGAGGTAATCTCAACGTTGACCACAGCAATACGCTTGGCCAAACCAGAGATGATAGAACCATGTGCTTGTGACAGACCAAACGTCGCCGCACTACACGCAACGTTCATATCATAAGCAAAGCCGCCAATCATACCAATTTCGTTTTGGATTTCGATAGCAACCGCAGGATAAGTACGTTGGAAGTTTGAGCAAGCAAGGATGATACCATCTAAGTCGTTGGCCTCAAGTCCAGCATCAGCCAAAGCGTCTCTCAGTGCTGCTGCACCCATTTCGGCCATGACTGACAACTCTTCGCCCAAGTTGCGGTAAGGGATAACTGGCGCCATGATTTCAGTATTTAAGATACCTTCTTTTTCCATCACATAACGTGATTTGATACCAGATACTTTTTCGATGAAAGCAGCTGAAGAAGGCTCAAGTGCCGTCACTGTCTCTGCAGCTATCTCTTCAGCATGTTCGGTATTATAGTTTTCAACATACTGGTTAAATGACTCAACTAGCTCTTCGTTACTAATGCTGTAAGGTGGGATATAAAGACCAGTGCCTGTGATACAAGTCGTCATGATAAGCTTCCTTGTCTACTACTGTGGTGCTTGGAATAAGCATAAAAGTGGAAAAATAATAGCCATTCAAATTCAGTGAATAACTGTAAACTTAAAATCAGTGTGTTTATTATGCCTGAATATTATAATTTTTCTAATACTTTGTTACAAATAATCTGTTTCTTGCCATAAATTAGCAAAGACTACCGTCCTTTTTCGATAGCTACGTTATAATTAGCATCATTTTATTCTGTACGACTCATCGAACTACCTTAATTATTCAGAATATTGATACACGCTCATACTTAGGAATGCTCATGGCAGAACTTCTCAACTGGTTATTTGGTCAATACGCTGACTACTCTACGATATTCATCATTCTTGAACTGATTGCCGTTGTCTTCGGCGTAGCAAGTGTCTTACTCGCCAGCAAAACCAATATTTTAGTCTTCCCTATCGGTCTGGTCAGCACTGCTATATTTGTGTACCTACTGTGGAAGTGGCAGCTGTTTGGCGATATGTTCATCAATGCTTACTATACCGTGATGAGCTTGTATGGCTGGATTAACTGGTCAAAGAATAAGAAAAACCAGTCTGTTGAGCACAAGCAGTCAAATGCCAATAATGTCCGTATTGAGCATTTGCATGCAGGTGACATCCCGATACTATCTGCTTTGGCAGCAGGAACGATAGCTTTTGTAGGATTGGTTTATTACTTCCGTCCAGTGATTAATAATGGCTTCAGTTTCGATGGTGCGGTACTTGGAATCCATCTATTTACTTGGGTCGATTATACTGACATGCTCACTACTGCTTTATTTTTGATGGCAATGTGGCTCATGGCACGGCGTAAAATCGAGCATTGGATACTCTGGATCATCGCTGATGCGATATCGGTACCGCTATACTTTTATAAAGGTTTTACTTTTACCGCGCTACAATATGTAGTCTTCACTCTTATCGCAATCTGGGCATACTATGAATGGCAACGACGCTACCGTATACAACCTCGAGCAGCATACGCCTAAATCTGTCATCAACGTCGCGGTCTTAGGGGCAGAAAGTACGGGTAAGACGACCTTATGTCGTGATTTGGCCGAGCATTTTGATACTCCTTGGGTGTCAGAATATATGCGCACCTACTTACAGGCAAAATGGGATGACGAGCAGCTGACTTGTACGTGGGAAGATCTCCTACCTATCGCACAGGGGCAGATTACACTAGAGAACACCTTAGCCAAACAGGTCGCTCAGACGAATAATGCCAGTCATTATTTGTTTTGTGATACCAGTTTGTTTGAGCTGATGGTTTATTCTTATTGGTATTATGGCGACTGCCCTACGGCCCTTGAGCAAGCAGCATTGGCGCATCACTATGACTTAATATTATTGACTGATGTTGATACGCCATGGGTGGCTGATGACCTGCGAGACAGTCCACACCAACGCGATGAGATAAGCGACTATTTCGCCAGTCAATTAAGCAAGCATCAGAAATCATTCCAACGCATTAGTGGCAATAGAAAAGCGCGCGTTCAGCAAGTAGTAGCGCAGCTCGCTGATATAGACAACATATCGCCACATCAAAGCTAAATAGCTATACCCAAAAACTTATTCATATTTGTGTCTTTAAGACGTTCTTGTCTTTAAAACTTTTTTGTATTTGAAACCTAAGAGATACCCATGCTAAAGAAGTTTGAGCTTTATTTAGAAAAAACCATATTTAATAGCCGCTGGATACTGGCGCCTTTTTATCTAGGATTAGTGCTAGGCATTATTTTATTATTTATTAAGTTTGTCCAAAAACTATGGTACATGTTTGCTGACATTCTGACGGCCTCTGAAGCCAGTGTAATTGTAGATATATTGGTATTGGTTGATATCTCTCTGGTTGCTAGCTTACTGCTTATCATTATATTCAGTGGCTATGAGATCTTTGTCTCAAAAATCGATACTGGCACTCATGATGATCGTCCTAGCTGGATGGGCAAAGTAGACTTTTCTGGTCTAAAGCTCAAAGTCATCGGAGCGATCGTCGCTATCTCGGCAATCGATCTTCTCAAATCCTTTATGGATATCTCTAGCGGAATGAGTGAACTTGATGCCGACAAACTCATGTGGAAGGTTATTATTCATATGACCTTTGTATTGTCTGGCTTGTTATTCGCTATTATGGATAAAGTCGTTGGAGACACGAAAAAGCATTAACACTTGAAAGTAGTTATCCGAAAGTATCAACTTTCGCCCTTTCACAGTTGTTCCATATTTCCTGCATATGTTTTCTTTATGCCCTCTCTATGATGTCTTTTAAAGCCATAGTCTGCTATCTCGGCAGCTGTGGATTCAAGACACTTAGGAGGCGACCACATGCAAAAAACATTATTGACTAAGTTATCTATCATTGTAGGACTATGTATTATCTTTTCGATTGGTCTCAGTATGATTAGCGACATCATATATGAGAGACAATACTACGCAGAGTCAGTGATAAAAGAAATCACCGAGCAACACGTCAATCCACAAGAAGTCATTAACCCATTTATCGCCATCCCTACGACAATCACACCAGCATGTCAGTCATCTGATACACCAAATGTAAAGAACAAATGCGAACCGTCATACTCGAAAATCGAGACGATATTTGCCTTTCAGACGCAGGCAGCACAGAACCTAAAAGTAAACACAGACACCTATAAACGCGGTATCTATAGTGCTACTAGCTATGATGGTCAGCTGACATTCAATCAAAGTTATACGCTTGGTAAGACTTTAAAAAATTTAGACCAGGCTGGAACTACAATTGACGATGATGCAGATAAGACACAGCTAGCCAAAACCATTACCCACTGGAACAAGGTAAAACTTATCATTCCTGTGTCTGATTTGCGCGGTGTCGCTACCCTGCCTACTGTCACAATTAATCAAAAAACAATTGCAGCAAACTATCCGCAGATACCAATAATAGAGAACTTAACCTATGTCGAAGTAGATATTCCTAAAGATGTATTGGATCAATTAATCAATCCTACTAGCCAGCAGAATAAAGATAGCTTGGCTACCACAGGCTCAATAAATACAGATCTAAATAAATCAGAGGTGAGTAGCAAGTTATCTAATCCTAGAGACAATCAAGCGCTCAATATTGTGATCGACTTACCATTAGCTGGCATTAGTAATTTAACGACTGTCCCAACTGGGCAGAACTTTACTCTGTCTATGCACAGTAACTGGCAGACACCAAACTTCATCGGCAAAGCATTACCAAATACCAAGAGCATCACCGCTAAAGGATTTGATGCCAGTTGGCAAAATCAATATTTGACTGTTGCCAATAACCAATACCTATCCCAGTGTATCCGCACATCTAATCAGCACTGTACTATCATGAGTGAATCATCACTCAATACTGACCGCTCTTCCGATAGTTTTTCTACAGTTTCAGAAGGCGTGGTTACGGCAGGGAATGACAGCACAACTATAAATCATAGAAACACTCAACTGAATAGTTTTGGTGTTAGTTTTGCAAATCCTAACGATGTCTATCTACAAACTGAAAGAGCCATGAAGTACGCCTTGCTATTAATTTTGGTATCTTTTGGTACTTTCTTTTTATTTGAAGTACTCAAATCAAGTCGTATCCACCCTATTCAGTATCTACTAGTCGGCTGCGCACTATTTGTCTTTTATGTTTTATTACTACCACTTGCAGAACAAATCGCATTTTGGCAAGCCTATATGGTAGCGTCCAGTGCTTGTGTCGGGCTTATTGGCTGGTATAGCTATTATGTATTTGGCGGTTTAAAACGGGCAGTAATCTTTGCCGCGACACTTGCTGGGCTATATGCTGCGTTTTTTGGTATTTTAAGTACAGAAGATCTCAATCTGTTACTGGGTGCGATATTCTGCTTTGTGATACTTGCCTGCGTGATGGTGATGACTCGCAAACTCGACTGGTATAAAGTCACGTAAATTATGCAAGCCTCTTAACCTACTTTCTTTATTTTGAATTGAAGTTTTAAAGGAAAAAAGCACTTGGCTGCCTTAGCCTTAGTTTATCAACTGAGCTAAGGCAGCTAATCGTTATATTATTTGACGATATGATTGTTTAACGCTTTAGCCCAATTATTGCAATTATCCTCACAGCGCGGACAACAATGATTGGGGTCAGATATTTCATCGACGTAACCGCAATACATACAAGCATAATAAACCCCTGCTTCTACTTGCTCGACCGGTCGATATTGCTTAGGGAAAAGCGGCATACCGTAGTCTGTCTTTTCAGAGGTGTGCAATAAAATACTAAAATTGCCATCAGTCTCGAGCAAACCGGTACGCACTTGACCTAAATGCTCAACCCCTTGTTGGCGCATTTCAGCAAAAAACTCATCATGTGACATTTCCCCCTGTTTAATCTTATCAAGCACCAGCATGCCATCTTCTACAATATACATTGAGCGCCCCTCTAGCAGGTCCTCAAAAGGCTGGAACTTCATCATCGCCCAAGTACAGAGCCTATAAAGTGAAATGACCGTACCCATGATTAATACCGCTTGGATAATAGGCAGGTCTTCGGTGAACATGGGATCACCTGCGATAGAGCCTAACGATAAAATGATGGTTAACTCAAAAATAGAAAGCTGACGAACGCCGCGCTTACCAGTGAATCGCAAAAATGTGATAATTAATACAAACATTACAGTGACACGTATTAAAATTTCTACGGCAAACCACCAAGTTGTGTCATAAATAAAAATACTTGCCCAATTCATACTATCTTTCCTATTTATTTATCTGATTTATTGTGTTTCATGAGTGTTGTTCTAATAGTTCATTTGACGCGAAGCACATCATCCCTATTTTTAGACCTTATCGTCAATACAACTATCGTTATTCTGATTTAAAAGAGACTTTTTGCCATAAGTACGACAAAATATCCTGTCTTGTGAAACGGTTATAGATTAGATTAATCAGTTATAAATCTATTATCTTTGCTAAGAATAAACATTCGTTATAACAGCGTATCTTAAGACCTAAAACTAAAATCCTATGTTTGCCTGTTTTGTGCCATTTATTCATTGTAGGAATTACTTTTGAAAGCCACGATTTATACTATTATTGCGTTAATCGCCTTTGCTGCAAATTCTCTGTTTTGCCGAATGGCATTGGCGGAAGGCTACATCGATGCTTGGAGCTTTACCATCATCAGGCTAGTGAGTGCGACGGCCTGTCTAGGCATTATCATGGCTATACATGCTTACAGACTGCGACGCCAAACGTCTAATCATGACGAATCTACTGTCCACGCTATATTAAATGACAAAGGCAGTTGGTTAAGTAGTCTCAGCTTGGTGATTTATGCGCTGTGCTTTTCAATTGCGTATGTAGAGCTGGATACTGGCACTGGGGCATTGATTTTGTTTTCAGCGGTTCAGCTGACGATGATTGGCTGGGGTATCTATAAAAAAGAACAGCTCAGCGCGCTACAATGGTTAGCGTTTGTCGTTGCAGTGGCGGGGTTTGTATATCTGATGTTGCCATCCGCTGCCATACCGTCACCATTGGCTGCAGCGTTAATGGCTATGAGCGGCATAGCTTGGGGAGTATATAGTATACGCGGCAAATCATGTGTCTCACCGCTGCGAGCGACAGGGTTTAATTTTGTGCGTAGTTTAGTCGCTGTGCCTATACTACTACTGGTAGGTATAACGTATCTAGATGACTTAGGTTTGAAAAATATCAATTTGGATGGTATTACCATTGAAGGTGTACTACTCGCCTGTGCATCCGGAGCGATCGCCTCAGGGTTGGGCTATAGTATCTGGTATACAGCGATGCCACTATTGAAAAACACACAAGCCGCTATCGTTCAGCTATGTGTCCCTGTGATTGCTGCGTTGCTAGGTGTGATATTTTTATCTGAGCAGTTAACTATGCCCTTTATTATCGCAAGTACGGTCATTTTGGGCGCGGTCTTGGTGTTTACCTTAAATAAAAAAGTACCGGTATAAAATAATGCTATTAACAACCTATCATTAGCTAAACTGCTCAGAAAAAGTTCCAGCTTATGATTCTACCAGACAACATAAAACGCCCCGACTCTTATAAATCGAGGCGTTTTATATTCGAGTTATTATTTTAATATTGCTAGTCTACGGTCAACAGTCGTTGAACAACAGCATTTAAGCAACAGTAACTTCTAGACGAGTATCGACATTGCCGCGAGTAGCATTAGAATACGGGCACACCTGATGCGTGGCTTCGATCAACTGCTGCGCCTGCGCTTCATCAATACCTGATACTTCTACAGACAGCTCTATCTCTAGGTTGTAGCTACCGTCAGCTTTCATACCGATACCTACTTGCGCAGAGGTTTTTGAAGCGGTAACAGGCAATTTCATGTGCTGTGCAGTCATGCTCAAAGCGCTATCAAAACAAGCCGCGTAACCCATGGCAAAAAGCTGTTCTGGATTCACGCCTTCTTTGTCTTGCTCTTGAAAAGATACCAAGTCAAATCCTAAAGAACCATCGTCTAATCCAGTATGGCCAGAACGTCCACCAGTAGCGGTTGCACGCGTTTTATAAAATATTTTCATGAGTAATTATTCCTTGTTTCATATTATTAGAGGTCGTACTTACGCTGTTGCGATGAGATTATTATAGAATCCTCTGCATTTATACGTTAGAACAAACCTCTATAACTCTTGCCTAATCCTACAAATATTTATACTATCAGGCAACTCTATAAAATAAGCACTCGTGATGAATCAAACGACTATTGACCAACTTTTAGCAGTACTACCTAGAAATAAAACCATCGAGTCCGCTGTTTCAGGCTTGTTCTTTTACTGCGCGGACAAACCAAGCAAAGCCGTAAGCTATATTCAAGAGCCAAGTATTTGTATTGTATTGCAGGGAGAACGCGAGATTTATTTGGGTGCTGACTGTCAAAGGTTTGACAATAGTAACTTGATGTTCTGTCCAGTTAATATACCGCTAAGTATGCATATTAAACATGCTTCGATAAAAAACCCTGTCATTGTTTTATCAATGAAATTAGATTTAGCCATGATTAGAGATGTGTTAGCGCAGATACCGACCACACAACCAGTAGCAGGCAATCATTTAGGGATAAAGTGGCACCTAGATGACACCATAATGGACGCGTTTGAGCGATTGATACGCTTGCTTGATTATCCAAACGATATTGATTTTCTGTCTTCTCTAATTCAACAAGAAATATACTATCGCCTACTCTTGGCTGAGCAAGGCAACAAACTTAAACAATTGGTCGTTATCGGTAGCCATACACGCCGTATTGCCCAAGCGACTGACTGGATAAAGGCACATCTAGATGAACCTATCATGGTTGAGAGCTTGGCTAGTAGGTGCGGCATGAGTGTCTCAGGGTTCCATCAGCACTTTAAAGAAATAACCCAGCTGAGTCCGCTACAGTATCAGAAAAGCTTACGTTTAATAGAAGCCAGACGCTTAATTAAGATGCATGGGGCGCAAATATCACAAATAGCGATGCAAGTAGGCTACGAAAGCCCTAGTCAATTTAGCCGAGAATATAAGCGGTTTTTTGGTCTGAGCCCGAGTAACGAGTTGTAGTTATAATCTTATTTTTTAATAGAATAAATTTAACTCGCTTAGGCTACTTTCTATTATATAGTTAAG
>NZ_PJBF01000003.1 GCF_002836505.1 Psychrobacter sp. Choline-02u-9
GGCAGAGGCCAACCTTGAGCACTTTGATGAAGTATGGGGCAAAGAGTACCCGCATGTCATCAAGTCTTGGCGTAATAACTGGGAGGGCTTAACGGTGTTCTTTGAGTACCCTAAAGACATCAGAAAAGTCATTTATACCACCAATGCGATAGAGTCGCTAAATAGTGTCATTCGAACAGCGGTGAATAAGCGTAAGGTGTTTCCCTCTGATCAAGCCGCCTTCAAGGTGGTCTATTTGGCAACTCAACAGGCATCGTCAAGGTGGTCGATGCCGATTCGTAACTGGACGGCGGCTCTTAATCGCTTTATAATTATGTTTGATGATCGTATCAGTAAGCATTTAATCTAAATGGCAGTTACACAGAATCTGGGATGGGCTCTTGCTGGTATCATTAATTTCGAGCTAAACCTATGACTTTTGCAAGAGGTCTACTGACTAATCATTTTCTAAGAATAAGGAAGTTACTATGAAGCGTATTATGATGTTATCTGCACTAAGTGGTGTTTTAGCGCTTACAGGCTGCTCGACAATGGATAAAGTATTTGGCACTAATATGTCAGGAATGAATGATAACCAGATGGTTAGTAGCAGCGCCGTACCAGTGACTAGTAGAAACGGTATGCTGGTTGATTCTACTAATTACATGACGCTATATACCTTTGACAAAGACACTGCCAATAAGTCGAACTGTACAGGTGATTGTTTAGCGGCTTGGCCAGCACTTACCGCCCCTAACAATGCCAAAAGCGTCGGTCAGTTCTCGACTTTTCAGCGTGATGACGGTACTTATCAGTGGGCTGCCAATAACATGCCGTTATACTTCTTTGTAAAAGACACTAAAGCTGGAGATGCAAACGGCGATAATGTAAAAGGCGTTTGGCATATTGTTCCAACTCAATAAAGCCCAATATATTGTAGAGACAAAAAACAGCAGCTATAACTAGTTATAGCTGGTGTTTTTTTATAGTGATACTGTCTGCAATAATACTTTTTAATACTACCTTATTAAGCAGGTCTGTTCGCCTCATCTTCAGAAGCAAGTGCTGCCTTTTTCCTATATAAAGGAAAGAAGTCAGAATTCAAATCTTCCTCGCTCAGACCAACCTTGGCTACCAATTCGGCATATTTCTCTGGGTTGACAATGAGTCTATAGGTTTTAAAATCAAACTCCTCAGAGGGGGAGCTAAAGCCTTTTTTATATTTGTATAGTGAGTCGAGGCTAGCACCAAGGCCACCGCCAAGGTGAAGTAATTTATAGTTATTTTCCCGCCCCCAGTCTCTTGCCACATGAGTAATCAGTTTAGCAGGCTGCAGTTTTCTATAATCGTCGAGCGTTCCTCCTAAATGATACTGCATAATCCCTGACTCCTCACAGGCAGTGTATAAAGAAGAAGCAATAGGCTTATCTTCTTGATAAGCCGTTATCAACAGCAATCTGCCTTGTAGGTTTTTAGACAAATTATAGTAATAATTGTCATCAAAAAAATAATAATCAGTGGCACCAACATTCGCCATCGTCTCTTCATAAATCTTTGAAAAGATTTTAGCGTTTTCTTCGTCCAACGCTTCAACCTTAGTAGTCACATCCATTTTCATTGCTTTTTTGATGCCACGGCGGTGCTGATTTTGAGTTTCTTGCCAGTATTCTTCTTCAGATTTAGTCAAATCAGAGGCTACTGTTAAGCCATGCTTTATTATTTTGCCAATAGCTGGGGGGCGCTCTCGTTCTTTGTTAATGATGGGATGCAGGCGCATAAACAAAGAGACACAGCCTTCTTCATAAAGAAAATCCTGAAGGCCTTTCAACATAATATCCAGCTCATCAGTGGTCACAGTGTCGTCAACCAGCGGACCGCCATACCCATAAGTAGAAGTGGCATCCCAGTACTTAGCGTCAATCTCTCTTATCATTAAAGGCAAATATATTTTTTTATTATTATAACCCCAGTTCGGGATAAGTGATTCATTAAGCTGCTGATAGTATTGATATTTTCTATTACTCTTGAAGACCAGCTAAGTCTTTGAAGACAGGCTTCTCTATAAACTACTGTCAAAAGCATGACTTTATAAGGTCAGATAATAATTATACAAATAGTATCAACAACTTAAGCACTGGCTTATCCCGAACTGGGGTTTTACTACTAAAATCAATCTTCTGTCAAAATATCAATAAAACTCTGCCAAATGGGGCTTTGATGACGCGCTTTATGCCACACCAGCCACCACGTGCGCGCTAAATCAATACCTGCTACTTTCACCTGCACCAGCTCTGCTTTATCCAATTCTGCTTGAATGACATACTGCGATAAGCAGCCAAGCCCAATATCGGCGCTGACCATATGCTTAATGGCTTCTGACTGCTGAATTGCCATGACAATCTCGGCATGCGGTAGATGCTGCAATAACTGCTCATCGATAATCTGCCGCGTCCCCGAACCCGCCTCTCGTACCAGTAATGGCAGCCTTGCCAATCGTTCAGCGCTGAGCTCATAGCATTTTTCTTTATGGTTATAGTCCATGTTTGCCAGCCATTTACTATGAGATTTAGCAAATACCATCAAGGTATCGGTCCGCCAAGCGCGCTGCTCAATGACTTTCATATCTGTCGGGCGCGGCATACCTTCTACAAGCGCAATATCGATATTTAATTGCTCAACCTCGCCGACCACTTCTTGGGTATTGGCAATATACATATCGATATGGGCATCGGGTAGCGCTTCGTACAATTTGGCAAGCAGCGGTGGCAATACATAATTACCGATAGTCGTGCTAGCACCAATATGAATCTGCCCTGCTTGATGCTTATGATAATGCTCAAGCGTTAAAGCTTGTCCCAAAATCGCTTGTGCCTGTATATAGATAGGATGGGCGTTTGGATGCTGATTGAGCCTGCGCCCGACGCGCTCAAATAGCGGCATTTGTAACCGCGCCTCCAGCTCAGTGAGTGCACTGCTGACCGCTGATTGCGATAAATGCAGCTCTTCACTGGCACGGCTGGTACTGCCAGTTTGATAAATACTGACAAACACTGATAATTGCTTGAGGGTAATCTTTGGTAATACCTGCATGGCTTTTTTCATAATTTCTCTGACACCCTATCTTATTGATACAACCTAAAAACCACCTGTTATTTTAAAAACCCTTTATTATCTAAAAAACCATCTTTTTAGCCCAAAGACTTTTATTAACCTAAAAAATCGATAGTTTTTATCTAATTAATCTGTTTTTATTATAGATTGGTCTGCCTTATAATGTCTATTCATAAGCTTATGCTTATTTCGATTATGGACAATAGGACACTTCGTCATGCACGCCTTAACTAAAACAGTGACCAACTACTTCCCAACCAATCGCCATTTCGCAGGTTTGATAGTGGTGTTTGTCGGTAGCTTATTTTGCTTATGGCTAAATACGAGCTTGGATGTCTGGAGTCACGGGCGCATTATAGGCTTGTCTTCGTTAACGCTAGCGATTTTGATCGGTATGATATTGGGCAATACCGTTTATTCTAGTTTCGCTGAGCAGCTACATGTGGGCGTGACATTTGCCAAAGGTCAAATACTGCGTCTCGCCATCATGTTTTATGGCTTTAAGCTGACCCTAACGCAAGTATCAAGTGTCGGACTGTCTGCGGTGATGAGCGATGCGTTGGTATTGACCTCGACTTTTTTAATCACTTATTGGTTAGGTACAAAATGGCTCAAAGTCGATAAACAAACGACGTTATTGATTGGTGCAGGCGCGAGTATTTGCGGGGCAGCAGCTGTTATCGCCGCAGAGCCAGTGATCAAGGCCGAAGCGCACAAAGTCACTATCGCTGTGGCTACGGTCGTGGTCTTTGGCACCATTGCGATGCTGCTTTATCCGTTTTTATACCATCTTGGTTGGTTGCAACCTTGGCTAAATGCTCAGCAGTACGGGATTTATACGGGTGCCACCATTCATGAAGTGGCGCAAGTCGTCGTCGCTGGTAACGCAGTCAGTCCCGAAGTGGGTGACACAGCGGTTGTCACCAAGATGATACGCGTGATGATGCTCGCGCCGTTCTTATTGGTTTTATCTTTTGCGTTGACCAAAGGCAGTAACGATCAAGGTAACAAACCCTCTGTAATGAGCCGCATTCAACAAGTCAAAGTGCCTTGGTTTGCCTTCATATTCATTGCCATCGTCTTACTGCACACTTGGGTGCCGATGACCGCAAGCTTTGAGCGTAGTATGGTGATACTAGACGATGTGCTGCTCACCATGGCAATGTTTGCGCTGGGTCTAACCACGCATTTGGGCGCTATCAAACAAGCTGGCGTTAAACCCCTTATCTTAGGTGCGATTATGTTTGCTTGGTTAATCGTTGGTGGCGGCTTGATCAATATTGGCATCGCTTCACTGTAAAAAAGCTATTTAACCCCAGTTCGGGATAAGCCACATTGTAACTCATTGATACTATTTACAATGTTGCTACCTGTCCCTGCTGAGGCATATTTTTGATGGTGGGTTTATAGGGAAACCAGCAATAAGCAATTAAACCTGACAGCAAGTTTGTGATAAACCCCGTGACACTACGATGGCGTGAGTGTTCGATTTGGCACAAGTTTTTAAGCTCTCCAAACACCGTTTCAACCAAAGAGCGATGATTGAGTAGTGCCTCATCCATAGGCTCAAGTAATTGGGGTTTCATATTACGCCGAAGTTTGGTTATCAACGTGGTATCACTGTGTTTTGTGAGCCACTCGTTTAGGGCTTTACTGATATAGCCTCTATCCCCAAACACCTTGCCAAACACAGGCGTTGCCATATCCTTAACAGGCGCTCTATCATCGGTATTACCCTCAGTGACTTTGACGGATACCAGCTCACCTTTATGATTGATAATGGCGTGTAGCTTAAAGCCATAGAACCAGCCCATGCTGCTTTTGCCTCGGGTTGCAAGTCCTTCAAAGACTTTATGACGGTAGATACGTTTGTTATGACAAACTGCTATCTTGGTTGAATCAATATAGCTGATACCCGTACAGTCGCCCATCATGCTTTGCAAGTAGGCACATAGTGGCATGATACTGCGCGGCACAAGCTTTATAAATCGCGAGTAGCTCGGCAGATTTGGAAACGCCCGTTTCATCATGCCAAGCATGTGATGGTAGTAAAACGCCTTAAACTGTCGATAACGTAATTGATGAAACAGTACCAAGATGGTCATAATCTCTGCTACACTTATCTGGCATGCTCTTAGCCGTTGACGGCCCGTTGCGATTAAATGAGCGTCAAACTCAGGTTTGAATTGCTGATAAAAGTCGTCAATATGGCAGTATAGTTCGGTTAGGTTGTCCATGTAAGAAGTCCTTGTTGTGAAGTTTGTCTTGGTAAACTCACTTTAGCAATTTTGGGCTTCTTTTTTTATCTTTTTTTGAGCGCTTATCCCGAATTGGGGTTAAATATCAAATGCAACAATAAACAATAAATGACGAGAGGGTATGTATGAAACCTGATAACCATAACTTAACTTTTAAGCAGCATAAATTGTTTGGTGCGCTTATCCTACTGACAGTGACATCGTCGTTATTTGCTTGTAGCGAAACCAATACCACTGCTGCAACCACAGCGACTGTAGAGACGGCAACAGACAGCCAGAATTCAAAAGTCCAAACGCCTAAAACGGTGACTCCGAGCGCTAGCAGTAACAGTGATGCGCTGAGAAACGTCTCTGCGACGGTTTATAAAGATGCCAATTGTGGCTGCTGTAAAGAGTGGATTAGCCATGCCGAAGATCATGGTATGACCGCTGAGGGGCAAGATGTTGCCGACTTAGCGGTATTTAAACAGCGCTACGGCGTCCCTAATAATATGCGCTCTTGTCACACCACGGTCACGAGTGATGGTTATGTGTTTGAAGGCCATGTACCCGCTAAGCATGTTGCAGAGTTTTTAGCAAACCCGCCAAGCGACGCCATTGGCCTTGCTGTACCGGGTATGCCTATGGGGAGTCCTGGTATGGAATATAACAATCAGTTCGACCCTTATCAAATCATGCAAATAAATAAAGATGGTAGCACAGCGGTATATGCTGAGGTTGATAGCGCCAATGCCCAGTTATAGCTGAAAAGGATGATTTTTACTGTCCATCGCTAACTTATTAATAACCCCAGTTCGGGATAAGCGCTCAAAAAAAAGATAAAAAAAGAAGTCCGAAGTTGCTAAAGTAAGTTTACCAAGACCACTTAAGCAAAAAGGACTTCTTACATGGACAACCTAACCGAACTATACTGCCATATTGACGACTTTTATCAGCAATTCAAACCTGAGTTTGACGCTCATTTAATCGCAACGGGACACCAAAGGTTAAGAGCATGCAAGATAAGTGTAGCAGAGATGATGACCATCTTGGTACTGTTTCATCAACTGCGGTATCGACAGTTTAAGGCGTTTTACTACCATCACATGCTTGGCATGATGAAACGGGCGTTTCCAAATCTGCCGAGCTACTCGCGATTTATAGAGCTTGTGCCGCGCAGTATCATGCCACTGTGCAGCTACTTGCAAAGCATGATGGGCGACTGTACGGGTATCAGCTATATTGATTCAACCAAGATAGCAGTTTGTCATAACAAACGTATCTACCGTCATAAAGTCTTTGAGAGTATGGCGCAAAGAGGTAAAGGTAGTATGGGCTGGTTCTATGGCTTTAAGCTACACGCCATTATCAATCATAAGGGCGAGCTGGTATCTGTTAAAGTCACTGCAGGTAATACGGATGACAGAGTGCCTGTTAAGGATATGGCAACGTCTTTATTTGGAAAACTATTTGGTGATAGAGGCTACATCAGTAAAGCACTGAACGAGTGGCTCACAAAACACAGTGATACTAGGCTGATAACGAAACTTCGGCGTCATATGAAACCCCAATTACTCAAGCCGATGGATGAGGCACTACTCAATCATCGCTCTTTGGTTGAAACGGTGTTTGGAGAGCTTAAAAACTTGTGCCAAATCGAACACTCACGCCATCGTAGTGTGACGGGGTTTAGCACAAACTTGCTGTCGGGTTTGATTGCTTATTGCTGGTTTCCCTATAAACCCACCATCAAAAACATGCCTCAGCAGGGACGGGTAGCAACATTGTAAATAGTATCAATGAGTTACAATGTGGCTTATCCCGAACTGGGGTTATGATAGCTATCAGCTTTGGATGTACTAGCTTTGCCCCTGACCCATTCTCTACGTAGAACGCAGCAAGTTTATGACCATGATCAGTAGCAAACTGTATGAGCTCATTTTTGGCACGCTTGGCATCTTGCTCTTCAGGTAACGTTTTATGGTGACTTTAGATAGGATATAGCTCTAAAACAATCTCGTTCCCTTCTGTTAATGTTGGAGCTTAACCGTGCTCGATATTTTACAAGCAATTCCTAATTGGCATCTTGCAGGGCTGTTTTTGGCGGGTATGATTGCTTTTGTGATTTCCACCATATCAGGAGGTGGCGGTGCACTTTTACTCATACCTGTCACCTCTGCGCTGATAGGGATCTCGGCTGCGCCACCCGTGATTAATTTAGGTAATTTCATTAGTCGCCCTTCACGTCTTTATTTATTTTGGCATCATATCGACTGGTCGCTAATAAAGTATTATGCGCCAAGCGCTATCGTTGGTGCGTGGTTAGCTGCATTATTATTTAGCCGTCTTGATGGGAGCTGGATTCAGTTATTAGTGGGTGCATTTTTGATATCTACCGTCTTGCAGTATCGTTTTGGCAAAGTAGAAAAATCTTTTAATATGCCTAAACTGGGGTTTGTGCCTTTAGGTTTTATTACGGCGTTCATTAGCACACTCGTCGGCGGTTTGGGTCCTGTGCTCAATCCTTTCTATATGAATACGGGATTACAAAAAGAAGATTTAATCGCTACTAAAACAGCTAATTCATTCTTTGTAGGATTGGCTCAGATTGGTAGTTATACTTTTTTTGGCGTATTGACTGCCAATCTTTGGATTTATGGCTTTGCTTTAGGGCTTGGTGCTGTGGTTGGCAACATCATTGGTAAGCGCTTTTTAGCAGGTATGAATATCAAGCAGTTTAGAGTGATGCTGATCCTATTAATGGTCATTAGTGGCGTAGTGATGATTGTCCAAAACGTCATGATTCTGTTTTAAATTAAACCAAAGTTATCTGACAGTGAATATATTCATTATCACTGCTAGAGCTAACAATACTGATGTAAAAACAAGCTACGCGGACCATAGCTGAAACGCGGGATACTCAGATAGGGATAGATAACTAAGAATTCATTCGAGGCATGGTTGCCTGTGCGGTACTAATTCTAAATAGTGAGCAGCAAGCAAACCTTTGCCACCGTATTTACTCATGGTCCCACTGTTAAAAAGTCTTTAGAAGAGTTATCAAACTATATACCTCTTCTGCGTGAAGCTGAAAATGAGCTGTCTGTTATGTTTAATCAAGACTTTCTATAGTCATCCGTCCAATTATTTCACTAGCAAAACACCATAGCCGTTTTTTACTTCTTTACTAATAGGTTATACAGCTATTGATAGCGCCACTTTCAAAAGCTGTCCTACATACGGTTCTAGTATTATGAAACTTACTGTAATAATTATTTATTAGGGGATCTGTTGATTGATTTCAATATTAACCTGAGTCTGTTCAGCGCTAACCACTACTGGGTTACCTGATAGATCACCCGACTCTGCGGACGCAGTCCCACTATGGCTAACACGAGCAACGACTGCTAACTTAATTTTGTCGCTACGGGCGGATTGTAACGTGCGCTCTGGCATCATCGCATCAAGATCGCTTAAACGGATACTGGCTTTACCCTGCTTGATGACACTAATCGGTAAACGTTTAGCTGCAAATGGCGGACCACCTTTAACATCACGTATCGCCACAAACAACACATCATCAGCTTTAACAAGTGGCAGCAAGGCAGCATCAACAGAGACGGTAACTTCAATACCTTGCGAGGCTTGCTGTTCTTGCGCGACGATATTGGCACTTAGCTCATCAAGGCTCGCTAACGCTTTACTATGATCGCCAGGCTTGGCAGCAATACTCTCGCGTAAACGCTTAATCCAACCTTGCGCTTCTGCAAAGTTACTACCACGTGCCTCACCCATTGCCATGAGCATCTGCGCACCTTCATGCTGTGGATTTTTGGCAAGGACATCTTGTAAGACACGGCGGCTACTGGCATCAAGCTGACCTTTATTGGCAAAAAAGCTAATCTGCGCATAAGTGGTCGCAATCTCTTCATTGTCAGGCGCCAAGCGATACGCACGTGATAAGGCTTCTAGTGCCGAATCAGTGGCCTCTAACGATAAAAATAGCTCAGACAGACGCATCCAGCGATCAGGATCATCGGCATGACGATAAACGTTGGTCTGCATCGCGCTGATAAGCTGCTGGCCGTTTTCGATTGCCCATACAGGTGGCTGATCGATTTTGCCAGTCAACAAGTCATCAGCGACTTTTCCGACCTTGTCTTCGGCCGTCCACAGATCAAACACAGGCGTTCGGTCACCCACCATCAGATACGCCAGCGCAGCCAATACAGGCACCCAAACCATGAGGATCAAGCGGCTTTTGATACCAGGGGTGACCATCGGCGTGACTTCACGCTGGGCATCCAATAGTTGCCGCTCAAGCTCAAGCTTTTGGTTTTGGTAGTGAGCATCATCGATGGTGCCACTGTCTTTGTCTGTTTTTAGCTCTGCCAGACGCTCGCGAAACACCGCCACGTTGATATCTAGTAGCTGGTTGTCCACAGAAGTGCCTGATGTACGCGTGGCGCGCAGCCATGGCATGATGGTAATAACAGCAAGGAGTAAGGCAATCAGTAAGCTTAGAGCAATAAATAAGCCAGCAGTAGAGAATATGGTCATTTTTTGTCCTCGGGGCTTGTGGTGTCATGAGCGTCATTATCGGTGCTATTGGCACGCGATAGCAGACGATCAAGTTCGGCTTTTTCGGCGGCAGTCAGCTCCGAGGCGGTATTATCTACCGTCACTCTACTCTGACCGCTCGCTACCAGCTGGTGGCGACGGCTTTGCCAAAACCACCCTATCAATAATACGATCAGTAGCAATGGCGGAAAAAACCATAAAATCCATGTCGATGGACGTACAGGCGGCTTGTAGCTGATAAAATCGCCGTAGCGCTCTTGCATATAAGCGCGAATCTCACCATCACTACGACCGTCTTTTACCATATCGTAGGTTTTTTGCTTTAAATCTTGAGCGATCGGTGCATCAGAGCCGGCCAAGTTTTGGTTTTGGCATTTCGGGCAACGTAGCTCTTCGATCAATCCTCGGTATTGTGCTTCTTGTTGGACAGAATCAAAATCATAGACGTCAATCGCCGCATAGCTGGTCACACTTAGGAGACAGGCAAGTATTAAGCTCGCTACTTTTATCGTAACGGCCTTTATTGAAAGGGCTATCATTTGCACACCTCTTCAACCTGAATCGCATCTGGACTGACGTTATTATCATTGGCATCATTGAGTACCGTTAAGCAAGGCTCAATACGATCTTGCCAGTTACTCTCGTTAATCTCACCAACAATGTGCTGGCGAATAACGCCTTCACCATCGACAGTGAAAGTCTCAGGCGCACCCGTCAACCCTAAGTCCAAGGCAAACTGGCCGGACAAATCCTGAATAGACATCGAAAAGGGATCACCGCCTCGGTTCAGATAACCGAAAGCATCACCAATATCGTCTTTATAATTCACACCAACCAAATTGACACCACGCTCTTCTAGTTGCATCAAAAAAGGATGCTCAATGATACAAGTAGGACACCAAGAGCCCCAGATATTCATTAAAAAGGGCTCATCAGGTAAGTTATCATTGGTCATGATACGACTGGTATCTGACAATAGCGGCAGCTCAAAAGGTGGTACTGGACGCTCAAGTGCCGTATTGGTAACGATATCAGTCGGCTGCCCCAAACGAAAATAAAGCATAACCATAACAGCAGCAAAGATGATCAGCGGGATCAAAAACCATATTCTAATTTGGCTTTTTTTCATTGTTCGATTGCCTTTTGTTTCAGGGGGTTGCTCGGGAAAATGATTAGACTTAGTCATTTTGCTTCTCCCCCATTAGTGTCGTGTTATTGGTAGTACTTTTAACATCTAAATCAGTAACCGTCGTAAAGCCTGACTTACTTGCAGCAATTTGCGCAGGTGTCTTGGGTGTTTTGAGACGATAGCGCCTATCCAGCATACTTAGCAATCCACCCAATGCCATAATAATAGCACCAAGCCATATCCAACGAATCAATGGCTTCACATAAATACGTACTGCCCATTTATTACTGTCTTCAGCTATAGGTTCGCCTAGTGCTACATACACATCACGCATTAGACTGTCATCAATCGCTGCTTCAGTCATCGGCATCATGCTAATAATGTAATTGCGTTTTTCAGGGTATAACGTGGTTACAGCACGGCCATCTTTACTCACTTCGACCTCAGCTTGGGTCGCATCATAGTTACTGCCTTTGACTTCACTGAAGCCCTTCACCGTAAAGTCATAGCCTTGGACATGGACACTATCATTTGGGCCCAGTGCCACATCACGCTCGATACTTAAGGTACTGGTAAAGGCAACGCCGATGACCGCTATAATCACACCGATGTGAGCCGTCTGCTGTCCCCAGTAGCTCAAACGAAGCTTAGCTAGGCCTTTCAATAAGCTTGGTGCATTTTTGGTTTTGTCTTTAAAATCAACCAGCATCCAGAACAGTACCCAAAAACTGACCGCTAATGTTACGCCAATATTAAGCATGGCAGACGGACTAACAAAGTAAGCAATAATCGCGGCCAATACCAAGCTACTCGCGGCGATTACCATACCAACGCCCAATAGCGGGCGACTGTCTTGTTTCCAGCGGATATTAGAACCCATGCCCATTGCTACCAATAGCAGCCAGGTCAAAGGCACAAACAGCGCATTAAAATACGGAGGGCCCACCGATACCTGACCCAGATTGAAGGCGTCAGCAATAATAGGATAGAGTGTACCGAGTAGTACGACTAACGTTGAAACCAAAATGATAACGTTATTAATCACCAAAAATGACTCACGGGAAATCAGCTGATACTGGCTCTCAATAGTCAAACGCCAGCCACGCAGCGCAAACATCAGCAAACCACCACCGACGATGATGCCAAGAATCACTAAAATAACCAGACCTCGGGTAGGATCAGCGGCAAACGAATGCACTGAGGTAATGACGCCTGAACGCACAAGGAATGTGCCCAGCAAACTAAGTGCAAAAGCAAAAATAGCGAGCATAATAGTCCATGCTTTAAAGACACCACGCTTTTCAGTAACTGCCAAGGAATGTAGCAATGCCAAACCAGCGAGCCACGGCATCAGTGATGCGTTCTCTACTGGATCCCAGAACCACCAACCGCCCCAACCGAGCTCGTAATACGCCCACCACGAACCCAGTGCGATACCAATGGTTAAGCAGCCCCAAGCAGCCAATGCCCATGGGCGCGACCAGCGTGTCCATACTGCATCCAAACGTCCTTCCCACAGCGCGGCCATACAAAAGGCAAAGGGTACGACCATACCGACATAGCCCATATACAGCATCGGTGGATGAAAAATCAAACCAAAATCTTGTAGAAGAGGGTTTAAGTCAGCACCATCAACAGGTAGGTTTGGTAAAGTGCGATTAAATGGTGACGAGGTAAAGATAAGCATCGTCAGCATCATTAACTGTACGCCTGCTAATATCACTAATACTCGCGCACGCATCGACAATGGCAAGCCGCGACTAAAGTAGGAGACCAGCGCACACCATGTGGCCATAATGGTCATCCATAGCAGTAGCGAGCCTTCGTGTCCGCCCCATGTCGCCGATAACTTATAATACCAAGGCAGCAAAGTATTCGAATGCTGCGATACGTACACAAGGCTAAAATCATTATAATAGAAGCCTGCCATCAACGCGCCAAACGAGGTAATCATGGCAGCAAACTGCGCCCATGCAAGACTCGGCGCCAAACGTTGCCAAGCAACATGGTCACGTATAACGCCAATAGTTGGTAACACTACCTGGAAAATCGCCAATATAAAGGCGGCCAGCAAGGCAAAATAACCCAATTCTGTGATTAACATACGGTCTAACCCTGTTTACTCTAATATGATTTAAGTTCACTGTAACGGTTGGATCTTGATTATTAGAAACTATTGAAATTTGCTGCTATCTCTAGCTCTAATTGATTTCGAAGTGTTTTAAAAAGCGTGCCGAAAATAATAGACAATCATAAATATACAATCATCTTTTGTTAGGTAAGAAGAATATTGAATTAGTCAACTGGATTTATCACAGCCTAATGCCATCTAAATAAGACCTAGACGATCACACCTGAAAGACAGGCGCAAATCCACCACCTGACGTACGGAAGTTGGTCACCTGACCTTGATACACACGCGCAGCAGGTAGCAACAGTTTTCCGCCATACGTATAAAGCCGTATGTCTACTTTTCTTGTTGTTACGACGTCATCAATTTTTAGTGAACGCTCTGTAGCAGGGATAAAAGTCTGCGCAATATAACTTTCATCCAGAATATTTTCGAAGACGCGTCGAGTCAGCTTGCTACCACGATAGACGCCTTTGCTTCCATGACCAGCAACTGGCTTAAAAAACAGTTGCCGCCGAGTAAGCCACAACTCTGCTGCATCGTCTCTTGATACAATCTTAGTCCTCGGTACAGACCTTTCGAGGCACTCCACTGCAGCCTCATCCAGACCCCAAGAGCGCAATATTTGGGAGTCTGATAGCAATGTCAGGTTTTGCTTATTGGCCAACATAGCATGTACATGGGGATTGGGTGTCACCACCACAGCACCCTCTAGATAAGCACTTTTAAGCACGGCGTGGTCAGGGTCCTCAAATGCAAAGTCGACAAGCCGATTGTAAATCATATCGATTTTCTGGCCATGGGCTGTTAACGTACCGTCGATATACTCGAGTTCAGAGGGATCAAGTATCACAGTATCAATACCTCTAGCTTGGAGCAGTTGACAGGCTAACTCAAACTCTAAGAACATGAACTGACTCTCGGGGTCATTGTCCACAATGGCTATCCGATTGGGCATAGCAACAGCGGACTGTCGCTGCCATTCCTGTTTGAACATGTCAAACACTGCTTCCTCGAACCTATCTAGCATTTGATTGGTTGCAGCGCTTTGCTCTGAGGGGTTGCAACAGC
>NZ_PJBF01000004.1 GCF_002836505.1 Psychrobacter sp. Choline-02u-9
TGCTTGTGTCTTTATCTGGTTGCCACTCATTTGAATTCTATACACACCCTAATAGCGCCACTTTTAAAAACGGCTCCACTTACCGCTCTGGTATTATGAAACTTACGGTAATAATTTTTTATTAGGGAATCTGTTGATTGATTTCAATATTAACCTGAGTCTGTTCAGCACTAATCACTATCGGATTACCCGATAAGTCGCCTGACTCTGCTATGGCATTACCGCTATGACTAATACGAGCAACGACTGCTAACTGAGTTTTGTCACTACGAGCTGAATTTAACGTGCGATCTGGCATCATCGCATCAAGATTGCTTAAGCGGATACTGGCCTCACCTTGCTCAATAACACTAATGGGTAAACGTTTGGCGGCAAACGGTGGACCTCCTTTAACGTCACGTATCGCAACAAACAACACATCATCAGCTTTCACTAACGGTAATAAATTAGCGTTAATTTTCACTGTCACGTCAATACCTTCTAGCGCTTGCTTTTCTTGCGTGCTAACGTAGTTGCTTAACTCATCTAAGCTTGCTAAAGCTTTAGTATGATCACCTGGTTTGGCCACAATGCTGCCTTGTAAGCGTTTAATCCAACCTTGCGCTTGGGCAAAGTTACTACTACGAGTCTCACCCATTGCCATGAGCATTTGAGCCCGTTCATGCTGCGGATTCTTAGCTAATATAGCTTGTAATACACGGCGAATATTGGCGTCTAACTGACCTTCATTAACGAAAAAGCTAGTCTGAGCATAAGTGGTGGCGATTTCTTCATTTTCAGGAGCTAAACGATAGGCACGAGATAAGGCTTCCAGCGCAGAATCAGTTGCCTCCATAGATAAGAAAAGCTCGGATAGGCGCATCCAGCGATTAGGATCATCAGCATTACGATGAACATTGGTTTGCATGGCGCTAATCAGTTGACGACCATCTTCAAACGCCCATGATGGCGGCTTGTCAATTTTAGCTGTCAATAGGTCGTCAGCCACTTGTCCTACTTTGTCCTCAGCTGTCCACAAATCAAACACGGGCGTACGATTGCCTATTAGTAAATACGCCATTGCAGCCAATATTGGGATCCAAGCTGCGACAATTAAACGGCTTTTGACATCAGGGGTGACCATAGGTGTTATCTGACGCTGCGCATCTAATAGCTGACGCTCAAGCTCCAGCTTTTGATTTTGATAATGGCTATTATTAATAGTACCGCTGTCTTTATCTGTTTGTAGCTCAGCTAAACGTTCGCGAAATACTGCAACATTAATATCTAGCAGTTGATTGTCTATTGGTTTGGACTGCAAACGCGGTGCTCGTAGCCATGGCATAATAGCAATCAGCGCAAATATAAGAGCAATCAGCAAGCTTAGAGTTACAAATAAGCCAAAAGTAGAAAATAGAGTCATTTTTTGTCCTCTAGGCTAGTAATGTCGTGGTCGACACTCTCAGCTTGCGATAATAGACGATCAAGCTCAGCCTTTTCCGTAGAGGTCAAGGCAGCAGTACTGTTCACTGTGACGCCGCTTTGACCACGGGCAACAACTTGGCGACGCTTACTTTGCCAAAACCAACCAATAATTAAGACGAGCAATAATAGTGGTGGAAAAAACCATAGGATCCATGTTGATGGTCGCATAGGCGGCTTGTAGCTAATAAAGTCACCGTAGCGCTCTTGCATATAGACGCGTATTTCAGCATCACTACGTCTATCTTTAATTAAATCATAGACTTTTTGCTTTAGATCCTGTGCAATCGGTGCATCAGAGGCTGCAAGGTTTTGATTTTGGCATTTTGGGCAGCGAAACTCTTCTATTAATCCACGATACTGAGCTTCTTGCTGTGGTGAGTCAAAATCGTATACGTCAATAGCTGCGTTTGCCGTCATGTTAAGCAGACACGCTAGTATTAAGCTTGCTAGTTTTAAAACTATATTGGGTTTTAGTTGAGGAGCTCTTATTCGAATAACGTTCATTTGCACATCTCCTCAACCTGAATGAGATCAGGACTATCGTTGTTCTTATTAGCCTCATTAAGTACGGTCAGGCACGGCTTAACACGCTGTTGCCAATTGGCTTCATTAACCTCACCAACAATATGCTGACGAATGATGCCATCTCCATCCACAACAAAGGTTTCGGGCGCACCAGTTATGCCTAAGTCTAGAGCAAACTGACCCAATGAATCCTGAATAGACATAGAAAATGGATCACCGCCTCGGTTTAAGTAACTGAGCGCATTACCAATCTCATCCTTATAATTCACACCAACGATATCAACGCCGCGCTCTTCTAGTTGCATTAAAAACGGATGCTCAATAACGCAAGTTGGGCACCATGAGCCCCAAACATTAAGTAAAAACGGCTTATCCGGCAAATTATCATTGGTGATAGTACGGGTAGTATCTGCTAATAACGGCAGCTCAAAGGTAGGAACCGGACGCTCAAGAGCGGTATTGGTCACAATGTCTGTTGGTTTACCTAAGCGCATGTACAATATAACTACCAAACCAAAAAAGAGGATAAGCGGAACTAAGAACCATAGCTTCGTCTGCTTTTTTTTCATTGTCTTTGGGTTACGCTGCTTACTGTTTTGGCTATTTTTTTGCTCAGGAGTATTATTCGACATAGTCATTTATTTCTCCTTTAGTGTCGACATCGTCGATGCTGAGATTGCCTGTTCAATAGCTACCTCATTGACTCCATCAGTAGCCAGATCACCAGTAACTAGCAATGGAGCTTTAACTTTTTTGATGCGGTATCGTTTATCAAGCATGCTAATTAATCCACCTAGAGCCATGATAATTGCCCCTAACCAAATCCAGCGAATTAATGGTTTTACATAAATCCTTAATGCCCATTGGTTACTACCATCGGCAATAGGTTCGCCCAGTGCGACATAAACATCGCGCATTAGGCTAGCATCAATGGCCGCCTCAGTGGTCGGCATAGTGCTAATGATATAAGTACGCTTTTCTGGATTCAGTTTCGCCACTTCACGACCGTTTTTGGATACCACGACTTGCGCCTGCGTTGCATCAAAGTTACTACCCTTTATTTCAAAAAATTCAGTTACTTCAAAATCGTAACCTTGAACATTGACTGTATCGCCAATACCCATTGCTACGTCACGCTCAGTACTCAAGCTACTAGTAAAGGCTATGCCAATGACAGCAACCAATACGCCAATATGAGCAGTCTGTTGACCCCAATAGCTCAGACGCAACTGCCGCAAACCGTTAAAAAGATTAGGCGCATTCTTAGTTTTATCTTTAAAATCAACTGCCATCCATAGCAGTGCCCAAAAGCTAACGGCTAAAGTCACACCAATATTAAGCATAGACGATGGATTAACAAAGTAAGTAATAATGGCGGCTAATACTAAGCTACTAACGGCGATGACCATGCCTATACCCAGTAGTGGACGGGTGTCTTTTTTCCAGCGAATATTTGAGCCCATACCCATAGCTATTAATAACAGCCACGTTAAAGGTACAAATAATGCATTAAAATAAGGAGGGCCAACGGACACTTGTCCTAAACCAAAGGCATCAGCGATAATAGGGTAAAGGGTGCCGAGCAGAACCACTAAGGTTGCAATCAAAATGATGGCGTTGTTGATCACTAAAAAGGACTCACGTGAAATCAGCTGATATTGACTTTCAACGGTTAAACGCCAACCTCGAACGGCAAACATTAATAGACCACTACCGATGATAATGCCAAGAATAGCTAAGATAACCAAACCACGCGTCGGATCAGCGGCAAACGAATGCACTGAGGTAAGGACTCCAGAGCGTACCAGGAACGTGCCAAGCAAGCTTAAGGCAAAGGCGAAAATAGCCAGCATGATGGTCCATGCTTTAAACACCCCGCGCTTTTCAGTGACTGCTAATGAATGCAGCAATGCTAAGCCGACAAGCCAAGGCATAAACGAGGCATTCTCTACCGGATCCCAAAACCACCAACCGCCCCAGCCAAGCTCGTAGTAGGCCCACCACGAGCCCAGTGCAATACCAATGGTCAAAAACCCCCAAGCCGCGAGCGCCCATGGACGTGACCAGCGTGTCCAAGCAGCATCTAAACGCCCTTCCCACAATGCCGCCATACAAAATGCAAAAGGTACTACCATACCCACATAGCCCATATATAACATGGGCGGATGAATAATCAGACCGAAATCTTGTAGGACAGGATTTAAATCAGCGCCATCGACCGCTAGATTGGGTAAGGTACGCTCAAACGGTGACGAGGTAAATATCAGCATCGTTAGCATCATTAACTGTACACCGGCCAAAATAACTAATACCCGCGCACGCATTGATAACGGCAAGCCGCGACTAAAGTATGATACCAGTGCACACCATGTGGCCATGATGGTCATCCATAGCAGCAAAGAGCCCTCGTGTCCGCCCCATGTCGCCGATAACTTATAGTACCAAGGCAACAGCGTATTGGAATGCTGCGCGACGTAACTGAGGCTAAAATCATTATAATAAAAACCTGCTATCAAAGCGCCAAATGACGTTATCATGGCGGCAAACTGTGCCCAAGCTAAGCTAGGGGCTAGTCGTTGCCAAGCAACTTGGTTATGAATAACACCAATAGTTGGCAGAATTACCTGCAATAACGCCAATACAAAAGCGGTAAGCAAGGCAAAATAGCCCAATTCTGTAATCAACATACGGTCTAACCTTATTTACTCTAATGCGGTTGCAGTTTACTGTGGCGGTGGAATTTTTATTATTAGAACCCACCCCCGAAATCTGCTGCTATCTCTAGTTTTTAATTGATTTCGAAGGGTTTTATTTAACTACTTTAGGCGGATTTACCAGTGGAGGCGCTCCCTTAAAGCGCAGTAAACGTAACGCATTAAGAGTAACGAGCACTGTTGCTCCAGCATCAGCTAGAACCGCAATCCATAGTCCAGTAATGCCGAATACGGTCGTGATCAGAAAGACGCCTTTGAGACCCAAAGCGAAAATGACGTTCTGATGAATGTTGCGCATGGTGGCACGTGAAAGTGCGATGAGATGAGCCATATCCGTAACACGACTTTTTAATAATGCGATATCGGCCGTCTCAATGGCCACATCGGTACCACCACCCATCGCGATGCCAACATCGGCAGTTGCTAGCGCTGGCGCATCGTTAATACCATCACCAACCATCGCTATTTTGCGGTTGTTCTTCATCTCGTTAAGCAGGCGCAGTTTGTCCTCAGGCAACAGCTCAGCTTCCCATTCCACGTCTAAATTACTGGCAAGTGCTTGAGCGGTTAAGCGGTTGTCGCCTGTTAGCATGACGGAGCGCACACCCATCGCTTTGAGCTGAGCCACACCTTCATGAGCGTCGTCTCGTAATTCGTCTCTTAGCGCGATTAATCCAAGCACTTCACGGTTTTGCTCATCGAAAAGAACAGAGACGGTCTTACCCTCATTTTGCAGCGCCTCAATTTGCGCCTGTTGTGTGGATGAAATCAATGCCTCATCGGCTGCGTAAACAGGCGAACCGATAGCTAGCGCGCGCTCCGCGACAGTTGCGTGTACCGCTTTACCCGCAGTAGCAGAAGCTTTGGAAGCCACAGGTATAACAACTTTAGCGGCTTCAGCATGGCTGACAATGGCTTCAGCAAGTGGGTGACTAGAACCAGTCTCCACACTGGCAAAAAGTGCCAATATCTCATCTTGACCTTGAGAATTCTGACCTTGAATACTTGAGTCCTCTTGTGTAAAGGCAACAACATCGGTCACGCGTGGTTTGCCTTCAGTTAAAGTGCCTGTCTTGTCAAAAGCGACCGTCTTCACTTGGCCGATAGTTTCTAAAGCACTACCGCCTTTGATCAGCAAGCCACGGCGCGCACCAACAGCAAGACCAGAGGCGATGGCAGCGGGTGTTGATAGTACAAGAGCACAGGGACAGGCAATCAGCAACAGTGCTAGACCGCGATACAACCAAGTCGACCAATCTCCACCCATGGCTAACGGTGGAATGATAATAATTAGTGCGGCAATAGCCATCACTGCCGGTGTGTAATAGCGACTGAATTTCTCAATAAAACGGGCAGTGGGTGCTTTGGAGGCTTGGGCTTGCTCTACCAGCTCAATAATGCGCGAAATGGTGTTATCGGCGGCTGTCTTTTCTACGCGCACTTGGAGCACACCATCGATGTTAATTGACCCTGCAAATACATTGTCACCCATCGTCTTGGCAACAGGAACAGACTCTCCCGTCACGGGCGAATCATCAAGGCTGGACGCACCTTGAACAATGGAACCATCAGCAGATACCCTATCTCCAGGACGCACCAGCACAAGGTCATTCACTTGTAATGAAGTCGCTGGAACGTTACGCTGCCCACCTTGAGCATCAAGTAAAATTGCACTTTTCGGAACCAGCGATGATAAGGCTCTGATGCCAGCGCGAGCGCGATCAGCAGCGATACTCTCAAACAGTTCACCGATTGAGAACAAAAAGACAACTGCTGCGGCCTCTTCAGCTTCACCAATGATAAGTGCGCCAAGCACGGCGACGGACATCAGCGTTTCAATTGAAAAGAATGAACCTGTTTTAGCCAGTGCTAAGGCTTTGCGCGCAAATGGAAAAACGCCTACAATCACAGCGATGGCAAACACCCATATCCCATAAGCGGGCAACAGTAGTGACAGTGCATAAGCGCTGCCCATCAAAATACCGAGGCCAACAACCTGTTTGCCTTTTTGAGTTTGCCACCATTGCTTATCCTGCGGAGCCATCTGATTGTCGCTGTCAATATCAATAGCCGATACAGTTTGTTGACCAGTATTGGCAGAGATGCCGAACCCTAGGCTTTTGATTGTTTTTTCGATATCACTAGCCTGAGTCGGCGCACCAGGGGCTAAATTTAGCTCTAGCGTTTCTGTAGCGAAATTCAGCTGAACATCAGAAACCCCAGGCATACGTTTCAAAGCTGTTTCAATCTTGCCGATGCAACTGGCACAGTCCATACCTTCAATATGATATTTCATAATAATTTACCCTTTGAATAATGATATTATGAACCCTATAGTGGCTTTAGAGTCAAGGTTATTTATCTACAGTTTCGTAATTTTAATTTCTCTAGCGCTAGTCTTTACAGCCACTTTAATTATTTAAATCATAGAGGTTGTTATGACAATCAAAATTGGTGAGCTCGCTAAACGCACAGGTGCCACAGTAGAAACCATTCGCTATTATGAAAAAGAGCGTTTATTACCCGAGCCTTTTCGTAGCGAAGGGAATTATCGTTTATATAATGAAGAGCACATTGAGCGTCTACAATTTATCCTACATTGCCGTACGCTCGATATGGCTTTAGATGATGTGCGAATCTTACTTGAATACTGGGAGTCGCCTGACAAGGACTGCGGCGATGTGAATAACTTGCTAGATGAGCACATTCATGCTGTGGAAATACGAATGGAAGAACTGATGCACTTAAAGCATCACTTGACCGTTTTGCGCCAGAAATGTGCAAGTAGTGCACCAGCGTCATCATGTGGCATTTTAAACGCGCTTGTCGATAACTCCTGTCATGAGTAATGATATCAGTAGTGTTCATTTCTGACGGATCAAATCATGAAAGGTTAAATACGCCCTGATGTTAAGCACAAAAAAACCCAGCAATGATATTAAGATCACTACTGGGTTGGAGGAAATAACAACTATGTTGTGCTGACTTAGAAAGTCTTATTTATCATTCATAGCAAGGTAGATATTACGATCTGATGCGGATGCGTCATCCACGTATTTTGAATCGCGCCATGTCGTATAAGCATAGACACCACTGTATGGGCTGATGCTGTTCTGACGGAAATCAGAAATCCAATTTTCGCCATCAAATATTTGGATATGGCCATGCGGGCGCTTTGATGAGCGATCATAGACAATAACATCACCTACTTGGGTTGGCATATCATTACTGATTTTGCTAAAACCTGCTTTATCAAGCGTGCCACGAGTGGCGTACTGATAGGCTGAAGGATTGGGTGTAAATTCATAACCAGCTGATTGTAGTGCTTTACGTACGTAACGGGCACAATATCCAGAGCTGCCAGATAAAGCCACTTTTGAGGCGCGAGCAGCAGCGATAGCGGGGGCTGAATTGCTGTCAGGAACCTTATTGACTTGCTGCTGTTGTTTTTCAGCGTATAAGCGGCTGTTTAATGATGAAAGCTGATTCTCTTTTTGCTTGGCCTGCGCACTTAGGTTGCTAATTGCTTGACTAATTTCATCATTATTAGAAACATAAGCACCACTTTTGGTGCTATAGATGTTTTTTGATGAACCGTAGTTTGATGCCACAGAAGTATTGGTGATGGTATTATTTGTTTGAGAGATTGTGATAGCAGCACCACTCGTTTGTGCTATGCCCATACCCAGTACTGACAAAATCAATAAAGCCTGTTTCATAAATCTAATACCTACGGTTAATTCAAAATCGTCTGTTATCAACAACAGCGCAGTCAATTAAATCTCAATAACTCAAGTATATATATGTCATAGTGACTGATACTTCTGCTGCATATTATTCATATAAAAAATGATTATTGGCGATCACAGCTCATTGAAGTCTTACGAAGCTGTTACAAATCAAGCTGCTGACCAAAACACAAAGCCGACTTTAGCATAGGCTGTTTAGCCTGTCATCCCCCTTAAAAACCCCAAAAATACTTTTTTGATGTCGAAAAAATTGCTAATATCCCACATTTTACAATGTAAGTTTGTGTAACATGTACAGAATATAGCTGACTAGATTGACCACAATTTCTACTGTTTTATAAGCAAAAAAACGTCTGAGGGTTAAATCTATAATTTAGATTT
>NZ_PJBF01000005.1 GCF_002836505.1 Psychrobacter sp. Choline-02u-9
TCATGGAAAATTGCCTTTTGAGTTTGAAGCAATGTACAATGATAAGATTAACCCGTTAGGTCAGGTGGCCTAACTTAAATAAAAAGTCTCCGACAAACCCGGTACGGTTCACTATCTATTGTTATTCTTACCTGAAATTGATGTGAGCTTATAGAGACAAGGTAAATTTGCAAAAGTGCCGGCTATTCAGTGTTCATTGAATGTTTAATTTAATTTATTAAGCTTGACCTTGGAGTGGCTCTAAGCCTTATACTTGGTACAAATTTTTCGGTTGTTATGATGATGCGTTCTACTACATGGATTACAGTCTTGGTTGGATTGTTCATGTTCCAAAGCTTTTGGAATGTGGCGGCGGCCTTTTGTGTCCATGAACAACAGCCTCAATCACAGCAGAGTTATCATTTTGGTCATCACCAAAATACCTTGTGTGCCAGCGATAGTCGTCAACACGATCATAATGGACAGTCAGAAAACATAAAAACATTCAGTAGCGATTTAGAAATCGGTGAAGATCATCAAGATCATCTACCATCGATGATGCATTTGATTGTACAAAATGAAAAAGTAGATGTGTTTCATCCAAGCTCTGAAGTTAAAGTGAATCCACAATTTCATTGGAAAAACAGCTATCAGGCTCCTGACCTGTTTCAACAAAGCCCACCTCCCGAATTTTCCCCGCTCATGGTGGGGTAGCCTAAAACATTCCCACCACTTTTATTATTTAAATAAGTGGGAAAAATCATGTCTTCACAATCAATTATACTCTTGCGTCATAGCTTGGTTGCTTGTATATGTGCAGCGGCTATGCAATATAGCTATGCTGAAAACGTTACCAGCTTTGAATCCGCTTTAGCAAAAGTACAAAGTTACCAGACTCAAGACAAGCCGTGGCAACAAGTTCAGCAAATATCTGAATTGAATATTCAGCAAAGTCGGTTATGGCAGAATCCAAGTATAAGTTTAGAACAGTCTGGCTTTGGCTCAGGTCAAGAACAGGAATTCAATGTTGGCGTTAGTCAACCTCTAGATCTATTTGGTCAGCGTAAGCTGAACCGGGTGATTGCCAATACCTCGAATCAACAAATCCAATTGCAACAGCAATTATGGAAGGCACAAAGCCAACTGATTGTTAAATTTGCATGGTCGCAATTTGCACTTGCTGAGGTTGAGCAGTCTGCTTATTCAGTACAGTTAAAAACAAGTAAAGTCAATCTGGACAGTGCCCAGAAACGCTATCAGGCAGGCAGTATTGCCCTGGTTGATTTTGAGCGTGCCCAAATTGAAGCGCTAGAAATCCAACGACTTTATCAGCAAGCGATGCTGAATAAACAAGCTGCCGGTCGTCAGCTGTCTAATTTGTGGGGGGGAGAAACATCTTCACATCTTCAATTGAATAAAACCGCTATCCCTTGGCCAGAGCAAAGTCTCCAAACTGTGCAACGGTATATTGCTGAAGGGTGGCTAGAAAAATTCTATGCCTTGAACATTCAGCAATCGGATCATCAAATTGAAAATTTAAGAATTCAGGCACGTCCCAATCCGACTTTAAATGTAGGCATGAAACGTAGCAAAACCCCTAATGAAAGCAACGATACGACTTTAGCAATCGGCGTGGCTATTCCACTGAATATTTTCAATCGCCAGCAATATGCGATCCCGATGGTCCAGCAACAGCAAATATTGCTGAACCAACAGCAGCAGCGTGAGCTGAAGCAACAAATACTCGATATTGCCAACAGCAGGCATCAGCTCAAAGGTTTACGTAGCCAGTTCGATGCCACAACAGCACAAGTTACTTTGGCGACCAAAGTTCAGAGCCGTACTTTACTAGGGTTTCAGGCAGGGAAACTGTCCATTACCGACGTTCAGCAAGCAACCACCCAACTGCAGAATCTTCGATTGGGTCAATTACAAACTCTACGTCAAGCTTGGCAAACTGCCCTAGCAGCTGAGGCACTCAGTATTGGCACAAGTTATGAAGAAATTAGCCGTTCGGATGCCTATACACAACTGAATAAAAAGGCAGTCGAAGCATCGCAAAATTTAATCAATGGGGGAGCACGATAAAATGAACGCCAAGCAAAACGGAAAAATATCCCAGTCTCTCATGATTGTAGTTTTGATTCTGATTACGGTCTTGGTCAGTCTGGCTATTTGGTTAAGTTCAAAAAAAACTGAATCTGAGGGGCCTGGTTATGATGAGGGAAATGCCGAATATTCTGATGAAGATAGTTCTGAAGAAGGACATGCTGAAGAAGGCGAAATACAACTGACCAGCCAACAAATGGTTGAACAAGGTTTAAAAGTTGCTGTTGCATCCACAGGATTGGTTGAAAAGCTGACAACCCTGCCAGGTAAATTGGTGGTGAATACCGATCAACAAGCGCATATATCGCCTAATTTTAGTGGTTATGTCGAGCAGATCAATGTGGCTTTAGGACAGAGCGTGCAAAAAGGACAAACGCTGGCTGTACTAACCGTGCCTGAACTGATCGACCAACAGGCAAATCTGCGTATGGCACAGGTGAATCTGGATTTGGCCCGTAAAGATTACCAGCGCGAACAGCAACTCTGGTCACAGGGGGTTTCTGCCAAACAGGATTACCAGCGTGCCGAAAATGCCTACCGTCAAGCGCAGATTACTGTCCAGTCCTCACAAGCACGTTTAAATGCATTAGGTGCAAGTGGCAATAACAATGGGCGTTTTCTGATTAAAGCACCGATCTCTGGGGTGATCAGTCAAAAAGATATTGTGGTCGGTGAAAATGTGCAACTGGCTAATCAGCTCTTTGTCATTGAACAGCTGAAAGATTTATGGCTTGAGTTTAATTTGCCGAATCAATTCTCAGGTCAACTGCAAGCCGGGCAAAAAATTGACTTTAAAGTGAATGATTCAGATCAAAGCTATAAAGCTACTGTACAAAGCTTAACCTCTCAGGCAGATGTACAAACAGGGCGTCTGGTGGTGCGCGCAAAACTCGATGCGCAAGCTACTGAGTTGCGTTCTAATGTGTTAGTGAGAGTGTTGATTCCGGAAGCTACAGCAAAATCAGCCCTTCGGATTCAAAAGTCTGCGCTGCAAAGTATTGAAGGTGAAGACAGTATTTTCATCGTAGATTCAGAACAAAAAGGTCAAGTCCACTTAAAAGCACAGAAAGTGCAATTGGGGCAGGCTTCAAGTGATGGACAATGGCTTGAAGTGATTTCTGGGCTGACTGAAGGGCAGAAGTATATCGCTCAAGGCAGTTTCTTGTTGAAATCTGAATTAGAAAAAGACGAGGCAGGCCATGGACATTAATTCTGATCTACCAAAACCAGAAGGTTTATTCGAACGAATCATTCAGTTTTCCATACAAAATGCGATTTGGGTGTTGCTCTTTGCCTGTACCTGGATTGCGGTCGGGGTGTATAGCTATCAGAAACTCCCGATTGATGCTGTACCCGATATTACCAATACCCAAGTCCAGATTAATACTCAAGCCAAGGGTTTTACTGCGCTTGAAGTCGAACAGCTGATTACCTATCCCATTGAAAATGCCATGGCTGGCATTCCGGATCTGGAGCTTACCCGTTCCATATCCCGTTATGGACTCTCTCAAGTCACCATTATCTTTAAAGATGGGACTGATATTTATTGGGCCCGTCAGCAGATTAACCAACGGACACAGGAGGCGCAATCTGAGTTGCCTGCACAAATCGCACCGACGATGTCCCCCGTTTCTACGGGTCTCGGTGAGATTTATCAATGGGTACTGAAGGCAGATCCGAATGCGAAAAAGCCGGATGGAACTGCATACACGCCGATGGATTTGCGTGAGATTCAGGACTGGATTGTGCGTCCTCAACTGCAACGTGTTAAGGGAGTTGCAGAGGTCAACAGTATTGGTGGTTTTGAAAAAACCTATGTGGTCTCTCCCGATTTAAACCGGATGCAGCAACTGAATATCTCATTAGAACAACTGCAACAGGCTTTAGCGCAAAATAATGAGAACCGAGGTGCAGGTTATATTGAAGACAATGGTCAGCAACTGACGGTACGTGTACCGGGTGCATTCAATGGGCTTTCTGATATTGAGAACACCATGCTGGGTAGCCCAAATGGCAGCCCAATTCGGGTTGGTGATATTGCGCAAGTCTCTATTGGGCATGATTTAAGAACCGGTGGGGCAACCTATAACGGCAAAGAAACCGTTTTAGGGGTTGTCATGATGGCGATGGGTGGAAATAGCCAGACTGTTTCTAAAGCTGTGGATGCCAAGCTTCAAGATATTCAGAATAGTTTGCCTAAAGGGGTAGTGATTGAAACGGTGTACGACCGTACTATCTTGGTTGAGAAGGCGATTAAAACCGTTCAGAAAAACTTGGTAGAGGGAGCAATCCTGGTCATCATCATTCTGTTCCTGTTTTTAGGGAATATCCGTGCTGCCTTGATTACTGCCTGTGTCATTCCACTCTCTATGCTGTTTACCTTAACCGGGATGGCACAGCAAAATATCAGTGCCAATCTGATGAGTTTAGGTGCACTCGATTTCGGCATCATTGTCGATGGTGCTGTGGTGATTGTCGAAAACTGTATCCGGCGTTTAGCCCATACACAGCAACTGTTAAAACGACCTCTCACACAAAGTGAACGCTTTAAGGAAGTTTTTCTGGCTGCCCGCCAAGCACGTCGTCCTCTTATTTTTGGTCAGCTTATTATTTTGGTGGTGTATTTGCCGATTTTTGCTTTAAGTGGTGTGGAAGCAAAAATGTTCCATCCGATGGCATTGGCAGTGGTACTCGCCCTTGTTGCAGCCATTATTTTATCGATCACCTTTGTGCCTGCTGCTGTGGCATTGTGGGTCAAAGGCGATATTCAAGAAAAAGAAAGTCGTTGGATGTTATGGCTAAAAGCTAAATATCAGCAAACTCTTGATATTTCGTATCAATACAAAGCAGTTGTGCTGACTTTTGCACTGTGTTTATTAGTGATTACGGGATTTATCAGTACCAAACTCGGCAGTGAATTTGCACCACAGCTCAGTGAAGGAGACTTTGCGATACAACAGTTACGTTCACCAAGTACAGGCTTAGAAGAGTCTTTACGTATTCAGGAGAATACTGAAAAACTTCTTTTAAAGAGTTTCCCTGAAATTAAGGCAGTATTTGCCAGAACGGGTACAGCCGAGGTTGCAACAGATGTCATGCCACCCAATATTTCAGATGGCTATATCATGTTAAAGCCTCGTTCAGAATGGCCAAATCCTAAAGAAAGTTTAGATGAATTACGTGGCCGTATGGTGACGTATTTAGCCACGATTCCAGGCAATAATAGTGAATTTTCACAACCGATTGAACTCCGATTTAATGAATTGATCTCAGGTGTGCGTAGTGATGTTGGTGTGAAAATCTTCGGTGATGATATGAATGTCCTCAATACTGAGGCGACTAAAATCTCCAAAATCATTCAGCAAATATCGGGTAGCAGTGCCGTGAAAGTTGAGCAGACCTCAGGTTTGCCATTACTGAATGTCGAGGTAAATAAAACTTTGGCTGCACAATATGGTTTGAGTGTGCGTTCAATTCAAGACCTTGTGGCAACCAGTATTGGTGGACAAAGCGTGGGAGAGATTTTAGAAGGCGATCGTCGTTTTGATTTTGTTATCCGTCTTGGAGAGCAAGACCGTAGTGTCGCATCTGTTTCCCAGTTACCTATTCAGCTTCCAAATGGTGGCAGTATTTTATTGTCGGATGTCGCGCAAGTCTCGACCATTGAAGGAATCAACCAAGTCAGTCGAGAAAATGGTAAACGCCGAGTTGTGGTTACAACGAATGTTGAAGGGCGTGATTTAGGGTCTTTTGTTTCTGATGTACAGACACAGCTCAAAGCATACACTTTGCCAAGTGGTTATTGGATAGAATATGGCGGTCAGTTTGAAAATTTGGCTTCAGCCAAAGCACGGATGCAAATCGTGATTCCACTGGCTTTAATCACTATCTTTATTTTACTGATGGCGGTCTTTCACAATGTCAAAGAAAGTCTATTGGTCTTTACCGGGATACCCTTTGCCTTGACCGGTGGTGTGCTGTTCCTTTGGCTAAGGGATATTCCATTATCGATGTCAGCTGGAATTGGCTTTATTGCCTTATCTGGTGTTGCAGTCCTCAATGGACTGGTAATGCTGACCTTTATTAAGGAATTAAGGGACAAATATCCAGTGCATAAAGCCGTGTGGCAAGGGGCTATTTTGCGCTTAAGACCAGTGTTGATGACAGCTTGTGTGGCTTCACTGGGTTTTGTACCAATGGCGCTGGCAACCGGAACAGGGGCTGAGGTTCAACGGCCACTGGCAACCGTAGTGATTGGCGGGATTATCTCTTCAACATTACTAACTTTGGTGCTGTTACCCGTGCTTTATCGTTGGATAAATGAAAAAAAAGTTTCTTAATCCAATAGATTAGTCGATTTACAGCAGAGATATTGGCTGTTATCCAATATCTCTGCTCATCATAAATAGAATAAGGAAAATATTTTATGTCAGAACATCATGATCATAGCCATGCGGTTGTTACTGAAGAAAATAGTAAGAAGTTAATGGTTGCCTTAGGTTTAACGACTACTTTTTTAATAGTAGAAGTTGTCGCTGCTTTTATTACCCAAAGTTTGGCTTTGTTATCTGATGCAGCTCATATGTTTACTGATGCAGCCGCTTTAGCTATTGCTCTTGCCGCTATCAAAATTGGTAAAAAAGCCGCAGATGATAAAAGAACTTTTGGCTATCAGCGATTTGAAATTTTAGCGGCTCTGTTTAATGCGGTGATGCTTTTTGTGGTAGCAATATATATTGTATATGAAGCTTATCAACGTTTTACGAATCCTGCTGAAATTCAAAGTGTTGGAATGATGATTGTCGCGGTTGGTGGTTTGGTCATAAATTTGATTTCAATGAAAATCCTTTCTGCTAGTGCTGAAGGAAGTCTAAATATAAAAGGTGCATATTTAGAAGTTCTTAGTGATGCTCTAGGATCGATAGGCGTGATTATCGGAGGAATAGTTATTTATTTTACCCAGTGGATGTGGGTTGATACCGTAATCGCTGTGTTAATTGGCTTCTGGGTCTTACCTCGAACTTGGATTTTATTAAAACAAAGTATTAATATTCTGCTTGAAGGAGTTCCTGATGAGATTGATATTGAGTCGTTAAGAAATGATTTATTGAAGCTAGAGGGCGTTGAAGGGATTCATCAGTTGAAAGTCTGGGCTATATCCTCAAGAAATATTCATTTAACTGCTCATTTGGTTGCTCCGAATAGCAATACAGATCAACTCTATCAAAAGGCCTTAGAAGTTCTAAAACATAATCATAATATTACTGAAATTACGTTACAAATAGAAAATACGAAATGTAAGGCACTGTTGCAAATAGAGATTTGAGTCGATGATGTTCCCTTTAAAAAGTACTTAGAGACCGAAAACCCTGTTGATTAGACACACTTCACCCTGAGGCTGACCATAATAAAATGACGATGCTTGTCCTTTACGTAGTGCACGCATGACTTCAATACCTTTAATTGTGGCATAAGCCGTCTTCATAGATTTGAATCCTAATGTGGCCCTGATGATCCGCTTTAACTTACCATGATCACATTCAATGACATTATTTTTATACTTAATCTGCCTGTGCTCAATATCTACTGGACATTTTCCTTCTCGCTTTAATCGTGATAAAGCATGGCCATAGGTCGCTGCTTTATCTGTATTGATGACCCGTGGAATTTGCCATTTTTTCACCGTATTGAAGATCTTTCCTAGAAAACTATAGGCTGATTTACTGTTCCGTCTAGCGGAAAGGTAAAAGTCAATCGTATGACCCCGTTGATCAACTGCACGATACAGGTAAGTCCATCGCCCCTTCACTTTGATATAAGTCTCATCCATATGCCATGAATGTAAATCTGTAGGATTACGCCAATACCAGCGTAAACGTTTTTCTATTTCAGGAGCATAACG
>NZ_PJBF01000007.1 GCF_002836505.1 Psychrobacter sp. Choline-02u-9
CACATCTAACGCATTAAGGAATATTTTATGCTTTTTGAGTTTATCGCTACCATCGCTGCCGCATTTGGTATGGCTGGACTAGCACTTATCATAACTCACCTCAGCAAACTGGCAGGCAAACGTGCACCTAAATGGCTGATTCCCTTATTTGCTGCTATTGGGATGTTTGCATTCCAGATAAACCAGGAATACAGCTGGTATGGTCAACAAGTGCGAGATCTGCCAGAAGGCGTAGAAGTTGTCAAAACAGCAGAAAGCAAGGAATGGTTCCGCCCATGGTCTTATGCTAAACCACAAATATTACGTTTTATCGCTGCTGATACTGGAAATGCTAGTGTGCAAGTAGACAACCCAAATATATATTTATTCAATTTATATTTATTTGAAAGACGAAGAAGTGTAGAGAAAGTTCCACAAGTTATCGATTGCAGTGTTCCTGCGCGTGCAGACTACGTAATACCAGAAAAAGGTAACACACTGACGGTGAATGAACATGTTAAACAGACCACTGCGTGGCGAGAGCTGACTACAGACGATCCTTTATTTATCAAAATCTGTACTGATGAAATCGTCTGATCCTATAACGCTTAGTATGATAATGTTGGTTGATTAAATGCTGACATCCAGTTGCTTTTAATAGCGTTGAGAAGCGGCTGAATAAGTATGCTTTGAATTAGCTCCTAGCAATAGCCCAGCGCACAAGCCACCAAAATGTGCCGCAAATGAGATACCTTGTTGCGGCATCAATCCTTGCTTAATGGTCAGCCAATAACCAGTCCCCATAACAATACAAGCAATCAGATAACCCCAACGCCGCGCAAATATAGCCCCGCCTATCATATAACCTAACATTGCAAAACAAAGCCCTGATGCGCCGATATGGATAGAAGATGGCGACCCGATAACCCAAGTAACCAGTCCTGAGGCGACCACCAGTTTAATTACCGTGCGATAAGCATTCTTTTCAAACAGTCCAAACAAAAACAAAATCTGTAATAGCGTCACTGTATTGCCAGTCAAATGCGACAAATTGCCATGCATGGTCCATGAAGCAAACACCCCTATCATACTACCTACATCTAAAGCACGCGGTACAATACCAAAGATATTCCACAGTCCAAATAAGACCACTTCATTTAGAAAAAACATGCCCCACATCGGTATAAGCACAAAAGCATATAGTCCGATGACCTGCTTTATTCGTACGACAATTAAGTGAAGCAATTGCTGCCAATTCATATACCATCCTATTCTTATTACCTAGATTTTTTATACCTACTTAATGGTTTACAGCAAATAGTGGGTGTACAGCGGGTTTGAACGATAATAATGATGCGTCCTCATCAGTAGGGATATAGTTGTCACCATGTAATAATGACGTCGAATGATAAGGAACCAAGGCCGTAGGAATAAAGCGACGTGCTGCGTCGATATGCTTGATGGAATCATCAAAGAAGATATGCGGCGCAAATGTTCTAAGTACCGCTGTTTTCTCTAGTCCTCCCAAAAAAAACGCCATATCAACGTTCACGCCCCACTCTCGTAGTGTCTTGATAGCACGCAAGTCAGCTGGTGCATTGCGCGCGGTCACTAGCGCAATTTTTACTGGTGAGTATTTTAGACCAGCAGGTAGGCGCTCCTGCAGATTTGATAATTTAATCAACAATTCAGCATAAGGGCCTTTTTCAATCGGCAAATCACGCATTTTTACTTCACGATCATGAAAAGCTCGCAGCCCTTTTTGTTTGTATAGCAATTCACCTGAATCATCAAAAAGTACCGCATCCCCATCAAAGGCAATGCGCAGCTGCTCAGTATCCAGCTCATAAGTATTCACAGGCGTCGCGTCTAGTATGGCACAGGCACAGATATTAGCATCCGCAACTTGCTGAGCATCGTCGCGATTAGTGGTCAAGAACAGATCTACATTAAAGTCTTTGATATAAGGCGCAACAGGGCTACCTGAAACAAAAGCAGAACGGGAGATATTGATATCATGTTCTAGAATTGCATTAAGTACCTGAATACCTGTATCTGGACTACTTTTTGAGACGATAACAACTTCGACCAATGGTGTTTCAATATCTGAATCTTGTCCGTCACTATTATCAGAATACTTATTTAGGTTTAGTAACGCTTTAATTAGCGGATAACCTGCACCAATATTCAAGGGATCATTTTCACGCTCGGTCATGTACTCCCTAAATTCTTTTATAGCACTTGTAGGTCGTTGCTCTAGCAGCTCTAGCAAATAGTTTTCTGACTCAGTCAAATCAAAAAGTGCCGTTGCAGAAATTGCGACGATGAGCGTATTACTAAAATCGACAGCCATGACTATCTCTACTTATAAAGTTATATAGGAAAACGAATGAAAACCAGTTTACTACATTCATAAGCCTTTATAACACTAAGAAAAGTTACCAACACGCAGCACCGCATATTGTGATTTTGTAAAACTGCCCTCTCTTAATTCTTAGTCAAAATATCAGCCAATAAAAAAGCCACACTGCTTTATTAGCAATATGGCATCATACAATAACGTTATACATGAGGATTTAGGTTCAGCTTACCCGAGCAGTACAAGCGAGATGGCAGGGAACATCACCAAAATAACCAAACGAATCACATCAGAGACAATGAATGGTGCCACCCCGCGGAACATATCACTCAGCTTAATATGCGGTGCCATTGCCTTAATCACAAAGATATTCATCCCCATTGGCGGCGTAATCAAACCAAGCTCTACCGTCAATACCGCAATGATGCCAAACCATACGGGATCAAATCCTAACGCTAAAATGATGGGATACACTACAGGTATGGTGATTACCAGCATCGCTAACGCGTCCATGAACAGTCCTAATAGGAAGTACATGAACAAAATACAGATCAGCACAATCATTGGACTGACCGCTAGCCCACCGATCCAAGATGCCAAGGTATAAGACAAGCGTGAGACTGAGATAAAATACCCCAATGCCTCTGCACCTAATAGCATAAAGAACACCACTGCAGAGAGTGCTAGTGTCTCAATCAATGACTGCTTAAGACCATCTAGACGCATGCCTTTAGCAAAGGCATAAGCCCAAGAGACAAATGCTCCTACTGCGGCTCCTTCTGTTGGGGTAAATAACCCAAAGAAGATACCAGCAATAATCACAATAAAGATAAAGCTAAATGGTATCAAACCCGTAAGTGACAGTAGCTTGGCTTTCCACGTGGTTTTCTCACCGCGCTTTGCTAAATGCGGTTTCCAGCGTACCATCACCATGACGGTAAGTGAGTACATCACCATACCGAGCATACCGGGTAGGAACCCAGCGATGAACATGTCACCTACTGACTGCTGGGTTAAGATGGCATAGACCAGTAGAGCAATACTGGGCGGAATCATAATACCAAGCGTACCACCAGCGGCTAAGATACCGCAGGCAAAGCCTGGCTGATAACCGTACTTCTCCATTTGCGGTAGCGCCACTTTGGTCATGGTAGAGGCAGTGGCGAGTGATGAGCCTGAGATAGAGGCAAAGATACCAGATGAACCAATACCGGCAATACCAAGACTTCCCCTTACCCCGCCAAATATGGTTCGGGTGGCTTCAAAGAGTTTACCTGCCATACCGGAGTGAGTTGCAAACACGCCCATGAGGATAAATAAGGGAATGGCACTAAAATCATATTTAGCTAAGACATCAACGGGAATATCTTTGAGCATTTGCAGAGCACCACTAGGCGCGGTGACCGCACCGAAACCGACTAATCCCACACCTAACATGGCAAGTGCAACAGGCACTCGTAAGACGACAAGCAGGATCATGACAACTAGGCCAATCGCACCGATAATTTCTGGACTCATGCGCCTGTCTCCTCGGCGTCAAAGAATTCGCCTGTCTTAAAGATGTTGATGGATTCGATCAATGAGCGAATGGCCAGTAGGATGCTTAAGAATGCACTAACCATATAGATAGGCATCATAGATATGCGAAGGTCTTGGGTGACTTTGCCATACTCTAAGGCGTCAATGGCGCTCTCGTAGAGTCCCCATGAGAAGACGATGCCGATGACAAAGAAGCCCATCATAAAGATACCCATAAGGTAGCCTTTGATAGACTGTGGCATTTTCTGGGTGAAGACGTCGACGATGATTTGTGAGCGTTCGACAAACGCGGCAAAGGCAGCGAGTAATGCAAATAGCATGAAGTAGGAGACAATCTCTACACTGCCTTTGACGGTAAAACCAAACTCACCGCCGGTGAGTTTGAATATGTAGCGTGCGACGACGTCGAGCATGGTGGTTAGGACGATGATAATGAGACTCACCCCACCGATGAACTGGCATAATCTAGAGATTAAAACACTGAGCTTGACTAAAAATGCCATGTGACACCTCCAATTAGGTTAGACCTTACAGGCAGCACTGGCAGCTTTTGCTTTATCATAGACGCCATCAGCATCTAAACCCAAAGCGTTAACATCACTTAGATATTTTTGGGTTCCTCTTTCAAGTGGCCCTTTCCAATCTGGATCATTTAGCGGATCAGGAATGTCGACAATTTCATCACCTTTATCTTTAGCAGCTTGAATTGCCATTTGGTCATGCTTATCAAATACTTCACCAACTTTACTGGCCAACGCCATTCCTGAGTTTTTATCCAAAACTTGTTTTAAATCATCAGGTAAATTGTCGTATTTATCCTTGTTCATCGTTACCATAAGCGCTGAACTATAGAAAGGAATATTGGTATGATATTTGGTAATCTCATCAATCTTAAATGCTGTTACCGCCTCCCACGGGAAGCTTAAACCATCAACAACACCGCGCTGTAGAGAGGTATACATATCGTTTGCAGGTAGACCTACTGGTGAAGCGCCTGCACTTTCGATGATATCACCTGCCACAGCTGAAGGACGGCGAATACGCATACCTTTCATATCTGCAGGCGTACGAATTAACTTATCCGTTGTATGAAGTGCACCAGGTCCCCCACCATACATAAACAGTAAATGAGTATCTTCATACTCACTCGCCAAAGTACCATCATCATATAGGGTCTGTAGCATACAGCCCATTTGAGTTGCTGAATTTGATAAACCTGGAAGCTCTGTAATCTGAGTCAAAGGAAAGCGACCATTGGTATAACCATGCGCTTGTGAACCGATATCGATCGTACCTTTGGCAGCAGATTCATAAGTAACGTCTGCTTTAGCAAGGCCCGCCGATGGATACAGCTCAACCTTTAGGCGGCCGTCAGAATCTGTTTCTATCTGTTTTGCCCAAGGCTCAAAAACTTCTTTACTGATAGATGAGGTTGCTGGCCAAAAATGCGAAAACCGTAGCACGGTAGTTTCTTGAGAAGTCGCTGATGAGCCATCAGTCGTATCAGCAGATTGGTTAGAACAGCCAAGAAGACTAATAGCGGCTAAAGCACCAATTGAAAAAAGAGGAGCTAACTTCATTATCAATTCCTTTTGATAATTATGAGAATAGGAGTAAGGTATTACGAGCAGACAATTTGATTCATCCTAGATTAAATTGGCTACAAGGTGTAGATATATTTTTTACATACCTGTAATAAAAGTACTGTTTAAAATTATCAGCTATAATGATAGAAGTCAAATCATTTTGAGCAGATTATAGAGGATATATTCATATTATAGATATATCTCTGATACTTGAATTTTCTGCATAAATAATAGTAAAAATTGAGCAGATTAAAATAATTCTTCATAAAAAAGCTCTCAGCCTGTTATCCAGTTGAGAGCTTTATTGTGTAAATATCATATAGATTTATATAAGCTGCTCTAGACAGTTATATAAATAATAATAGTGATGAAGCGCTATTCTTCCATCTGCCACTTATCATCTACCCACACAACATCGTTATTATCTAGATGTACATGCCATTCTGCATCAGTTACCACAAGGCGAATCTCGGTTAGACACTGTAGCCAATGCTCTAAGGTATACATAAGATCTTCTGAATCCATACTAGAAGGTAGCTTTGTAGCTCCTGCTAGTATTACCTCTGACTCACTATCATCATATGCATAAAGATCAAAAGTCTCTGCATCATCTGCATGCTCGAATTTGTCATTATATTCATTAACTATTGACGCAACCTTTTCTTGCTCCTGTTGAGTCAAGAGAGTAGAACGTTCAGCAGTATAGTAGAGTGAAACGCCCATAATGTGCTCCAAAATAAATGAGAGATTGTAGATTCTAGAAGTGAATAAATAATATCATATCAAGCTGATTCGTAGGAAGGTTTGCGTTTTGACCGAAACATCTAGCACTAAACTTTCTTGCACTAAGCTTTATTACCAAACCGCGCACAAAGAAAAGCCCCTTGATACGTCAGTATCAAGGAGCTTTTCAAGGATAGAGAGCTGACGAACGAGAAGAGCACCGTTAAGGCAAAACATTGCTTTGCTAGGCAACGCAAGAGCTATCTACCG
>NZ_PJBF01000041.1 GCF_002836505.1 Psychrobacter sp. Choline-02u-9
GCATCTAGTAGAAAACGCTTTCGCTAAGCTAAAACAGTATAGGGCGGTTGCCACTAGATTTGATAAGCTCAAGCAGAGTTATGAAAATACGGTCGCTCTTGCTTGTGCTTATATCTGGCTCAAATTATGAATGTTCAACACGCCCTAGTCATATTAAATATGGCTAGCTTTTTTATTGTGTTAAAGAGAACTGGTCTAAGGTTCTATTTACTTCCAGAATTTTTATTTTAGGACCTTTAAACCCGCTTTATTATCGCGCTTTGGTTTAGGTGCTTTAGCAGGACTGTTGTTAGACATTGGTGCTGAGTCGTCTTCTGGCTGATAGTTGTCATACTCTTTTGGATCAAAGAACATCCCTTGCGAGTTCTCTTTAGCATAAATCCCCATCACCGCAGTAAGTGGTACCCAGATTTCTTGTGATACACCACCGAAGCGCGCACTAAAATGAATATAGTCATTTTCCATACTCATGTTACCAGTAGCACGGCTGGCGATATTCAATACAATACGACCGTCTTGCACATGTTCGGTTGGTATTTGCACATTGTCAGCGGTAGCATCAACCATCAAGTATGGTGTCAGAGCGTTGTCTTCTATCCATTGATATAGTGCACGTACCATATAAGGGCGGGTAGGTGTAATAGAGGTGGTTTCGCTCATTTAATGATTTCCTATACTAATAATTTTTAATAATGAAAAATATCTCGTTCAGCAACTTATCAAATGACAGATGCTAATTAACATCTATCTTATTTATACTTTATTTTAGGACAGCTTTCGATACTTGTCTAATCAACGCACGCTTTTTTGGAAGCTACTACGCTCAAACACTCTTGTTTGGTATTCAAACAATGGACGGCTAATGGCACGTGGCAGCTCAATACCCATCTCATCTAATCGCCATAATAGTGGCGCTAATAACACGTCACACCAACCAAACTCATCAGCCATAAAATAAGGCTTATGAGCGAACAGCGGTGACAGAGTAATCAACGAATCACTAAGCTGTTTTTTGGCAACGGCAGCCTGTGCTTTATTAAAGCTATCTGGATGCGTCAGCAGACGCTTGCCAAGTACTAACCAATCACGTTGAATGCGCCAAGCCAGTTGGCGAAACTGTGCACGCTCTTGCGGTGTCTCAGGGAGCAGTTTGTTTGTGTGATAACGCTCTTCAAGGTACTCAAAAATGACGTTAATCTCATAAAGCGCAATCTCACGCTGCTGCAATACAGGCAAGGTATGATAGGGGTTTAGCTCAGTCAAATCTTCAGGGCGCTCAGAATGTAAGCGAGACAAATAGTAAGCGAGCTTTTTTTCTTCAAGTAATAGGCGTACCACATGACTGTCGTAGCCGTCATCAGCATACAAAATTAGCTGACTACTTGGAATGTCATTCGCATCAATCATGAAAGCCTAATGTTAATAGTGAAGGTTGTCATCGTAAACAAACTCGCAACGTTTATCAAGGTAGTGTGCGTAAACATTAGCGCTGAGCGACTTATTTTCCGGCTTATCTAGTATTTATGCTCTATATCAAGGCACAAAAAAGCACTACCGAAGTAGTGCCTTTTTTAATTCGAAGAACTATCTGCTGACTATGACTTATTTAACATCTTTCCAGAACTCTTTATTTAATAAGTAAACTGGTATGAGCAGTACTAATAAGAATAGAATGACGAAGAAACCAATTACTTGACGGTCGTGACGAGCAGGTTCACCCATCCACGCCATAAAGTTAACCAAGTCACCAACTTCAGATTCAAACTCTTCTTGGCTCAACTCTTCTTGCATATTATGCAATACGTGAGGCATCGCTGCATTGGCCAGTACTAAGTTGTTTGCACCCCAAGGACGGCTTGGATCTTCATAGAACGATAGTAGGTAAGTATATACCCAGTCGTCGCCACGTAGACGTGTCTCAAGTGATAGATCAGGCGGCGCTGCGCCAAACCAAGATGCTTGAATCTCAGGATCTATCTCAGCAGTAATGTGGTCACCGATTTGATCGGTAGTAACCATCAAATACTTTTCAACCAACTCAGGCGGTATCTCTAAATCTTTAGCAATGCGCGAATGACGAACGTACTTGGCTGAGTGACACCCAGCACAGTAGTTCATAAAGATCTTCGCGCCGTTTTGTAGTGAGCCCTTATTGGTAAAATCAATAGGAGCTGTACTACAAGCCAGGTGTTCATCAACGCCATCTGCATTGGTGAATGTACCGCAGCCACTGCCTGAAGCCATTGCCGTACCAGCAGTCAAGGTTAATGCCGCGCCTAAGCCTAGACCAGCTAGGGATTTAATTAGCGTGTTCATTAGTGACCTCCGGTAACGCGTTCTGGTGGCTGTTTACACTTCTCAATCGCAGTGTAGAAAGGCATCAGTAAGAAGAACAAGAAATATAGAATCGTGAATACACGAGCCATGATGGTTGCCGTTGGTGTAGCAGGCGTCGCACCCAAGTAGCCCAATACAACAAAGCTAATAGCAAAGACGGTCAGCGCAATCTTAGATAATATACCTTTGTAACGTATAGAGCGCACAGGAGACCTATCAAGCCATGGGATCAAGAACAGTACGGCAATCGCACCACCCATCGCAATCACGCCACCAAGCTTGTCAGGAACCGCACGTAAAATAGCGTAGAACGGCGTGTAGTACCATACTGGTGCAATATGTGCTGGTGTTTTCAGTGAGTTCGCTGTCTCAAAGTTTGGTGGTTCAAGGAAGAAACCGCCGCCTTCTGGGAAGAAGAATACCACTGCAAAGAAACAGATAAAGAACACTACGATACCAACCATGTCATGCACAGTGTAGTACGGATGGAATTCGATACCGTCTAATGGCACACCATTTTTATCTTTTAGCTTCTTAATATCGATGCCATCAGGGTTGTTCGAGCCCACATGATGCAATGCTACAATATGCATGAATACTAAGCCTACCAGTACTAATGGAATAGCAACAACGTGTAGCGCAAAGAAACGGTTTAGAGTAATACCAGAGATGATATAGTCACCACGTACCCATTCAGCAAGGCCATCACCAATAACAGGTAGAGCTGCAGGTAAGTTCAAGATAACCTGAGCACCCCAGAATGACATGTTGCCCCAAGGTAGTAGGTAACCGAAGAAACCTTCTGCCATAAGTGCTAGGTAGATACCCATACCGATGAGCCAGATAAGCTCACGAGGTTTTTGGTATGAACCATATAGCAAGGCTCTAAACATATGCAGGTATACAACGACGAAAAACGCAGATGCGCCGGTTGAGTGCATATAGCGAATGAGCCAACCACCTTTTACGTCACGCATGATGTATTCAACAGACGCAAATGCCCCTTCGGCACTTGGGTTGTACATCATCGTAAGCCATATACCAGTCACCAATTGGTTGACCAGTACGATCATTGATAGCACGCCAAAGAAGTACCAAAAGTTAAAGTTCTTTGGTGCGTAGTACTTTGACATATGGTATTCATAGGTTTCGGTCGCTGGAAAACGCGCGTCCACCCAATGCATTAACTTTTTACCCATACTCATATCAAGCCTCCCCAACCGTCAAGATGGTACCATCCATACCATATTCTGGAACGGGTAAATTAAGTGGTGCAGGAACGCCGCTATATACGCGACCTGCTAAGTCATATTTTGACCCGTGACACGGACAGAAAAATCCGCCGTACCAATCATTACCACCTAAATCCACCGCGCCCACATCAGGACGGTAGTTTGGTGCACAGCCCAAATGTGTGCAAACGCCTTCGACCACCAATACGGTTGGATCTAAAGAGCGAGTAGGATTTTTGCAATATTCAGGTTGTAGAGACGCATCAGACTCAGGATCAGATAATAGAGGTTTGACTGACTCTAGTCCTGCAACCATGTCTTCGGTGCGCTTAACCACATAAATAGGTTTACCACGGTATTTGACGACGATCATTTGTCCATCTTCGATAGAACCAATATCTTGGGTCACTGCAGCCCCTGCAGCCTCAGCTTTAGCGCTTGGGTACCAAGAACGGACAAAAGGTGTCGCCACGGCAGCTACCCCAGCTGCACCAATCGCGGCAGTTGAGGCAATAAGAACTCTACGGCGTTGTACATTAACGCCTTCGGCTTGGCTCATTAATACTTCCTCCAGGTGAATGAAATGGGATTATCCCACACTGGGTTTGTGGCTTAGAAAATATACAATATCAAGCCACTTTAGCTGTGCCTAATTTTGCTAATTGTTGCTATTCTAAGCTATTTCGGTGATAAAATAAATTATTGCGTTAAAAATAAAGCAACCTCAATAGGACATATTAGAAGGTTGAATATGATAATCAAACCAAAACAGTTGGATTATCAACGCTTAACGCTAACTTTGCTTTAACAAGGATTATGATGTGATGACCTTATAAATAATAAGGATTTTCAGCAATAGCGAATGATACTTGAAATTAAGGTAATGTTCACTAACTTTCACCATCTAACTACTTTGTAAGTTGCTGTAAAACAAATATCACCACTCTATATAATAAAGTGGTGATGCCTTCACAATGATTAATAATGTTTTGTCAGACTATCAGAAACTTGTTTATCGAAATAAGCAATGCAAAATACACATGCGATATTCCAATAAACTCAGCTAGAGAGTTGCCAATACTAGCCTTCAAGCTCGCTCCAGCGTTCAAGCTTGTGCATCATCTCATCTTCAATGGTTAAGAGACGCTCACTAGCAGCTGTCGCCGCATCAAAGTCGGTATTGAACCAAGAGCCATCGGCCAGCTTTTCTTGCAGTTGAGCCTGTTCGGCTTCGAGTGCAGCGATTTCTTTTGGCAAGTTATCCAGTTCGCGTTGATCATTATAATTTAGCTTTTTGGCTGCCTTATTTGGTTTCGCTGCCGCGCCAGACTTATTTGTCGCTTTATTACTAGCCGCATTGTTGGCAGGTGCTTTGGCAGCACGTGATGCTTCTTCACGGTTCTTTTGTACGAGGTACTCTTGATAACCACCTACATACTCATTGACCACTCCTTTGCCGTCTTCATCTTCGCCAAACACCCACGTAGAGGTAACGACATTGTCCATGAATGAACGATCATGACTGATCAGCAAAATCGTACCACCAAAGCTGGCGACTGATTCTTCTAACAACTCAAGTGTTGCCATGTCCAAATCGTTGGTCGGCTCATCGAGTACCAAAATATTGGCAGGTTTCAATAACTGCTTGGCCAGTAGTACTCGGTTACGCTCACCACCAGACAGTGCTTTGACAGGTGTACGTGCGCGCTCTGGTGCAAATAAGAAATCTTGCAAGTAGCTCATGATATGTGTTTTGCGACCGCCAACTTCTACAAAGTCAGAACCTTCCGAAACGTTTTGTGCAACGCTTGCTTCAAGATCCAACTGGTCACGCAGCTGGTCGAAGAATGCGATTTTCAGGTTAGTACCTAATTCGACACTACCAGACTTGGTAACTTCGTCATCAGACATATCGAGTAAGGCTTTAATAAGCGTGGTTTTACCCGCACCGTTAGGCCCAACAATACCAATCTTATCGCCACGCATAATAGTGGTCGTAAAATCATCTACCAAGACGTTGCCGTCATATTCAAGATGTAAGTTTTTAACTTTACAGACAAGCTTACCGCTTTTCTCGCCTTGACCCATTGTGATGTTTACATTGCCCACTTGCTCACGGCGATCGCTGCGCTCTTCACGTAAGGCTTTTAGTTCACGTACACGGCCCTCATTGCGAGTGCGACGTGCTTTGATACCTTGGCGAATCCAAACTTCTTCTTGTGCCAGTTTTTTATCAAAGTTGGCATTGTTCTTTTCTTCAGCCTGTAACTGTAGCTCTTTTAGCTCTTGATAGCGCGCGTAACCACCTTCACCTTGTGTTACGTCATAACTGGTCAATTGGCCACGGTCAAGCTCAATAATGCGAGTCGATAGTTTATTGACGAATGCTCTATCATGAGTCACGAACAACAACGTCAGGCCTTGCCAATCGAGCAAAAAGCGCTCTAACCATTCGATACTTTCAACATCCAAATGGTTGGTTGGCTCATCTAGTAGTAGCACATCAGGCTTAGTGACTAGCGCACGAGCGAGTAACACGCGGCGTTTACGACCACCAGATAGGGATGATAAGTCGTCTTCTGGATTAAGGCCCATGGTCGTAATCAGACGCATGGCATCGCGTTCTAAGTCCCAGCCATGTACCGCATCGATATCATGTTGTAGGGTCGCCATGTGCTCACAGGCATCCATATCGCCATTCGCACACATATCGACTTGCTTATTATAGTTAATGAGCAAATCAGCCGTGCGACGACTACCGCCCATAACGATGTCTAATATGCGACCGCTAGTCTCAGGAACGTCTTGCTCTAGCATCGCTACACGCATACTACTGTTGGTAATAATCTCGCCACTGTCAGGCTGCAATGAGCCATTGATCAGTTTAAACAAAGTAGATTTACCTTCGCCGTTGCGGCCAATCAAGCACACACGCTCGCCTGTATTGATAGAAAAATCAATACCATCAAGAACAGGCGCGACGCCAAAGGCTAAGTGAATGTCTTTTAAATGAATCAGTGCCATAGAGTATCTTAAGCTTATATAATAGTGAGGTAGGGGTTGTTGCAAAATTGCCTGCAGTATAACATGCCACCGCATCACTGTAGTGGGAGTAAATAGTTTTATCAGTACTATTTATTGCTTTTACTAATGGATGCTATTTAACGACTATTATTATAGATTTATCTCTAATCTACAGTACTCCTTGAACCCCTTAATAATCCATTCTTTCACTTTAATACTTACTATGATCTAGAGAAAAATATGAACCAATCTAAAACTACAACCGATACTTCTACAGTGCAAGATGATCTGCAAGCCCAAGTAATCGATTTGCAAATGAGCCTCGCGCACCTTGAAGTTACCGTCGAACGACTGGATGACGTAATCACGCGACAAGACAAAGATATTCATACGCTGCAACGTCAACTACAACTGATTTATAAGCAAATAGAAAATCAAGACCCAGAGAGTGGTATTGCCCCATTTGATGTGATGGCGGATAGACCACCACACTATTAGTAAGTTAGAATTAGAAAGAAAAGCTTTCAATGACAAAAGATATATACGTATTTTTATATATAGATACTGTATGATGACTATGTGGTCATAACATAGAAATAATGTGTTTTTGTAGTTGTTTTAGTGTTAAAAAATCTTTACTATCTTCCACCTCGGATGCTGATTGCCTATTAAAACTAGGTAAAACAGTAAAACAATGCGGATGTTTGGAGATATAAAATGCGCCACACCTTTCATTTAAAAACTCTTGCAGTAGCTGTTGCTACTTTTTCTGTTGCTAGCGTCGCTAGTGCTGCTGGCCTTGATCGCTCAGGCCAAGATATCACCGCATTCCTACAAGACGGCACTTATGCAGAAGCTGTCTACACTTATATCGATGCTGACGTTACTGGTAAAGATACATCAGGTAATAAAATCGATGACATCGCAGAGTCTTATGACTTTTTCCGTTATGGCGTAAAAACAGATATCAACGATACATTCAGTGTTGGTATCTTATATGATGAGCCTTTTGGTGCAGCAGCCGATTACACTGGAAATAATAACTTTGTAGGCGCACCAACTGATGCTGTTAATAATATTATTGCATCGCGTCTAGGTGGATTAGGCGTTAATAATGTAGAAGAGTTGAAAGGTTTAGTTGAAGGTACTCAAAACCAGTTAACTGCTGCTGAAACTCGTTTAAATGCAGTTAGAGAGCAAGTAAGACAAGCCCAAGCAGCTGTTAATCAAAACCCAGCACTTGAGCCTGCACTGCGTCCACAGATTAATGCTGGTTTAGCAGGTATCGCCGCTGGCGAAACGCAGCTAGCAGAAGGTCAAGCACAGTTAAATCAACTTGAGCAATTAGAAGGCTTTGCGGATGGTCGCCTTGCGAATGATGAAGGCACAAATGTTGAAGTCCGTAGCGAAAGCATCACAGGTATCCTAGGTGCTAAGTTTGGTCAAAACAAAGAATTCCAAGTGTACGGTGGTCCTGTTGTTCAGCGTATCAAAGCTGATGTAAGTCTTCGTGGTAGTGCCTATAGTGCTGCTACAGGCTATACCGCTCATATTAGTCCTGATACCGACTATGGCTATATCGCTGGTATATCTTATAGTAAACCTGAAATTGCTCTAAAGGCGGCTTTGACCTATCGTTCTGAAATTGACCACAGCTCGAATATCGATGAGATATATCCAGTAGTAGCAGCTTTAGGTGGTGAAGCGAATCAAGGTAATACGCTAGATATTACTACCCCTAAATCAGTTAACTTCGATTTCCAAACTGGTATTAACCCTACAACCTTAGCGACTGCCAAAGTACGCTGGGTACCATGGAGTGATTTTGCAATCGTTCCACCACTTTATAATGAAGTAAGCAAGCAAGCAACTAATGATGATAAAGGTTTATCTTTAGTCAGCTATGACGATGACCAATGGCAAGTAGAGCTAGGGTTGGCCAAGCGTGTCGCGCCAGCACTTGCTGTCAGTGGTACTGTTGGTTGGGACAGTGGTGCAGGCAACCCTGTCACTTCGTTAGGTCCTATCGAAGGCTATTATAGCGCTGGTCTTGGTGCGAAATATAATGTGACCGAGAACTGGGCAGTATCTGCTGGTGGTAAATACTTATGGTTCGGTGATGCCAAAGGTCAAATCCCAACTAAGACGATCGTTAGTGATTTCGAAAGTAACGATGGTTTTGTATTAGGTGTAAAGGTATCTTACCAAGCTCAGTAAATTACAAATAAATTATGTGATGCTGTTTGTTATTAATATTAAAAGCGATCCTTTAAGGGTCGCTTTTTTATTATGTGTTTTTAAAAATTACATTTAACAGACTATAGGTAAAAATATTTATTTTATGACTATAGACCTCACTGTAAAAATCACACTAAGGATAAAAAGTAAACCACAGCATTTTATTTATATCTTATATGTACTGTTCAGTCATAATTGAGAAATAAAGCACTTTAAATGTTGTTTTAGTGTCAAAAAGCTATTAGTATTCAACTTAGGACACGACTTTGATACTTTCAATGTTAAGCGCAGCAATGCTATATATTGATTATCAAGGTAGTAATACAACAAGGACCGTTGGAGATACACAATGCGCACTACCTTTCATTTGAAAACCCTTGCAGTAGCTATTGCTACTCTCTCTGTTGCTAGCGTAACCAACGCTGCTGGTCTTGATCGTTCAGGTCAAGATGTCACTGCTTTTTTTCAAGATGGCACTTACGCTGAAGCGGTCTATACTTATATTGACGCTGATGTAAGCGGCTACGATAGTTCGAATGTCAACCCTGGCCAAAATGACTATGAGCGCGGCGACAAAACAGGTGATATTGCTGAATCTTATGACTTCTTCCGCTATGGCGTGAAGACTGATATCAACGACACGTTCAGTGTGGGTGTGCTATATGATGAGCCTTTTGGTGCTGCTGCTGAATACACGCAAAGTAATTTTGTGGCAAGCAATAATCCTCAAGCTTCAGGAGGCGAATTGGTAGGTGATGGTGTAGACCCACAGACTGCAGGTGCCATAGCACTAGCCGAAGCAAGTACTGCAGGTGAAAATACCAATGTAGAAGTTCGTAGCCAAAGCCTAACGGGTATCCTTGGTATGAAGTTCGGCGCGAATAAAAACTTCCAAATTTATGGTGGTCCAGTTGCTCAGCGTATCCAATCTGAAACCAAGCTGCGTGGCTTAGCTTATGGGCCTGCTAGTGGTTATACCTCAAACAGCAATCCTGATATGGATTACGGTTATATAGCAGGTATTGCCTATAGCAAGCCTGAAATTGCTCTAAAAGCAGCGTTGACTTATCGTTCTGAGATTGACCATGATATAGGTATCTCTGAGAATTATCCTATAGCAGGTATTTTGGCTCAAGGAGCTGCTTTGCAGCAAGGAGCGACTCCAGCACAGGCAGCAGCTATAGGGGCTGCGGCTGCTAACCGGAACAGTAATTATGAGATTACAACCCCTAAATCAGTCAACTTTGATTTCCAAACAGGTATCAATCCGACTACTTTAGCAACGGCAAAAGTCCGTTGGGTACCATGGAGCGATTTTGCCATCACACCACCATTATATAATGACGTTAGTAAACGTAATTACGGCCCTGATGGTTTGGACTTGGTTGAATACGAAGATGACCAATGGCAAGTGGAACTCGGTCTTGCCAAGCGTGTCGCGCCTGCACTTGCTATAAGTGGTACGGTTGGTTGGGATAGTGGTGCCGGTGATCCAACAACGTCGTTAGGTCCTGTCGATGGCTATTACAGCGTCGGTCTTGGTGCCAAATACAACGTGACGGAAAACTGGGCCGTGTCTGCTGGTGGTAAATACTTATGGTTCGGTGATGCAAAAGGTCGTCTACCTAGTGGAAAGATCGTTGGTGATTTCCAAGATAATGATGGTTATATTGCTGGTTTAAAGCTTTCTTATCAGGGTGAATAGCCTCTTTATATAACTGATGAATAATAAAAAAGCGACCTATGACGGGTCGCTTTTCTTATGGGCTTTCTATTAAATATTTGATTGTTAATGCTCAAATATAGATAGAATAGCAAATATAATCTTTATAGTATTAATTCATATAGCACGACTACATTTTATTTGCCTAGTTTAGCTTAGTGTCCATATACAGCAAATACCCTTGCATTTAAGAACCTATACGCACTCGTACCTTACCGAATGAGTTGTTAATAACGTAGCATACTTGAGGTACACAAGGAAAAGATCTAAATAGATAATCAAATGTGATATTAAGAAAAGAAGTATTGTTGATAAAGGCTTACTTCGTAGAAGTGAGCAGCAGTTGAACTGCCAAATGGGCTAGGACAATCTGGCTTAGTATATCCATCACAGAGCTATCCATACTACTGTCTCATTGATCATAAGTTCTCTTTGTTTAATACTGTAGTAGGTTAAATATACTAAATCGTTACTCATAAAAAAACCTCGCCAATAATGACGAGGTTTTTTTATAACAATAAGCTTAAGATATTACGTAAACTTATTTGTTTAAGTTTAACTCCATCTCTTTGTACTTAGCAGAAACTGAAGGTCTTGGGCCACCAGTCATGATACTAACGGCAAAGATAGCGATAGTACTTAAGATAAAGCCTGGAACGATAGCATATAACCAGCTATTTAGTGCCATACCATCTACTTGGAAAGGACCATAAATCCATAGGATAACAGTCAACGCACCAACAACCATACCGGCAACAGCACCATTACGGTTCATACCACGCCATGTAAGGCTGAAGATAACCAATGGACCAAACGCAGCACCAAATCCTGCCCATGCATTAGAAACTAGGTTCAATACTGAGCTATCTGGGTTAGACGCTAGCATAATGGCAACGATAGCAACGATGATCACTGAGATACGACCAACCAATACCTGGCGAGCTTCTGGTGCGTCTTTATCAAAGAATAGTTTGTATACATCTTTGGTTAGAGAGCTTGATACAACCAATAGCTGTGATGAGATAGTACTCATAATTGCTGCTAAAATAGCTGCTAATAGGAAACCTGAAACCAATGGATGGAACAAGAACTGAGTGAATACTAAGAAGATAGTCTCAGGATCATCCAGCGTCATCGCAGTTTTTTGTACGTAGGCACGACCAGCAAAACCAGTCATTAGTGAACCAACCAGACTCACAACCATCCAGCTCATACCGATATTACGTGCGGTTGGCACATCTCTCACTGAACGAATCGCCATAAAACGTACGATAATATGCGGTTGGCCAAAGTAACCTAAGCCCCATGCCATGAGTGAGATAATACCGATAACACTCATACCGCTAGTAACGTCTAAAAGGGTTGGGTCGATGTTTCTAACCGCTTCTGTAGTGGCTGAAATACCACCAAGATCAGTAAAGGCAACGACAGGTACGATTACCATGGCAAACAGCATGATGACGCCCTGTACGAAATCGGTCATAGATACCGCTAAGAAACCACCGAATAGCGTATAAGCCACAACCACACCAGCAGTAACCCATAGGCCAGTACTATACGATAGATTTAGTGAGCTTTCGAAGAGTTTACCACCACCTACAAGACTTGCAGCGGTATAGACGGTAAAGAATAGAATGATGACCACGGCTGAGATGACGCGTAGCATGTGCGACTTGTCTTCAAAGCGGTTGGCGAAATAATCGGGTAGGGTGATAGCGTTGTCAGCCACTTCGGTATAAACACGAAGGCGAGGTGCTACGATGAGATAGTTTAGTAATGCACCTAATGTCAAACCAAGCGCGATCCAAATACTGACCACACCATCGGCAAACATATAACCAGGTAAGCCAAGTAGTAACCAACCTGACATATCTGATGCACCTGCAGAAAGTGCGGTTACTGCTGGGCCTAAGTTACGACCCCCTAACATATAGCCTTCAGTATCATTGGCTTGCTTAAAATAAGCGTAAACACCAATCCCAATCATCACTAAGAAATAGGCGCCGAGTGATATCAGCACGCCACTAGAAACTCCGTTCATATAAATTGTCCTTAACCAACATGGTTGGCTGTAATTATTTTTAACTATAAAAGTTTTGTCCTACAAGGCGATGTCCAAAACAATATTTAAAGACAAAAAAAGCCATTAATTGAGACATAATGGCTTTTTTTAGTATCTTCTGTAGTTTTATATGATTGATGTTGTTCTATGGCTAGCACTCATATAGAGATAGAGAACAACGGGAACATCGCATTCCACTTATCTATCGTTATTGCTCGCATCTGCTATTTATATATGAGTATTAGCAACCTACATCATCAATCTAAACCATTAAACCTACTGTTAACCATCATATCTTACTAGAAGTATTCAATATATGACTATCAGTGTCCTTGTGGTAAATTTTTGTTATAAAAACAACGTCAAGCGTATTATAACGCATGAGAGTCACAAATGCGAATAGCTTAATGGTTAGACTGTTATAGCGAGCTCTTTTTATTCAATAGGCGCAAGTAAGTCTAGTAGGGCGGTCACGCTGCTAGATTGAGTTAATTTTGGATTGATGACCACACCTAAATAGCGTTGTAATTCAATATTGTCAGCCATATCGATACGTTCCAAATCTTGACTAACCATCGTTTGTGGTAGTACTGACCAACCAAGACCGACAGACACCAACATACGAATAGATTCAAGCGGGTTGGTGCTCATCGTGGCATAAGGTTTCAGATTATGCTTGGCAAATTCGGCCAAAGTAATCTGACTGGTAAAGGTATTGGCAGAAGGCAAAATGGCAGGATAGCGCGCTAACTGCTCCAACGTCACATTAGATTTAGTAGCCAAAGGTGATAGCGTACCCGTCATAAAATAAAGAGGGTCTGACCAGAGCGTGTGATAAGTTAAGCGCTTATCGTAGACAGGTGGAAGCGTAACAAAGGCTAAAGACAAATCACCATCTAGTACTGCTTTATGAGCTTTTTCAGAATCTACGAAGTGTACTTCTAACTGAACAGCTGGATAAGCTTGAATAAAGTGTTTAAGGACAGGTGCTAAATGATGTAGGCCAATATGATGGCTAGTACCAATGACTAATTTGCCAGAAACGATATGCTGAGAATGCTGCAAGTTGATTTTAAAATTCTCATAATCTTCCAGCCAACGCTTGGCATGAGGTAGCATTTCACTGGCAGCTTGAGTAGGTACAATTCCACGTCCTACCGTATCAAACAAGGTAATGTTAAACTCGTCTTCTAAGTTTTTGATACGTTTACTGACAGCAGGCTGCGTGATAAACAGCTTTTCTGCGGCGCCTGAGATACTGCCAGTGTGCATAACGGTAACGAATGTCGTCAAGTTTGTGGTGTTCAAACGAATGTCCTTAGCTACTTTACGAGCTATAAATAAAAGTTGGCTGACCCAATCACAACGTATTAGAAAAAAAAGTTTGCGTCTGGTTAAAAATCATCAATTATTATTATAGGATTTGCCTGCTATAATCACAAGACATCGAGGCATATTGTGACATATTTATTCTAAAAAATTGGCTATTTGCTATTTAAAACGTATTTTAAGCGTTAATTTTAGTCATATTTAGAGTCTCATAAAGAAATAATATTTAAATCTTAGATACGATAGTAATTATTAAACATTATAGATAGACATAGCATTTACGTAGAATCTTAGCTTGGCAATGTGCAAGTAAGTAAAAATTAAGTAATTAGTAACCTATAAAGGATAGCAACATGGCTGGTCAAACGTTATATGACAAACTTTGGAACGCTCACGAAGTCACCAAGCGCGACGATGGTTCGAGCCTGATTTATATCGACCGCCACCTGTTGCACGAAGTGACGAGTCCACAAGCATTTGAAGGGTTGGAGTTGGCAAACAGAGCGCCATGGCGTCTATCGGCTAACATTGCCAGTCCAGATCATAATGTACCGACCGTCACTAAAGAGCGTCTAGAAGGGGTGCCTGGGATTAAAGACAAGGTATCACGCTTGCAGGTTGTCACGTTGGACGATAACTGCACCAAGTTTGATATTGCTGAATTTACTATCAATGATGCGCGTCAAGGAATTTTGCACGTGGTCGGTCCAGAGCAAGGTTTGGTCTTGCCAGGTATGACGGTTGTTTGCGGTGACTCGCATACAGCGACCCATGGAGCACTTGGCTGTTTGGCTCATGGTATCGGAACCTCCGAAGTTGAGCATGTATTGGCAACGCAGTGTTTGATTCAAAAGAAATCAAAAAATATGCAAATCCGTGTCACTGGTCAACTTGGTGCTGGCGTCACTTCAAAAGATGTGGTGTTAGCTATTATTGCAAAGATTGGTACGGCAGGTGGTACAGGACACGCGATTGAATTTGCAGGTCAAGTGTTCGAAGACATGAGTATGGAAGGTCGTATGACCGTCTGTAACATGGCGATTGAGGCAGGTGCACGTGTCGGTATGGTTGCGGTCGATGACACGACGATTGACTATGTCAAAGGTCGTCCATATGCGCCAAGCGAAGCACAATGGGAACAAGCGGAAGCCTATTGGCGTACATTATATTCAGACGATGACGCGGTATTTGATACTGTGGTAGAAATCGACGGTAGTCAGATCGCACCGCAAGTATCTTGGGGTACATCGCCTGAGATGGTTGTAGATATCACGCAATCTGTACCGACACCAGATCAAGCCATTGATGAAGCTCAAGAAGAAGGCTGGTTACGCGCTTATACTTATATGGGGCTAGAAGCTGGTCAGAAAATTACGGATATCCAACTTGATCGTATATTTATCGGTTCATGTACCAATTCACGAATCGAAGATTTACGTGATGCGGCAGCGGTAATCAAAGGTCGCAAAGTTGCTGATAACGTAAAAGAAGCGATCGTTGTTGCAGGTTCTGGACAGGTGAAGTTGCAAGCAGAGGCTGAAGGCTTGGATACGTTATTTACCGAAGCTGGTTTTGAATGGCGTGAGCCGGGCTGCTCAATGTGTCTTGCGATGAATGCGGATAAACTTGAGCCACAAGAGCACTGCGCCTCAACGTCTAATCGTAATTTTGAAGGTCGTCAGGGTAATGGTGGCCGTACGCATTTAGTAAGCCCAGCAATGGCAGCTGCCGCCGCGTTGGCAGGTCATTTTGTAGACGTTCGTACGTTTTAAATCTGATAATAAGTACTGACATCATGCTTGTATGAACAATAAATATATGAGCATGCTGTCAAAGATGGTAAAAACTTATTTACTATTTAACATGCTTATCAAGATCATCAGCCAGCAAAAATATAATTGATAGGAAATTTTATGCAAGCTTATAACACCCAAACAGGTATCGTTTGCCCGTTAGATCGCGCAAACGTCGATACCGACCAAATTATCGCAAAACAGTTTTTAAAGTCTATTAAACGTACAGGTTTTGGCGTGAATCTATTTGACGATTGGCGCTATCTTGACGAAGGCTATCCTGGTCAAGACAACAGTACACGAGTCATCAATCCAGACTTTGTATTGAATAAACCGCGTTATCAAGGTGCTACTATCTTACTAGCACGTAGAAACTTTGGTTGTGGCTCTAGTCGTGAGCATGCGCCTTGGGCGTTATCAGAGTATGGTTTCCGTACGGTAATTGCGCCTAGTTTTGCAGATATTTTCTATAATAACTGTTTCAAAAATGGCATGTTGCCGATTGTGTTGGATGAAGCGATTGTAGATACGTTAATGAAAGCGACTTTTGATAACGAAGGCTATGAGTTGACCGCGGATCTTGAACGTCAGGTCGTTATCACACCAACTGGTGAAGAGTATGCCTTTGAAGTAGATGCCTTTCGCAAACATTGCTTGTTAAACGGACTGGATGATATTGGTCTAACCTTGCAGCAAAGTGATGCTATCAAAGATTATGAGCAACAAATGATGCAAAAAACACCGTGGATATTTAACGACGTAAGAGCGTAGAGGGTCATTCTATAATCTACTGCTAATAAAATATGAGTAGTCGCAACGCAGCGTTGAGTTATGGCGGTGAACTGTCTAAAATGAAGAATAGTTTTTCACTACATTTTATTATCTCTCTTGAATAGTAGCCGCCATTATGAATACAAAACGTTATGCTCTATGGACAAGTACAATTGTTGCTGCAAGCTTATTATTGTCAGGCTGTCAGCTATTGACGGGCTATCAAAAAATAAATGAGGCAGAGAGTGCTGAAGCATGGGTAGGTAAAATTAAACCTATTGCTGGTGAAGTAAATATTGCATGTGTGGGTACATATCATTGCGAAATTGTGCAGATAGATAAAACACTCATTATCGCGCCCAACAGTCACGAGCCAATCAATCCTCAGATTATGACAGCCTTACCACGTCAAGAAGGTATGGCAAAAACATCGATAAATATGGATATGACACCACTCGTCAATAAAAATGCCATAAAAGTTGTGCCGTTAGCGCCTTCGAGTATGCCTGGATTGACCAACTACTATGCACGGGTCATGCCTGCCAAACACGAGGTACATGTTAATTTTTATCCAGAAAATAACATGGGCTATGTTGAGCGTTTTGCGATGATTCATGATTTCACTGAAGCAGGTACTTATCAGCTGCGCGCTTATCAAAAAAAGAACAGCGAAAAATCAGGCAGTCTATTGGACACAGCATCACCTGAGCCTTTATGTATTGAGCTATTGCAAGGCACTCAAGTACAGCGCCGATTCTGCAAGCAACTAGACGCTGAGCATCAAGGCGAGTTTGTAGAGACTGGCATGACCAAAGCAGTAACATCAGCACCCAAAGCCAAAAAAATGGCAGCATAAAATATGAGTGTAAAAAGCTCAAAAATATAACCAACCAATAAAAACATTCCAAAAGGATCAGTATGGCAACGATTTTAACATTAGCGGGTGATGGTATTGGCCCTGAAATCATGACCCAAGCCGTTGACGTGCTTAAGGCTGTCAATGATAAGTTTTCACTTGATTTAACGCTTGAGTCTGGATTAATTGGCGGTGTGGCTATTGATGCAACTGGTGAGCCTTTGCCAGATGAGACATTGGCCCGTGCTCGCGCCGCAGATGCCGTATTGCTAGGTGCAGTTGGTGGTCCTAAATGGGATGCGATCGAGCGTAGTAAACGCCCTGAGCGCGGTCTATTGAAAATCCGCGGCGAGCTTGGTTTATTTGCCAATCTACGCGTAGCCAAGCTCTATCCACAGTTGGCTAATGCCTCAAGTATCAAACCTCAAATTATCTCAGGTTTAGATCTATTGATCGTTCGTGAGCTAACAGGCGGTATCTATTTTGGTGAGCCTCGTGGTATCCGCACACTAGAAAACGGTGAGCAGCAAGGCTATAACACGATGGTGTATAGCACAAGTGAGATTCAGCGCATTGGTAAAGTTGCTTTTGAGTTAGCAAAAACGCGTGCGCAAGCAGCAGGCACAGCAGCTAAGGTATGTTCAGTTGATAAGGCCAATGTATTAGAAGTCACCGAGCTGTGGAAACAGACGATGATCGAGATGCAGCAGGCTGACTATAGCGATGTGGCGTTATCACATATGTATGCTGACAACGCTTGCATGCAGTTGATTAAAGATCCTAAGCAGTTCGATGTCATGGTAACGGGAAATATGTTTGGCGATATCCTATCTGATGAAGCTGCGATGTTGACAGGCTCTATCGGTATGTTGCCATCAGCGAGCTTAGATGAGTCAGGTAAGGGCATGTATGAGCCGTGTCATGGTTCAGCGCCTGATATCGCAGGACAAGATAAAGCCAACCCATTAGCGACTATCTTATCTGTTGCTATGATGCTGCGTTATACCTTTAAGCAAGAAGATGCAGCACAAGCAATTGAGCAGGCAGTTAGCGATGTGCTTGATGACGGTCTACGTACGCTAGATATTTTAGATAGCAGTGAAGCTGGACTTAAGCAAGTAGGCTGTAAAGAAATGGGTCAAGCGGTCTTGGCCAAACTGATATAAGTTAATTTGCGTTTAAAGGCTATTCCTATATAGCATTTTCCACAGTCTCAGTTTGCGTGTTATATACCCATAAGCTACCAAGTGGCTTATGGGTTTTTTATTGTTTATCTGTTAGCAAAGCTTATTTATAAGCGCCTTATTAACAGAGACGCTGTACAACAAAGCTTCTTTTAACACAAAGCTGTTATATGCTCACAAGGTAATATGACAACATTAATAGCTTATAAAGGAGCTAAAATATTTTGCTTTTAGCAGAAATATAAGAGTAAGCACAAGATTAACAAAAGCAGATTATATAGAATTTAAAAACTGAAAATAAAAAATAGAATTTTTTAAATGAGGAGTGTTACATGTATCAATTAACAAGAATCAGTAAGGCATTGACAGTGGTTAGTCTTTCTAGCTTACTATTCATGGGGCAAAGCATCGCAGCAGAGACAACGGATAGTGTGAGCTCAAGTAATAGCGTCAAAGCTCCGGCAGAAGTCAGTCCAGTGACTAATGGCGTAAGTCAAAAGTTAACAGGAGATAGTAAAGCTGCGACTTCATTGAATAAGCTACTGCCTATTATTAAATACACAACTGAGAACCTATCTGACAATGCGAAAAAGATAAACAATGTCACTTGGACGGCAGATGCAGATATTGATCGTAATATAGGAACAAAGCTGCAGGCTCTATTAAACTGGCATCACAATGGAGTAGGGCCTGTCGATGGCTACTGGGGCAAAAATACTCGCAAAGCCATGCAAGCGTTTCAAAAAGCAAATGGTTTAGACGTAACTGATACGTTGAACGCTGAGACGTGGCAAGCACTGACCAAGAATGAGAAGCTCACGACTCAACCAGTATTAGTCAGTTATCAGCTTACTGAAGCAGATGTGAATGTTAAAACCACAACCATACCTGCTGATTCTGTTGCCAAATCCAAGCTTGAGGGGATGTACTACGAAAGTCTTACTGAGGCGTTGGCAGAGAAGTTTCATATTAGTGAAAAATATTTAAAGTCGCTTAATCCTAATGCCAGTTTTACTGCTGGTGAAATTATCACGGTATATAACCCTGGTAATCCTAATACCAAGCCAGTGCACCGCGTTGTCGCTGATAAAGCCACTGAGACACTCTACGCTTATGATGAGAACAACAATTTGATCGCTAGCTATCCGACGACAGTGGGTAGTACAGCGACACCATCACCAACAGGTACGCATACTGTTAAGGTAAAGGTACACGAGCCCAACTATACTTATACGGCCAATGACGGTAGCAAGTCTATCATTCCACCAGGTCCCAACAATCCAGTAGGCTCGGTATGGATTGGGCTTAGTAAACCAACTTATGGCATTCATGGATCACCAGATCCTGCTCGTATCAGTCGTCAAGCATCAGCAGGTTGTGTGCGTTTGACCAATTGGGATGCGCTTAGTCTGCTTGGAGTCATAAAAAACGGCGCGACTGTCGAATTTAGTTAAATGCGATAGTACTAAGCCATAAAAAATGGACAAAAAAATACCGCTAAAATCTAGCGGTATTTTTTGTGGTAAGTAGAAACAGTCAATACTAAATAACTAAAATATTGATAGGCAATAATGAGCAGATTAGCATTTTCATTATTATTATCAGTTACACTACCCAAGCGTCATATCAGCTATCAGCGATAACGTAGCTATTCGGCTATTGACTGTATCTTACCAATGCTAATACTTTCATAACCATATTGGTCAGTCAGTATTTAGTTTTTACCACGGTAGGTGATACGGCCTTTAGATAGGTCATAAGGTGTCATTTCAACTTTAACCTTATCACCTGTCAAGATACGAATATAATGCTTACGCATCTTACCAGAGATATGCGCGATGATTTCGTGCCCGTTTTCTAAACGAACTTTGAACAAAGTATTAGGAAGGGTATCAATGACTTCGCCTTCAAATTCAATAATATCGTCTTTTGCCATAATTTGTATCAATCAATTAAAAAATAAGCTCATATTATACGTAAGTTAGCGGATTAAAGCAATACGAACCTGCTTTTGACTTGACAGCATGTGAGTGATATGTATGCCAAATGATATTGATTTAATCAGGTAGATTTAACCAGACAGGCGTTAACGGTGCATTTGGCAATAAGCTCTGAAAACGTTCAGGATAATAGGCGTTGATAAAATACAATCCATCACCTGAAGCGGTTGGCGGTGCAATCGTTCGATCTTTTTTCTGCAAAATATTCAAAAAATCTGCTGGCTCTAGCTCGTGTCTACCAATGGCATACAATGTGCCCATCAAATTGCGAACCATATGATGTAAAAACCCATCTGCTTGTATATCAAACACGATAAATTGACCATGAGCAAAAAGGTTTGCATGGCTAATCGTACGCACTGGCTGATTGGATTGACAGGCCGCAGCACGGTAACTGCTAAAATCGTGTGTACCGACGATATCAGCCGCTGCTTGTTGCATGGCTTTCAAATCAAGTGGCTCATAGATATGAGTAACTTGATTATTTAGTATGGCAGGGCGCTGTGCTTGGTTGAGCGTAATATAACGATAGCGACGAGCAATGGCACCAAAACGCGCATGAAAATCAGCTGGCATGGGTTGTATCCAGCGTAGAGCAATATCATCGGGAAGTAGGCTATTTACACCGCGCAACCAGTTATGAGTAGGGCGATACGCATGAGTCGTAAAATGAGCAATCATATTGCTCGCATGGACGCTAGCATCAGTACGCCCAGCTGCGATGACTTCTACAGGCTCGTTAGCCACTTTGCCGATAGCTGTCTCTAAGGCCTCTTGTACACCCAAAACCTCTCGTTGCCGTTGCCAGCCATGATAATGAGTTCCTAAGAACTCAATAGCAATCGCTAAAGTGTAGGTTGGTTCAGTTTCGATAATTTCAGTCTCAGACATTAGGGTTTCTAAACTTATAAAATTGGAATTAATCAAAAGTCGCTTATCGCTTTTTGATGCTAGTGCCAGTTTGGTTGACATTATTCAACCAACGCTGTCTGCGTCTTGCAGGACTATCATAGCGAAGTAGCAACCATAGTAATCGGGCATAAATAGCAGGTATGGTCAAACGTCCACCAGCAATGACATGATGCTCGTACTGCCAACTGCCTGCCGCATAGCTATCGCTGACGCCACCAAATGGACATTGACTGGCTGATATCACCATATGTCCACGTTCATGAGCAAGGGGCAGTGTCTCTGCTAATGCAGCTGAATAAGGAATGTTACCGGCGCCAAATCCTAATAGAATAATGCCACATGGTGGCTGCGACAATAAAGCTTGTAGCTGGTTGTTTATCATCGAAACATCGTTAGGTAGGCAATATAGCGCATGAACACTTGCGTTTTCAGCACGTGTTTTAATACTGGACAGCAAGTCTTGTTGGTCATCGAGCCAATGTTGCCTACGCGTGTCAGGTAGATTTTTTATATAGCTATTGGCTGGATAAGCGGCGCGGGAATGACCAGTAAATGCCATCAGATCATGGCTGTGAATTTTCTGTACTGTTTGAGCAGGCCATGATTCGCCGCTAAAACTAATCTTCACGCCTGATTCACCAGCAGCGGCTAGTTTTAATGAGTCGTTGAGATTGCCCCAAGCATCGCTATGTTCATCGATGTTATAGGAATGCAATATCTCACTGTCTAATAATGGACGCATACTTGCGGTCAAAACAATACAGATATCACTACCTGCAAACGCTTCTGCTAAAAATGCGCCTAAGTAACTCAACGTATCCGTGCCAGTGATGAGTACAAAGCGTCTATCACCTTTGGCATAAGCATTCAGGAGTAGTTGATAGAAATGGGTAAAATCGACAGGGGTAAGCTGGCTGCTGTCTTTGATCAGGGCGTTTTCCAACCATGAGACGGTCGGTAAGTTATTCGTACTGTCTTGTGCAGACAAAAGATTCTGTAGAGTAGGCAAAAACACTTCTGCTGATAATGGCGCCAATGGTCTGCCATAGCTACCAAAGGTACCGCCAGCATAAATCAGTTGAATAGGATCGGATAGATTTTTGAGCATAACAGAAGATGGCATAGTATCAACACAGTAAACAATTATGGAAGAAAAGAGGCGCTGGAGGATTGAGCAACGATGGCTGAAGGGTTTAATAATAGATAGTATTAGAGTTAAATGCAAAAAAATCAGCAAGCATCCCGTGATTAGGAAGTACTTGCTGATAAGAGACTAGACGATTAACTACGCAGTACGTTCAAGTAGTAACTGTGCTTGCTGTTTCTGTTCACTATTACCTTGAGCTATCACCTCATTGAGTAGACGCTTTGCACTGTCATATTCACCCAGCTGTAAATATTGATCTGCCAAGTCTAACGTCACTTGATTACTGTCTAATGACTTTACGAAATCAAAATCTGCTGCGAAACGTGATGAAAAATCTTCTGCTGATTCAGCCTCTTGAGGCGTGATAGAAGTGTCACTCTCAACTGGCGCAGCTATAGAGACTGGGGTAGTGGCCGATGGAGCGTCAAATAGAGAATCAGCATCGTCAATATTAAAATCATCGTCTATCAGCGTATTATCATCAAACCTCAATGATGCAGTAGGTGCGGTATTCGATTCTTCAACATCGCTAAAATCATTAACCTCGATATCATCATTGAGTAATGGTTCCTCGAGATTAATATTTGCAAAGTTGTCTTCTTCAAAGGTCGTGCTCTCAGAAGTACTGTTTCCAAAATCAGTATTTTCCAGAATGAAATTGTCGAAACTACTGTCGTTTTCAGTCGTAGATAGGTCGTCATTGGAGACAGTATTGATATCATCTAATGTATCTAGACTGCCCAAAGATAAAGCAAAGTCATCTTCACCGTTTTGGATAGTATCAATAGAGTGTGGTTCTGAATTCGTAGATATGTCATTAGTGACGACGTCGTCTTTGTCTGCATCGGCTGCTAAATCATCGAAGTCTAATATAAAGTCTTCTTCTAGTACCGTTGCCTCGTTACTATGCGAAGAATTAGCTTCTGTCGAAGTATTGTCGTCAAATGAATCAAAGTCAAACTCAAAGTCACTAAGATCGTTATCTTCGTTATTACTAACATTATCGTTAGCAGAGCTCTCTAAAACGTCGTTATCTACATTGTCTAACGGTATGACAGGCGTTTCACTTGTCATATTAGGCGCAGCGAAATCGTTCTCTAAATCGCTGAGGGTCAGTTCAAAGCTATCATTCGAGGTTTCAGTAGTAGGATTAATATTGTCAATTTCGTCTGATGCTTCTAAGTTATCGATAGGCTCATTTATTGCAGTGTCGTTAGTGCTTTCAACACCTGAATGATTAGACGTTACATCGGTATCAACTTTGCTCGGCGGCAAATCAAAGTCGATACTTTCAAAGTTGGTCGTATTTTCTATAGGTAGTTCTTGAGCGACTACTGGATTCTGTTCTTCAAAATATAAGCTCTTTAGCTCATTGGCACGAACAATAGTGCTCTCATCACTATGTATTTTTATAGACTCATAAATATTATTAAAATCTTCTGGCTGATTTATCGTCGCGTATATGCTGAGTAGTTTAAGAGACAATGCACTGTTATGAGGTTTTTCACTTAAACCACGTTTAATGGTTTCGATCGCCTTGTCATAGCGCTGTTGATCCATAAAACGCTGTGCAATAGTGATATGGTCAAATTTATGGCTATTGCTGACATTAGTGTGGGTAGGAGTACCATAATCTACTTTTGGTGATGGAGTAGACGTATCTTTTCTTGCATTAATAGGCGAAGGTGCTGACGATTTTTGCGCCTTGTTTTTGCGCAAGAATAAAGCAGCCACTAACAGAATAAGCGCCAATCCGGCGATGATATATAGCATATTGTCCATAGTTATTCCTACGCCTGTGATCACAATCTAATGTATGAATCAGTTAGGCAATTATTGATTACGTAATTTTTCGAGACGAGCCTGTAGCTCAGCCAATTTTTGGTTTTGTAATTGAATTTTTTTAGTATAACTACTAAGAGTGCTACTGGTACTTGATAGACGCTGAGCCTGTGATGCTGCCTGCTGCCGCGATGCTTTGAGTGTCGCTAATATATCTGTGCTCAAACCATTCCCTGTACTTGATGCTGCTTTTGCTTGAGTGCCATCTGCATTACCATCTCGCCCGGGCGCAAGCACAGAAAACTGTGCTTTTGATAAAGTCTGTGTTTTAGTTGTCGTGGCTTTCTCAGGGCGTTTGACCGCTTGTGTACTTATAGAAGGTTTTTTAAAAGGTCTTTGAGCTGTTTTTTGCATCGCTGCTGTATTTGCTCTACGAATATATTGTCTTTGTGCATCGATAGCTGCTTCTAAGTTTTTTTGCGATGGTATGACATCGTAACTGGGCAAAATAAGCTTAGCATCTGCTTTTAATTGATCTGCGTCTTTATTGATAAAGGCATCAGGGTTTTGTGACTGAATTTGCTTCATCACAATGGAAGTATCTAGATTATTTTCTTGCGCAATCTGCTGAGCAATAATCCATAGGCTATCGTTACGTTGTACTTGGTATTGATTAGTTGTCGTACTATCTATTGCTCTATCATTTGAAGACGCATTATTGATAGCGCTATTAGCGGTTTTCGAAGTTGTATTGTCAATAGAAGCCGCCAAGACGCTAGTATCATTTTTCTCAGTATTGCTTGCTATGATGCTAGTAGTCGGAGTAGGTACGGGTGATGCATCAGCGTCTGTTTTTTTACGACTCGGCTGTATCTGCCGTGTGACTTGAATATTTAGAGTGTCGAGTGGTTTATCAATCAATACTTTATCTAAGATAGGAGTGTTCTTAATACTTGCTTTGGCGTTATCATTGGCACTAACTTTCGTAGTTTCAGTGTTGTTGTTTGCATTTAAGAAACTGCTATCTAAACGGTTCGCTGAACTAAGTCCGTTACCAGTATTCTTTGCATTACTGATAGTATTTTTTATATTAGAGTCGCTATTTAAGCGCCCATTATCAAGTCGACTAGGCGCGTAAGTAAAGTTGCTAGTCTGCGAAGTAGCTGTCACTGTCGGTGCTTGTATGTTAGACACTGATCTAGAAATAGAAGAGTCAACTGTTGCTATGTTTGCTAGAGCTGGTTTATTTGCAGCAGCGTTAGATACCGATATTAGTGGCGGCGGCGCACCTTTTCTTACGGTTAACGGTTTTGCAGCGCTTGCAGAAACACTTGGTAAATTGAGTTTCTGAGTGCCTTTTATACTGTTCTTGGAAGCATTATTAATCGGTAGACTATCGTTTAACGGCATTAATAATGTTTTTGGTACTACATTTTGCTGCCCATTATCATTGATCGATAACACCAAATCAGCAAAGGGCTTGGACACAGGCTGCGATGTGCTGATTAATACCTGACCACTGGTCGCTGAAGTTGCTTGAAAGCGCACTTGCATTGAATCGGTCGGCGTTAATCCCATCTGCTGATAGATAACTGGATTGGCCAAGCTCGCTGAAAAATCAGCCGCTCGTATGTCGGTGACCACGATACTTGCGCTCAACGGTTCATGCTGAGCTGAGCTAACCACTGTCTTACCGATAGTTGCCGCTTGTGCGCTTGGAACAATAGCGGCCAAACCTACAGAATAAAGTAATGCCATCGATACCGCGCGATGTACAGGAGTCAAGCGACGAGATAAATGACAAGACATGAGCAGTCCTTTACAAAATAAGTTATCTTTGCTGTTATAACAAAGTACGGTTTAGTTTACCAGTTTATTTCACAACTGTTGCGTCCAATGCATAAATGTTTATTTAATGTTCATCTTATTTTCTTGTCAAGTAACATAGCATCGCCATAGCTAAAGAATCGATATTCTTTTTCAATAGCATGTTGATAGGCCTGTTCAATCGATGCTTTGCCAGAAAAAGCTGATACCAACATTAGCAACGTCGATTTGGGTAAATGAAAGTTTGTTAACAGTCGATCAATGACACCGAATTTAAACCCTGGATAAATAAAAATGTCTGTGTCCCCTGACCAACTAGAGAGTGCTTGCCCATTGATAGCTGTTTTTTGATACGCCGTTTCAAGGACGCGAGTCACCGTGGTACCAATAGCAATAACCTTATTACCATTTGCATGCGTTTGATTAATTAGCTCAGCAGTTGCTTGTGGCAGATGTGCATACTCACTGTGCATAGTATGATTGAGTAGGTTGTCTGTTTTAACTGGCGCAAAGGTACCAGCGCCAACATGCAATGTCACAAAAGCAGTATTGATGCCTTTTTCTGCCAACTTATTGAGCACCAATTCATCGAAATGCAAACTTGCTGTCGGTGCAGCGACACTTGCAAGCTTAGCGGGATCATGAAACACCGTTTGATAACGAGTATTATCAGTGTCATCGGCCTGACGTTCAAAGTAAGGCGGGATAGGTAGCTCGCCATAAAGTTCTAAATCAGGCAAAATTGGCGCATCAAAGGCTAAAATAAACAAGTTGTCCTGACGACCAATCATCGCGCCACTCATATGACTATCGGCAAGTTGAAAGCGTTGTCCGAGTTTCAATGCTTTGCTAGCTTTTACATGGCAAAGGGCAATATGTTCTTGGTTGACTGACTCATTATCTGAATCTTCTAAATGCAGTGTTGCTATATCTAAGTCTGAGACAGTAACCAATCGCTCAATCAAGACCTCGAGTTTACCGCCAGTTTCTTTTTGACCGAATAGGCGTGCCTTCATCACCTTTGTATCATTAAATACAATCAGGTCTCCAGCGTCTAATAATTCAGGCAACTCAGAAAACAAACAGTCTTCTACAGGCGTAGCATTTGTGTCAGTGTGAGCAGGCAAGTACAAAAGTTTTGAAGCAGAACGCTGTGCCAATGGATATCGCGCAATCAAACGATCTGGTAGGTCATAGTCATAGTCTTCCACGCTTAGATAATCTAAGACGTCACTATTGTTATTGGTATCAAGCGGAGTATTAGAATCGGAAGATGCAGTGTGAGCATTGGTCATAATCAGTCTTTAAATGGATAGAAATTTTGGCATAATTGTAGCAGAAATACTGCTATAAAAGGTTGCTTTACTAAGTAGTCACCGTGCACAAAACATATTTGAATCACTTAAATAGCCTAAGCGATAAGCTTTTAACTGTCCTAATATTTATTATGTTAGTCTTTGCTTATTTTACTCAAATAAATTTAATTGAGGCAATAGTTGAGCTGCAGGTGTCAATGACGAAAAAGTGACCCCGACTAATCGGATAGGGAGCTGGCGCGGAATATCTAAGAATAATTTGTCTAACCAGTAATGAGCAGATTCAGCACTACTAAAAGCGGTAGTCAGCGTGTGCGTACGGGTAATCTGAGTAAAGTCGGCATACTTAACCTTGAGCGTTATAGTATGAGCGATGAGATTTTTTTTGTGCAGTTGCGAGAAGGCATCCGCATTTTGTTCATAGATTTGTATACGTAACGCCGTGTCATCGTTTAGGTTTTCTCTAAAAGTAGTCTCCGAACCAACAGACTTATGCAGGCGCTCAGACTTGACAGCGCGTTCATCGCGACCATGAGCGATATCATGATAAAACTGTCCTCGCTTACCAAACTCATTAATCAATACTTCGGCTGACATACGGCGTAGATCAGCACCGTTAGTCACGCCCATCGCATGTAATCGTCTTGCCGTTGCTTTACCTATCCCGTGAAATCGTTCAATAGGCAGTGTACTAATAAAAGCATCAGCGTCTTCTGGTGTGATAATAGCGGTGCCGTTAGGCTTATTGATATCAGAGGCAGTCTTGGCCAACATCTTGTTGAAGGACACGCCAGCAGAAGCAGTCAATCCTGTATGTTGCAATATTTGTGCTCTTAACCAATTTGCCATTAATGTCGCTGAGCCTTTATGTACAGTAAGACCAGTGACATCGAGATAAGCCTCATCTAGCGATAACGGCTCAATATGAGGCGTTAAGCTGTACATAATATTGCGAATATCGCTGCTAACAGCTCGATATACTTCAAAACGTGGTCTGACAAATATGACTTCTGGACAACGTTTGCGAGCCTCATAACAAGACATAGCTGAGCGCACTCCAAACTGACGAACCTCATAGCTAGCCGCTGCTACAACACCGCGTCCATTTGGGTCTCCACCAACCACTAGTGGTTTGCCCCGTAATTCTGGGAAGTCACGTTGTTCTACACTGGCATAAAACGCATCCATATCTATATGAATGATTTTACGTGGACTGGATGCTGTAGGAGTTTTCATGATTAATATTTTACATCACTCAATACTTCTGTTTCAGTATCGATTATTAAACTATAAAGAGATTTTTCGAATATAGAACCATAAAAATATGGCAATATGCGAATAATTTATATATCAATAATTAAATATAGTGTAAGGTTAATAGTCAGAGATATATGGCGTTAAAATACTAATATAGTTAACATATATTCACTAATAGATGTTCAGTATGGTGTATACCTTAAGTTTTTCAGATTTTCTATACCGCCTATCTGAATATTATCGCCCTTTATCATGAATATTATAGTTATATGTTACAGTTCTAATGCTATCGCTTTACAATATATTAACCACGATAATCAATAGTTATGAAAGTAATAAATGGTCTTTTATAGGAATTGTATTTACCTGATAAGACATTGTTTATAGCTCATACCAAACTTATGAATTGAATACTGGTAAATTAACTTTCTAAAAATATTAATGAGAAAGTTCAAGATAATTAAGGAGCTGATGATGAGTCATGAATTAAAAGGGAGCGATTTGACAAGAGCAATGTTAGCGCGCGGTGATGAAAATATATGGTGTGCGGTTTGTGATGAAAGCGATGAACAAGCGATGATGGATCAGTGTGGTAATGATTTTACCGCTTATATCGTATCGTTTAATGATGGATATTTTTATTGTAGCGCTGGCATGCCATGGAGTTATGCAGTACCGATTAAGATAAGCGCTGTTATGCCATTTGAAGTATCGATATAAATAAATTAAGAGTTTGATAGGGCGAATATAATAAGCACAAAAAAACCTCCGATAAAGGAGGCTAGTTTGTACTAAATATTGGTACCAGTGGTCGGACTCGAACCGACACGCTTTTAAAGGCAACGGATTTTGAATCCGTCATGTCTACCAATTCCATCACACTGGCATGTTAGGTGATAATAGTTATTGACTAAATATTATCTAATTGGGCTACAGTGTTGACTGTATAGGCTGCGTATTATAGCAGCCTATTTACATGCGTCAAGTATTATTTTATACAATTTTTCATTTATTCTACTAATGCTAAATAGCATCATTCTAGCCGACAAAGGCACGCTCAACTGCGTAATCTGCTTGCACACCCATACGTGGTGAAACAGTCAAGCCAAAGTCATCTAAAATAGCAGAAACCTCAGCATTAAACGGCATACTGCCACAAAGCATGACACGGTCGTCGTCTTTATTCATTGGTGGTAAACCAATATCTTCGAACAATTTGCCTGACTTCATCAAATCAGTGACACGTCCTTGATTTCTGAATTCTTCACGCGTAACCGTTGGATAATAGATGAATTTTTCGCGATACCATTCACCAAAGATTTCATCATTAGGTAGCTCGTTTTCGAACATCTCGCGATAAGCCAAATCATGAACATGACGTACGCCATGTACTAAGATAATTTTGTCAAAACGCTCATACACTTCAGGGTCACGTGCTAGTGACAAGAAGGGAGCAAGACCAGTACCAGTAGAGAGCATATAAAGGTTCTTACCTGGTAGCAGATCGTCCAATACTAGTGTACCCGTTGGTTTTTTACTGACTAACAGCTCGTCGCCTACTTTGATATGTTGCAAGCGCGAAGTTAATGGACCATCTTGAACTTTAATAGAGAAAAATTCTAAATGATCTTCATAGTTAGGGCTGGCGATTGAATAAGCGCGTAATAGTGGCTTGCCATCAACAACAAGTCCAATCATCGCAAATTCGCCATTACGAAAGCGCAAGCCATCGTCACGAGTGGTTTTGATACTAAATAGAGAGTCATTCCAGTGATGAACCTCTGTGACCGTTTCGGTGCGAAGTTTTGACATAAAGTCCTCGTTAATAAGTTGTTATTTGTGTGTTAAGTTTGAATAAGTATTAAATCAGAATTTTCAATGTTAAATTGAACATTATAAAAACGTATCAGTCTTTTAAGCGTTGTCGAAACTGCTATTTTTATGAACGAGTAAATGATGAGTAAGCGTAATAGAATTGGTTTATCAGCTTATATATAGCCAGCTATTACGTCATTAGACATAGTAAATTTGCGTCAACGATGACAGCATTACTGGTCATATCATCCAAATGTAAATGACTCTCATCAAATTTCTTGCTCATAATACCAAACTTTAAAATAAAAATCCGTCTAGCAGTGATTGTCTAGCATGATAAAATGGAATATCGTTAGTGAGTAATTTTGTATCATTTGGCAAAACTGCTTTATCAAGGTAGTTTTGTATTACTGGAGTTGGTCTATGCTTGATGAGAATCCCCTGTTAGATAACTACCATCAAGCTCCTGTTATTGGCTATCATCGTGCCCCGCTGTCACAAAAATTCGGTGCGCCGCGCCAGCCAAACTTGGTTGCTATGACTAGTGTCATTGAAATGTTAGCGCCATATGATACGCCAGCTGCATTTGATGGTTTGGATAAGTTTAGCCATATATGGGTGAGTTGGCAGTTTCATCATAATTATCGATATAAAAATAACAATGAAACCAGTACTAGCTTTCGTGCTCAAGTACGCCCACCAAGATTGGGCGGTAATCAAAAAATAGGGGTATTTGCCAGTCGAAGCATGTATCGTCCTTCGGGGTTAGGCCTATCTGTCGTCAAGCTCGAGCAAGTCAAAATAGTTCAAGGTCGTGTATTATTGATTATCAAAGGTGCTGATATGATAGATGGCACGCCAATCATCGATATAAAGCCGTATGTGGCGTATAGCGATGCGCTTGTAGAGGCAGAGAGTGGCTTTGCACCTACGGCTCCTACGCTATTAGAAGTGACGATGACCGATGCTGCTAATGAACAGTTTATGATATTAGTAAGCGCAGGCGAGCCTAGTGATGCTCATAATGATACAAGCAACAATAATACAAGTATTAAAGACGCAAACACTGGATCGAATAGTGCGACAGTTGCATCTACGATTCATCGTATACAAAATCAATTAGTAGCCTCAGATATGAGCATTATTAAAGAGCTAATTGCCCAAGACCCGCGTCCAGCTTATCGACGGACAGAGATCGCTACGCCATTTGTTATGCGTTATAAATCGGTTGATGTGAGTTTTCAGTTGATAGAATCAGGACAGCTACAGATAATCGCTGTGGTTACGGTGTAGCTGGCTTGCATCGATAGCGTTTTTGACAACACATTTTAAAATAATAGAAGAAGAGAGATATGTCTGCTCAACAGTACTCGATAGTGATTGATTTGCGTTGGTGTCTAGATGAGCTATTGGCAGATAAAGTGATTGACCAACGCGGCTATAATCTAGTCATTACTAGCCGTCGCGACAAAGCGCAGCATCCTTTACTAACGATTAGTGAATTTGGCTTGCCGAATGGCCATGCGACGGACAATAGCGCTGAAAATAAATTAACTTTGGCTTGGCTCAACCAATGGTTGGCGGCTAAAGCAGACATGTCTCTCGTTCGTATTGATCCTCTAAAAGTTGATGTCCCTGCAGTCACACAATTGATGTCATTTGAATATGCACGTTCACAGCATATTTTACCGATTGAGGTCGCTGTAGACGAAGTGGTTATCGGAACAGATCAGCCTTTTTATACTGACTGGCACTCAAGTATTGAAAAATTGATCAAATCAAAAAGCTATCGTACGGTCTATATCAATCCTGAGCAGATCAAACGCTACCGGCAGGAGTTCTATCAAGTCACCCAAGCGATTGCAGGCGCAAATAGTGTCCATAAGCGTGCAGCTGCCGATGTGACCAATGTCGAAGCATTATTGCAATTAGGTGACAATACTAATCCCGATGCCAATGACCAGCATATTGTCAGAGTTGTTGATTGGCTGTTGCAATATGCCTTTGAGCAACGAGCTAGTGATATCCATTTAGAGCCACGTCGTGAGACAGGTAAGGTTCGCTTCCGAATTGATGGTGTACTCCATACGGTGTATGAGATGCCATTGGCAATCATCGTCGCGGTGACCGCACGTATCAAAATTCTAGGGCGACTAAACGTTGCAGAAAAGCGTAAGCCGCAGGATGGCCGTTTAAAGACGCGAACGCCGAAGGGACTAGAGACAGAGCTTCGTTTATCGACTATGCCAACCGCATTTGGTGAAAAGTTGGTCATGCGGGTGTTCGATCCTGAAGTACTGGTGCGCTCCTTCGCTCAGCTTGGTCTATCCGGCAAGCAGCTTGAAACGTGGCATGAATTGACTGCTCATCCAAATGGGATTATTTTGGTCACTGGGCCTACAGGGTCAGGTAAAACCACGACCTTGTATAGTACTCTCAAGCAGCTAGCGACTGAACAAGTCAATGTCTGTACCATTGAAGATCCTATTGAAATGATTGAACCTGCATTTAACCAAATGCAAGTAAATCCAGGTGTCGATCTAAACTTTGCCGACGGCATTCGCTCTTTGATGCGTCAAGATCCTGATATTATTATGGTGGGGGAGATTCGTGATGCCGAAACAGCCAATATGGCAGTACAAGCCTCATTGACAGGGCATTTGGTGCTCTCGACACTACATACTAACGATGCGCCAAGTTCAATCACTCGCTTGCATGATTTGGGTATTCAGCCATTTTTGACATCAGCGACTATCTTAGGCGTAATGGCACAGCGTTTGTTACGTACGCTATGCCCGCATTGCAAAAAAGCGGTAGACGTTGTGCCAGACAGCGAGGTTGCCATTCAATGGCAGGAGTTGGTACAACCTTGGCGTGCGCCTGCCCCAGCACAAATTTATATGGCTCAAGGCTGCGAGCATTGTCGACACACTGGTTATCAGGGACGAATCGGCCTATACGAGATTATGCCGTTGTCTAACGAATTAAAAAAACTGGTCGCAGCCGATACAAACTTAGATGTGCTCAAACAACAAGCCTATCGTGAAGGTCTACAGCCATTACGTCTATCAGGTGCAAAACGTATTAGTGAAGGTGTGACAACCATAGAAGAGGTGATGCGAGTCGTGCCTCTTAATTAACTATTGTATTTGAAGTCGTGTTTAGCGTTCCCAACGTACGTTTTGGCGAATGATTTTTGCTGGTGTGCCTGCTACCATACAGTTTGGTATAGTGACTGGTTTATTGACGAAGGCACCTGCTGCGATGATACATCCATCAGCGATAGAGACGTTTTTTGAAATAGTCACATTAGCCGCAATCCAAATATGATCTCCTAGAATGACATCAGAATGTGCTTTGTTCACTCGTACGTTAGTATCTATATCGTAGACCTTATGCACATCGGTAGCGCGAATTTCAATACCACGCGATATCATGCAAGACTTACCAATAGTCACACTCTTATCACGTGCCAAGATATAGCAGTCAATGGCAGTGGTATACTCACCAATATGAATGCGTAAATGATTACCAACGACTAATAATTGACCAGAGAATTTAACATGTTCTGCGATAGTGACTTGATTGTGATTACCATTAATGTCGATTTTTAGTTTATTAAGTTTCCCATGACTACCAATGGTAATTCGATTGTTATCACCTTTACGAATAGTAATTGTGGAGTTGCCAATGATACGTACGTCGTTAGCTATTTCAATGTAATTACTATGGCCTTTATCTTGTAATAAAAACCGTTGTTTATACAGTTGCTTGGGCAACAATGTTTTGAAGATATGGGGTAAAGTGATAGTTTTTTTATGGTTCATAGTATGGCACTTATGAGAGGTAATAAAGGTTTTGAAGCTTCGGCTTTTAAAAGATTGTTATGATGTATCGACTAAATTCGTATCATCCATTTATTTAGAATAAATTCTATTTAGAGTATTTTTGATAGCCATTTAAGGTAGTGTACCGTTAAACAATACTTGAAAACAGCTTCCTTCACAGCAATCAATGCAAACAAGATTCAAATTTTTAATTCCCATACTTTTAATTAATAAGTTTTAACAACGAGATTATTTATGTTTACAGATACTCATTGTCACCTCAACCGTTTAGATTTGACGAAATATGATGGTAAATTATCTGGCGCGATTGACGCCATGAAAACGGCTAATGTTACCCGTGCGATGGCGATCATGTGTGACTTTGCAGAATATGATGAGATTGCCAATATTGTGAGCACCTATGGTGACGAGACACTAAATCTAGGGATGAGTGTAGGGATTCATCCTTGTGAGGATATTGATGTACTGAAATCAGCGACGGTTGAGCGTCTAATAGAGACTGCTGATAAAGATCATGTATGGGCAATAGGCGAGACAGGGCTAGATTACTACTGGTCAACCGAAAATAAAAAAGAGCAGCAAGCAAGTCTTGCACGTCATATCCATGCCAGTCAGCAACTAAAAAAACCGCTTGTCATACATATGCGCGATGCAAAAGAAGATACGATCGATATCTTAAAAAGTGAAGGTGCTGAGCATGGTATTATTCATTGCTTCACTGAAGATTGGGAAACCGCAAAACGTGCTTTAGATTTAGGATTTTATATCTCCTTCTCAGGTATTGTTAGCTTTAAAAGTGCCCAAAGCATCCAAGATGCTGCACGACATATGCCTAGAGACAGAATCTTGATTGAGACCGACAGTCCATATTTGGCGCCTGTGCCTAAGCGTGGTCGTCCCAATGAGCCTGCCTACGTACCCTACGTCGCCAGCTTTATCGCAGATATGTATGGTTGTGATAGTAACGAGGTTGGAGCATTAACCGCAAAAAACTTTGAAAATTTACTGGCACAGTATCGCTAAAATGGTTATGCTATGACCAGTCAGTCATTTATGTGATAGTCGTATAGTTCAATCCCCTTTAGTATTTGATTTACTAAATGTAACTATATGATTATCAATGACTATTTGTAAATATAAGCATATCCCTTTTATGGTATTTCAGCAGTTCTTGTATAGTTTTATACGCTCATTGCCAAATGTACGCACATAATTGATGGTCATATGCTTAATCTTGTCATGTTTTAGGAGAGATTATGAGTCGTCAGCACCAGTTCAAGGCACGAGAAGAGAACATCTTAGCGATGGCAGAACAATTGCTACTTGAGTCAGGCGATGGTGATATCACTTTAGACAGTTTGGCAGATCAGCTCGATTTGGCTAAAGGCACCCTGTACAAGCATTTCTCCAGTAAAGATGAGCTTTATCTGCGTATTATTATTCGTTACGAAGAGCAATTGTTTGAGATTAACCGTATTGATGACTGCCCGTCGGCAGGTGTTGCCCGTATGATTTTTCAGCAGTTATTCAATCCGCAAAAAGCCATGCTATTGAATCAAATTGAAGAGCGTCTGGCAGCATCAGTGACTGGGCTCAATCGTTTGTTTGGTGAGTTATATGATATCCGTCGCCAGCGCATGAAGCGTTTGATTGATATTATTAGCGCATACCTAAAAGATGAGCACAGTAATTTGAGTACTCGTGATTATCTATCGTCTATTTGGGCGATTGGTCAGGGCGGTGCAGGGCTCTTAAACTCAAGCTTTTACCAACGCTATTTAGGTCGCCGTGATACGCTGCGTTATGCTTTTGTTCAGCAAGTGCTAGAGTTGCCAAGCCATTATCCTGCTGATGATGAAGAGGTCATGGATGAGGATATGCAAGAGCTGGTAGAGCAAATCGATACTGAATCAGAAGAGCACCGCAATACCAACTACTAAAGTAGTTATTGATAAAGTAGCTCTTAGTAAAGGAACTATTAATAAACTAGCAAGTAATTTTTGGGTTGTGAACCTTTTTCGGCTTTAATAAATCGTGTTGTAATGCTTACTATTGCAGCACGAATTCATATATCTTTTAATATTCTTCAAAAACTTTTTCTCATTCTGCGACAATTAAAATTGGGCTTATAGGTGCAATATGCCGGTCACTGTCAAGACTCAGTCCAGTTCAGCGGCTACTTGCTCTTTCACTTTAATTAGTCAAACGTCTCAGTCAAACTGCTTAGATATAAGACCTACAGACCGTTGTCGAAGCTGCTTCTCCATATCAACTGATATCCATCACTTATCATCACTCTCATCAATAAACAGTCGGACACAGGCTGGTTTTACATTGGTAGAAATCGTGGTGGTAGTGGTTATCTTGTCTATATTTGCTGGCATAATGAGTTTATCTGTCGGTAGCAGTGAATCCCGCAAAAACCGCGCTTTTTATGAGCATTTGACTGATTCGTTGAGCTACGTTCGCCTATTGTCGGCTGAACGTATGCAGCCGATGGGTTTGCGTATGCAGGCAGATAAGCAAGGTCAAGTAGAGCCAGTCATTGTTACCCTATCAAATCCATATGTCGCATACCAGACAACGGAGATGATGTCAGATAGCACCGACAGTCAGCCTAAAAATGCTATGGAGCTGTCGGCAAAGGTGGCTGGTCTATCAGGCTCTACTGATGAGCAAAAACCAATGCCAAGTTGGAAAGTCGAGTCAGGTGTTAGCTTACCTGAACTGCCTACAGGCGTGAGTATTAGAGTTCAAAATTTGGATTCTAACGGTTTACAGAGTACGGGACGAACACAAACGTTACAGCCTTGGTTTAGCGATCAAAACGTACCGCAGGTATTGTGGTTTGGTACAGGACAAGCAACGCCCGTCACCATTGAAGTACTTCACGATTCGCGTTTAGTGGGCGAGGTGATTACGATAATGCCAGATGGCAGCATGCGAATCGGACAGGGAATATAGTGACTAAATTATATAAACCTCCTATGACAAGCCAGCCTATGTCACCAAAATCTATATCACTCAAGCCTAGGCGCGAGAGCGGCTTTACCCTTATCGAAGTGATGGTTGCTTTGGCTATTTTGGCAGTGGTAGCCGTCGCGGCGAGCCGTGCTAGTAGTGCGTATCTGAGTTCGGTTGATATATTGCGTACTCGTACGCTTGCTCACTTCGTCGCCCAAAATGCCGCCGCTGATTTACGTATTCAAGGGACGTGGCTGACAGCCAACCGCACCCAAACTGTTAATGCTCAAGGGCGTGATTGGCAAATATCAATGACAGTTGGTGACGCCATTACACCTGCTCTAAAAGAAGTAAATATCGCAGTTTCGCCTATTATAGATGGACAGACGCGCACATCGGTCACTGATATCACTGTGATGCTAAGTAATACTGAGCAAGATACGGGCAGTTTGGATTTAAGTGGTCTAAGCACAACAGGCAATAGCGAGCAGGCCGGGGGCGGTCTGTGAGACATCAGCGTGGTTTCACATTACTTGAGCTAATGGTTGCCATGGCAATATTTGCGATGCTAGCCGTTGCAGGCTGGCAGGTATTTGATGGGGTCAACCGTGCTCGTGAGCGCGCACAATTCCATGCTGACAATCTGGCTGTCTTGCAGTACGCTTATTTACAGTTACAGCAAGACATGGGTCAAATTATCCCTTATCAAGCGGCTACTACTCAAAGTGTCAGTGCGACGAATAACAGTCCAAGCGATAGTACTAACGCGAACACTAGCTCCCAATCAAGCGAGCAAATGAACGAAATAGCGCCTGAGCCCTTTATGAGCTTAGATGGCGAGCATGTCAGCTTTGTACGCTTTGCCGATCCTGATCCACGATATCAGAATAGCAATAGCCTCCAACGTATCGAATATATTTTTGCAGATGAGCGTTTGATACGTCGCCAGTATACCAGTATGGAAGGCGGGCGTGACAGCGTCAGCTTAGACAGCGTATTGCTCGAAGGTGTCACAGCAGGACGCTGGCAAGCCTATCTACCAGAGCTAAGTACCAGATTTCCGAGCGATGACATTAACAGTGGCAGTAGTGCAAGCGTAGCAGTAGTACAATCAGCGAATACAGCGAATTCCAAGCCCACAGCTGTTCTATTGCCGAAAGGAGTCGCGGTTAGCTTTACATACCAAGATATGCCAATCACTTGGCAATGGGCACTCGCCCCGCAACCGATATCGCATAGCAATAGTCAAAGCACAGTCAATAATACAGATGGTAGTAACAATGATAATGCTAATAATGACAACAGCGGTAGTGATGGTAGTGACAATAATAGCAGTGCGGATGATAGCAATGTAGGAACGAATAATTGAGAAGGTAGTAGTTAAAATGCATCAATTGCTCAACAACAAAGGCTATGTATGTCGATGACTGCGAAATCTCAACGCGGTGTTGCACTGCTGACTATCTTATTATTGGTAGTAAGTATTACTGTGGTTGCAGGGTCGATGCTTGCTAGCCAAAAAATTGCAATTAGGCGTAGTGGTCTGTTGTTCGATCAAAATCAGTTGCTGCAAGATATCGATGCAGGTCAACAGTTGGCAGTGACGATGATTCGCGCTGATAGCAACCTCAATGATACGGATAGCATACAAGATATCTGGGCGCAGCCCATACCACCTTATACATTGGCTAGTCACAGTGTCAGCATTGAGCTACGCGATGAGTCTGGTCGTTTTAACATTAATAACTTGTATCAAGATGGGTCAGCCAATACCACTGCTTTAGCAGTACTCCAACGACTACTCACGCAACTAAATCTAGAGCCTGATATTGCTATTGCTATACTTGATTGGCAAGATGCAGACGGCGAGGTATATCAAGATGGCGGTGATGAAAGTACGGTATATGCGCAGCAGTCAAACGCTGTAGCAACAGATGCTCTGCCAAATCAGCCTTTTGTCAGTATCGATCAGCTACTAGAAGTGACAGGGGTGAGCGCTGAAACTCTAGCAGTACTACGGCCTTATCTTACCGCGGTGCCTTATTATGTGCCTATTAATATCAATACTGCCAGTCCTGTATTGTTAGCCGCACTAATGGATGGTGCTAACAGTCAACAGATGCAATCACTGGTAGATATGCGCGCACAGCAGGCGCTGACGTCTATTGATGCAGTATGGCAATTACCGATATTTGGCAGTGTAAATGATGAGCAGCGAAAGGCTTTAACACCCATGCTCGCCGTTGATAGCCAAGCATTTATGGCACTTATCACAGCGACTGATAATGCAACTGTCGGTCAGGCTAGAGAGCGTTTTGCCACTGTTTTGATTAGTAAAACCGTCGTTGATAATAATCAGGCAGTTAATAGTAGTCAGACAGCTAATAATAATCAGGCGAGTAATAGTAGTGGGGTAGACGGTAAAATGCCCAAGGAAGTCAAAGTAGTAACACAGCGACTATGGGCATTTCGTCCGAGCTTTTAGCGGATGGTATTGAGAGCAATATTTAGTCTTTTAGGCGTGTTTCTTCGCTAGACTTCCAATTATAAGCCCCGTAAAAAAGCATCTGTGCTTGACGAGTACAGTTATGTAGCATTAGCTGCTTGTTTTCTTCGATTTCGTTTAGATCAATCTCATCATCATGATCTTCTGTATAGGTCAGCTCTAGCCAATCAATAATCCAAGAGAAGAACATATTTACGCCAGCCTCAGCTAATAGGCGACGGTCATAAGCATTGATATGGGTAAACGCTGGCTGCAACGCTAAGTCGTCGGCCAACCCTTGAGCATGTATCTTAATCAACTCATTGATGGCTTTTCGTACTGCTTCTGACCCACCATAACGCTCACTGACCAAGAACTGCCAGTAATAAGGCTGATCGCTGACCATATACAAGAATAGCTGAATACTTTTTGCGATTTGACGATCAAAGCTACGTTTGCGCCCAATCTGCAGGCTATCACTTAACGTGGCTAACGTACCGCCCAATTCCTCAATGACCAAAGCGCGCCCGAGTGACTCCATATCATCAAAATGGCGATAAAACGCAGTCGGCACAACGCCAACCTCGCGTGTTACTTGTCTGAGACTGATAGAGCTAAAAGATTGCCCTGTCATACATAAATCGAGCACAGCATTAAAAAAGGCGTGCCGAGTTTGAAGTTTTTTTTGTTCGCGACTGCTCATAATATTTCAAAATTGTCCGGTAGGTGTTTATCATACTCATTTCAACGCATAAATACGACTGAAATACGTCATTCGTGTTAATTTACTAAACCTGTACTGGTCTTTTAAACCACTGTGCCCCAATGACCCTGCAATTCTTGCGCCAGTCGATAAGCTTCATGGTCATTCATACCTGTAATAAAATCCAAAATATTTAAGACATTATGATAGATATCGTCAGACAAGATGCGGCGATGTTCGTCAAGATGGGGCTGTAGTAATCTTAACAGACGTTGCTGCTCAAAAGACATCGGCGGCTGCATAGTAGCAGATTGCGACCCTGTCCAAGCGAGTGGCATAAAGGCATTCAATAGGCTATGCAAGCAATGATTGGCCATCAGCTCCATTCTTACTTTGCTCGGATGATTAAATATTTTTTCGCGTGCCAGTTGCTTAGCTTGATTAATACCATTTTGTACGCTGGTATCGCAATGGGCAAATAGGCTGCCTTGCAACGTGCCAGCTAGCAATGCATCACTGTTGGCTACAAAGGCATCGGTGACGGTATTGACCAAACGCATCATGGCTCGTGCCCGCAGGGAGGCGAGACTTTGTCTGACAGACATATGCGCTGGCAAGTTTACGCTACTCGGACGTTCACCAATCAGCTCATAAAATATCGTAGCCACTTCGCTATAGGTTAGCATATTCAGATTGATGCCATCTTCTAAATCGATTAGCGCATAACAGATATCATCTGCCGCTTCTAGCAGATAAGCCAATGGATGGCGCGCAAAGCCATCATGTTGCTCTGAGCGTGGTAAGTGCAAGCACGCCGCTAACTCTTCTAATTGAGACGCTTCGCTATAAAAGCAGCCAAATTTTTGCACATTATAATGGTTGTCATTGACATCGTTACTGTGAGTTGCCAACCACGGATACTTCATAAAGGCGCCTAGCGTGGCACAGGTGAGCCGCATACCACCCTTGTCAGGATGATGCTCATTACGTGCCAATAGGCGAAAGCCTTGAGCATTACCCTCGTATGCCAGTAAGTCTAGTCGCTCATTGCTGCTTAAATTTTGCAAAATTGCTTGCGGTTCAGGCTGCCTAAACCAATCACGAATCGCATATTCTCCAGCGTGGCCAAAAGGCGGATTGCCAATGTCATGAGCGAGACAAGCTGCTTGTACGATCACACCGACGTCTGCAGGTGAAACTCCTGCTGGTAGGCCGCTACCTAGTGCGTCATGGATTTTTTCGGCAGCCATCATTCCCAAAGAGCGACCAATAGAAGAGACTTCTAGCGAGTGAGTCAGGCGTGTATGAATACCGAGCTGATTGGTCAATGGATGGACTTGGGTTTTCTGATTTAACTGGCGAAAAGAGTGAGAAAATACCAGTCTGTCATAGTCTTTGTGAAACTGAGAACGAGTACTGGTATTGGCGTTAAATTTTTTGGAAGCACCAAGACGCTGTGAATTAAGAAGATGTGACCATTGTGTGGTAGGGGACGACAAAGAAGTTGGTTTATTTAGCATATTAAACATCCGGAACCAAGGGAGCCTCTAGCATAGCAAAATAGCGCCCTTGGTTCAGCTATATAGTCAGAGAACTACTAAACGACTACGGCGTTCCCCTCCTTAAAGGTGCTATTTGTACAATCTGTAGTCGGCGGCCTTGTACTCATTTTAGACTTCTTTGACTAGAGTTAATGCCCTATAAATTGTATACGGTGCCAGTTTTACTTAGCCTACTACTGGTAGTAACTTCACTCGCCTTGCTTGTATCCAAATTATATTGAAACGACTATATTAAGACTTTTGACAGTTAAAAAGTACGTCTTCTTTGTCGATAGCTACATCGCTGTCCAGTGTCTTCTTGAGCAATGTTGCTTTGTCACCATTTACTTGCCATATGATGCCATGAGTTTCATCTAGGCCAATATCGCTTGTATAGATGTTAGCATCAGCAGTAGCAGTCAAATCGTATTTGATACCGTCGATAAGTAGATGCGCTGTCTGCGGTGTATTGTCGCTATGATAAGAGACGCCAATAATAGCAGTAGGCTCACAAGAAAAAGGTGTACTATTGCTAGCATGGTCGTGACCCTCATGTCCTTCATGCTCGTCATGGCCATGTTCTTCGTGTTCCTCATCATGACCATGTTCTTCGTGGGCATGTTCGGTATGCTCAGCATGTTCTTCAGTTGCTTCTTCAGAATCAACAGCAGAGGTGTTTTGCTGACAGCCTACTAATGATCCTGTCATAATAGTGCCTACAAGTGCGATACCGGCAAATCTAGAAAAAGAAAAATAGTTAGTCACAGTATGAACCCTCAAATAAGCAAAATAAAGATATGTTATAATATAACATTTAATATATAAAATAAAGCCGACGATGGAGAATATCCAGCATCGGCTAATTAACTTTAAACAAGCTATACTATTTAAAGTTACACGTTAAATCTAAAGTGCATCACATCGCCATCTTGTACGATGTAAGTTTTACCTTCTAAACGCGATTTACCAGCAGCAGCAGCGCCTTTTTCACCGTTGTATTCGATAAAGTCATCATACGCAATGACTTCAGCACGAATAAAACCACGCTCAAAATCAGTATGAATTACGCCAGCTGCTTGCGGCGCTGTCGCACCAATAGCGACAGTCCATGCGCGAACTTCTTTCACGCCAGCGGTAAAGTAAGTCTGCATATCTAGTAAGTCATAGCCACCGCGGATTACTTGATCAAGACCGGCTTCTTCCATGTCCATTTCAGCTAGGAAGTCTTTTTTATCATCTTCATCGAGCTGTGCGATTTCAGATTCGATTTGGTTGCATAGGGCGATGACGATAGAGTCTTCACCAGTGGCATAGTCACGAACAGCGTCAAGGTATGGGTTATTTTCAAAACCATCTTCAGCGACGTTAGCGATATACATGGTTGGCTTTAGCGTGATTAAACCATAGCTTCTGATCAGTTTTTTCTCATCAGCGTCTAGGTTAGCAGCACGAGCCGCTTTACCTTCTGCTAATAATGGTTCAACTTTTTTGAACACATCAAGCAATGCTTGCGCATCCTTATCACCACCTTTAGCCTTTTTAGTTTGGTTGTGGATTGCGCGCTCAACAGCTTCTAAATCTGCAAGTGCCAGTTCAGTGTTGATGGTTTCGATATCATCAATCGGGCTAACGCGGCCATCAACGTGTACCACATTGTCATCATCAAAACAGCGTACCACATGAGCAATCGCATCGGTCTCACGGATGTTGGCTAGGAACTGGTTACCCATGCCTTCACCTTTTGACGCGCCTGCGACCAAACCTGCGATATCAACAAACTCCATGGTCGTTGGTAATACGCGTTCAGGATTGACGATATCAGCCAGTTGTTTTAGGCGTGGGTCTGGTACTGGTACGATACCCGTGTTGGGATCTTTGGTACAAAATGGAAAGTTTTCAGCGGCGATACCCGCTTTGGTCAACGCATTAAACAAGGTGGATTTACCCACGTTTGGTAGGCCGACGATGCCGCAATTAAAACCCATAACATTCTCTCAATGTATTAATAAAATCAGTTGGTATAAAGTTTGGTTAAATGATAAATCAAAATTGGGCACATTGTAGCAAATTTACCTGAATAGGGGTGAGGTTGTTACGGTATATGCTCAGGTTTTAATCGATGACGATACGCAGCTTTATGATAAAAGCAGGTCATATTAGGAGCTTAAAAATGAATAAAGCGAATCAATACGAGTGACATATAGTTTATGTGGGTTGGTAAACCCTATTTTTTAATATGCTAAACTGTCACGCATAGATAAGGGCTTAAAGTTCACATAAATTCAGCATATATATTCTGCCAATTTTAGCAAATCATAATTATTGTAAAGCTATAGATAGTCAGACATACGCTGATAATATCGCCAAAATAAAATGTAAGGCAATTTTAGACAATGACAACCTCGATTTTTGATACACGCCACTATAAATACCCGCAAAACTTCCTTGAGATGAAGCCTAAACTGTCTCGACTTGAGCAGGCTATTAAAAAACTAGAGGCAAATTTAATTGATACGGCTGAGCCGACAAACCTTAAGTTATTAAAGCAGAGACTAGATAGCGGGTTGGGGTTAAAGGTCGATTATGCCAGTGAGCTAAATCCCGATCAGCTAATGGCAGCGACTACGATCGATGGCAAAGTATTGGTCATTGCTGGTGCAGGTTCGGGCAAGACCAAAACTTTGACCTATCGCACCAGTTATCTATTAGAAAACGGAGTGTCGCCTAAAGAGATTTTGCTACTGACCTTTACGCGTAAAGCGGCAAATGAAATAAAAGATCGAGCTAAATCCTTGCTAGCTAGCAGTCTTTCAAATCAAGAACTATCAGATGAAGAGTTGGCTGAGGATAAGCTGCCAACTGATAAAGCATTAAATAGCATCACTAGTGGTACTTTCCACTCGTTTTGTAATATGTTGCTACGTCAATATTCAGGGCTACTCGGTATCAATCCGCGATTTACGATTTTGGATACTGGTGATAGTGAAGATGCTATCGACTTAGTGCATAAAGAAAAAAAGTATCCTAATCAGACCAAATCACAAGCCTTTCCACGTAAAAAAACGCTGCAAAATATCATCTCGACGTCTAGAAACAGACGTATACATATTCGCGACTTAATCGAAAGTAACTACCCAGATATTGCCGTACATATTCCTATTATCGAGCAGCTGGCAGTTGATTTCCATGAGTATAAGCGCGCCAATCACTTATATGATTTTGATGACATCATCAGCCAAGTCGTACGCCACTTAAAAACCAATGATACTTTTCGACAGCTGCTGCAAAGCCAATATCGTTACATTATGGTTGATGAATACCAAGACACCAATATTCCGCAAAAGCAGCTAATCGACTTAATATGTGAGCCTGACTCGGTATCGCTGATGGTAGTTGGTGACGACAATCAAAGTATTTACGCGTTTCGCGGTGCCAATTATGAAAACATTTTGCTATTCGGTGAGACCTATCCTCAAGCCAGACTTATTAAGCTTGAGCAAAATTATCGCAGCTCGCCGTCCGTTTTAAACTATATCAATGCGTTGTCCGCGCAAATCACGCTAGGCTATCAAAAGCAGCTGTATTCTGATGCGCCAATAGAAGGACACAAGCCAGTATTTCGACGACTCAGTGATGAGCCAAAAGAAGCGGGCTATATCACTGATAAGATTGTCGCGCTAAAGCCAGAGTATGACTACAACGACTTTGCAGTATTATGCCGTACGTCATTTCAGTCCAATTACGTACAGCTAGAGTTTATGGCGCGCAACATTCCCTTTATCGTTGTGGGCGGTATCAAGTTCATTGAAAGACGTCATATCAAAGATGTATTGGCCTTTGTCAAAATACTCTATAACCCAAATGACACGATTGCTTGGCATCGTATTTTAACCTTGTTTAAAGGGGTGGGTGCAGTGACGGCGACGCGCTTAACCCAAGCCATTACTGCTGACAATAATGCGTTTGAATCTTTACTGGCAGCGCCATTTTCGAAAAAAAGTGATCAGCTAGAACCTCTATATCATGCGCTTACCAAGGCACAGCAAGCTGAATCGGTTGATACAGCTATTGAACATATTCTTGAGTTTTATATTCCAGTATTAAAGCTGATTGAAGAAAATTGGCGTGAGCGTACCGAAGATTTTCGGGTATTAAAGAATTTAGCGACAGAGCACACAAGCCTTGATAGCTTTTTAGAAAGTCTCGCTTTAGACCCACCTAATGACTCGGTGGCTGTCATGGGCAATTCGGATAATGGACAAGACAGTAGCAATGACAAAGTTACTATCTCGACCATTCATAGTGCTAAGGGGCTTGAGTGGCCAGTCGTGTTTGTTAACTCATTGGTAGATGGCATCACGCCGCATCATCGTTCTTTGGATGACTTTGAAGCATTAGAAGAAGAGCGTAAGCTGTTTTATGTGGCCTGTAGTCGTGCAAAGACACAGTTGTATCTGACAGCACCGAACTACTTTTCTAGTTATTCTGGATATTTTGACAAGCCGTCACGTTTTATCGCTGAGCTATCTGCGGACGAGGTAACGGTTGAGACGACAAAGAGAACCATGATAGAAGACGATGATCCCATTTGGTGGTAATACGCTATGTTTAGTTGATTATCCAATCAATTAAACATAAGCTAATAAAACCGTTTAGTAATATAGATAAGTGAGCTTTCGAATACTTGAACGTTTTATAACTAAAAACATTGGATAATTTGACGCTATTTTCATCAAATTTGTTGCTAGATTATTGCTCGAAGCCAATATTATTCCTATCAAAAATACCTTCTCAAAAACCCCATAACCAAAAGTATATGACGCGAAAATATTTCTCAGATAAGGGTTTCAAATTTATCCTAATGCGTTACTATTACCACCTAATTTGGTTAGACCCTTATATTTGATACTCTGTATTAACACCCTAAGAAAAGGATAGGTTATGCGCTACGAAGTTATCGTTATCGGTGCAGGTATGGTTGGCACGTCAATCGCGTGGCATCTACAAAAAAATAACTCAAATGTATTATTATTAGACAAAAAATTGCCAGGGTCAGAGACCTCATACGGCAATGCAGGATTGATTCAGCGCGAAGCCATTCATACACATCCTTTTCCTCGTCAGCTGACAGAAATGATCAGAGTGTTGCCAAACCAAGGTACCGATATTCGCTATCGTATCCCGGCCATTTTGCGTTATCACCAAGCGCTGCTTCAGTACTGGAAATACTCTACACCGGCTTCAGTCAAAAAAATCGAATCAGAGTGGCAGACGCTGATTGAGCATTGTACTAGTGAGCACCAAACCATGATTAGCGCTTCTGGTGCTGATGAGCTCATTACTCGTGATGGTTGGTTGCAATTGCATCGCTCAGAAGAGACGTTCAAAGAAGCGCAAGTATCAGCTATCGACGCACGTAACCAAGGTGTTGAGCATAACGTACTAAACCTTGAAGAGCTCAAAGCAATGGAGCCTAGCGCCAATTTTGAAGGTTTTGTTGGCGCGATTCATTGGAAAAACTCTTGGCAAGTATCGAACCCAAGCTCGCTCGTGAAAGCTTATGCAAAAAACTTCCAAGATATGCAGGGTACGATCAAAGAAAGCGATGTGAAAGAAATCGTTCAAGATGGCGAAGGCTGGAAAATTATCACTGATAACGATACCTACTATAGTGATAAATTGGTTATCGCAGCAGGCCCATGGTCTAATGATTTGATCAGACCACTTGGCTATAATCTGCCGTTGTTCCCAATGCGCGGTTATCATCAGCATTTCAAAGTGACAGAAAAGAACACCATTAATCACAGTATGTTTGATATGGACAAAGGCTTTGTGATGGGGCCAATGCAGCAGGGTATCCGTATCACCACTGGTGCTGAGATGACCACGATGAATGCGCCAAAGAACTTTGGTCAGTTAAAAACTGTATTGAAGCTTGCTAAAAAAATCTTGCCATTAGAAGATGCGGTTGAGAGTGAAGCATGGGCAGGCTCTCGTCCTTGTATGCCTGATATGAAGCCAGTAATCGGTCCTGCTGACAAGCATGACAAACTATGGTTCGCATTTGGTCACAGCCATCAAGGCTTTACCTTAGGGCCAATGACAGGGCGTCTGGTTGAAGAAATGATTCACGATAAGCCTACATTGGTCGATCTTGCACCATTTAGTGCCCAGCGTTTTTCTAACTAAGCGCGTATCTGATATATAGTTGATCCAATTTAAGAGCGGTACAAGGCAACCGAGTGCAGATGTATATGTCATACTTCAAGCGAGGTTAACGCTGTAACGCTTGTATAGTGGATTGACTATAGTTAGCACAGAATTAAATTAATAAATAAAAGGTATAGACATGATTAAGAAGCTACATAGCAATCAACGTATGAGCAAAACCGTAATCCATAACCAAACTATCTATTTGTGTGGTCAGGTAGGTAATGCAGAAGACGATATCAAAGCGCAAACATTGACTTGTCTAGAAAAAATTCAAACGTTGCTAGAAGAAGTTGGCAGTGATAAATCAAAGCTACTATCAGTCACGGTTTGGATTAAAGACATGGCTGACTTTGCTGCTATGAATGAAGTCTATGACCAGTGGTTTGAAGGTATTCAGCCACCAGCTCGCGCTTGTGGTGAGTCAGCATTGGCACGTCCTGAGCTATTGGTTGAGATGATCGCCATCGCTGCTGAGTAATAAACGGCTCATAGTACCTATAACACCTGTATTAAATAGAAATAAAAAAGGCCTTGATAATGATATCGTGGCCTTTTTTATGCTTGGCAATAAGCAAATTTAATTACTGAAAAAGGGCGTGCTAGCTTTCTAGATAAAGCCTACGCTATATGACGTCAGCTAAGCAATACAGTGATTATTATAGGAATTAGCCCCCTTTCCATACCGCTTGGCGCTTCTCAATAAATGCATCAATACCTTCGCTCACATCGTCTGCCATCATATTGCCCGTCATTACTTCACTGGCATAATCATAAGCATCTTCGATATTCATACCCAACTGCTTATAAAACATATCTTTGCCAGTTCTTATTGCTACCGGAGACTTGGTAGTGATTGCTGTTATCAGTGATTGTAGTGTTTGATCGAGTTGCTCTGCTGACGCGACGCGATTGATCAATCCATATTGCAAAGCAGTGTGCGCATCGATAAATTCACCTGTAATCAGCATCTCAAATGCCTGCTTGCGGGGCAAATTACGACTGACGGCTACAGCAGGCGTGGAGCAAAAAAGTCCCACATTTATCCCAGAAGTAGCAAATTTTGCATTATTAGCGGCAACGGCTAAGTCACAAGCTGCGACTAGTTGACATCCTGCAGCTGTGGCAATACCTTGTACTTTTGCGATAACAACTTGCGGCATACGATTGATAGTAAGCATCATTTTGCTACATTGCTGGAATAGGGTGCGGTGAAATGCTTCATCTGAGTGTGCGCGCATTTGTTTTAGATTATGACCAGCACAGAACGCCTTGCCCGTCGCTTGAATCACGACTACTCTGATCGTATCGTCTTGAGCGATATTGTCCAGTTCTGCTTGCATGGCAGATAGTACTTCAACGGACAGGGCATTGAATTGTTTGGGTTGGTTTAAGGTGAGCGTGACGACGCCACTTTCTTTATTGTCTTCTCTAATAACCAGAAGGTCGTCTAGGTCTAGAGTAATGTCAGATTGATTCATTTATCATCCTTGATAATGGGTTGGTTTATAGTTTTATATATAGCTGACTAAATAGTAGCATGGCTCACATTCTATACAATAGATGGAGCACATAGAAAGCGCACGAAAAAATAGCGCACTCAGATAATGAGTACGCTATTGGTTTTTCAATCAGATATAATCTAAATCTATACTAACTTAAATTTATACTAAGCTGTATTTATACTGAACCTAGTATGCGCCTTCGCTATAGATAAGCTCGTAGCTGTGGCTATAGATTTCAACGATGTTACCGAACGGGTCTTCCATATAGATCATGCGGTAAGGTTTTTCGCCAGGGTAGTAGTAGCGTGGTTTTTCCATACGCTTTTTACCGCCTGCTGCAACCATACGCTCAGCCAACTCTTCAACATTTGGATCTTGAACGCAGAAGTGAAAGATACCTGTTTTCCAGTATTCAAAGTTGTTTTCAGGGTTTTCTTGGTTTTTGAATTCAAAAATCTCAACACCGATACGGTCACCAGTAGATAGATGAGCGATACGGAAGCTGCCCCAACCTGCACCGAATACTTCAGTACACATCTCACCAATCGGGCTGTCATCTTCGACAATCTCAGTTGGTTCCATGATGGTGTACCAACCCATCACTTCAGTATAAAATTTTACGGCGGCATCTAAGTCAGGGACTGACAGACCGATGTGCGAAAAGCTTCTTGGATAAACATTGTTCATAATTTGTGCTCCTGTTTGCTGTACTCTTGTTTAACGTGAGGCCAGTATACAAACGCATATTCATTATGTAAAATTATCAAATATTATATAAATAAGTATAAAACGTAATGATAAATATCACATGGTTACGAACTTTCTGTACGCTTGCTGAAGTTGGGCACTTTACTCGTACGGCTGAACGTCTATATATGACGCAGTCCGGTGTGAGCCAACACATAAGTAAGTTAGAGGAGCAACTAGATACAGACTTGTTGATTCGACAAGGAAAGCAGTTCTCATTGACCAATGCAGGTGAGCAGCTCTATAAAGAAGCAGGCGAGATATTGCAGCGATTATCAAATTTAGAACAGCGTATCGGTGAAGATCCACCTTATGAAGGATTGGTGCGATTGATGTCACCGGGTAGTGTGGGACTAAAGCTATATCCGCAGCTTTTGACATTACAGCAGCAGTATCCAAAACTAGTGATTGATTACCGTTTTGCACCCAATTCTGATATTGAGCGGGCGCTGGCAAATCACGAGATTGATATTGGTTTTATGACGGATATCTCAGATGATGAAACGATTAGCTGCAAGCCTATGGTGCAAGAAGCATTGATACTAGTGACACCTGCGACTACAGTAGAGCCGAGCTGGGAGCAGCTTATGGCACTTGGATTTATCGATCATCCGGATGGTGCCCATCATGCAGGCATGCTACTGACTGCCAATTACGAGCAATTCCAGCATATCAATGATTTTGAGAAAAAAGGCTTTTCGAATCAGATAGGGTTAATTTTAGAGCCCGTCAGCAGGGGAATAGGCTTTACGGTCTTGCCAGCACATGCAGTTGCTGCTTATCCGAAGCCTGTGCTGATTAACAGTCATCATTTACCAGTTGCTGTTAGCGAGACGCTATATCTGGCAGTCAGACAACAGCAGGCACTTTCTAATAGAATGCATACGGTCATTAATGAAGTAAAAAAATGGCTATAGATATGTTGAGAGTGATAAATGTACAGCTAACAAAGGATTAATAAAGGGTTTAATAACTGTGCATTTAGTGAAGAAGGTTTATCGATAGATTGCGACTATTTTAAAGTCTGCCCAAGTTTGATACTTGCAGCGATATTAGCAGCAGTCGTTTCAATGTTGTTATAAGCAGAACCCAACACATTATCGATCGTGTCTACTTTTTGGATACTCGGCATAACCACATCGAACTGACTGGTCTGAGCAGGTTTTAGTCCATCGACACTGCCGCAGATAGCGATGACTGGGGTACGGCTGGCCTTAGCGATTTGGCTGATACCACCAGCGACCTTACCCATGGCGGTTTGTGCATCGAGCTTGCCTTCACCTGTGATGACAAGATCAGCCTCTGCGATATGCTGTGACAGGTGAGCCACTTCGGCAACCGTATCAAAGCCTGACTTTAGCTGAGCTTTAAAGAACGTCATCATCGCATAGCCAAGACCGCCTGCCGCGCCAGCGCCTGCAACGTGTTGACAGTCTTCATAGCCATGCTGTCCACATATGGTCGCGAAGTGACTGAGTGCCTCGTCCAAGATATTGACTTGCTCCGGACAAGCACCTTTTTGCGGGCCAAACACGGCGCTGGCCCCAAGCAGACCACAGAGCGGATTGGTCACATCACAAGCAACTTCAAATATCGTGTCTGATATTTTTGCATGCAGGCTAGTATTATCGAGCTTATGTAAGCTGGCAAGTGCGCCACCACCATGAGTGAGCAGGCTATCATTGATGTCATGAAATGTTATGCCCAACGCCATTAGCATGCCAAGACCTGCATCATTGGTTGCGCTACCGCCCAGACCGATGATGATGCGTTTAGCCCCTTCCTCCAAAGCATCAGCGATCAGCTCCCCAACACCATAACTACTCGCAATAACGGGATTACGCTCATCAGCCGTCAGTAGGTGTAATCCGCACGCTTGAGCCACTTCAATAACAGCAGTCGCGTCAGGCAATAATAGATACTTTGCCGTAATCGGTCTCATCAATGGGTCATGTACTCTAACTTCTTTCCAGCGCCCGCCCAATACATAAGACAATACCGCTGAGGTGCCTTCACCGCCATCGGCCATTGGCAACAGCTTGTAGTCAGCATCTGGAAACACTTGGCTAAAACCAGATTGAATGGCATGGCACACGTCCAGTGCTTCTAAACTTTCTTTAAACGAGTCAGGGGCGATCAAAATTTTCATACGGCTCTCTTTGAATATCTTAATGACACGATCATTGCGATAGTGTCATGTTTTAAAACGTTTATTTAACGATCATCAAATAAACGTATATAGAAATACCCAATTTCATGAACTAGATAAACACTAGAGTCAACAACCAGATAAATACGATGCTAGTCACACCTTGGATACCAGTGGCCATTGAATGAGCCTTGTACGCTTGTGCCACGCTCATACGACTAAACTGGCTAACAATCCAAAAGAAGCTGTCATTGGCATGTGAGATGGTCATGGCACCAGCACCAATTGCCATCACGCAGAACACGCGTCCAAGTTCGCTGTCTAGGCCAATCTGGCTCAATAGTGGGGCAACCATAGCAGAAGTCGTAACCAATGCGACTGTGGTTGAGCCTTGTGCCGTTTTTAGCGCAGCAGAGACGATAAATGGCATGAAGATGCCTAAACCCAAGGCCGATAGAGTCGAACCTAGGTAGTCACCGATTGGCGTCACTTTTAGCATGGCACCAAACGCGCCACCAGCACCAGTGATCAATAGGATAGGGGCTGCCACTACCAAGCCTTGCGAGATACTGTCGCTGATTTCTTGCGTTTTTTGGCTTGATTTAATTAAGAAAAACGATAAGAACAAACCGATAAGTAGTGCAGTAAGCGGATTACCAATGAATATCAAAATCTCCGCTACCATGCTACTGCCAAATGGTGCGCTTGGAAAGTTAGCAACAGAAGATAAGCAGATTAGTATGATAGGCACGATAATCGGCAAGAAAGCCAGTGTTGCTGAAGGCAAGTGGCTGTAATCGTCACGAGTCTTCATTCCTTCAGGCATTGCTGCTGGAGCATCTGCCGCATTGATATTGTCAGGAGTGGCGTTAAGGAAGCGATTAGACCACCACCAGCCAGCCAATACCGCAACGGCTGTCACAACCACACCGACCATGATGACCAAACCTAAGTTTGACTCTAGACCTAAGTTACCTGCCGCTGCGATTGGGCCTGGCGTCGGTGGTACAAAGGTGTGGGTAGCGTATAGACCAGTGGCCAAGGCAATACTCATCGCGACACTTGATACATGTAGGCGCTCAGCCAAAGACTCTTTTAGAGAGTTTAAGATAATATAGCCAGAGTCACAAAATACAGGTATCGAAACGACCGCACCGACGATTGACATGGTCAAAGTAGGGAAGCGTGGCCCTAATACTTTGATGACTGACTCTGCCATTACGATAGCAGCCCCCGTTTTTTCAAGAATTAAGCCAATAATCGTACCAAATACAATTACAAGTCCGATATAGCCTAAGATACCACCGAAACCATCAGAGATCGTTTTTGCGACCGTGTTAAGTGGTACTTGATAAAATAGCGCGACCAAGAAAGCAGAGAGAATCAATACTAAAAAGGGATGCCACTTTAATTTTGCGGTAGCGAAAATAATAAAAAGAATGGTCAGCACAAGCCAAAATACAATCATCACTGTCTCAATATGGTTTATATCTTAATTGATTACCAATGCAATACAGCCAATTATATCGAGATTAAATACGGTATATAGCTTGCTAATTCTACTTTGCGTAGTGCTTGCAAGTGCTTTTACCATATCTACATTTAAACGATATTGGACCAACTATCTGCATCACTAACGATACGAAATTTTAAAGGGGCATATTTTATAGCAAATAGACGCCGCTAGGAAATAGATTCGTTAAATAGTTGGCGCTGTTGACAAAAAATCGAGAGATACTTAATTTTGAAATGAGAGAAGTTAGTAATAAAACGTCGAAGAGGTGTGTGGAAATACTTTTATAACTAGCAATTGCTAATACTTCAAACCAAAAAAAACTGGCCATCTATAATGACCAGTTTTTGTCTAAACAATATTTACCTACCTGAGTAATGATTATTTTTAGAATAGGTATTCTAAGAAGTACCGTTATTTATAGTTAGGCAATCTTATCAAAAAAAGCTTTGTTATTGGTAGCAGTTGCAGTATCAAAGCTGACGTAAATGCCTTGATCATCCAACGTGGCATACCAATGATCATCATTGCCACTGGTCAGCAGCTGAAAGTATTTGTCATTGACTATTCTGCCAACTGTATACACCTCACCTTCGGAGTAGTATGCATTACCTTGAGTACAGATAAGCTTGTCATTGGTATGAATGTTATGATTTTCTTTCATGTTCTTGCGCCCTATTAGTACATTAGATAGCAGTAGATTATCAATTCTGCTAATAGTAATAAAGATGATTATATAGGCAGTATCTTGTTGTTTGGTATAGCGTTTTTAAGGCAATTGTTGCATTTAGTTACTACAATATTGCATAGATAACACTGTTATCATAGCAATAGATTTTTTGAAAATCCTAAGCTGTTTAGGAATATATAAAATCCTAATTTATCGAGATAAAGGAGTGCAAGTTAGCGTTATAAATTGTCTAAATATATAAACTCTAATGTCAAAAAGGACGCACTTAAAAAAGCCAGCAACCTAAGTTGCTGGCTTTTTGCAGACTGAGTCTAACTATATAGAAGATTACTCTTCAGAATAGTCTTCTTCAGCAGCTTCTTCGTCAGCTGAATCTTCGTTGTTACCATCTTCAGAAAGAATAGTAACTAAGATGCTAGCAGTAACGTCATGGTGTAGCTGAATATCAACATTGTATTCGCCAACTTGACGTAGAGTGCCTTCAGGTAGCTTGATTTCAGCACGGTCTACTTCTAGACCTGAGTTAGTCAATGCTTCAGCGATATCGCGAGTACCGATAGAGCCGAATAGCTTGCCTTCGTCACCTGATTTAGCACGCATGATAACATTAACGTCAGTCAATGCATCAGCACGCTCTTGAGCAACAGCGATCTCTTTTGCTTCTTCAGCTTCAAGTTCAGCACGACGTGCTTCGAACTTTTCAATGTTAGCTTTAGTAGCAGGTAGCGCTTTGCCCTGAGGGATAAGAAAGTTACGTCCGTAACCTGGTTTTACATCGACAGTTTCACCGAGTTTACCAAGGTTGACGATACGCTGTAACAAAATAATTTGCATGAGTCATTCCTAGTTAGCGGTTAACCTTGATGGTTATCAGTGTATGGAAGTAGCGATAAGTAACGAGCTTGCTTGATAGCAGTCGCTAATTGACGCTGATATTTAGTAGATGTACCAGTAATACGGCTTGGTACGATTTTACCATTATCACTAATGTACTGTTTTAGCAATTCAACATCTTTATAGTCGATGTGAGTGATGCCTTCAGCAGTGAAACGGCAGAATTTGCGACGGCGATAGAAACGTGCCATGAGTATTCTCCTTTAATTAGTCTTCACTGTTGTCGTTGTCGTCATTATCGTTTTCACGATTGTCTGGACGACGAGTAGTTGCTTTGCGTGCGCGTTTTTCATCGGCATTCTTGGCTAACTGCGACTCTTCAGTGACAGCTTCGTCACGGCGCATAACTAGACTACGAATGATCGCGTCGTTATAACGGAATAATTCTTCAAGTTCAGCTAAAGTTTCACCGTCAGTTTCAATGTTGAAAAGAACGTAATGAGCTTTGTGAATCTTGTTGATTGGATAAGCCAGTTGACGACGGCCCCAATCTTCTAGACGATGGATAACACCGTTGTTGTCTTGAACTAACTTGATGTAGCGCTCAACCATGCCGACCACTTGGTCGCTTTGGTCTGGGTGTACAAGTAACACCAGTTCGTAATGTCGCATTATGACTCCTTACGGATTAGTAGCTATTAACCCTATGTTAATAGCAAGGAGATTTATAAGGTAAGCCCAATTCTAGTCATATTTTATAAAAAACAATCAAGAATAAGCTTAGTTTATAAAGCGCCGTATTATAACAGTACTCGGCAACTAACACAAAGGTTAATCACCAAGCTACTGTCAATAAAATATAAAAAGAGGCTAAATAAGCTTTGATAAATAAAAAAGCCGCGATAGTACGCAGCTTTTTTAAGTATAACGAGCTATAAAACCAATATCCAAATCAAATACTATTATTCAGGTTTTGATTTTTTTACCAATTGGCTACTGTCTGCTTTGACCACTAAGGTTTTGGCAAGTTTGTCATGCCAACCAATATTTTCAGGGCTTTTAGATGCCATATAGTAATGAATGGCTAAAGGTATCAGTACTATAAATGAAGTAGAAAGGGGGATATAAAGTAGTGCTAGAAAAAGAGTACGTATCACAACCAATCTAAGAAAAGAAGGTAAATGATGGGTGGTTTGATCTACAACACGAATTCCCGTAATCAATTTACCTAACGACTGGCCCCGCAAGATAATAAAAAGTAATTGCAAAGCGATAAGGCCGAAAACCATCACATTGGATATTAATTGTGTCGCTTGCGGAATACTTTCAGAAAGACTCAAAGAATATTTAATTACTGCTTCCATATTCTGTAAGTCTGTGGGCATGTCTCCCAACTTTCTCATAGCTAGCATTAATGGAAGAAACGCCATTATTAGTAGCAGCCAATCAAGCGCGGTTGCCAATACGCGTGACATAATTGGCGCAAGTACCACGTTGCCGACGACTTTATCATTGTCTGCAACAGCTTTTTTGAGAGTAGACTTATTCAGTGAGACATTGTTATGCGGCGTTTGATGACGATTGGTCGTCATGTCGGCTTTCACGTTTTTAGGACGTTCAGGCTTGCCATATAGTCTGTCTAATGATACTGACTTATCATCTTTCGCTTTATTGGTATCTTCAGGGAAGACGGTCACGTTATTGATGATAGAGTCGTTTACTTCAGGCGTGTTAGCACTGGTCGGGCGATACACCGTTTGGTTATTGGTAAGATCACCTATGCGCTGCCACTGAGCTAAGCCTTCATGCCACATCAAATCATCAAGCAATACTTCACCAGATGCCAGCATGATATTCAGCTGATCCAACTGATATGGGCCAGCTTGTACGTTATTTCGAGCAAGGAAAATCTGCATAATTGCCTGCATAGTTAGTCATGTCTTAGGACATTATATTAGGGTCTATTTGAAAAAATCAAATAGACCCTAATAGTGGTATCTTTAATGACTGTGTGAATGACCGCTGTGACTAAACGTAGCGGTTTACTTCGCTTCTTCACCAGCTAAGAAGAACCAAGTATCTAGTACTGAGTCAGGGTTCAATGACACTGAGCTGATACCTTGCTCCATTAGCCAGAAAGCTAGATCTGGATGGTCTGATGGGCCTTGACCACAGATACCGACGTATTTGTTTTGCTTACGGCAAGCTTCGATAGCCATAGACAATAGCTTCTTAACAGCAGGATCACGCTCATCAAATAGATGTGAGACGATACCTGAGTCACGGTCAAGACCAAGCGTCAACTGAGTCAAATCGTTAGAACCGATTGAGAAACCATCGAAATGCTCTAGGAACTCTTCTGCCAATAGGGCGTTGGTTGGTAGCTCACACATCATGATGACGCGTAGACCATTTTCGCCACGTTTTAGACCGTTTTTCTCAAGTAACTCGATGACTTCTTTGGCTTCGCCGACAGTACGTACGAATGGAATCATGATCTCAACGTTGGTCAAGCCCATGTCATCACGTACACGTTTTAGTGCTTTACACTCAAGCTCAAAACAGTCACGGAAGTTATCAGACACATAACGGCTAGCACCGCGGAAACCAAGCATTGGGTTCTCTTCTGATGGCTCGTATAACTTACCACCAAGCAGGTTAGCGTATTCGTTTGATTTGAAATCTGACATACGAACGATCACTGGCTGATCCATAAAGGCAACAGCTAGGGTTGAGATACCTTCAACCAATTTATCAACATAGAAGTCAACAGGTGACGCATAGCCTGCGATACGCTCTTGGATTGCTTGTGAAATTTCACGTGGCAAGCTGTTCATGTTTAGCAAGGCTTTTGGATGGACACCAATCATACGGTTGATAATGAACTCTAAACGTGCAAGACCAATACCTTCGTTTGGCATTTGGGTAAATGAGAATGCGCGATCTGGGTTACCAACGTTCATCATCACTTTGAATGCTAGCTCTGGCATAGACTCAACCGAGTTGGTCTGCACTTCAAAATCAATCTGGCTTTCATAAATGAAACCAGTGTCACCTTCAGCACAAGAAGCAGTTACGTCTTGACCATCAACCAATAGCTCAGTTGCGTTGCCACAACCAACGATAGCTGGCACACCTAGCTCACGCGCGATAATAGCAGCATGACAAGTACGACCACCACGGTTGGTGATGATAGCAGAAGCGCGCTTCATAACTGGTTCCCAATCCGGATCAGTCATGTCTGATACGAGCACATCGCCTTCTTCTACTTTGTCCATCTCGTTTAGGTTGCTAACGATACGCACTTTACCTGAACCGATACGTTGACCGATTGAACGACCTTCACACAATACTTTTGCGCCAGTCGTGTCGATGACATAACGTTCCATTACGTTGCTGTCTTGACGGCTCTTAACAGTCTCAGGACGTGCTTGAACGATAAAGATTTCGTTAGTATCGCCGTCTTTTGCCCACTCGATATCCATCGCTTGGCCATAATGCTGTTCGATCGTTACCGCTTGCTTGGCAAGTGAGGTTAGCTCTTCAGTAGATAACGAGAACTGCATGCGATCTTGTTTTTCAACATCAACGGTTTTAACTGATTTAGCCGTGCTGCCTTCATCACCATAAACCATTTTCTTATGCTTGCTACCTAGGTTGCGACGGATAACTGATGGTTTACCGTTGGCTAGCAATTTCTTAGAGATATAGAACTCATCTGGGTTAACCGCACCCTGTACAACCATTTCACCTAGGCCATAGCTTGAGGTGATGAATACCACTTGATCAAAGCCACTTTCGGTATCTAGCGTGAACATAACACCAGCAGCACCAGTCTCTGAACGTACCATACGCTGTACAGCAGCAGATAGTGCAACGCCTTCGTGCTCAAAACCTTTGTGTACACGGTAAGAGATTGCACGGTCGTTGTATAGAGAGGCAAATACTTCTTTAATAGCAATTAGGACGTTATCAATACCGCGAATGTTCAAGAAGGTTTCTTGTTGACCGGCAAATGACGCATCTGGCAAATCTTCAGCAGTGGCAGAAGAACGTACAGCAACAGCGATGTCTTCGCCGCCACTCATAGTTTCAAATGACTGACGTACTTCTTGCTCAAGATCTTTTGGCAGTTCTTGTTCAATAATCCAAGTACGAATCTTTTTACCAGTAGCCGCAAGCTTATTAACATCATTTACGTCTAGTGTCTTTAGCTCACTATTGATTTTGTCAAGCAAGCCGGTCTCAGTCAAAAAGCGGTTGAATGCATTTGAAGTGGTGGCAAAGCCGCCTGGAACACTAACGCCTAAATCAGAAAGATGGCTGATCATTTCGCCAAGCGAAGCGTTCTTACCACCAACCATTTCGATGTCGTCTTTTCCTAGCTGATCAAGATTGATTACAAGTGCTGTAGATTGCGCTGCCATGATAACTCCAGAAAATAAGGTTATTTAGTAAAGATTATAACGGTGAATTATACCGCCATATTAGGACAATTTCGAGGGTTTTCACCAAAAAACTTGTTAAAAATATACAAATTGTGGGGTTTGCTACATAAATTAGGGCCAGTCTAATCAAGTTTCGTATTTACTCAGATGAAAAACATCATCGTTAGTGACGATGTTATGCGCTTACAGAAGCCAATTACTGCATAAAATAGATACATTCCAATAAGCCACATTTAGAGTATTTCTATAATTTATGTTTCAATCTTATGTATCTGTATAAACAAAGCATAATAGAAGAAGCATAAAAAAATACCTCAATGAAAGGTGAATTAACTATGGTGACAAGATGAAAAACAATGTTGGTGCTAAGTATACGCCTGTAACATTGATTTCTATTAAGAGGCTAATATGCGTATAATGTAGCGCATAGATAGTTGATGCACATTGCATGGTAAATGTGCAGTATAGGTACTGAAAAAGGCTCGTTTTAAGAAGGCAGTTATAAAACTTAGTTATACGAGTTATAAAGGCAACTATAAAAAGCCGAGTAAAAGTCATGCTATTAAGAGTCAATAACTGCTAAACATTTGCTAAGTCTGAATTATTACCCAGAGCTATACCAAAAACTAAATGAAGGTCACTATTGTGTTTTCAACCGAGGTGTCAACGATATGTACTCAAGCAATCCATCTGAACAAGTTAAGTCCACTATCCAAAATCGCCACGCGCTAAACTTGGACAGCTCACAAGCCATTAGAACGGCGTTTTTTATCTCAGATGGCACAGCGATTACAGCTGAGACACTTGGACGCGCTATTTTGAGTCAGTTTGCCTCAGTTCCTTTTGAAACAAGAGTATTGCCATACGTCGATAGCTTAGAGCGTGCGGAAGATGCGGTTGAACAAATCAATATGGCGTATCAGCGCGATGGGTCGTTGCCATTGGTTTTCGATACGATCGTTAATCCTGAGATTCGTGAAAAGATCAACTCGGCACATAGCTGTAACTTAGATATGTATGAAGGTCTGATTGGCCGTGTTGCAGAAGAGACTGGCGTAGAGCCAGATGGTCATTCAGGGCATGCACATGATGATGTCGATTCTGAAACTTATAAAGAGCGTATCGATGCAGTGCATTTTGCGTTAGACAATGACGATGGTGCGCGTACTCGTCACTATAATGCAGCCGATATTATTTTGGTGGGTGTGTCGCGCTCTGGTAAGACGCCGACTTCTTTATACTTAGCATTACAATTCGGTATTCGAGCGGCTAACTATCCTTTAACCGAAGATGACTTGTACGACAATCAGTTGCCGAAAGCTTTACGTGAGCACAAAGACAAGCTGTTTGGTTTGCTTATTGATACTGATCGCTTGGTAAAAATCCGTCAAGAGCGCCGTGCAGGCAGCCGTTATTCTAGCTATCAGCAATGCCAGCAAGAGCAGCGCGCGATTCAGGGTATTTATATCACGCACGGTATCCCAAGCTTAGATGTATCAGAGATGTCTGTTGAAGAGATTGCCACGCGTATTTTGCAGATGACAGGTCTCAAACGCCGTATTGGATAATGAATATCAGCTTAAACAGTATCTGTTCAATCGGTATTAATAAGTGCTCAGGCAGCTTTAATAAAAGCGCAAAAAACACTAATAAACATACATCATTTCATCCTAGATAATTATCATATAGAGAATACTATGATTTCAGCCTATCAATCTATAAAGCCATCGTTGTTGCTGGCAGGTTTAATCAGTGCAGCGACTTTATTGAGTGCTTGTCAAACATCACCATTTGCAAAGGATCCAGTACCTGAGCCGCGCTATATTCCAAGTATTGTATTGGGAGAGGCGCAAACACTGACCGTCATGCCAAACCGTGTAGCTTGTGCTTCAGAATTGCCAATGCAGTGCCTGCTTGCTAAATCTAAAGACGGTAGCGTGTTTCAGATTCCTTACGACTGGATCGATGACTTCAAACCAACCCTTGGTACAGAGTACATTATTAGCGCCCGCCCGCAGATTGATGAAGGGCAACAGAGCGCCACTGGTCATTGGACATTGCAAAACATATTGTCACAACGTATGGTGGGCATGCCTTAGTAGGGCGGTATTCATTTATCTACATGATACTAACTCAGCTACATATTGATTCATTTATATCTCAAACATTTACTCGATAAATAAATATAAAGAGGACATCATGGTAAGTAAAAGTGCAAGCGACGAGACCAACGATACTGGTAAAGATATTCATACCGAAGTATCAAATAAATCTAGCGGACACGTGCCAAGCCCTGAACATACCGAAGGTAAGAACAAAAAAGAAAAAATAGAGCAGACCCACGAGCAAGTGACCGATGATGTCATGCATCATCCAGACCTAGTGAATCCGCTCGATGACACACGAATCGATATTAAATCTGGCTTTACCAAAGACTCTCGTCGTCTAAAAAGTGACGATCATGAGTATGAGTATGATGCCGTTGTTTTAGGGGCAGGCCCTGCTGGTGAAGCCGCCGCCATGAAGCTGACTAAATCTGGTAAAAGAGTGGTGGTCGTCGATCCGCGTGATCAAGTAGGGGGTAACTCTACTCACGTTGGTACGATTCCAAGTAAAGCACTGCGCCAATCTGTATTTAACTTGATTAATTTCCGCCGTGATCCAATGTTTACCAAAGCGATGGAGTATAAGCAAGTACCGCTAAATGAAGTACTCGCCAAAGCGCGTCAAGTTATTCGTCGTCAAGTCAGTACCCATACACGTTTTTATGAGCGCAACCGTATCGAAGTCATCCAAGGTTGGGCAAGTTTCATTGACGCTCATACGCTACGTATTGAAGTCGATGAAAATGTTTATGAAACCATCACTTTCAATAAAGCCATCATCACTGTCGGTAGCCGTCCTTACCGTCCTGAGATTCTAGACTTTAACCATCCACGCGTTTTTGACTCTGACAAAATCTTGCAAATGGATTATGTGGTCAAAAAAATCATCATTTATGGTGCAGGGGTGATTGGTTGTGAGTATGCGTCTATCTTTACTGGTCTTGGCTACAAAGTTGATTTGATCAATAACCAAGATCAGTTGCTCAACTACTTAGACAGCGAAATCAGTGATGCCATCGCGCATGACTTTAGACAGTTCGGTGTGCTTATCCGTAGTAACGAAGAGATTGATCATCTTGAGACTCATGATGATTATGTGGTTTTACACTTAAAGAGCGGCAAGCGCATCAAATCTGATGCCATTCTTTGGTCAAATGGTCGCTCAGGTAATACTGAAGGCTTGAACTTAGAAGCCATTGGGCTAAAAGCAAACGGCCGTGGTCAGCTAAAAGTAGATGATACTTACTGTACGGACGTCGACAATATCTATGCTGCTGGTGACGTCATCGGTTGGCCATCGTTAGCTTCTGCCGCCTACGACCAAGGGCGCTGTGCTGCTGCCTTTATGGTCGGTGATAGCGATGCTGAGCCAGTATCTAGTGTGCCTACGGGTATCTATACGATTCCTGAAATCTCTTGTATCGGTAAGACAGAGCAAGAGCTCACAGATGAAAAAGTCCCTTACGAAGTGGGTCAGGCATTCTTTAAACATCTGGCACGTGCCCAAATCATTGGTGAACGTTCGGGCGTATTAAAGATATTGTTCCATCGTGATACGTTAGAAATTCTAGGCATCCATTGCTACGGTAACCACGCTTCAGAGATTATCCATATCGGTCAAGCAGTGATGAAGTGTAAGAGCAATAACACGCTTGAGTACTTTGTAAATACGACTTTCAACTATCCAACGATGGCAGAAGCGTATCGTGTGGCAGCATTGAATGGTTTGAACCGAGTGTTTTAAACCACCGCTATTAATATCGTATAAATAAAAAAGCGCCTGCTAATAGTAGTAGGCGCTTTTTTATGCTCATAGACTTCATTAGTTTTAAGATTTACAAGTAGGCTTTTGGTTGCGGAATACGCTTGCGTAAAAATAGTAATAAAACAAAATAGAGCAACCATAAGCCAGCCAACGCGTAAAATCCTATAGCGACTTGAGAAACACTGGCACCCATTTGGTTAAGCTGCACAGAGGTATTGATTGCAGGCGTGGTCGGTACCAGCCAACGTATTACTTGTAATACTTGAGGCAATTGGTCTGCTGGCCAAGGGTAGCCGCTTAAGAAGAATATTGGTAAGGAGATAAAGATTAAGATCTGCATACTGCGCTCACGCTGCCGGAACCATAATCCGAGCACGCAGCCGAGCGTTGCGACTGTCGGACAAAATAGTGCCAAAAATAGCAGCGTACCAAGCATGTTTTGTCCGCGTGGATAATGATGTAGCTCAAACGCCCACCCATAATAAAAGCAGCCAACGATAAAACTAAGTGAGCTCAAAGCCCCAATACGTCCCAACCAGCCACGTACACTCGTACTGTGACGGCGCTGCTCATACCATGTGCCAATCAGCATTGCTGTCGCCATCAAAAGTGTCTGCTGTAAGATAATAACAGAGACAGCAGGTACGACATAAGCACCATAGCCTTCAGTTTGGTTATACAGTGGCATAATCCGTAGCGGTACGGCTTGAGTATTCTGTGCTGCGGTAGATGCATAAGCGCCTTTCGCAATGCTTTTCTTTACCTTGATGCCTGCGGATACCGTACCTACTGCTTGAGAGAATCCCAATTGGACGTTTTTATTTAAAATAAAATAACCGCCATTACCCAGTACGCTAACGTGTGCTTGCTCTCCGGACTGAACTTGTTCTTCGAGACCAGCTGGAATCACCATATAGCCTGCAATTTGATCTGACCATATGGCTTCTTTGGCCGCCTGCTCATTGATAAATCGTTCAGTATCTAGGTATGGACTAGCACTCGCATAGCGAACAAGAGTACGCGATAAGTTGCTGTTGTCATGATCAATGATACCCACTGGTACATGGTTGACCACTTCAGTTGAGTAGGGCCAAGGATAGAAAAACCCATAGATAATCGGGGCAATAATCAGCATCAAAAGTACGCCTTTATCGCCAAAAACGTCTTTGAACGTTTGAATAAAGCTTGTCCAAAATGTTTGAGATGCTGGAGCGATGGCTGATTGAAGCTCTTTGCGCTTGAGCTTTGATTGTGCGGACATTAGCGGGCTCCCCAGCGTTCAGGATGCGCCAATGCGCGTTTGGTCAATAGGGCTGTCAGTAGCATGGCGATGATAGTGGCAAGCGCCAGACCGTAGACAATAGGCACAGAGATAGCAATAGGCGCTTGCATTTGCAATTGAGCAATGTGTAGCTTGAGGTAATGTGTCAGTGGCAATGCATTTGACCAGTATTGCGCGCTATCACTAATCGCAATATAAGGAAAAGTAACACCGGCAAAGGCGTAAGAAGGCGCTGAAATAAATCCGGTAGTCGATAGACCCATACGTAATGAAAAAGAATTCAAAGTAAAAATAGCACCCAGCCAAAACGACAATACCATTAGGCACAAAAACCCAGCATAGACTGCCATGAGAGACATGATGTTGATATTCTGATTGGACGTTGCCAACCACAGTATCAACGCTGACCACAAGCTATATGCCAGTATTGGCCAAAAGTACTTACCTAATAAGCCAAATACCAAAACTGATAGGCTGACCGAATGGGGCACTTTTGCGCTTGACGATGATGTTTTGTTATTGCTGCTATCTTGTTTGGTTGATAGCGAAGATGTCGTTTTTAAAGTTTTAGATAAGGTTAAATGAGGCTTTCCTGTATCAATAAAACGGTACCAGCGACCGATATTCTTATCACGTAACTCGCGGCCTATCGTGGTTGCGCCAATGACCATTGCCAATATATGTAATAAGGCAGGTATGACAGTAGATGCCAAAAACTGCTGATAGTTGGTCGCAGCATTGAATAAGCTAATACGCTGCACACTGATAGGCGCATAAGCCGTCATCGCTTGTGATGGCGCTACGCCTTGTTTGACCAATCGCTTGATCTCTACACCTGCGGATAATGTACTAGCGACCGCTTGGACACCTGCCTGAATAATACCAGAGTGCGTACCGTACTGTGCATTGACTTGTAGAGTCAACGTAGCAGGCTGGCTCGATAATATATTACGAGAAAAGTCCTCTGGGATAATGACGACAGCGTAAATATCGCGCTGTAAAATCGCAGCCTCTGCATCCGCTTGGGAGTAATACAGCTGTCTGACCGTCAAAGTAGGACTGGCCTCTAAGTAACGGACGGCAGTATTGGCAACAGCGCTATTGTCTTGATCGATGACTCCGATAGGCAAATCGGTAATTTGAGTCTGTGAAAATATCCACCATATTAGCAGCACCGTTGCCAGTGGTATCCATACCACCATGCTAAAGTCCCAATGGTTTTTTGCCAAAAAACGGCGCTCGTAGGCTGCACTGCGTAAAAAAGCCTCACTTAACTTAGTCAAGTGCATGGCTTACTCTTGGTTCTGATTGACAGAAGTAGGGTTGATACGTACGACCACACTCATACCCGAGCGGATACGAGCATCGGGCTTAGATGGTCGTGCCTTCACCTCAAAAGTACGCACATCAAAACCATCATCGTTATTGGTCGGACGCCACGTGGCAAAGTCTGATAAGGTCGATGTCGCATAGACGGTAAACTGTTTCGTATAAGGCTTATCCGCTGATGACAGCGCTGGGATAGTACCCGTAAATGTTTGACCAATAGCAAATTGATTTAAATAAGACTCAGTGACGTTAAGTACCACCCATTGGTCGTTGGTATCCACCAACGTCAGGAGCGGAACTCCTTGACCGATGACTTCTCCAGTACTCACGATGACATTATCGACGATACCAGCGATAGGACTTCTTAGGTTCGCTTCCTCTTTTGCTACTAGCGCTTCATCGAGTTTTGCATCGACCTGTGCAACTTGTGCAGTGGCCGCTGACTTATCTTCAGTACGTGCGCCTTCTAGTGCCAAATCATACTGCAAGCGGGCTGCTTCGGTTTGGTCTTGAGTAGCAAGATATTGCGCATATGCTTCATCGCGCTTTTGTCGCGCCATCAGTCCTTCTTCGTAAAGGCGATTGACACGCTGATAGGTGTTTTCTGCCAAGTCAGACGCGGCTTTATTGGCTTGCCAAGCGGCTTTTGCTTGGGCGATTTCTTGCGGGCGCGCACCATTTTCTGCTTTGTCTAATTGGCTTTGCGCGATTTGCTTACCAGCACGTGCTTGATTAATCTTGGCATTAATCTCAGGCGAATCCATCTCAACCAGTTGCTGACCTGCCGTTACCGTATCACCCTCTGTTACCATAATTTGGGCAATACGCCCTGGTACTTTTGCAGCGATAGACGTTTGCTGCATTTGCATTTGCCCTTGTAGTGTAATAACTTCTGGCTCGCTATGCGCATTACTTTTGTATAGGCCGTACGCGATCGTACCAAGGACAATCAGTATGAATAGTGCAAGTAATCCTTTTTTCATACGCGCAGATTTGTCAGTTTTAGAGACGTTACGATTATAAGCAGGTGTCGGTTGCTCTGGTTCAATATCAGATACGTCTTCTACAGGATCGACTGAATTTTGTGTGTCTTGAGAGGTCACTGACTCGGTTGCATCAGCTGATTTATTTGAGTCGTCTGATTCGCGTGGTAATTCTGTCATGACAATGAGATTCCTAAAGCAACAAAGTTGAAAATAAAGGGTTTATTACTAGTACACTCGAAACGCATAAGGCTTGGCGTTGTCTATAGTTTCAGAATTAAAAATAGCACCAAGAGCGACGATAAATGCTGAGTAATATAGCCATAGCATAATGACCACAGCAGCTGAAAGCGCGCCAAACTCAGCACTATAGTTATTAAAGTTTTGCACATAAATTGAAAACAAGATGGACAATATAATCCATAAAACCGTTGCTAGTGCAGCGCCCGGCATTAGTTTTTTGAGGGCGACGGCATCGCGATTTGGGGCTAGACGATAAAGACCTAAAAAGCTTAAGAATATGATACCTGTCAATATGGGCCACCTGCTCCAAAGCGCAATTGTCTTTGCTATCTGAGGGAAAGGGAAGTAGGCCGCCCCCAAAGGAATAATCGCGATAGAGGAGACTGCGATAATCAATACGACTACTGCTGCAAAGGTCAGACCAACTGCGCGGATCGTGCTTTGTACAAAACTGCGCTCTTGAGTGATATGAAACGCAAGGTTAATAAGAATAATTAAAGACTTAATACCTTTAGAACCCGCGTAAAGTGCGAGCAAGGACGATATAAGCAGGCTGAAAGTCAGAGCAGACGTAGTTGTAGAAACCAACTCGCTTAGACGGGAGTTGAGCACTTCATATACTGTATCAGGTATAAATTGACTCAAAAGCGAGATTTGCTCTTGCATCTCGGTAGGAGAGAATGCAAGACCATAAAGCAGTACAAACACAGCCATCACTGGAAAAATTGATGAGAATCCAAAGAAACCTACGCTTGCACAATGCGCCCAAACATTAGAATTATTGGCAATACGCCACGTTTCTAGTAACGTCTGTAGCCAGTTTTTTAACGATTTAGAGGTCAATTTTTTCATAAAAGCAGCTGTTCGTAATAGGGTTGGTAATAGTCATTTCGATGTTGGCTTTATGGTAATACAAAGCGTTTATCAGCACGACTTAAGGCTTCTCACGTTACATCATTGCTCAGTATATAAAGTGGGCAATTGAATGTCAGCGGCATTGAGATAAGCATTAAAAGCAAGTGGCGTACCACAGCTCTGCATAAGGGCAGCCAGTGACTGTACATAGTCATTAGCAGCTTGTGCTTGCTCGGTACGTGCTTTAAGCGATTGCGTTTGTGCTTGCACCACATCAACGGTGGTATTTACACCTTCTTGTAATCCTAAGCGTCGTAGTCGTAATACTTCTGCTGCCAAATCAACATTACTTTGCAGTGCCTGATAGCGTGATTGGGCATTATTAACATCGTGCCAGTTTTTTTCTACCAGTAGCAATAAATTGTCACTGACTTCAATCTCAGAGAGGTCGGCCTGACGAATTTTGGCATTACTGGATGCTAGTGATGCTGCTTTATCGAGTCCGCCCCATAGTTTCCAACTGGCAGATATACCAGCGACCCAGCTTGGATCTTTCTCTACCTGACCATAACCGTATAATAATACCGTAGGCTTGTAGCCCGTATCTGATAGCGCATGTAACTGCTGAGCCTGTGCCCGCTTGGCTGCAACTTTTTGCAGTCCGGGATGGTTGTTTAGTGCCAAGTCCTGAAAGTAGCTCACATCTGGCAGGGGACGACTAGAGACAAACAAAGGTGTGGTTGGTTTAATACGGTAGTCGGTACGTAGTAGACGCTGTAACGCAATCATAGCTAAGCGCGCGTCATTATTCGCATTGACGGATTCGCTTTTGGCATCGGCAAGCGCCGACTGTGCTTCTAGTCTATCGACACGTGAGATAAAACCTTCTTCAAACAAACGCTCGGCCATATGGTCGGTTTGCTGCAATGTATCGTAAGCGTCTTCTCGTAAGTAAGCAGCGATAATCGCTAGCTGTGCCTTAAAATAACGCTCAATTAACGTATTATAAAGCTCATTTTTATCCAGTACGCTATCAGCCATCGCTTCCTGCGTACGTGCATCCGAGGCGCCAGTCAGTGCGTCCGTACGTCCAGCAGTATAAATAGGCCAAACGACACCAAGACCTGCACCCGACGTAGAGCCTGATCGCTTGAAGTTATAAGAGTCGGGAATACGCTCACCGACCAGCTCACCAAAGTCTGGTAAGTCTGCTGTAGGAGGGATTATGTTATCTACGCCATTGTTTACTTCGTTGACGATACCGCTTCTGAGAGAAGATAAATCTATATCCTCATCTAAATGATAGGCACTGGCAGATACTCGAGCAAATACGAGCGGATTGTCGATAGTTCTGAGCGCGTCAGTTTGGTATTCGCTAGCAGCAATCGCTGCTTGATTGGCAGCAATTTTAGGTGATACTTGTACCAGCAGCTTTTGCGCTTGCTCTAAGCTCAAAAAGCTTGAGACGTCTAGTGCGTAGCTATTATCGACTGCTTTATGTGTAATAGGGTCAACAAGCGTAGACAGTGCCTGCGACTCAGCGTTTCGAGGGTTTGGTACTGTATGAAAAGGCGCGACAGCTGGTTTATCATTATCAGTTGGACTATCAGCATCTATGATTTGTGTCACAGCCACTGGTGTAACATCATCTGATACTTCTATACTGTCAGCGGCAGTGCTCGCGTAAGTCATGACAGGCACACTCATGACTGCAACTGTCATCATAGCAGTCGGTAGCGCTGATAAAATGAATTTCATAAGTCACATAAGCCATTAATTAGAATGTAAGGTATTATAAAATAAGGAACAGCACCGATAAGTTTCATTGCTCAGGATATAAAGTTGCTGAACCATTATAGACTATTTGCTAGCTAGCGAAAAAATGATGCTTAAATAAATCATTCATATTCTAATATGAAAATACGGCTATATTAAAAGCGCTAACAAGCGGTCATTCGTCATAAGAGGTACACTGTAGAGCCACAATGGTGACGGGTCAATGCTCAGTATTTTGCTGTTTCCTATTGTGTGACCAGTAGCGGTATGATAGAGGTTTGATTTAATTTTTAAATATCTGTTTATAAGTAACAACATAGCCAACAAGGCGTTTTAGATTCGCGCGATTTATTTTTAGTTGGATTTTGTTTTTAATTTTATTGTTAAAGCATTTAGACAGTAATTAGCAAATAAAAAATGCTCAATAAGTAGCAATTAACAAGAATCAGTCAATGAATAGTCACTAAATGGCTATTAAGTAGAATAAATAATATTAGTAGAGGGTGTGTCATGGCAGGGTATATTTTAGCGTTGGATCAAGGGACCACGTCAAGTCGAGCGATATTGTACGATGATCATGCGCGTCCTATCAAAATGGTACAACAGCCAACGACGCTGCAAACACCAAGAGCTGGATTCGTTGAACAAGATGCACAGCAGATCTGGCAAACTCAGATTAGCTGTGCACATGATGTTATTAATCGGGCAGGGCTGCTTGCCACTGACGTTACCAGTATCGCGATTACCAATCAGCGTGAGTCAATTGTGATGTGGGATAAGCAAACTGGTAAGCCACTGGCTCCTGCCATCATTTGGCAAGACAGGCGCACCGCAAATTATTGTAAGACGCTCGCTGCTGAAAGTGCTGGCAATAGTATGAATGACCCTGTGCATCAGGGCATTGATAGCGTCAACATGGCACATGAAGTACAGCGTATTACAGGTTTGCGTTTAGATCCGTATTTTAGTGCCAGTAAGATTGCTTGGTTACTCGAAAACAATCCGAAGCTGAGTGTACGAGCCAGCAGAGGTGAGATAGCGGTCGGCACGATTGATAGTTGGCTGATTTATAAGCTTACAGGTGGTGAACATGTCATTGATGTGACCAATGCTTCTCGTACATTGTTATTTGATATCCATAAGCTGGCATGGTCAGAGACACTTTGTGACCGTTTTGCTATACCTATGAATATATTGCCTAAAGTACTATCGTCCGACGGTGACTTTGGCAAAACCAAAAAAGGTCTGTTTGCAAAGCAAATACCGATTCAAGCAGTATTGGGTGATCAGCAAGCAGCGCTCTTTGGACAAGGTTGCCTTGATGCAGGCATGGCCAAAAATACTTACGGTACAGGCTGCTTTATGCTAATGAATATTGGCCAACAGCCAAAGTTGAGTGAGCATAAGCTACTAACCACCATCGCATGGCAACGTAAAACGTCACCAATTCGTCCAGACAATTTATCATTTGACCAAATCGTACAGTCAGGCAAACGCATGCTACAGCCGCCCAAAAAGGAAGTCACTTATGCCCTAGAGGGCAGTGTATTTATGGCAGGGGCTATCGTTCAATGGCTGCGTGATAATTTGGGTATGATTCAGCAGAGTAGTGACGTCGAAGACTTAGCCCGTCAAGTAAACAGTAGCGAAGATGTCGTTCTATTACCTGCTTTTACTGGATTGGGCGCGCCTTACTGGCGTTCGGATATTAGCGCTAGCATCACTGGTATGAGCCGTGGCACTACTAAGGCACATATTGCACGCGCTGCATTGGAGGCCGTTGCTTATCAAACCTATGATGTGCTTATCGCTATGCAAAAGGACAGCCCTCATCCTTTGACTGAGCTGAGAGTAGATGGCGGCGCTGCAAATAATGATTTACTCATGCAGTTCCAAGCAGATTTGTTAGGTGTTCCAGTATTACGTCCTAGAGATACAGAGATTACGGCAAAGGGCGCAGCACTCCTCGCAGGACTGAAAACTGGGCTATATGACGAATCGACCATGAAAGCTTCATGGCAGGTAGATCGCGTGTTTGAACCAAGCATGTCGGCTGATACTCGTGAGCGACATCTTGCTAAATGGCAACAAGCTATCAAAAGGTCTCTAATGCCGTTATAAGATTGATTTACTTAGTAAATTTATTGTGATCGTACATTTACAATTACTCAAAGTATGAGGCTGCCGTACACAAATGTGATAAAGATACAGGCTGTAACGCAAGACAATCGCAATACGGACACAGTTTACAAAATCGGCCTATCTGTCTTTACCTATAAATTTTTATACTTCAATTGGATTTAGTAAGACCGCTAATAATTAGCAAATAAATAATTCAATAAATAATAAATAATTTAAGGATAATACTATGAGTAACCATGATGCTATCGATCGCAGTGAAGTAAAACATATGTCAAAAGAGACAAAAGAAGATTTAAATGCAGACATCATTACCGGTGAACCAGGCTCACATCCAGTAGGTACAGGAATCGGCGGTGTAGGCGGTGCAGCAGCAGGTGCAGCTATCGGCACAATGGCAGGTCCATTAGGTACGCTAATTGGTGGTGCTATTGGTGCTATTGTTGGTGGTGGCGCAGGCCATGCAGCAGCTGAAGCCATTGATCCAACTCATGAAGAAGCGTATTGGCGTGCAGAGTATGCAAACGCTGACTATCATAGAGAGGAATACGATTTCGACCGTGACTTGCATCCAGCATATGCAGTCGGTTATGCGAACCGGGCTCGTTATCCAGTAGATGCTCGTTTTGAAGATCATGAAGCAGATTTAGAGCGTTCATGGCATGAAGTAAAAGGTGAGTCTCGTATGGAATGGAACGAAGCGCGTCAAGCATCACGTGATGCATGGAACCGCGTATCATAAGAGAGTTTAAGTAACTAATAAGACGTTTAGGCAAACGGCTTGGCAATCAATGCATTTAGTAATTAGCTAATGTCAGAGATTGCTATACCATTACTTAAAATAGATTAATTGTATGTCCAGTTCTATTAGTAAATCTACTTATCAACATTTATGCTATTTTAAAACTTCCAAAGTTTAACTTTGGGAGTTTTTTTAGGCATAAAATTTGTAGCGTATACACATACGTGAATATTATGCACTATAATAATGAGAACGATGGGGAATATATGAGTAATAACACTGAAGGTCATAAACAGTTTTATATCGCAACGGCAAACCTGCTGAACCTTGCGAACCCTAATCGAACTTATTATGAAAATGCGCCAGCTTATAATGATAAAACCTACGAACATAAGCTGCGAGGTCTTACAGATTTATTGGCTAAAGCGCATGCTGACATTATCGCAGTACAAGAGGTTTGGGATAGTGATGCATTAGAGGCACTGGCTATTTCACTAGGTTTCAAGCCCGAGCATGCGGTCATTCCACTTGCAAGTAATGATAGCGCGAGTATATATACCAAAGGCATGGGTGCACAGAATACACCTGCTGTCGGTATTATCAGCAGATTTGAGCAGTTAGAAACCAGTTTGCTAGAAGATATAGCACCAAAAGCCATTATTGATGTACCTGATATCGGCCCTTATCAACGCTTCAACCGTCCTCCATTAGTGTTACGTGTTGACGCATACGGGCAGCCCATTACTATTATTACAGCGCATCTAAAAAGCAAACGTGCTTTTTTCTTACGCGATGAAAATGGTGACCTATTAGAAGACATGGACGATCCAAATATTCGAGTTCGCGCCAAGCTTCGTAGTTTATGTATGCGCGCGGCAGAAGCGGCCTCTATCCGTATGTCTATCATAGAGCGATTGCAACATACCCGTGAACCATTGATCCTACTGGGCGATATGAATGATGTTACAGGTAGCGTGACTACTCAGTTGATGACAGAAACTGGGGAGGTTAATTACGATAAAAGTATGCGTGATGTCGCACTTTTTGATGCTGCTCGGATTCAAGCAAGATATGGCTGGATGAAAGATGTTGCCTATACCCATATATATCAAGGTATGCCAGAAGTTATCGACCAGTTATTTGTCTCAGAAGAGTTTTTGCCCGATAGTAAGTTTTCGCTCGGTTATGTCGAACGGGTCGATTATTTTAATGATCATTTGAAGTGGGACTATGCCGATAGAGTCACTGATCATGGTATTATAAGGGCGAAAATAAAACTCAATGATTAACTTTATAAAATTAGACGGTTAGCTCTATTAAATTGCTGATCGTAGTATTGTTTTTTAACCTATTCATTTCCCTTGCTTGATAATGTGCAAGCGTTTATGATGCCTCTGCATTGAATATAGTGGTGACCATATAGGCTTTATATTTTAGCCAACAGTCATCATCCTTTATTTGAGGATAAATACTATTCAATGAAGATTATATTTATAAAATAGGGCGCAACATTAAGAGATTCACAATGAGTGATAACAAAGACGAAAAGATTGAAGATGTGTTGGTAGATTCGGAATTGGCAAAAAAGCTTGTACCTAATAAGTTTAAGTTTACTAGCCAACAAGGTCGTGCACGTCGTCAAAAACTATTGGCTGGTGCCAAAAAATTGAGCGAAACGCATGCTATTAACGATATTACGTTAGCAGCTGTGTGTGAAGAAGCGGGTATACCAAGAGCGTCTGCTTACCATTTTTTCCCTAATATTGAAGCAATATTTTTAGCATTGCGTTTTTTGAATGCGATTGAAATATTAGAGATGGTAGAGACGGTCGATATTGGCAACTATGATAGATGGCAAGGGTATTTAACGGCGCTTATCGATCATTGTATTACGATATTCCATAATGATGAGACAAAAGCCAAGCTTATCTATGATACTAATACACCTGATTTTGAAGGCGACAGCTTTGGTGAAGATATGGATCATCAAATTGTTGATTTGGTCTATAAACGTTTGTCAGAGCGTTATGAGATGCCAAACTTCCATGATATCCAAGATACTTTGTTGATTGCTTATAGCATCGTAAATGCTATCTTTACGTTGTCTTATCGCCGTCATCAGAGTATTACTGAAGAGTATATCCAAGAAGCAAATACAGCATTTATTGCGTATTTACGTTGTTACCTACCAGAAAAGTTACCACGTAAAAACCGATAATTGAGCTTACTTTAGACGTAAAAAAGCCGACAAATGTGTCGGCTTTTTTACGTCTAATTTTTAGCATAAGATTAAAAGTTATAGAAAGTCATATTTTTAATAAAACAGCAGTTATTCTAACGGTTAGATGTCAAATCTTGTCCACGGCAAGTATCATCGCTCGCGTCTAAAGGCGAGTACTGCTTATGATAACTGACTATTGACTTCTCTAGCGCTACATTGGTCTGTGAGTCATTGGCATTGACGTAAGCTTCGCGGGCTTGTTCAAGCCAGCGATCGGCCATACGAAAATGCATACCAGATTCGCGCCAGCCTCGCGCGCATTGATTGGTTGCTGCCCAAATCAAAGCCACTTCACTAAATGCCATCTCACGTGGTGCTGATGCTATGCCATCGCCGTCTTTAAGTGCGCTTAACGTTGCCCATAGATCAGGACGCATTAGAGCAGAGGTAGACGGAATATCTTGATGCAAGCCCAAGTCTTGTACCGTGTCATTATCTAGCGCTTGCAATATAGGCTCTGCCATTTCTAACGCAACTTGACTAGCAGATGAGCGGCTATTCATACTGTCTTGATGGATGGCATAGTTCAACCACGCTTGCGCTTTATATGCGAAATACTGTTGAGCTGCTGTCTTGTCTTTTTGCTGATAGGGTTTTAACTGCGTGACCATACAATTTAATAGGCGCTGTTGTTCGCTTTGATATCTATAAGAGTGTGCCTGAGTCTGACTATCATCGTGGCAATATTCAGCCATGCTAGTTGAGTTAGCCATTCGGACAGTCTCACCCTTAGCTAAAGCTGGCTGCATAAAGGTTAACGAAAATAAAGCTGATAGTGTAACGCATATTGAGCGCTTGAAAGGTGCTGCATTGATGGATGAATCAAACATGGTGTAAACCTTATGTTAAGGTAATAAACGTTGGTATTATTTACCATTACTAGGGCTGACTTAATTGTTTATTGAATGACAAAATAATTTGCCATAAGACAATCATGATACTGTCTTAAAGATGTACTTACGACAGTATCATTAGTATCAAACAATTAAAATGCAGAATTGCTGCTTAGACGTTGGTTCTTACGTGGGTCTTCACGTTTGAATAAATCTTCATCAAATTTAAAGCGCAATCTAAAGTAAGCACCTTGCTGAGTACTGTCATCATAAGCAATATCTTCATCTTCAAAGCCCATGAAATTATAACCAAGTGATAACCAAAGGTTGGTCATTGGGCTATAACCCACTTCTGCACCAAGCATATAAGCTAAGTCATTTGCCTGATCATTCCAGTAAGTACCTGCTTGTAAACCAATATCCCAGCGCTCACTGATGTCATAAAGACCGCGGCCATAAACAGCGTGAGCCGTGTTATCGCTGGTTAAGCTGTCTGCTTCGTATTCTGTATACTTACCAGCATACCGTCCAGACAACGTCAACGGACGCGTAGGATGGTAATTACCATTCCATGACCAAATCATGGTGTCTTTTTGGTAAGCGTCATCGCCAGTATTATTATCATCCAAACGATATTCGAATTTTGCAAGCATATCTAACTGATTGCTATCGTAGTCACGATATGCAGCACCTAGCTGAAAACGATTGATAGTGCGATCGCCATCACTATAGTCAGTGCGTGAGTAGATGTCTTTAGCTAAGAAAGTAACCTCATCGGTATAGCGATAGGCGATACCAGCGCTACCAAGTAGCGTATCACTTGTTTCGCCCCAACGTTTTTCAATACGTCCTGATGCCTTATAGTTCTCTTTGGCAAGATATTCAACACCGATACCTGCCGCTGTTGCAGTGTTACTTTCTTCACCTTCCAGAGATTCAACACGCTCAAATAAAGTATTTAAAGTTAAACCTTCTTGAACATACCACTTGTTTTTTAGACCGATGGCTGCTTCTGCCTCACGTGCACTAATGGCATCGCGCATGCGGTATTCGCTATAAACCTTACCATCTTTCATGTAAGTCGCGTCAAAACCAACAGTGGTACGTTGACGCTCATCTGTATCATCAAGACCATAAGTACCAGATAGGCTGTTGATCAAATCATGACGAGCGTATAGACGACCCAAGTCCCCAAGTGCTGTCTCACCGCCGATAGAAGTTGCATTACGTGAGCTATTTTCGATATCTTGCTCATATTCTGCAAATACCAAGCTATCATTCAACTTAGGTAGACGAGAGGTAATACGAGCACGAACAGTCGTACCTTCAATATCTTCTTCAGCGTTACTAACGCTGCTTAACGCTGACTGATTGATGATGTCATCATTAAACAGAGTGTCGTCTGTAATATCTACAACGTCTGTCGCCGCTTGAGTATTACGTGAGGCAGCAGTCGCGTCTTGTTTGTAATAACGAACCCCAATTTCACCAACGATGTTTTCACTTAAACGATGCTCAACGCTTGCTTGCACGCCTTCGCGGCTAGCGTCAGTAGTATGCTCTTCTGTGCGTATGCCTTCTAATTTAAGAGCAGTTTTCTTATCATTTAGAGTATGAGTAACCTCTACACCAGATTCAGTACGTCCAGCCGTAAGCGGTGATGCACCAGTGACAAAACCTTCATCAGCATCATTATAATAAGCTTTAGCTCGCGTATTTTTCTTATTATCAAAATCAAGCTCAATACGTAGTGCGTTACCTTCAACATCACTATCAGTCAGTTCTGCCGCGTTGATTTGATTACTTGACTGAAAATTTGGGTTTTCAGCTTTGTTCATCGCATATTCTGCGACTAGCTTTAGCTTATCATTGAATTTAACAACACTATTAACACTAGCCAACTCTTCTTTGTTCAGTGGGTCATCGCTATTCACATAGCTACCACCGATGGCGACTTTATCCGTCAGTTGTTGCTTCGCGGCAATACCACCGACGAAGTAATCTTCACCGCCTTCATCAACTTCGACAGTGACACGGATATAGATAGGATTGCCTTCGATGTCTTGACTAGCAATCGGTGCAGTTAAGAATAAGCTGCGGCTGATAGGGTCGATCTCATAATCAGCAAAGCGAGTAAGCGTCTCACGATTGATAATAAGCCCAGGGTTGTTAGCGTCACGAGTAATAACTTCAACCGTTTCAGAGTTTTCTAATACCGCATCGAAGTTCTCAGCCAATGGATATGGGCCTGAAATACCCAAACCGCGAGTCTCATTTACACGTTGGCTAGTACTGGTTTCTGCTAAAAAGGCAGTAACACGAGTGTTGCTATCTTCAAATTGAGCCTTTAGACCAGTTAATGTACGGTTGTATTGACCAAGCTTGATACCTTCGTCGTCATCAATCTGAGTTTTTAAATCACCATACATAGCGAACGAACGGCCTTTATCAAGGCGCACGTAAAGCTTGCTAGTAGACTGCGCATCGAAGCCTTTAGCTGATGAATCGCCATAGACAGGATAGTATTCGCCAGGCTCGATATCACGGAACAAACGCTCGCCTTTTTTATCACTATCATATGCAAGCGTAAGCAGATAGTCGCCGCGTACTTTTCCTTTTAGGAACATCGCGGCACGACCAGAAGCTGTGTAATCATCGTTACCAGCAAAGTCATTTAGCTCTTGTTCAAATGCACCTTGAGCATCGGTAATGCTGCTACCGTCAAAGTCTTTTAGTGAAATAACACCTTCTACAATACCAACAGCAAGTAGTGGACGTAGTTGAGCAGTAAACTGTAACGGAATGATTTGTTTGCTGCTACCAGTGTCAATTACTAGCTCGCCCTTACCTGGTACGCTAGGTGCAATTACGGGTATTAATAGCTCACCACCAGAAACAGTGATTTGAGTGCCTGCTTTATCTTGACTGTCATCCTTTAGATTGATACGACCGATATTAGTATCAAGCGTAAGAGAAGTAGTACCAATATAAGGACGATTATCGCGATCTTTTAGGCTGATGACGACTTGGTATTCACTAATGCCATCAGCTGGAACTAACTGTGCTTGAGTACGGTAGTCGATAGCTTGTAAGCTATCAGGAGTTAATACCTTAATCGTCTGCTCAGAGATGACCTGACCATTTATATCAGTCGCAACACCACGTAAGGTGTTCTTGCCGCGCTGTAAATCAACAGCATAGTAATCGAAAGCCGTTACATTCTGTTTTTCTTGCTCAGCAGTTTTACCGATCTTCTGTTCTGATACAGCTTTGCCGTTGGCATATAGTGTGAACACAGACCCAAGCGGTGCCTGAACCTGTACCATTTGTTTATAAGTGCTAAGCTGCTGACCTTCGTTCAGGTTAATGAAGGCAACATCGTTACTCGCCACTTCTTTCAAGTATTCTTCGAGCTCTTTTTCTACTGGCGGAGCAACAGTGGTCACTGTCATATCAACACGGCTATCTATTGGATTGACCATTTCATTAACGATAGCCGAATCACAGTTATTACCAAGGTCTAAGTCACCATTGATGTTACAACCACTAGCATCTACATTGTCAGTAGTATCGGTATCATAATCAGGATCTAAAGTCAGCTCGGTTTTTACCGCTTGCTCTAACGTGTCATTTTTAGCTTCTACTAATTTGCTACGAGCAATTAGCTCAGCGTTTAAGCGCTCAGTGCTATCTGCCATGCCACCGACGATTGCAAAATCCGCACGATGTAATTCGCCGTACTTCAAATCAACAAAACGACTACCGGCATCACCAGCATTACGATTGCTTTGGGTAACCAGTTCAGTCTCTCTAGGGATAGTAGTACGATCGACCTTTAGTACGTGTGTTTTGGCACTGATACCATAGAAGTTATATTTACCTTCAGGATCAGTCACGATGAAGTTGCCGTTCTCCATATAGATACGTACACCAGCGACACCAAGCTCGCCGTCTTCTTTTTGCTGAATACCGTCGCGGTTGATATCATGATAGACCTTACCAACGATAATACCATCAGTATTCATAACGCCGCGCTCTACATCAATCTTCCACTGCGCTTCTCTTGAGCTTACGCTTTGACCTTGTTCATTTCTAGCAATTGCGGTGGCGCGGTTAATACCATCGCCGCCTAGCGATGACGCACCGATGAGCACACGATAAGTAACTTTTTTACTTTCGCCAACTGCCATGTTTCCTAAGTTCAATACCTGATATTTACCATCAGCTTTAAACTCAGTGGTCTGCGCTTGGTTGATATCAATATCAGTCGTTGGACTAACACGTACACTGTTCTCAACGTAGTCAAAACCACGTGGTAAAGCGTCTTTTAGTTGTACATCGTAAGCAGTCGATTTGCCGTTATTGGTAATATCGATGGTATAGCTGACATAATTACCAAGCTCTGCAGTTTTGACATCGCTTTCTTTAGTGACAACCAAACTGGCACTATTATCAATTATACTTACTTGAGAACTCAGATCCTCGATAACTACAGTAAAATCGCTATTACTTGGTAGCTGATCAGCATCTGTACCAACAGAAGGAGCAATACACGCTTCTAGACTAGCAGTTAAAGTATCGTTAGCTAATGTCTGAATGAACTTATCATTAATAGCATTGGCGTTGTTTTGTGTCGGTGCAGTTAGACGATATTTGCCTGTATTATTACCAGTTTCAATTCCTTTAAGAGAATAGGTATCACCTGTTGCAGGAGACTTAACGGTAATCCATACTTGATCAGGCTTATCAGATTGTACATTACAGTGCGCGTAACTGGCATCAATATAAACGTTGTCGCCGATTTGTGAGGTAGTTTTAGTACCGTCAAATTGAGGCGTGGTAAAGTTGATTTTAGGTTCAACAATAACCAGTCTGTCAATTGCTTCGACAGCTGCTATTGATGGATCTTCTAGTATGATAGCGCCAATCTTTACATCAGCGGTATCGCCATCTTCACCCTCGGCATCTGATAGAGCCTGTACGATAAGCTGAATACTCTCACTCTGACCAAGTTTGATCTGAGCGCTCAGGTTATCGAGCATGATTTGTCGATCTTCTGAATCGACTTCTCCGTTATTATTAAGATCTTGATAGACCTTTAAATTAGAAACAGTTGGTGATATAGCAAGTGTCAGCTCAACAGTCTGACTACTATAGCCAATATTACTAAGAACATTGACCCAATTCACCAATGTATTGGGTGCGACAGTACGCAAGGGTTGCTGAGTTAAATTAATACCATATTCAGGTAAGGTAGAGGCTTTGACTTGAACTTGGTTTGAAATGCCATTTTGTTCAATAGAATCGACGTCATAAGTTGCATTAGCAATGTTATTGATAGTTTGTACGAGAGTGCTAGGCGCAGCAGACGCCATATTTGATTGCATAAGCAACATTGCAGCTGTCAGCGCAGAGATCTTCGCTGTATGCAACGTAGTACGATTAGACGTTGAGTATGTAGTCATATGTCGCTTATCCAATAAAACATAGAAGAGTAGGTTAGTAACGCTCCAGTTTGGCTAACCAAAAACGATTAGGTCAAGCTGGAGCGTTAGACTATAAGTGTCTTGTGACGCTTATAGTCTTTGAAATATTAAATATAAATTAACGATCGTTTTTGATTTTGATTTTAAAAGTCAAGGTGCCAACGCCGCCAGGAACTATAGTAAAGTTAGTGCCAAGAACAGCAGCACTAGTCGTACTAGGCGTGCCTGCAGTAGATGAAGCAGTCGCAGAAGTAGCAGGTGAACCAGCTACTAAATTTGCACCAGCTGAGAAGTTAGACAACAAATCCGAGATGGTTAAAGCGTTAAGATTAAAACCTAACGCTGTTGAAGAAGTGTTAGTTGCCTGAATACGATAGATGACACATTGATCAGGTTTCGCCTCGAGCGCAGTCTGAACAAAGGTACTTGCAGCAACCGTACCTGAACAAGTCTCATCTAATGCTTGAGACTTCACTAAAGTTAAGCCTCTAACGTTAGTCGTATCAGTCACTGAAGTAACAGCAGGTGGATTAATACCAGCAGGCGTTAGCGTTACAACAGAAGTTTCAGTGCTACCAACAGCTGCAGCATCATCAACAGTTGCAGGAGCAGCTACATTGCCAGACGACACATTGTAGTTGATCGCTAATTTGCCACCAGGTGCAATACCATTTGGAAATTGAGCAGTTGGTAGTGTAGTGCTATTAAGAGTATATGTATTACCACCAGCAACGGTAGGTTGCAGTGTTATAGTAACCGGGGCTCCACCACCAGGCGGCGTATAAGTAGCACTAACAGGACCAGTAACCGGTCTGACACCCACATTATTGCCACCATCGGCAATAGTGAAAGTCAATGGGTTAGCATTGGTACCTTCAGCATCTTGACCGCTGTTAGTAATGAGAGTTGAATGAGTCGCTTGACTAGCAGTACCTGAGGCAGGGGGAACTTCTCTAGTCGTTGGATTGCTCACTACAACCGCTCGTCTGGTAAAGTTAGTCACACCAGCAGTATCTATACCAGCGCCGTTACCTTCACCTGCATCATCAGGTATTCTAGTAACGCCTATAGTGCTATCTGTACTATCCAAAATGTTATAGTCAGTATCAAGTACAGGAGCAGCAATTAACGGACTAACCGGACCGATGAACTTATCGTAGACTTCTGCGTTGTTAGTTACTGAACTATTAGCAGCTGTAAACTGAGTTTTATCGACGTTAACCGTGAAAGTAATCGTGCGACTTGCGCCAACGGCTAAGTTCGCTACGGCAACATTAATAGCTTGTCGAGTACCAACAGTAGAGATCGTCGCGGTACCAGCACCAGTTACGGTCACATCTGATGCTGTGCCACTAGGCAAGCTCAAACCTGCAGGAAGGACATCTCGGATGACAAAATCAGTCGCAGCAGTACTATAGTCAGTAGTCGCGTTAGTGACTACGATACTATAAGCAATCTGTGGGTTAGCGACTGTCAAATCGACAGTACTGGTCGCTGTTTTTGTAATTTTGAAGGTAGGCAATCTCACGATAGTTTGGTTTTCGTTCACCAATGTCGCATTTGCTGGAAGATTAGCAGTAAAGAAAGTACTGGTCGCTGTTAATGTGCCTACACCTTTGTCATTACCGTTACGATCGTCTGGTGTAGCTGCTTCGTAGCTTAAGTTAGCTCTAGTACCTGGCTGTAGTCTAATAGTACCACCATTTGCTAGGGTACCTGTCTGTGCCTGACCATTCAAAGCGGTAACTTGAGCAGGAGTCAAAGCAGTACCGTCTGCTTGTACAATAGTAAACGTAACAGGCGCAGTACCCAGAGCATAGTCTGGCGTAGCTGTTACTAGGGCTGAGTCATTACCTGTGGTATTAACGGTATAAGTATCTGTCACGTTACCCGTATTGGTTAAAGCATGAGTAAAAGTAGTCGTACCACCTGGCGTAGCAGATCTATTAACAGCAGTATCGTTACCAATGCTACCATCATCAACAGTCGATACGAGTGCAAAGTTAGCTGTTTCGCTAACACTTACAGTCACCGTGTTAGAAGTAACGTTCGGCTGAGCAATGCCAGCAACGCTATAGTTTGCGGTTGCGACGTTGGTAATCGGTGCTGCTCCTGCACTAATACCACCAGTAGTATTAGGAGTAGCTGCATTAGCGGCAGTAGAGATGCCCATTGCAGCCACAACACCTACGGCTAATACTGAATATTTGAAAGAATTTGGTTTCATGCAGTAGATCTCCGAAAGATTAAATCAGTAAGGATGAAGGGTTATTTGTTAACGACAGTATTAAGGGCAACAGCTGCTGCCTTTTTTGCGGGTAGTAGTTTGATGTTCCAGCGTAGCGTACGGTATTCGGAGTAGGGTACTTTGACCATTTTGCCATCGACCTTGCGCATTAGCGGCATATCAGCGTAGTTTTTACCATCAGTGCTGGCTTGTGCGCTGGCAGGGTTTGCCTCACCAGTAAAGGTCATGTTTGCAGGGACAGGCAATGTCACCATCAGATCATTAATGTCTTTATTAATGGTATTGGTATAAGTTGCTTTGTATTGAATGACAGTACCAGCTGGTGCTGTACGTACTGGTGAATAGACTGTTTTGCCGTCCGCATTCTTAATGACCTGATTAGCAGTCAGTTCCATTTTTAGAGCGTCGTCAGCATGAGCAGTACCTAGCAAACAAGCAGAGGCAAAAGTTGCTAGCATGACATTATGTAATAGGTTAAAACGTTTCATATAAAATCCTTTCTTAGAACATGACTATCAGTAAAAAGCGAACGTCGTATATCATGATGGAGGAGCTAGTAATCTAATATCATTCGTCGTTTTAAAAGGCATCTACCTCCTTTTCTTGTATTTTCACGTAATTAATACAATTAATCATCACAAAAATGACAACTGGCATTTTGGAGTATACAAACGGTAAAAGCCCTGTCTGGTTAGACAGGGCTTGAGTAAATGTTTAATAAACAGGTGTTTAGTTACTAATGATAGTACCATATTTAGTATTAAAACGAATGGCCTGACGGCGAGTGGCTGTAGTAGCACCTAAAGAAAAAGTATTGGTGGTAACTGTACCGTTGTTACCAATAGATACTGAATTTGTTGCAAATGATGGAGTGCCACTATTTTCACCAATAGGTGTTGGATTGACTAAGGTAGAGGTAATCAATGAATTATTAGAGTCATTTTTACTCTGTAGCGTATCCTTAATAACAATATCTGCTAACGAAATATTACCGCGATTTGTAGCTTCAATTCTATAAGCGATACATTGTCCAGGGATAATGTTAGATATTGGTTTTGTACTATACGCACTACTAGCACTACCGTCATAATTAACACCAATTGTGGCAAGGTTATTTAGGCTACAGTCATGGACATACTGACTTTTGATTAATACCAACGCAGCATTTTCTTGAACAACATCACCAAAATCATTGCTAGGGTAATTGTATTTACTGTTAGTAATGTCTATTTGTAGGAAGTTGCTCGTAGTATCTACAGAATATGTATAGTTGCTAGGCTCATTTTGAGTAACGCAAAGCCTTGTATAACTACCTACTTGTGCTGGCGTCAAGCTAAAACTATAGGTTCCATCATTACCAATGTTTACCGTCTGAGGTGAGAACGTACCACTATCACCTGTACATTTGTTTAGAGTAATGGTATGACCCGTAGTAAAGGGAATACCAGATTCAGTTGGTGAATCGTATTTGCCATTGAAATAAAGACTATTATTTAGGTATTTGCTAGATATATCGTCCTTAGACGGACTTAAGACATTACCATTATCGTTAAATACGGTGCCTGAGAACACATAGTTTGCAGTATTAGTAATAGTACAAGTAATATCATCGCCATAAGTGGCATTACTAAGCGTAAATGAACGAGTCTTGCCTGAGGCGCTATAGCTCATTGCTGAGGTAGGCATGACTGTAGTACTACCTGACGTAGCATTACTACAAATATAAGTCGCATTATAGTTCGCTATATCACCTAAGGTTGTGCCATTCATCACACGCTCAGTAATGGTATAACTTGTGCTATCTGCTAATGTAAGCGTTGCACTGGTTCCGTTAGTGATGGTCGAGCCTGTACCAGTAGTAGTAAAGCTATTAGCAGCTAATGATCCACCACTAACTGCTATTTCAAATTGGTCGTTAGTGTTGACACGTGTACTATTCAACGCTTTTTTTACGATGAGCTTAGGCGGTGCCAGACAGAAATAGAAGTCTGAATAACCTACTAAATGATCACCAGTTGACGTTGTCGTGGAGGCACCAGAGTATGGATTACCATGTGTGGTTACAAATGGCGTATTTGCTGATTGGGCTTCCCATTCAATATTAAAATTACATGGACTACTAGGACTACAGTTTGCCCACTGGTTTGCAGTAATCGTTTTATTCGAATTGGATACAGTAAAGTTGTTAGCGAAATTGCTAAAAGAACCACCTGTAGTAACAATTGATACGGACTCAGTGTATCTTCCAGCAGCATTTGCATCTAAGTCTTGAACGACAAAACCGTATTTTGTAACGGGTTTATTAATAGTGGCCGTCAACCTGTGATTCACATCAATTTTTTCGCTGCTATGACGCATGTTAAGAGCATTGGTAGTAACACCAGCAAAACTGCTAACTTCTGGATAGCCAGTCCTAATAAAGTTAATATCAGAAAAAGATAAGACGAGTTTAAGACCACTGTCAAAGCTATAAGTGGTACTAGAGTTGCCTGCTGCTGACCAACTCAAGGTGGCCTTAGGCGCTGTTGTAGTACTCTTAGAGCCTAAGTAATACATAGCATGTCCACTTGGACATACAGGAGCAGCTTCAGCAAAAGCTACATTGCTAATCAAAAACATAGGAATAGCAGCTAGCAATGTCATTATCTGACATATATATCTATTGAATAAATGCTTTTTTGTTGAATTCAAAAGTCGCTGTACTTGTCGCATCTCAATATTCCTATGTACTAAAGCCTAATGTAAACGTTTATTTACCAAAAAAAATTGTGTTATATATATTTTGTATATTAAGTAATATTTTTGTAAAAATCATATTAAATAGATGAATGGCATTTTTGTCATGACCAGTTACCCTATGTTGCAAGATTAACCAGTCATATTCCACAAAGCTATCAATTAATAATATTTACCTAACAACTAATCATTATTTATTTAAAAAATACTTGTTATTTCATCATTTCTCTACAGCCATAAACAACTAGCGCGTAAACGCTTATAATGGAATGTCATAGTAATTAACATTTGAATAGAATAGTCGTAGCATTATGACGGTTTGGCAGGTGCGTTGATTTGATGCATTTGTCGATATGAGTAATACTATTTTTATAATCTAGCAGTATGTCATCGCACAAAACAATGGAATGCTTGGACGTAGCAAGGATGTCATAAGTAAACCAATCTCTCATCATGCATTTTTCAATGAAGCCCTGCCATTAGGTAGGTATGACTGATATAAAAGGATTAACAAGAATGAATTATTATAAGGATGCTGATAGCACCGAAACTCAGGAATGGCTGGCAGCCTTTGAGTCTGTGGTTAAACACGCAGACAAGGACCGTGCTCAGTTCCTCCTAAAAGCCTTATACAATATGGCAGTTCAAGAAGGGTTGCCGTTCAACAGACTAGACACTGCGTACGTCAATAGTATCGCTGTTGAAGATGAGCCGATGTACCCAGGCGACCTAGGCATGGAGCGTAAGATACGCGCTTTGATTCGTTATAATGCACTTGCTATGGTCATGCGCGCCAATAAAAACGACGATGATCTAGGTGGTCACTTAGCGACATTTGCCTCTAGTGCGACACTTTATGAAACGGGTTTTAACCATTTCTTCCGCGCCGCTAGCGATCACTTCGGTGGCGACATGATCTATTATCAAGGTCACTCAGCACCAGGTATCTATGCACGCTCTTATCTAGAAGGTCGTTTGACCGAAGATCAGCTTGATAACTTCCGCCGTGAAGTAGGCGGCAAAGGCCTATCAAGCTATCCGCATCCATATCTAATGCCGGATTACTGGCAGTTCCCAACGGTATCAATGGGACTGGGCCCAATCATGTCTATCTATCACGCCCATGTACATCGCTATATGGAAAATCGTGGATTGCTAGAAAAAGAAGGTCGTAAGATTTGGACATTCTTAGGTGATGGTGAAACGGATGAGCCAGAAAGCTTGGGTGCTATTTCTCTGGCAGGTCGTGAGAAGCTGGACAACCTAATATGGGTAGTCAACTGTAACTTGCAGCGTCTTGATGGTCCAGTCCGTGGTAACGGTAAAATCATTCAGGAGCTAGAGTCAGTATTTCGCGGCGCAGGCTGGCGAGTCATCAAAGTCATTTGGGGTGGCAACTGGGATTCATTACTTGGTAAAGATCATACGGGTGTGCTTAAACAACGTATGGAAGAAGTGGTGGATGGCGAGTATCAGCTATATGAAGCGCGTACGCCTGAATTTACTCGCAAAGAGTTCTTTGGTAAATATCCAGAGCTAGAAGAGATGGCAGATGCGTTGTCTGACGAAGAAATCTCACGTCTAAACCGTGGCGGCCATGATCCAGTTAAAGTTTATGCTGCATTTAGTGAAGCTATGAAAACCAAAGGCCAACCAACGGTTATTTTGGTTAAGACCGTTAAAGGTTATGGCTTGTCTGCCCAAACACAAGCAGTCAACAAATCGCATCAGGTCAAAAAGCTTGATCAAGAAGCGTTGATGTATTTCCGTGATCGTTTTGATTTGCCATTTACTGATGAGCAGTTAGAGACTCTACCATTTTATCGCCCTGAAGAAGGTTCGGCGGAGATGAAGTATCTCAAAGGTCGTCGCGAGTCGTTAGGTGGTCATCTACCAAACCGCCGTAGTGGTCATATTCCACTGAATATCCCTGAACTATCAATGTTTGATCGGGTGTTAAAAGGCAGCAATGGTAAAGAGCAATCGACGACGATGGTATTTGTACGATTGCTATCTGCGATGCTCAAAAACAAAGACATCCAAGATCGCGTCGTACCAATCGTACCTGACGAAGCACGTACTTTCGGTCTAGAAGGTATGTTCCGTCAATTGGGTATTTATTCGGCTGTTGGTCAAAAATATACGCCAGAAGACAGTGAAGCGCTGATGGGCTATAAAGAAGCTATCGATGGTCACATGTTAGAAGAAGGTATCAACGAAGCAGGCGCAATGAGTACTTGGATTGCATTGGCAACCAGTTATTCTGTGAACGCGCTACCGATGATTCCGATGTATATCTATTACTCTATGTTTGGTTTCCAACGTGTGGGAGATTTGGCTTGGGCAGCAGGCGATTGTCAAGCACAGGGCTTCTTATTGGGTGCAACGGCTGGTCGTACAACGCTTAATGGCGAAGGCTTGCAGCATCAAGATGGTCATTCTCAAATCTTGTTCAATGTCGTGCCAAACTGTGTTAGCTATGATCCTTGCTTTGGTTATGAGCTAGCTGTGGTCATGCATGACGGTCTACGCCGTATGTATGGTGAAGGCGAGCGCGTTTACTATTACTTGACGTTGATGAACGAAAACTACGAGCAACCTGCTATGCCAGAAGGTGCCGAAGAAGGTATCAAACGTGGTATGTACTTGCTTGAAGACAATGGTTCAACACAAGTGCAACTACTAGGTTCTGGTGTTATCTTACGCGAAGTACAGAAGGCATCACAAATACTAAAAGACGAGTTCAATATTACGTCCAACGTTTGGAGCGTAACCAGCTTTAATGAGCTGACTCGAGATGGTATGGTTTGTGATGATTACAACCGTCTACATCCAATGGACGAAGAGAAAGTGCCTTGGGTTACTGAGCAATTAGCACCGCACGAAGGTATTGTGGTTGCAGCGACAGATTATATGCGTAACTACTCAGAGCAAATCCGTGCTTGGTTGCCAGACAACCGTCCTTACACGACTCTAGGTACCGATGGTTATGGCCGTTCTGATACGCGCGAAAACCTACGTAGTTTCTTTAACGTTGATGCGGCGCATATCGTTGTGGCAACGCTTAAACGTCTAGCCGATGAAGGCGAAGTTGAGATGCGTTTGGTTAAAGACGCGATTTCAAGCTTAGGTATCGATGTGGATCATCCACCTGCATGGCAGCAGCAGTCTTACTATGATCAGTCTCCAGATGCACCAGCACCAGGTAACGTAAATCCAAATCCTGTACCTGAGTTTATCGCTGAAGACGATGATGAAATCAGTAATGAAGGCCGTGCTGAAGATCAAGCAGATGCAAATGTACTTGATGATAAAGATGTCAAATAATAATAACCATAAGACGAGGAAATAAATCATGGACATTAAAGCCCCCGATTTAGGTGTGGATAGCGCCGAAGTCAGCGAGATTATGGTAGAAGTTGGCGATGTCATCGCAAAAGATGACAACATCGTATTATTAGAATCTGACAAAGCATCGGTTGAAGTACCAAGCTCTGCTGCTGGTAAAGTGACTAAGATTAGCGTTGCTATCGGTGATCAAGTCAGCGAAGGTATGGTGCTGATTGAGCTTGAAAGCGCAGATGATAGCGCAGAAAGCAACGATGACAATACTGCCGAAGATCAAGATGCGAACAGCACAGACGATGTTAAACCAGAATCAAAACCTGAACCTGCTGCAACTGAATCAAAGCAATCAGAGTCTGCTGCCAAGCCAGCCGCTAATGCTGGTAAAGCAACCACTCATGCATTACCTGACTTAGGTGTTGATGAGGCACAAGTTTCTGAAATCATGGTTAGCGTTGGTGATACTGTTAGCGCTGAGCAGTCCATTTTGCTAATCGAATCAGATAAAGCATCGGTTGAAGTACCAGCGCCAGTTGCCGGCAAGATTGAGAAAATCTTGGTTGAAGCAGGTGATATGGTTGCTAATGGTCAGGACTTTATCGTCATCATGGCAAGTGGTGCAGATGATGCTACTGATAGTGAATATGAAGCTCCTAAGCTACAAGAGTCAGCACCAGCTAAAACAGAAGATAAATCAGCTGCTAAAACTACTGGTGAGCCAAAACAAGCTGCCAAAACGACTAATACTAATACAGCTGCTAGCAAAACAGAGGGTAAATTAACTGAAGCACAAGTCAATGAAAAATTGGTTGATGTGTATGCAGGTCCTGCTGTTCGCAAGCTAGCGCGTCAGTTAGGTGTGGATATCACACAAGTGAATGGTTCAGCTCTAAATGATCGCATTCTAAAAGAAGACTTGTTTGCACATGTTAAAAATAGTCTAACCAAGCAAAAAGCGGCACCTGTGAGCAGTAATCCTGTTAGCTCAGGTCTACCGAAGCTGCCTGACATGAGTAATGCTGAGATCTGGGGTGAAACAGAAACACAAGACCTCAGCCGCTTGCAGAAAGTCTCGATACCACAGCTCAACTACAATACTTTGCTACCGCAAGTAACGCAGTTCGATCTGTCTGATATCACTGAGACTGAAAAATTACGTGGTGAGTTAAAAGGTGGCATGAAAGCTGAAGGTGTTGGCTTTACTATCTTGGCATTTGTGGTTAAAGCAACTGCTTACGCGTTGACCCAGCATCCACGATTCAATAGTCATTTGAGCGATGACAACACTCAGGTTATATTGCGTAAAAGTGTCAATATGGGTATTGCTGTGGCAACAGATGATGGTCTTATCGTACCGGTTATCAAAAACGTACAAGATAAAGGTCTAAAGCAAATCGCAATTGAGATTGGCGAGCTTGCTGTAAAAGCTCGTGATAAGAAGCTCAGCACTAAAGATTTGCAAGGGGCTAGCTTTACCATATCGAGCCAAGGTAACTTGGGTGGTACGGCATTTACGCCATTAGTTAACTGGCCACAAGTTGGTATTTTAGGTGTCTCTGAAGCAAGTATGCAGCCACGTTGGAATGCTAAAAAACAAAGCTTTGAGCCACGTTTGATGCTGCCACTGTCTTTGTCTTATGACCACCGTGTGATCAATGGCGCAGATGCTGCTGTATTCACTCGTTATATCGCAACGCTATTAGCAGACCCACGTCGTATCTTGATCTAAAGCTAACTAGCAATACAAAAAGACTGCCCACGGGTGGTCTTTTTTATGGAGATTATTTGTTATTATAGGATCCTAGCCGTTTTTGCAAATAATTGCTTAGTAGCTAGAGTAACTAGTAATAGCCATCATTAATGGGCACAAAAAAGCCAGCCTGGTAGCTGGCTTTTATTACACATAATATTTTGACTAATTTAGAACTGTTTAACGAATGCTACGCCATATACCCAAGGACTAATGTCAATTTCGCCAAGGTTTGTACCATCTAAAGTAGCGTCCGTTTTGATGTCCATATAACGAGCATCGATACGGAAAGCTTCGGTAGGAGCAAAAGGAATATCAAGACCAACATGACCAGCCACACCAACGCTATCATCAAGGTCTAAGTCACCACCAGTAGAAATTCTTTCTTTGAAAAAGGTTGTGTAATTCACACCAACGCCAATGAAAGGCTTGATATTCATTGGCATACTGTCATTATCGAAGTGATACTGTACAGAAAGAGTAGGTGGTAAATGCTGTGTTTTACCTTTCAAAGCTGGTGTACCATCAGCATTATTTAGATCAAAATCATGATGGAATGGAAGCGCCGCTAGCAGTTCAACACCAACGTTGTTAGCGATAAAGTACTCACCACTGATAGTTGGACGAATGTCGTCGTCAACTTCTACAGCTAAAGTGCCGTTAGCTAATTGACCATTATCACTTTTTGGATCAACCATGTGCGCGCCAGCAGCAACAGACCAAGTACCAGCAGGGACTGCAAAAGCAGTTGTCATTGTAAGTGCAGCAGCAGTAGCTAAAACTAGGGATTGTAGTTTCATCATTTCATTCCTTAACGTAATAAAAAATTATCAGCAGTTTGCTAATGAGGGATGGCATTAGCTACTGATACATAATGTCATGATTAAAGTTTAATCTGTAACATTTAATCTCTATTATAATACGAAAATCATTATTGTTGGTAAGGTTTTAAATATAAATTAGCAATGTTTCTGCAATAAATTACATTTACGTGTAATTCAATTGTCTACAGTCTATAATTAAACACAACAAAAGCTGCTTTTTAAGTAAGTGTCATTGACGTAAGTCGGTATCTCTTATTTACGATTCAACAAGAGGTGCAATATATTATGCTTGGCTATTGCAGTAACTCCCCTCTACGCTGTACGAATGCGCGTACGATGAAAATACTGAATCAGGTAGACTCTTGTTGTCCTGAATGTCACTTGTTTTTGATACCTGCGCAGGATATTAGTCAGAAGCTTCGCGCTGACGAACAGTTCTTGAGGTTCTCTATCCTACTAATTGTGTTTATACTGCTTGTATCAGTCTATATTTATTATCTGCATTTTGTATAGCCGATAGTCATGGCTGATAATGGACAGGTCAGTACCAAATGAAGCGTTTCTGATAAAAATCACGGATGATTGCTGCAAATATCTCCTATGTTCTGTGATGAAAGTTTGGTTTTTATTGTTTGACCGTTGTTTTATTCTACTAATATCAAATCGGTATACCACTATATAGGGCTGGCATGTTATTCCAATCTATACGGCGCTTGCGTCATTTTGTTTATGATATTTTACAAAATGAAGAACATGACACGTTATTTAGCCGTTACGTCGATTACTTTCTCATATTTTTGATCATGACTAACGTAGCCGCTGTGATAGCGGAGTCTGTCGATCAATGGTATTACCCTTATCAAGATTACTTCACCTTATTTGAAAACTTTTCTATCGTTGTTTTTTCTGTTGAGTACTTATTGCGTTTGTGGAGTGTCGCTGAAACCAAGCCTGACAATACGACGTGGAAACAGCGTTGGAATTGGATTAGAAGCCCATCAGCGTTGATTGATTTAGTAGCGATCGTGCCAGCATTTTTGAATTTCTTTGTCAATATTGACTTGCGTTTCTTACGCATTTTACGCTTGTTTCGAATCCTAAAACTGACTCGTTATTTTGCTTCCATGCGTATTTTGCTAGTCGTAATCAGCAAGGAGCGAGGCTCATTTCAGGCTGTTATCTTTATTCTTATCATTATGATTGTGACCGCCTCTAGCGGTATTTATCTAGTGGAGAATCACGCACAGCCAGACGAGTTTGAGTCCATACCTAAAGCGATGTGGTGGGCTGTAGTGACACTGACAACAGTAGGCTATGGAGATGTCACGCCAATTACTAATGCGGGAAAAATATTGGGTGCTGTCATTACGATATTGGGCGTTGGTCTCGCAGCCCTACCGGCTGGTATTCTAGCGACGGGATTGGCGAATGAGTTGGCCCAGCGCCGTGAAGAGCTTGAACAGCATTTTCGTGAGCAGCTCATTGATAGCGACTTTGATCTGGTACAGAATCAGATGATGATTGATAAAATTCGTCGAGAGCTAGGTTTAGATAAAGAGCAGGCACAAAATATCGTCCTACAAGTACTTCGAGAGCAAGAGCTTGAACGGCGTGAAAAAGAAGTTGAAACGCGCCAAAAGAACTTCTGTCCGCATTGCGGTGAAGTTTTATAGGCAAGTGTGAAATGATTTATAACAGATATGTTTTTAGCAATTAATTACAGCTAATGATTTGCCCATAAAAAGAGGTCTTGTGTTTACATAGCACAAGACCTCTTTTATATGCGATTACTAGTTGCTCTTATATTCCCTGAGGAATAGGCAATGCACGCGCTAACTCATGAGCCACTTCTTGTGCTGCATCTGCTAGACCTTCTGCAGTAAGTGGTAAGTTTTGCAATGTTAAATGCCAATCATCAACAGATCGACGCAAATGCGCTACCCATAACGTCGTGCAGTCGCGTGGAAGCTGCTTAAGGTTGACTTCAAAACAACGGTTTCCTTCATCGTCACTCAGATGAATTTCGCCTTTTTTCACCCTAGAAAACGAATGGCCATGGTATGAGTTGGCAATTAAACCAATATGAGTAATATGAGCGGGAATTTTTTCGAGCTCCAATCTGATTTGTTCTTGATCAAGCGGGGCAAGATACATGGCTTGTTCACCGCGATCCTTACCATTTAAGCTGTCACCTTGATGCTTGACCGACTCAGCTTTATCTCGTAATTGCTTAAACCAAACGATGTCACTGATGACGCAATTATCATCGTACAACACGCAAGCTAAATCAATATCCATCGCGCTTTGATTTTTCTTAAAGCGCTTAAACATGCCTTTTGGCTCAATTTTGGTAAATTCATAATTGAGCGCAAAGAACAAAGTCCCTGCGTCTAGTCCCAGTCCTCGTAAACTATCTGACAACAGTGGTGATGGGGCAGTGGTCGACATAACTTTCCTTTTTTATTCTTAGTTTTTAACCGTTATCTAGATTTAGTGACTGCTTACTTAAGGCGTGCGGATATTAGCCTATCTTAGATCAGTGATATCATTCACTGGTTGCTGTCGAAGACTTATCTAATACCGCTTGATAGAGCAGCTCAGGCTTAGCATCTAACAACCCACTACCAAATCCGCGTAGCCACCAGACCAGCTGTGAGGTTAAATTAACAGTGGCCTTTACAGTAAGGGTGTTATCCTCATTTAGCGTCACGGTTTGATCGTCATTAAGCTTACTTTCGGTCAGACTCTTACCAGCTTGCCTAGTGAACCTAAGCTCAACAGCAGTATTTTTGCCACGCTCATCCAATTCGCCAAACAGTGGGTGACTAAAGCCCATGCTGCCTTCATCCAAATACGTATCGAGTTGAAAGTTCTCTGGTGTTTTTGCAGCAGTTTCGAGAATCTCAACACTATCAAAACGATGTAAGGCAAAGGTGCGAATGGTGGCTTCTGGATCGTCGGTACGAGTTGCCAGTAGATAAATAATCACGCCGCGCTGGATAATTGCGATTGGATTTAGGATGTATTCGCTGGCTTGTAATTTGTTGCTACGAGTATAGCAAGCATGAATCTGCAGTTGATAAAATAGCGCGTGGTAAATATTGTCTTTACTGTCCAAATCTATATCTGGTGCGATAAGCGGCTGAGTGGCAGGCTCGATACGCACTCTGTCTATCCAAGAGTGGGTCACTTTGCTGTTTTTGAGCTGTCGCCGTGCTAAGTCAAACCAAGGAAATAATTCATCTAAGATAACAGGTGGCAGCAACTGGGTCAGATTGGCCTCGACCATATTAAAAGCAACCGCTTGTGATAAGTTCATATGCGGCAAACTTTGTAATGGAGCGTCTTCTTTCCAGCGCCAACCTTGAGGATTGGCATTGTTTTTTTCGATAGGGAAGCGTTTGGCAAGGGCGTTCAAATCGCGTTGGACAGTACGTAGGCTGATATCGAAGCCTGCCATCATCAGCTGCTCATAAATATGCGTGGTGCCTACCCAGCGATTGCGCTGTAGTTGTGATAGTACCTGCCATTGCCGAGCAGTCGTTGCCGCACCATGTCGATTGTCACTGATATTGGCAGCATTGGCCTCTTTTGAGGTGCCAGTGTCTACAGCTGCAAGCGCACCTGCCTGCTCACTAGGATTGGACTGAGCTTGGATGTTATCAGCATCAGTAGGATGTACAGTCATTAAGAGATACCCTTTATGAAGTTACAAGTCGGTTTCTGGCACGATATTGCTCGATCAGGAACCGTTAATCATCGCAGAAAAGCAGCGTAGCGTCTAGCGACGTTCATGCATGCGTATGTTTATTTGATGGTTGCTATTCGATGATAGCTGCTCGATCTAGCTGTAGATACAACGATAAATCTAGTCGAACAGCAATGTGCGTGCGTATCGGCAGTACCGTTCAAATTTTAATTGCCATCCTCATCGACAGCTGTTGTCTCGCTATCGTTTAGGGTGTCATCAATAGGCTTAGCATCGCTTTGCTTGTTACTTTCCTCGCTACCTTTCTTATCACTTCTCTCACCTTTTCGCTTTTCTTTTATTCTCTTATCTTCTTTCTTTTGACGTTTTTCTTTACGCTTTTTCTTCGCTTTCTTTTTGGACTTTTCATCATCGATGTCGTCCGTGCTTTCTTGGTTTTCATCCCATAGCATCAGACGACTTAATACTTTGCCAAATAAAGTATCTTTACGATAACGGCCTTTTTTATTCATGGTGTCGATGGGCAAACCAGTCATCAGCGTCAGGGCCTCACTTAGAGTATAGACGCCATAAATATGAAATTTGCCTCTATTTACTGCATCGATAATGTCGTCACGTAGCATCAGTTGTTTGACATTAGCCATTGGAATGACGACGCCTTGATCGCCTGTTAGCTCTTGCTCGCGGCAAGCGTCGAAGAAACCTGCGATTTTAGCATTGATGCCACCAACTGCCTGTACTTCGCCTAGCTGGTTCATTGATCCAGTAATCGCGAGAGACTGATTGATAGGGACGTTTGCTAACGCGGATAGCAATGCACAGCCTTCGCTAACGGTAGCACTATCGCCATCGATTTGTGCGTAGCTTTGCTCGAATGCCAGTGAGGCACTAAAGTTAAGCGCATGATGTTGACTAAATAACGCTCGCAAATAGCTGGTCATAATCAGCATGCCTTTGGCGTGTAAACTACCACCCAAGTCTACATCACGCTCAATATCAAGAATTTCACCTGTGCCAATATTGGGCTGAATGACCGCAGTAAGCCGTGCTGGCATGCCAAACTCACTATCAGCATAACTGACCACAGTAAGCGCATTAACTTGTCCGATAGCATTGCCTTGCGTCTGGATCAGCTGTTGGCCGTTTTTCAGCTCATCCCAGTACAGATCGCGCAAATATCCTGAACGCTCATCCATATCATCGATTGCTTGAGTGACATGATCTGCCGTTACCATATCATCGCTATTTAAACGCGCGTGACGGTTTGATTCATGCAATAGTTTAATCAATAAGTCACTGTGTAGGCTCAAACGGTCTTGCTCTTCGGCTTGCAAGCTTAAATGCTCAAGTAGCGTGGCCTGCGCACTACTATCAAACGGGTAAAGGTTGGCGTAGTCAATGATATCAGCCATTTTTGCGACCAGTGCCAATTCATGCTCAGTAGTACGAGGCACATCATCATGAAAGTCAGCTCGGACTTTGAATACCGCATCAAATTCAGGCTCAAGCTCTAGCAGCTCATAATATAAATCTGCTTCACCTAATAAGATAACTTTGATATCTAAATCAATAGGCGCTGGTGAGAGAGACAAGCTACCGGTTAGCGTCAGCATTTGCTCTAGACTAGACAGTTTGATTTTTCGTGATTGTAATGCGCGCTTTAAGCCCTGCCATGCATAAGGATGTTCAAGTACGTGGCTGGCTTCTAACAATAAATAGCCACCATTGGCGCGGTGTAGCGCACCTGCACGAATCATACTCACGTCAGTGGTTACTGTGCCTAATTGGGTGATTTGCTCGACATGCCCCAATAAATTGAGATGGGTTGGCAAATCTTCAAAAACCACAGGTGCGCCACTGTCAGGTGTATGACTGACAATAACATTGACCGCATAACGACTGGGCGTCGTAGCCAACACTGCTGTCACAAACTCCTCATCATCGCCATTGACGATACGCTCTACGTGAGTGACCATGTCATCAAATACAGCTTTGAGATATGCTACGACAAGTGGATGAGTCGCAAACTGCTCATAAATAGGAGTAAATAATGGCTGTAAAGCACGTTGGGCAATACTACGATGTAGCGACTCTATCTCATCATTGGCTTCGTCTTCTAATTGCTCTAAAGCGATGGTCAATTGACTCAGACGCTTTTGCATATGGTTTTTTTGTACAAAGTTATTCAGCTCAGCTTCATACTCATTATTGCCATATGTAGAATCTTGGTTTTCCTTACGCTCATTATTTTCATCGCTCAAAATGTTAACTTTTTCGCTATCATCGAGCTTTTCTGAATTTTTTTGCTTGTTAGGTTTTTCTACCTGTTTGTTATCACCGCTGTTGCTTTCTGTAGGCAGTTGACTAGGATGAACAAATACGGCTTTATTATCAAACGAGCGAAACGTCAATGCTAGGTCATATTGCTTGCCTTCAGCATTAAGCGCGTCATAGGCATGACTTTCTTTTTGATGAGTACTGTTTTTGATGGCTTCAATTTTGCTCTGGTATTGATCGCTACGAAAGCGTTGGCTTAAACGCTTTTTTGCTTGCTGCCATAAGTTATTAACTTGCTGCTGTAATAGCGAGGCTTGACCAGCTGGTAGACGCAGCGCCAATGGTGTGCGTGGATCGGTAAAGTTATGCACATATACCCAATCATCAGGCGTCGGTGCGTCGGCGGCAATACGTGTTAACAGACGACTAATCACAGTACGTTTGCCCAAACCGTTTTCACCAGCGGCAAACACATGGTAGCCACTGGCTTTAATATCCAGCGCTGTATGCAATGCTTTAAGCGCGCGTTGTTGACCGAAGCCCACATCTAAGTCGGGCGCAGTGCGCGTGTCTGTAGGCAATTCATCAGGGTCGCTATAGCGTTTTAATTGCTCAGCGGAAATGCGACAATTTTGCTGAACTTCTATGAAGATAGGGTTTGGGGTATCAGGTGCTGTTTGCTTAGTATTTTTTGAGTCAGTAGTAGGTACTACCATATTGTTAGCGTCTTTTGATACTTGCGATATAGGGGTGTAGGGTTGTTCTGTCATAGGCGTTTGAAAAATCATCTTAAAAAGTATTAAAGGAATATGAGAAGTGATTGGTTTTATCTGTTCAGGCGTATTCTGAGTTTTTTATAGTCAATCATGACATCTTACAAGATATAGTCACCTATTAGCGAAGTCATTAAGCGCAGTTTTGTATCATATTTAGGCAAATACTTGAGCGTAAACAGTAAAAAACGAATGACTTAATCAGCGAATTGGAGGCAATCAAAGCAGAATAATGCCTCATGATCAGCGTAGATAGTATAAGATGTCCCACATTGGCGCAATCTGCAACTATTCAATGGGCAGACTGCATGATAAAATAAACGGTTCACAAGTCAAAACTGGATAACTCGTTGTATGTCAGCTTCCGCTAAAAACTCTTCATCGTCTGCTAGCATGGGTAATATCAATATTGATCCGACTGGTTTCGTAAAGCTTGGTTCGCAATTGCCAAAGCTGGTCAATATCCTGGCGCAAGCGATAAATGAGCTGGGTCTGTCGCTAAGTGAAACGCAGCAGCGCACGTTATTATTGTACTTAGACCAGCTTTTACTATGGAATAAAGCGTATAATCTGACCGCCATTACTGATCCAGAAGAAGCGCTGATCAAGCATGTGATAGATTGTCTGTCTATTATAACGCATTTACCCGCTGGATCGTTGCTAGATATCGGCACGGGAGCAGGGTTGCCAGCAGTTATTATTGCCATTTGTCAGCCTGAGCGCCAGTGTACGGCTCTTGATAGCAATCAGAAGAAAGTCCGCTTTATTAAGCAAATCAGCAGCGAGCTTGGTTTGAGTAATATGCAGCCGATCGCATCGCGGATTGAAGCGCACGAAGCAAGCTACGATGTGGTGACATCACGAGCGTTTGCCAGTTTGATAGATTTTGTAGAAGTAGCGCAGCCAAGATTGGCAAATGGCGGCTTCTTATGTGCTATGAAAGGCAAGGTGCCGAGTGAGGAAGAGCTGCAAGCACTCGATAGTGATTGGCATATCAAAACCATTAAGCTGACGGTGCCAAGTTTGCATGACAATCGTCATTTAATTGAAATGTCTGCTAAAGATAGCTAAGGCATAAACACTTCGCAGTCATGAAACAGGCACTGTTTTTTGTGAAACACAGTTTACGTCTGTATCTAAATGACATAGTATTTAAAAGCATTTAAAATACTCGACCGCAAACTGAGCATTTTAGACCATGAATTGCTTATTTTTAAATACTAAGTGAGTGTCGCTGCACAAGATTGAACAAAAATAATCGTACCAACCGAGTCAAAAGTAATAGACCCTAATAAAATTGAGTGAGTGTATGGAAATCATAGCAATTGCGAATCAAAAAGGCGGTGTGGGTAAAACCACAACGGCAGTAAATTTGACCGCCAGCTTGGCCGCTAAACGCAAGCATGTACTGCTGATTGACTTAGACCCACAAGGTAATGCGACCAGTGGTACAGGTGTTGACAAAAACGAGTTGGATCTTACCATAGCGGACGTTTTGCTAGATGGTGTCGCGTTGTCTGAAGCAATTGTTACTAGTCCTGCAGGGTTCGATGTCATCGGTGCCAATCGCGATTTGGCTGGCATGGACATTACGTTGATGAGTAAGACAGATAGTCATGAGCTGTTCAAAACTGCGATGGCCGAATTGGTTAACGATCAGGTATCTACACAAAAGCAGCCATACGATTATGTGATTATCGATTGTGCGCCTAGTTTGAATCTACTGACGATTAATGCGCTGGTGGCTACAGATAGTGTGATTATCCCTATGCAGTGTGAGTACTATGCACTAGAAGGGTTGGCTGACTTATCACAAACCATTGAACGTTTAACAGAGTTGAACCCTAAGCTATATATTCGCGGTGTGGTTAGAACGCTATTTGATGCGCGTAACACGCTTGCCCGTGATGTCTCTACTGAGCTAGAAGCGCATTTTGGCGATATTATGTACAAAACCCATATTCCAAGAAATATTCGCTTGGCAGAAGCCCCTGCGCACGGCTTACCAGTTATTGCGTATGAGAGATGGTCAAAAGGTGCACGCGCGTATCAAAAGCTTGCCGCTGAAGTGATGAAACAAAGTAGCTAGTTTTTATCTAAAGTTCTTACAAAGAATTTTTAGATAAAAAGCGTCATTGATCAAGACAGTAAATGAATAGCATAAGTATAGAACACTTAACATTGTATTTAGTAAGCCGCATCAGTAATCAATTGGCTTTTATTTTAGCGTTAGAGGATAGGTAATCATGGCGAAGAAAAGAGGGTTGGCTGCTAATCGGGGCTTAGATGCCTTATTAGGGTCAATCAAAAAAGAAAAGCAAATTACCGCCTCTGCCTTGCAAGACGACATGGTGGCGCGTGAAAATGCTGCGCCAGATATTAATGTGCCTGTAGAGACTAATGCGCCTGTAAATACTGTGTCTACGGATATAGCGCCTGATATCACTCCGACGAAAGCCAGTAAAAAATCATCTGCGAAGACTACTGATAACGATGCTGCTAGTGAGAATGGCACTCGCGCGCCACGTTCACCTCGTGCTGCCAGCAAGGCGTCGCTCAACAAATCGCGTGGCAATAGTACAGATACGAGCGCAACCGAAGACCAGATTAGCCTTGTGCAGATTGATGTCACACGCTTGCAAGCAGGTAAGTACCAGCCTCGTCGTGATATGAGTGAGACAGCACTTGCAGAGTTGGCGTCTTCTATTGAGCAGCATGGCGTGATGCAGCCTATCGTTATCCGCCCACTATTGGCAAATGAAGATAAAAGTGAAGCATTTGTCACTCACGAAATTATCGCTGGTGAACGCCGCTGGCGCGCAGCAAAAATGGCAGGAAAGGCGGTTATCCCTGCGATTGAGCGCGCTTTATCTGATGAGTTGGCAATTGCACTAGCACTGATTGAAAACATACAGCGCGAAGACTTATCAGTAATTGAGCAGGCAGCAGCATTGCAGCGCTTTCATACGGAGTTTGGTATGAGTCATGCCATGATCGCTGAAGTCGTTGGCAAGGCGCGTACGACAGTATCGAATTTACTTCGCTTAAATCAGCTACATGATGCAGTAAAAGATCATTTGGCCAACAGTGCGCTAGATATGGGTCATGCTCGTACACTTTTAGCATTGTCCTCTGAACAACAACCTATCATCGCGCAAAAGATTATTGATGGCGGTATGACCGTGCGAGAGGCTGAAAAATTGGTCAAATCAATCTTGCAGCCAGCGCCCAAGATCAACCGTGCTGAACAAGCGCAATCTCGTGATGTAGAGCGTTTGACCCAAAGATTGACAGACATGCTTGGTGCTGAAGTCAAACTAAAACATAAAAAAGGTGGTCAAGGTAGTGTTGAGATATTTTTCCACAATCAAGCTCAATTAGCTGCGTTGATTAAACATATAGAAGCTCAAGCTTAATAATGTTTGCGAGTTAGCCGTATCTATTCAAATGCTAAGTCGCCTCTGAACAACTATTTTTGCAAAAATACGGAAGAGAGTAGATATGTGGGAGTTGGTAAAAGCAGGTGGCTGGCTAATGACACCTATCGTGGTCTGTTCTATATTGGCTTTGGTTATCATCATTGAACGTAGCCATACGTTACAGTTTAACAAAGTCGCTCCTAGCAGGTTGCGCGAACAGCTGATAACTCGTTTACGTGAAAATGGTGATATTGGCCGCACACAATTGATGAATGTAAAAGAAAAGACGGCGCTTGGCGATATCTTGGCAACGGGTTTGCTATATCGCCAGTATGGGCTAGAGTCGATGACGATGCACATGCAAAATCGTGCCAGTGTCCAGGTTCATCAGTTAGAAAAAAACATCAATATGTTAGGAACTATCGGTGCGATAGCGCCGTTGCTTGGTCTATTAGGTACGGTACTAGGGATCATCTCTTCGTTCTTGGCGATTACCGATGGTGCCATGCAAGACCCGACGATGCTAGCTGCTGGCGTATCACAGGCACTAATCACTACCGCTGCTGGTATGATTGTTGCTATCCCTGCGTTGGTTGCTTATCGTTATTTTCAGCGCCGTATCATTGATATTAATGCTCAGTTTGAGACTCAAGCAGGGCTCATGATTCAAGAGCTGTATGATTATCACTTGCTTGCTAGTACGCAGGCATCTACATCTTCGGGCCGTATGGCAATAGAAGATAGTATTGTGCAAGAACGTTCATTCGGTGGGTTGGATTCGGATAAGACTAGCATAGCGGCAGTGTAGTCAATGCGGTTTTAAAGAATAGAAATCTTAAGCCTATAAATGGTAGCTGAATTAAAGAGATTGATATGCGTTTTAGAAAACCAACGGTTGAACCACTTGAAATTAATCTAACACCGATGATTGATTGTTTACTGTTTTTGATTGTGTTTTTATTACTTGCTACCTCATTCAATCACTTTAGTCGTTTAAATATTATTCTTCCGGAAGCGGAAGGTGTTGCACTGACAGAACAAAACAACAGTATCGAAGTAGCTGTGCAAGAGGATGGTAGCTATTTGGTCAACGGTATTACACTTGCTAGTAGCAATGAGGCTGAACTGACCAGTATGTTGCAGCAAGAGGCGGGCAGCAATCGCGATATGCTATTTGTCATTGCAGCGGATGCCAATGCGACCCATCAGTCTGTGGTACGAGTGATGGATATCGCTGGAAAGCTCGGATTTTTGAATTTAAACATCAGTACAGTGGTGCCACTTGGCCAAACGCTGCCGCAATAACATATATAGTCTTATCATCATAAAACTGTGTGATACACAGCCCATTCATACCACGATACCCAAATTGAGGCTTTTATGAGCCAAGCTTATTTACCTGACTCTAAAAAATCTTCTGCTAAAAATGCATCGGCAGTATTGCCCGTTACTCCTAAGAGTAAGACATTATTACGCTTATTAAGGTATTTGAAGCCTTACTGGTGGGCATTGCTATTGACAGCTTTAGGTTTTGCGATTAATGCAGGGACAGAGATTTGGACTGCCAAGCTTCTGCAATATATTACTGATGCTATCAATCAGAATGATCGAAGCAAACAAACGTTATTTCCACTATTGATTGTATTGCTATTTTTTGTGCGCGGGGTGGGTAGCTTTTTGGGTAACTATTACTCTGCATTGGTCTCACGCAACTTAGTCTATGAGCTACGTGTAGAAGTTTTCAATAAATTACTGCGCTTGCCTAGCTCGTTTTATTTGGCCAATCCAGCCGGTACGATTTCATCGAAATTGATATTTGATGTTGAACAGGTCACGGCCGCCAGTACAGACTCAATGAAGACTTTGCTGCGTGATGGTTTGACCGTTGTCGCATTGATCGGTTTTTTGTTCTATAGCAATTGGCGTCTAACGCTTATTTTGTTTATTGTCTTGCCACCAATACTATGGCTGGTACGCATTGCATCAAAGCGCTATCTTAAGCTCTCAAAAGGTATCCAAGAGACGATGGGTAATGTCAGTCACATTACTAATGAAGTCATCGGCGGCTATCAAGTGGTCAAAAATTACGGTGGTCAATCATACGAATCAGCACGTTTTGATAAGACATCGAAGAAAAATCTACGCCAAGGTATGAAGGTGGTTGTTACCAATAGTATTAATACGCCAGCCGTACAGCTGTTGATGGCGGTTGCGATGGCCGTTGTCGTCTGGCTTGCGTTGCGACCTGCAGTAATAGATGATATTTCAGCAGGTGAGTTCATCTCCTACATTGCAGCAGCAGGTTTATTAAGTAAGCCTGTACGTTCGCTGACTGATATTAATCAGAAGCTGCAAAAAGGTCTGGCTGCTGGTGAGTCGATTTTTGCACTACTTGATGAGCCAGAAGAAGAAGACACAGGCACAATCAGTAAAGCGCTATCAGGGCAAATGTCGTTAGACAATATCAGCTTGGTATATCCAGATTCGACGGTGGCTCTACGTGACTTTACCTTGAATATAAAAGCAGGCGAGACAGTTGCATTAGTAGGGCGAAGTGGCGCGGGCAAGTCGTCATTAGTCAATTTATTAACACGTACTCTAGAGACCTCTTCAGGGCAAATCACATTAGACGGTATGCCTATTGAAGACATTAAGTTAGAGAGTTTGCGTGCCCAGATTGCAATGGTGAACCAACAGGTAGTATTGTTTAATACTACTGTATTCAATAATATTGCTTATGGTGGCCTAGCTGATAAGACTCAAGCTGAGGTTGAGCGAGCAGCAAAAGATGCCTTCGCTCATGACTTTATTATGAAAATGCCAAACGGTTATCAGAGTGAAATTGGTGCCGAAGGGTTGCAACTATCTGGTGGTCAGCGTCAGCGCTTGTCTATCGCGCGTGCACTATTAAAAGATGCACCGATTCTAATTTTAGATGAAGCTACTAGCGCGCTTGATAATGAGTCTGAGTATTATATCCAGCAAGCGCTCGATAATGTGATGAAAGACCGTACCACATTGGTCATTGCCCATCGATTGACAACTATCGAATCAGCGGATCGTATTGCTGTGATGGATGGCGGTCAGATTGTTGAGTTAGGAACGCATAATGAGCTAATGCAGCAGCAAGGCCACTATGCGCAAATGTATGCTCGAGATTTCGAGTAGCCAGTTCACAAGTTTTTAGCCAATTTTCATGCAGCCATGAACCAACAAGATAAGCGACATTGATGAATGAGTATTGAGACGACAATCACCCGTGCATGGCAAGGTCAAGCTGTTTGGTTGTGGTTGTTGCTGCCTGTCAGTTGGTTATACGGTTTCATCACCTTCTTGCGTCGTCAAGCTTATAAGGCTGGGCTATTATCAAGCTATCGAGCACCTATTCCCGTGATGGTCATTGGTAATATCAGTGTGGGCGGTAGTGGTAAGACGCCGCTGATTATTGCTCTGGTCAACTACTTACAGAAAAAAGGCATAGAAGTAGGGGTAATCAGTCGCGGGTATGGCGGTGATACGAGTCAAATGCCTGCATTGGTTAGTGCTACCAGCTTACCTCATATAGTCGGGGATGAGCCGTGTTTGATTGCTCATATGACAGGCGCTGCTATGGCAGTGTGCCCCAATCGTCAGCAAGCGATTGCCACTTTATTAAAGGCAAAGCCTGATTTACAATTGATTATTGCAGATGATGGTTTGCAGCATTATGCACTACAGCGTGATATCGAATGGATTGTGGTAGATGCTGCCCGTGGGTTTGGTAACAAGCAGCTATTACCAACGGGTTTTTTGCGTGAGCCGATGTCACGATTAGAGGGTGCAAATGTTATCTATCATGAAAAGCCAAGTACGCATTTAACTCAGACTTTTAGAAGTGGTAATAAGATACAGTCTGCTGACCGTTTAACCATGCATTTGCAACCAGCTGAGTTACAGCGCCTATGGGATCCCACATCGAGCGCAGCACAACTAAATAGTGTGATGCCTACTAATAATAACCGCGTCCATGCTGTTAGTGGTATCGGTTATCCACAGCGATTTTTTGATACCTTGGAATCTATTGGCTTTGAGGTCATAGGGCATCCTTACCCTGATCACTATGATTTTAGTTTGGCTGAGCTTTTACAATATAGTGATTATCCTATCATCGTGACCAGTAAAGATGCAGTGAAAATTAGCGCATTATTGGCGGACTATACAGCGACACAAGCACTCAGTGATGAGTATGTAAAACTTGTCAGTAGACTATGGGTATTGCCAGTGACGGCTGTATTATCTGAGAATAGTTACCATAATCTAGATGCGCAGCTAAAGGCACTAGGGATTCGTATCAACCATGATATGAACACGTCAGCCCCATTATAAATATCAGCTAATATTTTAAATCGCCGTATAATTTTTATAGGAATACGCCATGTCGTTCGCCACCACGCCCGCCAAAACCCATATCGTGATTCCTGCGCGTTTTAAAAGTACGCGCTTACCTGGTAAGCCATTGCTAGCTATTCATGGTAAGCCGATGATACTTTGGGTAGCAGAAAAAGCGCAGACAGCAAGTTTTGCTGATGACATGTGTATAGCGACTGATGATGAGCAAATTGCAAAAGTTTGCACCGATGCAGGTTTTGATGTGGTTATGACCAGTAGTGAGCATGCTTCAGGGACGGATCGCTTGGCAGAGGTAGCAGCTATCAAAGGTTGGGCTGAGCATGATATTGTGGTGAACATGCAAGGCGATGAGCCCCTTGTACCGCCATTGCTTTTGGAGCAAGTACAGGCGCTTTTGGTAGCAGATGAGGATAGCGTGATGGCCACACTCTGTGAGCATATCGATGACTATGATACGTTCCAGCGGCCATCGGTAGTAAAAGTAGTCAGCCAATCTGCTAATAACTTACAGCGTGCGCTCTATTTTAGCCGCGCACCGATTCCTTGTGATCGTGATGTTGTATTGGCTGATAATAACCAGATGCAACCACCAAAGAACGCCTATCGTCATTTGGGTTTATACGCTTATCGTGTCAGTCTATTACAGCAGTTCGTAAACTGGCCACAAACGCCACTTGAGATACTCGAAAGCTTAGAGCAATTACGTGTTTTAGAAAATGGTCAGCATATCGCCATCGCAGAAGCTGCCTGTCAGTTACCAGCAGGTGTCGATACACAAGAAGATTTAGACCGTCTAAACGCGATGAGCTTAAATAACTTTCAAAACTCTCATAATCATAAGTAATAGTCTAAGCAAAGTTGCGTGCGATTCTAAGCTTCATACAACGCTAAAGTATCGTTGTCGTGGCTATACCTAAAGTACCTAATCAATGTGATAGAGCCATAACCATGAATAATTTAACAGGAAATATGGACGCACTAGATAACACAGACCGTATGTATTTTGCGCCACTATTGCCATGGCAAAAAGTACTGTGGTTACAGTTGACCGAGCGCGTACTTAAGCAGCAGTCTTTGCCGCATGCATTGCTCGCTGCTGGTATGCAAGGTATGGGCAAACGCGCCTTTGTATGGCGATTGGTCGCTTGGCTATTATGCCGTGAGCGTGGCACACACCCACTAGGTGCTTGCGAAGTGTGTGAGAGCTGTCAATGGCTCAAGTCGGGAACTCATCCGAGCCTACAAGTATTACCACTCGTTAGTATGCCTATCAGTGCCGAAAGCGATGCGCTTCAAGAAAAATCAAGTAGCACAAAAGATAAAAAAGGCGCTAAAGCTACTAGCAATAGCGCTCTTAAAATCAAAGTAGATGATATTCGTGCTTTGCAGCCTTTTATTTATCAAGGGGGGCAAGGGATGCGTATCTGTGTGTTAGATCACGCTGAAAAAATGACGGTGGCCGCTGCTAATGCGCTGCTTAAAACATTGGAAGAACCACAAGCGCAGGTGCATCTACTTTTGATTAGTGATACGCCTGCTCAGCTATTGCCAACGATTAAGAGTCGTGTGCAACAGTTGGCACTACAGACAATTGAGCCGACTGTTGCTGTCGATTACGTGACGCAGGCGTTAGGTCACACGATTAACCGCGAAGCCGTCGGTACCGCTGCGATTGAGCAGTTGATACAACTGGCCAACGGTGCGCCATTAGCTGCTATCGCCTTAGCGCAAGCACCATGGTATAGCAAGCGCAGCCTATGGCTGACCACATGGCAGGCGCTACGTAGCGGTAAACGTAGTGGTGTGGCGGCGAGTGATTATTGGCAAAGTCAGCTTAATATTAAAGAGTTTATACAGTTATCTGAGCTGATGCTCCTTGATATACGCCGTGTCTGTTTGGGCCTTGTTGAACTACAAAAGGATGTCAATCTATCAACGATATTGGCGACTTATCAGCCTACTGATAGCGGGTTAGAGGCATTTGCCAACAGCGTACAGCAGACCAAAATTGCGCTGCAACAAAATGTGCAAGAAAAATTTGCCTATGATAAGCTAATGCAAGAATTGGCAAGCTTATAGAGCCATGCTTGAGCATTTAATTTGTGTTCTAAAATTTGTGATTATTCTTAACTATATACTATCAATTATTTATATAAACATATTAAACCCAGTTGATAAAGGAAGCTGACTATGGCAATGCCAGGACGTGGCGGGATTTTAACCTGTCATTATGAAAGTATCGAAATGTTATATGCCAGCTATTTATCATTTGTCAGTAATGGCGCTTTGTTTGTACCGTCTGACAGACCTCAGCAATTGGGTGATGAAGTGTTTATTGCTATCACGCTACCCAACTCCAGTGAACGCCTACCAATGAATGGTAAGGTTGTTTGGATTAACTCTAAGAGTCAAGGCAGTCGCCCAGCAGGGTTTGCTGTGCAAATTGGTAGTGATGTCTCTGGCCAAAGAATTAAGAATGAAGTTGAGCGTTTGCTAGCTGGAAAAATCGATAGCTTGCAATCGACTTATACTATGTAGTATCTAGAAATCACACCTGTATCTTTAATAAGTTTGGCTGTGATTTTTAACTTATAAATATAAAAAAAGCAGCCTTATTATTTAGTAAGGCTGCTTTTTTAGATCAAGTTTCTGTAGATTTTTATAGTAGTAGGTGCTAGTGGCTTAATAACGAGGCGGTACATACATATCATCGGGAATAGGTTCGCGGTAGTACTCATCATCGCGTTTGCGATTGGGTAACTCAATTTCGTCACGAGGCACTTCTTTGTAAGGGATTTGGTCGAGCAAATGGGCAATACAGTTCAGCCTAGCACGTTTTTTATTATTGCCTTCGACAACCCACCAAGGTGCTTCAGGAATATGAGTGCGCTCAAACATGGTCTCTTTTGCTTTGGTGTAATCTTCCCAGCGTCGACGCGACTGTAGGTCCATTGGTGAGAGTTTCCACTGCTTAAGCGGATCATATATTCGGCTCATAAATCGTGCATGTTGCTCATCATCAGTGATAGAAAACCAGTATTTTACTAAGCGAATGCCTGAGCGTACGAGCATACGCTCAAATTCTGGTACTGATTGAAAAAATTCCTCATATTGCGCGTCAGTACAAAACCCCATAACACGCTCAACGCCTCCGCGGTTGTACCAACTACGGTCAAACAATACGATTTCGCCTGCTGCAGGCAAGTGGGCCACGTAACGTTGGAAGTACCACTGCGTTTGCTCGCGCTCAGTGGGAGCCGGCAGGGCAGCTACCCTGCACACGCGTGGGTTTAATCGTTGGGTAATGCGTTTAATGGCGCCACCTTTACCAGCAGAATCCCGCCCTTCAAAGATAACGACGATACGCTCACCGCGATCAACTACCCAATCTTGTAGTTTTATCAGTTCTCGCTGTAGTCGTACCAACTCTTGAAAGTAGGTGCGTCGATCCAGTTTTTCTTGCTCGCTCATCTCACGTCCGTTAAAACGAAAGTCACGTGCATAGTCATCTATTTCATTTTCTAGTTCTTCATCATATGTATCGATTAAGTCTTGGTGCATTTTTCGACGTAAATCATCATCAAGAATATCTTTTTCGATGCGTTCAGTAAGAATGGCTTGTTCCTGATTGTACCGATCTACATCCTCATCAGTCGTTAGAGATCGAAAATCAGCGGTTGCAAGCGGTTCTGTCAACACCAGTTTTTCAGAGCCAAAAATGACTTGCCTCATTTTTCTTAATAAAATTTTTGTCTTACCCATAAATATTACCTTTGTTTTGCGTATCGGCTTTTTTAAGAGGCTACTATCTAGGTCGTTTCTATCATAGCAAAGTACAGACAATAAAAAATGCCCTTTAAATAAATTAAAGGGCATTTTTTTATTGATAGATATGTACTGATTAAAACAATAAATCAGCGTATCTTTTTCACTTAAAAGTGACTAAGCTTATTTTTCTAGGATACAAGTCACACCTTGGCCACCTGCTGCGCAGATAGAGATAAGTGCACGCCCCGAACCTTTTTGATCCAATAATTTAGCAGCAGTGGCTAGAATACGACCACCAGTTGCCGCAAATGGATGACCTGCGGCTAATGATGAACCATTTACGTTTAGCTTGCTACGATCAATAGAACCTAGTGGGGCATCTAAGCCTAAGCGCTCTTCACAGAATTTCTCATCTTCCCAAGCAGCTAAGGTTGATAGTACTTGTGAAGCAAAGGCTTCATGAATCTCGTAAAAATCAAAGTCTTGTAGAGTCAGACCAGCGCGCTCAAGCATACGTGGTACCGCATAAGCTGGTGCCATTAGTAAGCCTTCTGTAGTACCAGATTTACCAATGAAATCTACCGCTGCGGTTTCTTGATGGACGATATAAGCAAGTGGTTTTAGACCGTGCTCTTTTGCCCACTCATCAGTACCCAATAGTACACAAGAAGCACCATCAGTAAGCGGCGTAGAGTTGGCAGCTGTCATCGTTGGATTGGCATTTTTTCTACCAAATACTGGCTTTAACTTACCCAGTTTTTCTAATGTAGTATCTGGACGTAAGTTGTTATCGCGAGTTAGGCCTTTGTATGGCGTGATCAAGTCGTCAAAGAAACCTTCGTCATAAGCGCGTGCTAGGTTTTGATGGCTGTTAAATGCAAGCTCATCCTGCGCTTCACGGCTGATATTCCACTCAAGCGTGGTAATCGCTTGATGATCGCCCATTGATAGGCCAGTGCGTGGCTCACCGTTTTGCGGTGAATCGATTAAATCTTTTGGATTTAGACCCATTAACGCTTTTAGACGTTGTTTATTGTCTTTTGCTGCACCAAGTTTGATCAGTACTTTACGTAAGCCATCACCGACAGCGATAGGAGCGTCAGAAGTAGTATCTACACCACCAGTGATTGCCGAATCGATCAGACCAAGTGCAATCTTGTTAGCAGAAGCAAATGTCGCTTGTAAGCCAGTACCGCAAGCTTGTGAGATATCATAAGTTGGCGTATGTGGGTTTAGCGCGGTATTTAATGTGGCTTCACGAGTAAGGTTGATATCACGGCTAAGTTTCATAACTGCGCCAGATACCACTTCACCTACTGTTTCGCCTTGCAGGTTATAACGCTCAACTAAACCGTCCAATGCAGCTGTTAGCATATCTGTGTTGCTAACATCAGCGTATGATCCATTTGAGCGCGCGAATGGAATACGGTTACCACCTAAAATAGCAACACGGTTTAGGTGTGAAGCTGGTTTGCTCGCGCTGGCTTTTTTAGCTGGAGCAGGTTTTTTAGCAGCAGTGGTTTCCACTTTTTCATCGACCGCTTTTTTGCTAGCAGTTTCTTTAGCGCTAGTATCTTTAGTCGAGGTGCTTTTTGCTGCGTTTTCTTTTTTTGCTGTATCTGATTTTGTATCCGTTGCTTTAACAACTGTACTTTCAACAACAGGGCTATCTGGATGATTGTTTTTATTACTCATAATATTATCCTTAAAAAGTATGGGTAGAAGTAAAAAGTGATAGGTAATAATAAAAAATAGTTAAGTTATTTTATACAAGCAAATATTATCATTTATTACGCAGTACAGCTGTTTATCATAAGGCGTTTTTATTCACTTAATGTATCTCTTTAGCAAACTATGTGACGCTTGTATGAGGTCGGTAGTAGATTCATGACCATGACGCATCGCTCTAATAGACTGGCTAGTAAGAAATATTAGCATTGCATAACAGTACGTTTGATAATATATTGTTATCAATAATTAAGTATGCCATAACCTATAGGTCGGATTTTAACATGTTATAGTGGCGCTTAACGCTGCTAAAAACGACTGGCTTGTATACTGACTTGTTTACAGATTGTTGTAGACATTATCTGTTTTTGGACTTGTTTATAAGGGAAGTGTATAGTTAGGCTAGTTTTGAGGCGATTTACTAAATTTAAATAATTACGATGTCAATGTCTCTATATAATAGATTCATTGCATTTTTTATTATTATACGAATCATTAATTATAAGGATTATATTATGTCAGACCGTTATGGTGATTTTGTTCAATCTTCTATTGGCAAAAAAGTAGCAAAAAACTTAGGTTTGCCGATGCCAACGACGCTTGATCGTTTCGAAAGCGGCGAGCGTTTGGTGCGTGGTAGTGTATTGGTTGGCCGTGCTACTGGTGATGACAAGAGTGTCAGTGAGTCTGTGACCCGTATCCTGTCAGACGTTCATGCCGAAGTATATGTAAACAGCAGCGATGACATCAAAGACGCACTTGCTGATGCAGGCGTAGAGGCAAAAGCCAACACGGGCAGCGATGATCAATTCAAAGTACTGCTTTTTGATGCCAGTAATATCAGCAATGCTGAACAGCTAAAAGAGCTTTATGAGTTTTTCCATACAGTTGCACGCCGCGTAGAAAAATCAGGCCGTGTGGTTGTGGTTGGTCGTACGCCAGAGAACATCACTGATATTGAAACAGCAATGGCTCAACGCTCGCTTGAAGGTTTTGTGAAGTCAGTGGGCAAAGAGTTCAAGCGCGGTATTACAGCGCAGCTGATTTATGTTGAAGAAGGCGCAGAGCAAAACCTAGATTCAACCTTACGCTTTTTTACTTCAGCTCGTTCAGCTTATGTATCAGGACAAGTAGTACGTGTCAGTAAAGGCAGCTCAGTCGATGTTGACTGGAACCAGCCTTTGGGCGGCAAGACGATGCTAGTGACTGGCGCAAGTCGCGGTATTGGTGAAGCTATCGCTCGTGTGTTGGCTCGTGAAGGGGCTCATGTTATCTGTCTAGATGTACCACAGCAGCAAGCTGACTTACAAAAAGTTGCTAGCGAAATCAGTGGTTCTGCTTTGACGGTAGATATCACTAGTGAAGATGCTGGTGCAGAAATCGCTGACGCTGCTCAAAAACGTGGTGGTCTAGATTCAATCATCCATAATGCTGGCGTGACTCGTGATAAGACGTTGGCTAAGATGGATGAGAAAAAATGGAACATGGTCATTGATATCAACTTAGGCAGTATCGCTAGATTGAACCGCTACTTGTTGGACAATGACGTACTGAAAGAAAACGCACGTATCGTATGTGTGTCTTCAATTTCAGGTATCGCGGGCAACATGGGTCAGACCAACTATGCCACTTCTAAAGCTGGGGTAATTGGTTTGGTTAACGCAACTGCCAAGCAATTAGAAGACAATGCTAAAGGCATGACGATCAATGCAGTCGCTCCTGGTTTCATCGAAACCCAAATGACAGAAGCCATTCCATTTGCTATTCGTGAAGCTGGTCGCCGCATGAACTCAATGAGCCAAGGCGGCCTGCCAGTAGATGTGGCTGAGACTATCGCATGGTTCGCTTCACCTGCGTCTGGCGGTCTAAATGGCAATACGGTTCGCGTCTGTGGTCAAAGCTTACTTGGTGCGTAATGTTGATTAATTGACAGGTATATGTGAGAAATAAGGTACAGATAAAGACAGTAGTTGTATCATATAAGCTATTATTCTCGTTTGTATCACATATGCTTACGAAATAATCTCTGATAAAGTGTAATAAAGCTGCCCAAGGGTGGCTTTTTTATGATAAAAACACAAGAACCAATAGCCAAACTATTTTTTGCTATTAAAAATACTCATGAGGTTGATTAAATTTAATGCTTATTAGATGATTTAATAGTAGGCTTTAGTCAATGATTGCAGATTGTCTTTATATACGTTAAAGAACTTGTTCAAGCCACACTTAGGATGTACTTATGTCAGACAAACATTATGATGCGTTGCCAAAAGCGCACACCACTTATGCCAACATTGTTAAAAGCTTATTGCCTATCGGTAATGGTGGCAAGGTCAGTAGAGACCAGTTGCCACAATCTACTTACTATGTAGATGACTTGCATATCGATCAAGAAAACCTAGATGACTATCGCAAAATTTGCGGTTTTGCTGATGATGGTAAAGTGCCAGCGACTTACTTCTCGGTATTGTCACAGACGCTGCAGATGAACATGATGGTCAAAGAGCCATTCCCATTTGCCATGTTAGGTCTTGTTCACGTTGATAATAGCGTCACCCAGTATCGCCCGATTGGAGAGCGTGAAACGGTAGCAATGTCGGTCACTTTTGATAACCTACGCGATCATGCCCAAGGTCAGCAGTTTGACTTTGTCACTATCGTAAAATCAGAAGATGAAGTTATCTGGGAAGGTACGTCGACTTATTTATCACGTAGCAAGAAACCTAGCAGTAAAGATAAGAAGAGCGCGCCGCGTCCGGTCATGGTCAAGCCTGAAGTAAACGAAGAAGGTGTTCATAGCATTTTTGAAGTACCAGAAGATATCGGTCGTCGTTATGCTTTTGTCTCAGGTGACTTTAACTTGATTCATTTGCATCCACTATCAGCACGCGCGTTTGGTTTTCCTAAAGCGATTGCACATGGTATGTGGTCAAAGGCTAAGTGTCTTGCTCTAATGGGTGACTTGCCTGATGCTTACACAACTGACGTTTCATTTAAGCTGCCTATCTTTCTGCCAGCTGAAGTAGAGCTGATTGCTGAGCCAGTAGCCCAGCTCAAAAACGTAGATGATACTTGTGAGTTTGGATTGTATAGCTCTAAAAACAATAAACCGCATTTGGCGGGTGTTGTAACCCTAAAGAGCGACAGCAAGTAGAGTAAGTATCATAAAGCTTCTATTTTAACAGCCATATTTAACGTACATATTTATTATTATGACTTCACAAAACCTGCCTTCAGAAGAAAACGCGATAGACGTAGATCAAACAGATAGCTCGATAGCGACTAATACGGTTGCCGCTAATGATAGCGGCGCTAACATTCATGTTAGTGCCGATAATGGCGTTGATTTGGCCGATATCTTTGAGCCTTATTTTCGTCCAGATGCAAACACTATCGTGTGCGGTGCATTAGATGACGAAAAAGTTGCGGCTTTAGCGAAAGCGGGCGTCGAGCTGGTCATCAACTTGCAGCCTGATGACGAGTTAAGCTTTGATGAGGCATCAGCAGTTGAGCAAGCAGGTATGCACTACGAACAGCTGCCTATCAACGGTGCTAAAGAGCTAAAGCAGCTTAAGATATTGGCATTTGATAATGTATTGCGCCAGCACCATGGCAAAAAAATCGCTATGCACTGTGGGTCGGGTAATAGAGTAGGAGCTGCAATAGCGCTGCGGGCAGGATGGTTGCGTGGACGTAAGATGGATACGGCTATGGAACGTGGTCGCAGTCATGGTTTGACCAAGCTTGAACAAGAAGTTCATAACCGTTTGCTAGTGCCGCGTTAACTAGATTTGTGGCATTGAATATTAGTGCTGTCTTAGACGTGAGTAAACTCTAAAAGTATCATCGAAATAAATAATAAAAAAGGCGACCAATAGGTGGCCTTTTTTATTGGCTCACAATTCATTTATACTGGTTCAAATATTTTATATAGTCAAAGAACTACTTGTGCAATCTGTAATCGGCTACCTTGTATTCGTTTTAGCCCTCTTTGACTATAGCTTACATATAGCTATCATTTTAAAAATAGAATAATTCATATCACTGGAGTAAGGTAATAATAATGGATCATAATACAGAAAATTCTAATACACCCATAAACGCTGACTTTCAAAAAAAATTACAGCAATTACTGACAGACTTACAGCTTGATGATGCACCTGCTGGCGGGGCTGTGGCCGTGTATCAGGCAGGTCATTGTATAGCACAAGCTAGTACAGGTATGGCGCGTCCTGATATGCCGTGGCAGCCCGATACGTTAGCGATTAATTTTTCTACCGGTAAAGGGGTATTGGCAACGTTGGTTCATGTGCTGGTTTCACAGCAGCTGCTTGAATATGACAAACCTATTGCCCATTATTGGCCAGAGTTTGCTGCAAACGGCAAAGACCAAATTACGTTGCGACAAGTCATGTCACATCAAGCCGATTTGTTTTCGATTCAAAGTATCGATGTCGATAGTGAGACAGTACTCAATTGGGATACGATGCTGCGCCACATTGCAGCGATGCCCATTACCTCACCCGAAGATGCGACCAAATATGACAGCGCTTATAGTGCATTGGTCTATGGCTGGGTATTGGGCGGCTTAGTAGAGGCGGTTACTCATTTGTCGCTAGCCGAAGCACTGCGCCAGTATCTAACGGAGCCTCTGGGTATTGCCGACAGCTGCTATTTTGGTGTGCCAGATAGTAAAGTAGATCAGGTGGCAAAATTGGCCAAAGATTTTGAAGAATCAGAGGATACGAGTGCTCAATTAAAATCGAGACGTCAAAAACCAACCTTAAAAGTAGACTCTCAAGAAACTTTACGTACTTATGCAAGCTTACCTAGTTATCATTACTGGCAACAGAAAATGCTAAATGACAAACGTGCAGCTGAGACGCAAAGTAGCCTATATGACAGCCTAGATAGCTCTGATATTGATAACGTACAACATGTATTAAATACTGCACGTATTAATAGCTTATATTTCAATACCACTCAGCTTAATCTAAAAAACTATAAGGCAGCGCTGATACCTGCTGGCAAACATGCCCTTGATTATCATAACCGTCAAACATTACAGGCGGTCATTCCAGCGGCAAATGGTGTCGCTTCCGCTAAAGCACTGGCAACGATTTACGCAATGCTCGCTAATGGCGGTATATGGCAAGGAAAGACGCTGATTGATAGTGCTACTTTTGAGCAGTTATCTACTCCGCAGGTTGAGGGTTTAGATGCGGTTATGCCAGCAGCTATGAAATGGCGATTGGGCTACCATAGATTATTTAGTTTGTATGCTAACAACGATGATACGGATAAGAGAATGAGTCCTGCATTATCAGGATTTGGGCATATGGGGTATAACGGATCGGTTGCTTGGTGCGAACCTGAGCGCCAACTGTCATTTGCTTTTATTCATAATTTTGATACCACTATGCTCAATGACGTTCGTCAGTTTGCACTGACAGAAGCCGTCTTGAGCTGGGTAGAAGAGATGTTTTAATAATGCTATTTTTAATCGCGAATTGATTCCGTTTCAAATATAAGCAGCATTAATTTTAATGCTGCTTGTTTGGTTTCATTTTAAGCAGTCTTGATGCGCTGAGACCATGGATAAAAATAGAAGTCAAAATAACAATCGAACAGACAATCCACAATTTAAGCGCATCTTCATCCGCGAAGAATCCTTGATTGAGCGCATAGGACAGATAATATAGAGTACCAATACCGCGAATACCCAAAGCCGATATCGCGTATTTCTCGGTATGGGGTAGGTTCAATCCTGATAAGGCAATAAATCCACCGATTGGACGTATGAGTAGTAAGAAGGTAAAGCTGACGATATAGACGCGCCATGTCAACTCGACGCCTGCCTGTAACCCTTGACCGAGGAACATGCCGAAGATAACCAGCACTAATGACATTAGTAAGCCTTCTGATTGCTCAGCGAAATCATGCAGTTTTTGGTGATAAGTATGCTCACACTCCGAGCGACGAAACGCAAATGCGGCCACGAATACAGCGATAAAGCCATAACTATGTACATACTCGGCAAGACCATAGGCTAGTAGTGTCAACGCAATAACCACATAGCCTTGCGAGATGGTAGTCTCGCGAGTATGTTTAGAAAACACGATTTTGGCCAATAATTTACCAACCAATACACCTACCACTACACCTGCGCCAATCTTCCACAAGACGTCATGAGTAAACCACGACCATAGCATCTCGTAAGTAAAGGCTTTGCCTTCACTGAACGCTTCTGCAATCTTAATCGCTAGATACACAAACGGAAAAGCCAGACCATCGTTCAACCCGGCCTCTGACGTTAAGGTAAAGCGCGGTGTGTCTTCTCTTCCTGTATTGGGAGGACCCACCTGAATGCTCGAAGCTAACACGGGATCAGTAGGTGCTAACACTGCACCTAATAAAATAGCTGCACCAAGGCTTAAACCAAACGCGTAATACCCCAAGACTGCCATCGCAAAAATACCAATAGGCATGGTAATAAGTAGCAGTCTTACAGTTGGTCGCCACAATCGCCAAGACAACTCTGTATCGATTTTAATGCCAGCACCAACCAATGAGACCAATACAACAATCTCAGTCAGTTTTTCGATGAGTAACCCGTTATCAAGTGGGTCTAAAAAGGACAAAGACGTCCACCAGTAGCCCATCATCAGACCGAAGCTGACTTGGAGCATCGGTAATGAGATAGAGGTGCGCTTAAAAATAACAGGAAACAATGCCCCGAGTAAAAAGGCAATCCCGCAGATTAATAAGAATAAGTTATATTTTTCAATCATGAGGTTTACGCACGTCGTTATGTTTTAAGGGTCGATTTTAAGAGGGTAATTTTAGATATTGATGACAATTCACAGCAATGGTTGATAGTCAGTCATTGATACTCTTTATCATGACGTCAAAATAAAATAATTACCGCAAAAAATAGTTATCAAAACGACAGCTACGTTGTTTTTTGGTGAAAAAAAAGCCTGCATTGCGCAGGCTTAATATATTTTTATCAGTATGTTTGTATCATGAATAGCTTATAGACTAGCGTTCGACTTGACTCACATCACGTACGGCACCAGTATCAGCACTGGTAGTCATAGCCGCATAAGCACGTAATGCTGGCGAGACATGACGGTCACGGTTGACAGGTTTCCATGCATCACGACCACGCGCTTCCATAGCTTCTCGGCGAGCGGCTAAGTCTGCATCGCTCACTTGCATGTTGATGGTACGATTGGGGATATCGATATGAATGCTATCGCCTTCTTCGACCAAACCAATCGCCCCACCTTCAGCAGCTTCTGGGCTAGCATGACCAATTGATAGGCCTGATGTACCACCAGAGAAGCGACCATCAGTCAGTAGGGCGCATTCTTTACCCAATCCTTTTGACTTCAGATAAGTCGTTGGGTATAGCATCTCTTGCATACCAGGGCCGCCTTTAGGGCCTTCGTAGCGAATGATGACGACATCGCCTGCAACGATTTGATCAGCCAATACCGCAGCAACCGCATCATCTTGTGATTCAAATAGACGCGCGCGACCAGTAAAGGTCAAGATGCTTTCGTCGACGCCTGCGGTTTTGACCACACAGCCGCGCTCAGCGATATTGCCATATAGTACGGCTAAGCCGCCATCTGTAGAGTAGGCATGTTTGGCACTACGGATACAGCCTGACTCACGGTTGACGTCGAGGTTTGACCACTCTTTTGATTGTGAAAACGCCTCTGTAGTACGTACGCCACCAGGTGCTGCAAGGAAGCGTGCGCGAGCTTCATGATTATCAGGGTTCATGATGTCCCATTTGTCGATTGCTTCTTTCATCGTTGCGCTATGAATAGTCGGCACGTCAGTCTTTAATAACTCAGCGCGATCAAGCTCAGCGAGTAATGCAAAGACACCGCCAGCACGATGCACATCTTCCATATGGTATTTCTGTGAGGCAGGGGCTACTTTTGCCAGACAAGGTACACCGCGACTTAAACGGTCAATATCAGCCATCTTAAAATCGATCTCTGCTTCATTGGCCGCAGCAAGTAGATGCAAGATAGTATTGGTTGAACCACCCATAGCGATGTCTAAGCTCATGGCATTTTCAAAAGCAGCCTTGGTAGCGATAGAGCGTGGCAGCACAGAGTCATCATCTTGCTCATAACGACGCTTAGCAAGCGACACAATGGTACGACCCGCTTCTAAAAATAGCTCGCGACGCAATGAATGAGTAGCTAGTAGTGAGCCATTACCTGGTAAGGCTAAGCCTAAAGCTTCGGTCAAGCAGTTCATCGAGTTGGCTGTAAACATACCAGAGCATGAGCCACAAGTAGGGCAGGCTGAGGCTTCGATAGCAGCGACGTCTTCATCACTGATGCTATCATCAGCAGCGTCCATCATCGCATCGACAAGGTCAAGTTTGCGAACAGCACTGCTGTCACTACTATCGGTATTGTGGCTCTTACCAACGGTACTGGCTAAGATTTTACCCGCTTCCATTGGGCCACCTGAGATAAAAACCACTGGTATGTTAAGGCGCATGGCGGCCATCAACATACCCGGAGTGATTTTGTCACAGTTAGAAATACAAACTAGCGCATCTGCACAATGGGCATTGACCATATATTCGACAGAATCAGCGATCAAATCACGGCTTGGTAGCGAGTACAACATACCGCTATGGCCCATCGCAATACCATCATCGACCGCAATGGTATTGAACTCTTTTGCAACGCCGCCTGCTTGCTCAATCTCACGGGCGACCAGTTGTCCAAGGTCTTTTAGATGCACATGGCCGGGTACAAACTGGGTAAAAGAGTTAGCAATCGCAATGATTGGCTTGCCAAAGTCGCCGTCAGTCATGCCGGTTGCACGCCATAATGCGCGCGCGCCTGCCATATTACGACCGCCGGTAGAGGTTTTTGAGCGATAATCCATGTGATATTCCTTACAAATAGGCGGGGTTGTTAAAATGTGCACCCTTAGTTTTAATAGGGATAGTGTGCTTTTTATAGAGAGTGAGTACTAGTGAATAATACTAATTCGTTACCATACCATTAGATATGAATAACTAAAAACAATATGCTAATAACAGTGAATTAATAATAACGAATTAATAATCACAAGCGATGAGCAAAAAAACAGTTATTCAAAATATTTATTCGATACGTTCTAATATGGCTTTGTCAAACCAAGGAAGATCGGCTTTGTCTGCTTCTAATTTCACAATAGCTGCAAGCGCATGAGCAGCCAGTAGCTGTTGATAATCACTACTAGCTTCAATCGTCAACAGTGACTCGGCAGGTAGTGCTTGAGTGTTAGGGTTTTGCTCGTCAACGCTAATTAATGTCTGCTTATTGTTTTTATAAAGGACGTCTACACGACCAAAAAACTGCCAGTCTTTAAAAGCGGCAATAATAGCGTCGGCAGCATCCTTGGTATATACCTGCTGCGTCTCTTTACCCGTATTGGTCCAGTGTAGCCGTACAGCCAACTGCAATGCCTCACTAAATACGACCAACGAGCCAATAATTTTTACATGCCAAGGACTGGTCAGCAGCTCCTCGTCAATGCCAATTAATTTGGCAGCTTGATGAGCCGACATGGGTGTATTGAATTGAAGCAGTAGCTCAGGAGTAAGCGGGTGCGTCTGTTTGATCGCATCATCTAAACTGTCATAGTGATACAAAAAAGGCAGTGGCAAATCTTGCGTGACAGTCTTCTTTATAATTTTACAATTGTGCATCTGCCAGCTGATGGCTTTATCAGTTAGTGCTTCCGCTAATATGATAGCGCTTGGATCGATGGTTTGAGTACTATTGTCAGGCTCAGTACTAAGTTGCTCTAAGCCAGTACTATCAGGCACAGAGACATTTGATCCAGACATTTGGGCATTGTCATTGAGTGTTGAAGACGGGTCGCCGTTATCTAGGCTATCTGATCTATTGGTTGGCAAAGTAGGCAAATCCATAAACATAGCGTTGTTAAAATAGAGGGCTAATATAACATTTAAAAGGTATGACTCGCCAATAAATTAGTGGGATGAGATGGTAGTTTATACGTATAAAATAATATCTTTAGTTGAATGACTTATTATAAATTAATCGTATTTTGTCTATTAAAATAATCTAAAATATAGTCGATAATTTAGATGGAAATGTAAGCAAAGGAATTAATGAAAAAGTTCTCCGATAACGAATCTATCCAAGAATGGATAACATCAAATCGTCTCTATGAAGAGTATCTGTTCTTTTATTTACTCATATGCCTATTTTGGTTTTTCGTTGGTTTGTTTTCTATTGGTATACGTATACCAGTATTCAACGATATGCAGAATTTAGCATTTAATACGGTATGGTTTTTAATCCTATGTGTCGCATTAAGCATCCCCAAATTTTGGTATTTTTTGATAAAAGGGCGTCATGGTCAACTGTTTCAAGCCACTGCCAAAGTGTATGAAACGCTAGACAGCATAGAAGATATTGAACAAAGAGAGCAGGTGCATAAGCAGATTACTAGCAATGGCAAGTTGCCACCTAACCGATTAGAAACGCTATCACTGGCATTTTTATTTGCATTCGTACTCTTCGATATATTGTATACCCGCTGCTGGATAAGAGATCTGAGCCTAGTATGGCAGCCTGACTGGGTCAATATGTGCATTGGCTGGGTACATAATAATCTATCGATGCCTCCAATTAGTGAAGACAGACAGATTTTTAATTTATGGTTCAATGGCGGTCATAGTGACACGGTATTACAGGAGCTTTTTGGTGATGAGTGGGCGTTTTTGGCTTCTCCATTTGGTGATGCGGCAATGTTTTACCACTTTATTCGAGTGGTCATGTTTGTTCCTATCTTAGCGGCATTGTCGATTGTATTGTGGAAGCCATTAAGATGGCTGGGTATGCAGCAAATCGATCCTAGAAATATTCATAGTGCTATGTCTTTTTTACGTAGTTGTGCATGGTCGCTTATTTTTGGATTTTTTATGGCGATTGGTACATTGGGTTTTGTAACTAAAACTACTTGGTTTACGTTAGGTTTGATAGATCAAGAAGCATGGTTTGGTAATTTATATATCAACGGTTTATATATATTTATCGCTTTTAGTATCCGATTTTTTTATGGCTGGTTTGTTTTTTGGAAAAATAATTTTTTTAAGTGTGTAAAAAAGTTCAGTTATTAGAGGTTCGTTCGCTTTGAACTCACATTGCTGACTTGTACTAAAGTTATATTTCGTCCACTATATGACAGATGCTTTTATCTATTTTGGATAGCTATTGAGCTATTGAGCTATTAATTAACTAATAATAAAACTCTTAAAGGAAAAAATAATGACTGAAGTAAATCAAAAGACTGCTTATGACGACAATAATATTTTTGCCAAAATGTTAGATGGTGATATTCCATATCACAAAGTATATGAAGATGATAAAACGCTGGCCTTTATGGATATCATGCCACAAGCAGAAGGCCATGTATTGGTCATACCAAAACAGAAAGCCGTTGATTTGGCGGATCTTGAGCCTGAATATGCTGCTGCGGTGCTAATGACGTCTAAGAAAGTCATGCAAGCTCAGCGCCAAGTATTTGAGCGTGAAGGCGTTATCCAAATGCAGTTGAATGGCTCACAAGCAGGTCAAACGGTCTTTCATTATCATGTGCATCTCATTCCATCAAGTATCCATGAATTGGGTCGTCATGCAGTGACCCAAGCAGATAATAGTGATTTGGCAGCTATTGCGCAGAAGTTGGCGGCAGTGATTGATGCATAGTTAGAAAACAGAGTGCTTCTGTTTAGGTACAATAAATATTGGTATTTACGAATTAGCGAGTATTCAAAGATTATAAATCACTAAAAAATATATATACAATCAAAAGGCAGCTAGCAAGCTGCCTTTTTTATTTTCTTGGTAATAGTCATGTAACATTCGTTAAAGTCATGTTACGAGTTGAACGCTTGTCTAGGGTTTTGGAAAAGAGTGTGATAATTATTATAACCATTCACACACATTTTCTAATCTTTGCCTTAATTAAAACTTTTCTATAAAAAGGCATCGTCAACTTTTGAGGATATTATTTTTCATGAGTAAATTACCTCGTTCGACTATTTTATTACCAGTCTTTGTACCTGCAGCAATTATTATGCTGCTATTGGTCATTGGTACGGCTATTAATCCTGAAGCAGCGGGTGCTCTGTTTAGTGATGTGCTTAGTTTTACGACTGAGACATTCGGCTGGTTTTATATGCTGGCAGTGGCACTGTTTTTGATGTTTATTATTGTACTGGCGTTTTCGTCTTATGGCAGTATCAAGCTGGGCCCTGATCATGCTGAGGCAGAGTACGGATTCCTTGAATGGTTTGCCATGCTGTTTTCGGCAGGTTACGGGATTGCGCTACTGTTTTATGGGGTAGCGGAACCAGTGATGCACTTTTCTAGTCCGCCAATGTCGGATCCGCAGACTATCGCCGCGGCAAAAGAGGCGATGCAAATTGCGTATTTTCATTGGGGTTTTCATATTTGGGCAATTTATGGTGTCGTTGGTTTATCACTAGCGTATTTTGCGTTTCGTCATGGTCTACCACTATCGATACGCTCGACGTTGTACCCGATTATTGGTGACAGGATTCATGGCCCTATCGGTCATACGGTTGATGTGTTTGCGATATTAGGTACGATGTTTGGTATTGCGACCAGTCTTGGCTTGTCGGTGTCGCAAATCAATGCGGGACTAAATTATTTACTGCCAGATATCATTCCAGTGAATACGACCGTACAGGTGATTGCCATTGCCTTAGTGACCGCCGCGGCATTGGTATCGGTGTTGGCAGGTATGGATAAGGGTGTAAAACGCTTATCTATTTTAAATATGTTATTGGCAACTGCGTTGATGCTGTTCGTATTTGTTGTCGGTCCGACCATTTTTATCTTGAATGCCTTTATGGAAAATACGGGTAGTTATTTAGGTAACATCGTTGAACGTACCTTTAGCTTGCAGGCATACGAGAATAGCAATTGGATCGGCAGCTGGACTTTATTTATTTTTGCATGGACGATTGCATGGGCACCTTTTGTAGGTCTGTTTATCGCCAAGATTAGCCGTGGTCGTACTATTCGTGAGTTCGTTTTGGGTGTGATGCTAGTACCGACTTTCTTTACGTTCTTCTGGTTTTCGGTGTTTGGTGATACCGCGCTACACATGATTATGGTCGATGGTTATACCTCATTAATCAGTGAAGTACAAAACAACCAAGCGATTGCTTTATTTAAACTGTTAGAGAATCTACCGTTTACTGAATTTGTGTCGTCGTTGACCATTTTATTGATTATTACCTTTTTTGTGACGTCATCGGATTCTGGCTCATTGGTAATCGACTCGCTAGCGGCAGGTGGTCGCAGTGATACACCATGGTGGCAGCGTAGCTTTTGGGTAGTGACTGAAGGTGCTGTCGCAGCAGTATTGCTACTTGCAGGTGGTTTAGAAGCCCTACAAACAGCAGCTATCGTTAGTGCGTTACCATTTGCGGTTATTATTCTTATTTCAATGTTTGGTATGTGGCGTGCGCTGCGTATCGAAGGACATCGTAATCAAAGCCTTGGTAATGACAACAGACTGCCGCCGCATTTACTCAAACCGTCTGCATGGCGCGAGCGTATTGATTATATGACCGACAAGCCAACGCGTGAAAAGGTTCTTAGCTATATCAAAGAAGTGGTTATGCCTTCGATGATGGAGGTGTCGTCTAAATTTGCAGAAACTGGCTGGACGACTGAGGTCAACTATGACGCGGTGAATAACCGTGCGGTGCTTGAGTTGCAACGTGGTGACGATGTCGAGTTTTGGTATGAGGTGCGCTTATCTGAGCATGATGCGCCTGACTATTATACTGAAGACAGCGCAGATACCTTGCCACAAGAGCACTATCATCGCGCTGAAGTGTATCTACGCCGTGGTGGTCAGACCTATGACTTATACGGCTACAAATCTGAATCAGTGATTAATGACATCATCGATCAGTTTGAGAAGTATTTGCATTTCCTTAATGTATCGCCTGATAGTCTACCGTGGCGCATGCAAGAGCATGATGATGACATCACGCTAGAGCAGGGCAGTGTGCTTGATAAATAATGCATGGGATGTATTAAAAACGAGTAATGCTTATGCAAGTTATTCACGTGAATAGCTTGCAATAAACGCAGGAATCCTTAGAATAACGGCTTGTTTTCCTTACAAATCAAGCCGTTTTTTATGTCTATTGATTCTTCCGTTTTACCTTCTTCCTCGACTTTGTCTGACCATCCATTGTTGCAGTCATTAAATATCGGTGGCCTGACGATTGAAAACCGTTTGATGGTCGCACCGATGGCAGGCGTAACGGACAATCCTTTCCGCCGATTGTGCAAATCATTTGGCGCAGGTCATGCGGTCAGTGAAATGATCATCGCTGATACGGCCCTTTATGCACGCAAAAAATCCTTGTACCGTGCCAATTTTGACAATGAGATTGCGCCTATCTCGGCACAGATAGCAGGTGCTGAGCCGGACAAACTGGCTGAAGCGGCTCGTTATCAAATTGATAATGGCGCACAGATTATCGATATTAATATGGGCTGTCCGGCCAAAAAGGTCTGTCGTAAGCTGGCAGGCTCTGCATTGTTGCAAGATGAGGATTTGGTCGCGCGTTTGCTAGATGCAACGGTCAATGCCGTGGATGCACCTGTCACGCTAAAAACACGTCTAGGGTTTGAGAATGGTCGTGAAAATATCTTACGAGTCGCTAAGCGTGCTGAGCAGGCAGGCATTGCAGCAATTGCTATTCATGGACGTACGCGTGAAGACATGTATACAGGCAATGCACGCTATGAGCTAATACACGAAGTCAAAGAAAGTATCAGTATTCCTGTCATTGCCAATGGCGATATCGACAGCGCACAAAAAGCCCAACACGTCTATGAGATGACAGGCTGTGATGCGGTGATGATTGGGCGTGCTGCACAAGGGCAGCCGTGGATATTTCGCGATATTGAGCACTTTTTGCGTACTGGCGAGCGCCTAGAGGCACCGAGCGTTAGTGAGATAAAAGAGATCGTACTGGCCCATTTGCAAGAGCTCTATGATTTCTATGGGGAGTACTCAGGCTGCCGTATCGCTCGCAAACATATTGCATGGTATACGACAGGTATTCCAAATTCTAACGCCTTTAGACAGGCGATGTATGGTGAAGAAAGTACGGTTGGGCAATTTAAAGTGGTCGAGACTTTTTTGCAGGCGCACGAGTAGTAATCGCTTAAATATTGTTTTATAAATCAGTGCTAGTTATTTCTATGCATCGTTTCTTGATGGCATTTTTGTCCAACAGCTATGCTTTATCAATTGGCACAGTATGATTGTCAGTATCAGACTGTTTGTCAGGCACAGGTTTTCTATTTTGCCAAGGGAATCGACCTTCTAGTTCAACTTGTAGCGATAAGCTTAAAAAGGTTCGAATCAGTACGATGAAACCTAGCACCAGTACGCTGCGTAGCGATGGCTCGGTGACGACAGTAGCCACGATATCAGCGGCAATCAGTACTTCTAACCCCAACAATATAGATTTGCCTACGGTCTGTCTGATCTCGACGTAGGTATCATTGTTGAAGTGCCTCGACGCTCGAAAAGCTTTATACAAGGCAAGAAATAGCCCAAAAAACATAATGAGGACGCCAATGACTTCGATCATTTTGGCAATTAAGTCGATATAGTGAGTTAGTGTGTCTATCAAAGTAGATACTCCTCATAATTAATCAGAAAAAAAGCTTAACACTTAACACTTAGTACTTAGCATTTAGTAATTAACAATAAGCTAAAAATGTATCTATAAATATCTATGTCGACGACGAAATTTGTAAAAGTCCCGTTAGCTAACGCCCACTATGGTTTTGTTCACTCCATACGACATTTTTTTGCTATGCTATAACCGAATACCAATAACTATAGAATAAACGAAAAGGACTTTTTATGGCCAATCTCTCGAAAAAAGCAATTACCAAAGCCGTCAAAGGCAAGAATATTATCATCACAGGCGCTTCAAGTGGTATCGGTGAGCGCACGGCTTTTTTGCTCAGTGAATGTGGTGCGCATGTTATTTTGCTGGCCCGTACTGAAGATAAGCTAAAAATGGTCAAGGAAAACATCGAAACACTTGGTGGCACGGCCAGTTACTATCCATGTGATCTTACTAATATGGATGAGATTGAAAAAACCAGTGAAAAGATTTTGGCTGACTTTAAACATGTTGATGTACTAGTCAACAATGCAGGACGTTCGATTCGCCGTTCAGTGCATGAGTCGGTCAACCGCTTTCATGACTTTGAACGTACCATGGAGATTAATTATTTTGGCGCGGTCAAAATCATTCTTGGTTTCTTGCCAACGATGATTGGTCGCCAAACCGGTCAAATCGTGAATATATCCTCAATTGGGGTATTGGCTAATAGCCCTCGCTTTTCAGCGTATGTCGCGTCAAAGGCGGCCTTAGATGCATTTAGTCGCTGTTTGGCTGCTGAAGTCAAAGGCGATAATATCAAAGTGACTAATATTTTTATGCCACTTGTGCGTACCCCAATGATTGCGCCAACCAAGCTATATCGTTATATGCCAGCACTGATGCCTGATGAAGCAGCGATGATGGTCGCAAAAGCCATCGTTCATAAGCCAAATAGCATTGCTAGTAATATGGGCAAATTTGCCTCGGCGACTTATTCACTAGTACCAGCCTTTAACGTTGGCGTTCAGTCCATTGGTTATCGAATTTTCCCAAGTTCGACCGCTGCGCAAACGACGGATAGCAAGCCTAACCTTGCTCAGCGTGCCTTTGCCAAAATTCTTCCTGGTGAGCACCACTAGAAACGATTTGTTATCAGGCTCGAATTTGAATAAGAAGGATACTACGGTATCCTTTTTTTATGCCTCAAATACTCTTAAGCAGTATAAAAGCCTTCTTCTCCGTTTATATGTGAAAGACTTAGTTATACGTTAAATAAACCTTTAAAACTTCCGCTGTTAAATTTCCTTTATATCTCTAATTTTCAGGAAGATGAATAAAATTCATCTTATGTTTAAATTGTATCGTTTTTATTCATGTTTAGATTTCGGTATGATTCACCTCATACACAGATTTGGTTTTATCTCAGATAAATAAGGTAGCGGATCACCATGAGTAAAGAATTCAATTGTTCAATTAAGCACATTCGTTTTGACGAAAACTATCAGCCTGCAGATAGCACGCGTTTGACGACTAACTTTGCAAATTTGGCACGCGGCGAGCACCGCCAAGAGAACTTACGCAAAACGTTAACCATGATCAATAACCGCTTTAATGCATTGGCGCATTGGGATAATCTGACAGCAGATCGTTATTCTGTTGAAGTTGATATCATCTCTGTCGATCTAGATATTAAAGGCAATGGTCAGACGTTTCCTATTATCGAAACGCTAAAAACAACGATTGTGGATCACAAAGAAAACAAGCGTATCGACGGTATGGTTGGCAACAGTTTCTCCTCTTACGTGCGTGATTATGATTTTAGTATTGTGTTACCAGAGCATCGCGACAAAAACCTAGCATCCATAACGCCAGATAATTTTGGTGAGTTGCACGGCAAGCTGTTTCAATATTTATTGAATTCAGAGGCTTACAACGCTCATTTTCACAAAAAACCAGTGATTTGCCTGAGCGTGTCAACCAGCAAGACTTACTACCGTACTGTCAATCAGCATCCTGTATTGGGCATTGAGTACAAGCAAGATGAATACTCGTTGACCGACGACTATTTTTATAAAATGGGCTTAACGGTACGTTATTTTAAGCCTGAAGGTAGCGCCGCGCCATTAGCCTTTTATTTTGCAGGGGACTTGCTCAGTGATTACACCGATCTTGAGCTGATTAGTGCAATCAGTACTATGGAGACCTTTCAGAAGATTTACCGTCCTGAGATTTACAACGCCAACTCAAGCGCTGGACAAGTGTATCAACCTAGCCTGAATTACCAAGACTATTCATTGACGCAAGTAGTCTATGACCGCGCTGAACGTAGTCAGATGGCAGTAACCCAAGGCAGATTTACTGAGACGCATTTTATTAAGCCGTATCAAACAATCCTTGAGGAATGGGCTGCAAGCTATGATGTAACAGGCGATACTGCTGAAAAAGAAGCTGCTGAAAAAGAAACGGCTAGGAAGCAAGCCGCTTAACTGAGCATTACTCATCAACATAATAAAAAATAAATTAACTAGAAGATAAATCGTATGAAACTACTATTACCGACGTCTACCGCTGGCAGCTTACCAAAACCGTCTTGGCTAGCAGAACCCGAGAAAATTTGGTCACCTTGGGCTTTAGAGGGCGAGCAGTTGCTTGAAGCCAAGCGAGATGCGCTACGTGTATCATTGCAAGAACAACAGCATGCAGGGATTGATATTGTGAGTGATGGCGAGCAGACCCGTCAGCATTTTGTGACTACGTTCATCGAGCACCTTGATGGTGTTGACTTTGAGAAGCGTGAGACGGTCAAAATTCGTAATCGCTATGATGCGAGCGTGCCATCAGTCGTTGCTGCGGTGAGCCGTCCGAAGTCCGTGTTTGTTGATGATGCCAAGTTTTTACGCCAGCAAACTGATCAGCCAATCAAATGGGCGTTGCCAGGGCCGATGACGATGATTGATACGTTATATGACGGTCATTATAAAAGCCGTGAAAAATTGGCTTGGGAATTTGCTAAAATCCTGAACCAAGAGGCAAAAGAATTAGAAGCGGCTGGCGTCGATATTATCCAGTTTGATGAGCCTGCATTTAACGTGTTCTTTGATGATGTGAACGACTGGGGTATTGCAACTTTAGAGCGTGCCATTGAAGGCCTAAAATGTGAGACAGCTGTCCATATTTGCTACGGCTATGGCATCAAAGCCAATACCGATTGGAAAAAGACACTAGGCTCAGAGTGGCGCGAATACGAAAAAGCGTTCCCTAAATTGCAACAGTCGAAAATCGATATCATTTCACTGGAGTGTCAAAACTCACGTGTACCTATGGATCTGATTGAGCTGATTCGCGGTAAAAAAGTGATGGTCGGTGCCATTGATGTGGCAACCAACACTATCGAGACAGCAGAAGAAGTGGCAGATACGCTACGCAAAGCGCTACAATTTGTCGATGCCGATAAGCTGTATCCTGCCACTAACTGCGGCATGGCACCTTTATCTCGCCAAGTCGCACGTGGTAAGCTCGCGGCATTAAGCGCTGGTGCTCAAATCGTTCGTCAAGAACTGACTGCTTAGAGTTTAGCCGTTTAGGAAATTCTATTTAGAGAATTTCCCTTGCAAAACTAAAATTGAAGCACAATTTTTTAACGTTATTTTTTAACGTTTCTCGGGATTGAAGCAATGATTAAAGATAGGATTGACGCGACCGACTTTAGAGATGCCATGTCTTTGCTAACGACTGCGGTCAATGTGGTGACTACAGCAGGCGCGACGGGCATACATGGGTTTACAGCGTCGGCAGTATGTAGTGTCACAGACACACCGCCGACCTTGCTTGTCTGTATGAATCAAACGTCTCGGTCACATGGCTACTTTCTCGAAAATAAGATTCTAACTGTCAATGTATTAGGCGCGCAACATGAGCAGCTGTCCAATGCTTTTGCCTCTAAGCTGTGTTCAGAAGAACGGTTTGCATATGGTTCTTGGACACAATTACAAACAGGCGCTCCTGTATTGGAGGATGCCTTGGTCAGCTTTGATTGTGAGATTGAACAAATTCAAGAAGTCGGCACGCATAGCGTCTTTATGTGCCGCGTTGTCGCTATCAATCAGGCTGAGCCACAAGGCGGAACTGATGAAGGGTTGGTTTATTTTAATCGTGCCTATTCTAGAGTGGGGCAAGTGGAGCTTATTTAATCCGATATCTACAATCCAACACCTAAGCCTATGGGCTATTGCTCGTTCAATATTGAGCAGTCGTTTAACTATAATTATCATCTCATTAAATCTAAATAAGAAGTAACTATCCTGTGGAATTAATAACTTTTTTAATAATAGGGGCGCTAGCAGGATTTGCTGCAGGGCTATTTGGAGTAGGCGGTGGCACTATTATCGTACCACTGCTATTTATTGTCTTTACGCAAATGGGTTACAGTCCTGACAGTATTATGCACTTGGCCTTGGGTACTTCACTAGCGACTATCATCGTTACATCCATAAGCTCGCTCATGGCGCACAATAAGAAAGGCGCAGTCATGTGGCCTGTCTTTAAAAATCTGACGCCAGGTTTAGTAATAGGCTGTTTTTTAGGGGCAGGGATAGCAGGACAGATATCTGGGTTGTATCTTCAGTTGATTGTTGGTGTGTTTTTGCTTTGGGTCGCTTATAAAATGTTTATGGGTGGCAAAAAGAAAGCAGATAGCGATGCTGGTAATGTTCATATAGCTTTGCCTTCAAAGCCTAAGCAATTAGCAGCAGGGGCGGGTATCGGTATTGCTTCTGCTATTTTTGGCATTGGCGGTGGTAGCTTAACCGTACCTTACCTCACGCGTTACGGTGTGGTTATGCAAAAAGCCGTTGGAACCTCAGCCGCATGTGGATTGCCTATCGCCATTGCAGGTGCGCTAGGGTTTATGTTCTTTGGTATGCAAGCTCAAGTCGACGTGCCCAATACGATTGGCTTTGTTCACATCTATGCTTTTTTGGGCATTAGCATGATGAGCTTTTTTACCGCCAAGCTAGGCGCAAAAGTCGCTCACGCATTATCGCCGCAGTTGCTGAAAAAATGCTTTGCAGTACTGTTGACCGTCGTAGGCTGTTACTTTTTATATAAAGGATTGTTCTAAGTGACTTGAGATTAATGGACGCTTGAAAGGATTCAAGGGTAGGTTTTCAATTAGCATACCGACTAGCTACATTCTTAAATTGTAGCTAGTCGGTATGCAGTTTTATAGAAGGTATGTTGATTCAGTCCTTTATTTAGCTAAATCACTTAACCAAATACTCGCCATAATATCCAAAATATTCCTATCATCAAGACAGCAATCACGAGCAATCGTTTTAGCCAATAAGGTAGTAGAGGTTTCTTGTAGCCTAAGTCATTCAACTGACTATCGACACCATCTTGCAGCCCCTTAAACCCTTGACTCTGTTTGGTGGTTTTAACACGGTTTTTTACCAATGGTCCAGGCTCGTCTTCCTCTTGCTCTCTATCAAAGCTGATGGCTTGATTTGGAATGCCTTGTTTACTAGCGATGGTGTTGAGCTTCTGTTGTTGCTTTACTTTCAGCTGGGTCTCATAAGCATCAATTCTACTTTTGGCTTCATCCATACTGATGTTTTCGTCTGCTGCCAAAGTTTTAATAGCCATTACTAGGTTGTTTTTTTCGACCATCATAATGACGTCTCTTGGCAACTTGGTATTGACCGGTTTTGCGCTAGGGTCGGGGTTAAACATGACTGTCCTTATTAGGGCGTATAAGTGCGAATGAGTTATATGCTCATTATAACCATGTTAGACAAGCAAGATTCAAGCAAAAAAATACCGCGGCCACCATGGTGACTGCGGTATTTTCTTATTTATCGTTATTGGCATTTTTGCCAATATTTGATAATTATAGATCTTTCCAGCGTTGGATAGACTCTTTGATAACTTCTTTCGCTTCGGCGACATCACCCCAAGATTCAACAACCGTCGTACCAGCTTTTTTCAGGTCTTTGTAATGACTGAAATGGAACTCTAATTGGTTGATCAACTGTTTTGGTAGGTCTTCTAAGCTGTTGTAAGCATTGCCTGTGTCACGGTCATCAGCAGGGACAACAACGATTTTATCATCTACTTCGCCATCATCAACAAACTTCATCACGCCGATAACTTTTGCTTTTAAGAAAATACCAGTCGGTAGTGGCTGTTCAGTCAATAGCAATACGTCAAGCTCATCACCGTCTTCGTCAAGTGTTTGTGGGATGAAGCCATAGTTACAAGGTTTGGCAAAAATCTGTGGGTCAATACGGTCAAGCTCAAATACTGCTAATTCGCGATTCCACTCAATTTTATGGCTGCTACCAGCTGGGATCTCTACTACTACATTGATGATGCCGCCGTCTACGTCGCCTGCGTCCAAAATTTTGTTAAAATCTGCCATAAAATGCTCCAATTTGCTTTTGTTTTAGATGTTTGAATAAGGGGTTGAGCTAGGGATACAGCAAGGATAATTGCTGCGTCCAATTTGTACTGCATGCGATTATAGCAAGTTTGTACTGAATTTTCTCTTAATGCTTAAGTCTAAGCGTGCAAGATATTATGCAAAAAAAGATTATGCAAAAATAGGTTCAAAATTTACTTAGGTGCGATAGCTCGTAACTCAATCAGACCAGCATGGCGCTTGGCGATGTTATCAATAAGTTTTTGAGTGACTGTCTCATAGCTGAATGAATCGCTCATTTGCTGTTCAGTCTGCGCATCTGGCTCAGTTTGCTCTGAATCTGTCTGCATGGCTACAAAGTCAGACAATCGCAACATTTGCATGCCAGCATAGCCACAAGGATTGATGGCGTTAAATGAAGATAGGTCACAATTTAAATTAATCGCAATACCATGGTAGCTAAAGCCATGCTTAATCTTAAAGCCTAGCGAGGCCATTTTGCCCAGCATAATCTTATTATCAAGAGAGTTGTCATCTGTAGAGGTGCTGTCATCTGTTGCAGCAGTATCTGCATATAAGTAGACACCTGGGGCATCGCGGCGTGCATGAGCACTGATATTATCACTATTAGATGGTGAGCTACTCAAACAGTCATTGATGACGTCTTCTATCGCTTGCTCAGCATGGGAAACGAGATTGCGTACACTCCATTTGAGACTGTCTAAGTCAAACAACCAATAGATAACCAGCTGCCCATGACCGTGCCATGTCACCTGACCACCGCGATCGGTCTTGATGATAGGCGTGTCAGTACGCTGTAATATATGCTCTTCTTTGCCTGCCTGTCCCAGCGTGTAGACGTCGTTATGATCGACAATCCACAATTCATCAGGCGTACGCAGCCCTTGTTGTTTTTTTAGATCGATACGTTCGAGGGTGCGTGCCAGCATCGCATCGAGAGTAGGGACATAATCGGCGGCTGAGAGAGATTTGCTGACAAGCGTGTCATTAAGGGGTTGTGTGTCATTTTGCATGAGAGTATCTGTCTTATTATTATCAAGTTTAAAATAAATAATGCTCATCGGTAGTGTAGCAGTTTTGGCGACTATCGCCCAAAGATATATACTGGCGCAATGTCTGTAAATGGCGTAAATGCTAATAGAAAACAGCTAGCAATTGATGATGAAATAATAGGTATAGAACAGTGGTAAGTCGCTTATAAAGGTACTGCTAGTACAGACGCAGTAGTCAACCAAAGATGCTGTTCATTGCTCAGTCGATGCGCTACATTAAAGTGTGATGAATGGAATCTGATGAAATTTATAGTCAGAGTAGGTTATCAAAGAGTGCACCTGACTAGAAAGATAGAGCCTCTAACCCAATATAGTATAGTGACTACAAACCTTATGACTATTACTATGATTATGACAAGGAAGACAAATGACAGATAGCAACCAAAGCGCCCATGAGCAGGCAGTGACCGAGACCGGTTTTGCGCTGCAGCGTGTGCCTGAAGCCCTAAGTACGGCGACGACTATCGATGAGATGAAAGCGCAATTTTCGCGCTTGCAAATGTTAAGCCGTACCCAGCCAATCAATGATTGGGGCACTCGTACGATGCAGCTAGACAATCTAGAAGTGATGCTTAGTGACAACCAAGAGAGTTTTGCAAAGGCGATTAGTGCAGACTTTGGCTATCGTAGCCAGTCAGAGACTCAGTTCGCTGAGTTGTTTCCTAGCTTTACCGGTATCAGCCACGCCAAGAAACACGGCAAAAAATGGATGAAAGCCCATCGTGCGCCTATTTCAGCGCTATATATGCCAGCCCATAATGAAATTCAGCCTCAGCCATTGGGTGTGGTCGGTATCATGGTACCTTGGAACTATCCATTATTTTTAGCAATTGGCCCGATGATTGATGCACTCACCGCGGGCAACCGCATCATGGTCAAGATGAGTGAAGCTGCGCCGCAATTTGCAAAGACGTTTGCTGACGCCATTGCTCGTTATTTTTCGCCAGATATGATTTGTGTGGTGCTCGGTGAAGTTGAGATTGCCGCCGCCTTTAGTGAGCTACCATTTGACCATCTGCTATATACCGGATCGACTGCGGTGGGCAAAAAGGTAATGGCTGCCGCTGCGCCCAATTTAACACCAGTGACGCTTGAGCTTGGTGGTAAATCACCTGTAATCGTACTAGATGATGCCAATCTAGAGTCTGTTGTCAATCGAGTGATGATGGGTAAGACACTAAATGCTGGGCAGACGTGTATTGCTCCAGATTATGTCTTGATTCATCGTCAATACCATGACCAGTTTATCCAACTCGCAAAAGAGTGGATGACCAAGCATTATCCTGATATCGAAGAAAACCCAGATTATTCTCGCATTATTAATGGTGAGCAGTTCAAACGGGTAAAAGGCTATCTAGATGCGCTAACAGGCGGCGAGTTACATGCGTTAACTGCCGTTGAATCTAATATAGAGACCCGTTTAATGCCGCCAGTCATCGTCAGCGAGCCTGAGCCTGACAGCGACCTCATGCAAAATGAGATTTTTGCCCCGATTTTGCCGCTGATGCATTATGAGACGCTTGATGATGCCATTTACTTTGTGAACTCGCGTCCACGGCCATTGGCACTATATGTGTTTAGTGACAATTACAGCAGTATCGAAAACGTGCGTAACAATACGGTCTCGGGTGGCTTATGTATCAACGAAGTTTTGATACATGTGGCTCAGCACGACTTGCCGTTTGGTGGCGTGGGTGACTCTGGTACTGGTGCGTACCATGGTAAGGCTGGCTTTGAACGTCTCAGCCATATGAAGCCGATTTTTGTCCAAACTAAGCTCAATGGCTTGAATTTATTATTGCCGCCTTATGGTGGACTGTTTAAAAAGGCGATGGCGCTGTTTTTGAAATAACAATTCTTGAGTTAGACATTTTATAGTAGCTATAGAAATTAATAGTGACCTTTTTAATCGATACCATAACCAATAGCACCTATCCAGATAGGTGCTATTTTTTTATCTAAAATACCAATTTACAAATATAGATTTCTAAAATTAAGAGCGACTTTTCATAAGAGCTTTATCAAAATTATCGTAAATTTATCTAATGCGTTAATCGACAAATAAGCGTTTGTCATCACTTCTATAAATCGCTACACTTTGTAGTAAGTCTAAACAACAGTAGATAGTAGCTGAATGGTCTAGAGCCAGCATTGGTAAACTTGATATAGACCTTTCAGCTGTTTTTTAGTTCTATTGTTTTGATAGTGATTTCATGCCGATACAACATAATAATAGGAAAGAGTATGCGCCAATGGATTGCATTAAGCTTACTGTGGATGAGCGCGATACTATTGCCTGTATCGGCGTCTGCAGCCTGCAACTCGCCGATTAAATTTGGGGCGCTAACCTGGGAGAGTGGGCAATTTACCTCCGGCGTACTCAAATATATCGTAGAAGACGGATACGGCTGCACAGTAGAAGAAGTACCAGGAGCAGGGCCTGCACTTGATACAGCGCTCTCACAGAATGACATTCAGGTCATCGGGGAGCAGTGGGTTGGCCGTTCGCCAATCATGGAAAAAGCCATTGAGCAAAATAAAGTGGCCATCATCGGCGATACGCTAAAAGGTGGTGCAACTCAAGGCTGGTATGTCCCGCGATACGTCTTGGAAGAGAATCCAGGACTTCGCAGCTATCAAGATCTGCCTAAATATACGGAGCTATTTAAAGACCCTGAAGATCCTGGTAGATCACGTTTTATGAACTGTCCCTCTGGTTGGACGTGTGAGATTTTTAACACACGTTTGCTAAAAACCACCGGTCTAGACAGCCTTTTCAACAACGCACACCCTGGTACAGGTGCTGCTCTTGATGCCGAAATTGCCTCCGCTTTTGAACAGCATAAGCCACTGTTGTTTTACTACTGGCAACCCACTGGGCTAATGGCAAAATATGACCTTGCGCCATTAGAGTTCCCAGCTTATGAGGATGCTTGTTGGCAAAATCTGCTGCTCGCTGATGGTAAGATGTATTGCGTGTCAGGATTCCCAGTATCGCCGTTAGGTATTGCCGTTTCTACCCCGTTTGTCGAATCCAATCCCGAACTAGCAGCTGTCTTTGAAAAGATGCAATTTACCTCTGATGAGCTCAACGGTGCTATCTTGGAGATGAGCGAAAGTAAACGCACTGGCGATGAGCAAGCCATGGTGTTTTTGCGTGACAACCCAGAGGTTTGGCAAGCATGGTTATCCGATGAGGCCGCTACCAACCTCGCTACCAAGTTAGGCCTTAGCTCAACGGGTGCTGTCTCTACAACTGCATCTAATATCAATGCGTCAGCGCTCGCCTCAAGCTTTCCTTCATGGTCGCTTGAGACCCCACTCAATAATGCCTTAGCAAATGTGGTCCAAAACTATGGTGATGTATTTCGTACTATTAGCACAATGGCGCTTACTTACCTGCTATTACCTATTGAACGATTATTAACGGTTGTCCCGCCTTGGCTTATTATTGCATTTGTGACTGTGCTTGGCTGGTTTGGTGTCCGCAAGATTTGGTTCGCGCTGGCATGTGGTGCAGGGTTGTTTTTGATTGGTGCTTTTGGCTTATGGGGCGCATTAATTGACACTCTAGCGCTGCTTATCGTATCGGTACTGGTCACGGTGGTGATTGGTATTCCTATTGGTATCGCTATGTCAGGTAGCAAACTGCTACGCAAGACTGTGACGCCAGTGTTAGATATCATGCAGACCATGCCGAGTTTTGTATATCTCATACCAGTGCTGATGTTGTTTGGTATTGGTAAAGTGCCTGCGTTATTCGCGACTGTGATTTATGCGCTGCCACCCTTGATTCGTCTGACGACGTTAGGGATTACACAAGTCAATCATGAAATGGTCGAAGCAGGACGATCCTTTGGTAGTACGCATTTACAGCTACTTCTTTGGATTAAATTGCCACAAGCGTTGCCCAGTATTATGGCAGGTATCAATCAGGCCGTAATGATGTCACTTGCCATGGTGGTATTGGCCTCAATGATTGGTGCTCCTGGTCTTGGTGAAGATGTGTTGCAGTCTATCCAAACGCTCAATATCGGTCAGGGCCTACAAGCAGGTACGGCCATCGTTATCGTTGCCATTATCATTGATCGTATTACGCAAGCATTTGGTCAAGGTAAGCGTACCCGTCAAAAAAACATCGAAGCAGGCAGACGTCCGATTGGGTAGAAGGTTGTGTAATGGTGGCATATGACTGAAACCATGGTAATCGACCGAAGCCCTGATAATAAAAACCACGTGAATAGTGAGAGCACCGATGAATCATATTCAACTAAAAAATATCAGTAAGATTTATAATGCCAGTAGCACGCAAGCACAGTCTGCATTGGCATTGCTGGCTGAGGGTATGGATAGCATCAAAGTAAAAGAGCAAACGGGCTATTCAGTTGGTCTGTATGATATCAATCTAGATATTAAGGCAGGCGAGTTGCATTGCATCATGGGTCTATCAGGCTCTGGCAAGTCAACGCTGATACGCCATATTAACCGCTTGATAGATCCAACCAGTGGTGAGATATGGGTAGATACTGCTCTGAATAGAGACCATGCGACCCACAAGATGGCTGATAGGCAATCAGCGACAGATAATGTAAATACGGTAGTAGAAGAAAGTTCTGCTACGGCTATTAACATTTTAGCGCTCAACGATAAGCAGTTGCAGCATTATCGTCAGCAGACCGTCAGTATGGTCTTTCAGCACTTTGGCCTCGTGCCACACATGACAGTTATGCAAAACGTCGCTTATGGTCTACGCGTGCGAAAAATGAGTACCAAAGATCGCCACGAAATTGCACGGTATTGGCTAAATGAGGTTGGGCTACCTAGTCTGGAGCATAGCTATCCTGACGAGCTGTCGGGAGGCATGCAGCAGCGTGTGGGTCTGGCGCGTGCTTTGGCCACTGACAATCCAATTTTGCTAATGGATGAAGCGTTCTCTGCACTTGATCCGCTCATTCGCGCTCAGTTGCAAGACCAACTACTCGAATTACAAGATCGATTGAACAAGACCATTGTATTTATTACCCATGACATCGATGAAGCTGTCAAAGTAGGTCAGCGTATCAGTATGCTAAATGGCGGTCGACTCATACAAACGGGGACGCCAAGCGAGTTGCGGCATAATCCTGCTGATGATTATGTGGAGCAGTTTATGAGTGCAAAAGCGTAAGCCGTGTTAACTATCCATGAATAGGTTGTCTGGATAGACTTATACGTTATTTTTATAAATGGTTTAAATAATCGTAATTATTTTGCTGGCATTTCGACGTCATTTTTCTGCAATCAAAAGTGAACTCTGAAATAAATACCAAATTTCGTTATACTGAACGGCTTATCGATGGCTCATAATGAATGAGCGTGTATTGTTTATCGTCCACATATGATGTCGCTTTGTCTATCAAATGACGTTTGTTTCTTATTTTGCACTTTTAAGGCCATAGCATGACCGTTTCTTATGCACCTATTATTACTTCATTGCTTGATAATGATTTGTACAAATTTACGATGTTACAAGCCATGCTGCATCAGTTCCCGCAAACCCATGGTGTTTATCGCTTTCGCTGCCGTAATAACAAAGATGCAGCCTATCCGTTGGCTGATATCCAAAAAGATCTAGAGCAGCAACTAGACAGCTTATGCGAATTGCGATTTTTGCCAGATGAGCTCGAGTACTTGCGTAGCTTACGCTTTATTCGCTCAGATTTCGTTGACTATCTAGAATTGTTTAAGCTAAAGCGTCGTTTTATTACGGTAAGTACAGACGATAAAGGTCGCCTGTTTATCGATATCGAAGGGCCGATGATTCAAGCGATGTTCTTTGAAGTATTTGTACTGGCTATTGTCAATGAGCTGTATTTTAATGCGCTATCTAATGACAGCGTGATTGAAGAAGGACAACGTCGCCTCGATGCAAAAGTAGCGCTATTACATCAATATGCCGAAAAGCAAACCCAGTACGGTCAGTATACACCGCCATTTATCGTCGCTGATTTTGGCACGCGTAGACGCTTTAGTCGACGCTGGCAAGCACATGTCGTAGAGACACTACATAAAGCCGAGCCAAAGATAGTTGGTGGTACATCAAACGTATATTTGGCCAAGCAATTAGGAATGACGCCAATAGGCACCATGGCGCACGAGTTTATGCAGGCGTTTCAAGCATTAGATGTGCGTCTGCGAGATTCACAAAAGGCCGCGCTTGAAGCGTGGGTGCATGAGTATCGTGGCGACTTAGGTATTGCATTGACAGACGTAGTCGGCATGGATGCGTTCTTACGTGATTTCGATTTGTATTTTGCTAAACTATTCGACGGTCTGCGTCATGATAGCGGCGACCCTTACATCTGGGGCGATAAGGCGATTGCCCATTATGAGAAGCTAAAGATAGACCCAAAGACAAAGATTTTGACTTTTAGCGATGGGTTAGATTTAGAGAAGGCGTGGGAGCTGCATCAATACTTTAAAGGTCGCATTAGAACCAGTTTCGGCATCGGCACCAATCTGACCAATGATATGGGCATTACGCCGATTAATATCGTGCTTAAGTTGGTAGAGTGCAATGGTCAGCCAGTCGCCAAGCTGTCTGATAGCCCAGGCAAGACCATGATTAATAACGACACGTATCTTGCCTACCTGCGCCAAGTCTTTGAAGTTGACGAACCAGAATAAACCGAATATCAAACTGTTGCATTGCCAAATGTGCCAAATAAGATTGATGCGCTTGGTTTGACCAATCAGCTGCTATCTAGTGGCTGATTTTTATTTAACTATCAACACTGCTAGTAGATTTTTCTTCGGCAAAGGCGGCATCCAATGCTTGCTGTACAGCATTGATACGAGTCTCGCAAACGCGATAAGCGGCAATAGACTCTTCAACCGTTGTCATTAGATTATCAATATCAGGCTCATCTTGTTGCTGTAGTTCAGCCGCATTGGTTTTTAAAATATCATAAGCCGCCTTAAAGGTTTTTGGGGCGGCTTTTTTGCGTCGACGAGTAGGGGTAGTCATAAAATTTCCTAATTTTTAAAGATAAGTAGATGAGTAATCTGTAGATATTATTATGTGGTTAAGTTAGAGCGCCTGAGGTTTCCGTTGCTTCTTTATCCATAGTGACATCGATAATCTGCGCTTTTGCGTTGCCATCTTTTAAAATGATATTGACGGTTTGCTCAGGATAGAGTTGGGTACTACTAGTGAGTATTTGCTTGTTTTTAGCATCCGTGAGCATGGTGTAGCCCTGCTTGAGTACGCGAGACGGTCGATGTAATAGCACAATATCACGTAGATGTTCGCTATCACGCTGTGCTTGCACAATTTGCTGCTGTGCGTTTTGCATGATTGACTCTTGATGACTTTTGCTATTGGTAGCGGCTTTTGCGAGCTGTTGATGCGCCAAGGTTTGCGTTTGTGTGTATCGCTCAGCTGTCAGTCTGATAGCTTGCTTTACTTGACGCTGGGCACTTTGCTGAATACTGCGCCATGCATAATCACTGTCTTTTCGTAGAGCGGTTAGTTGGCCAATCGTTTGCGACTGTATTTGGCTTAATTGGCGTGCGGTTTGTTGCTCGGCAGTATTCAATTGACGCTGTGCCGCTTGCTTGATTTGAGCTTGATATTGTAGCGTCTGAGTGACGAGCTGGGCCAAGTGGCTATGGATAGCAGCAATCACCTTTGAGGGTGTATCAAAGCTAGTATGTGCCACTTCATCTAAGATGACCTTGTCACGCTCATGACCGATGCCCACCCAGACAGGAATAGGCTGCTCAGCAACCAAAGCTGCCAGCTCATAATCATTGAGATAAGCTAAGTCGCCAACCGCACCGCCGCCGCGAATAATAACCAACAAGTCTGGTAGACGCTGATAAATTTCATAAAACTGCTGCTGGGCGCTAACGATGGCTTGACGGATTTCAGCGGGCGCATGATTGCCTTGAAAAGTCGCATTATGATAGTGGAAGTGACACGCACCTGTACTAGCTAAGCGATTGGCATCTGCTTGAAAATCGCCTAAACCAGCCGCCTTTTCAGGGGCGATGACCAGCACATGCTCAATATCAAAAGGAGCAGGTAACTGCTGATTGAGATGTAAGAGCCCTTCGCCTGTTAAGCGGTCAACCATTTCTGCATATTGCCGTGCCAAGTCGCCTAGTGTATAACTGGGGTCGATATCTTCAATCGTGATTGAAAAGCCGTACTGGGCATGGAACCCTGCCGATACTTTAAGGAGTACGGTCAAATCACGCTCAAGCGGCATACCAGTCGCGCGTTCAAACTTAGCTAATACACGCGCAGCTTTAAAACGCCATAGATTGCCACGGCAGCTAGCGACCACTTTGCCATCGTCATCTTTTTCTGCCAGTTCAAAGTAGTAATGACCACCTTTACTCGACAGATTACGAATTTCAGCTTTTACCCAGACACGGTGATCAAAAGTTTGTTTGATGACCATCTCAACCGCTGATAAATAATCACTTAGGCGTAGAACCGTATCCTCTAGATGGTCTTCCTGCTCAGCGAGTTCCGCCTCTAGAGTGGCCAAATCTTTGGCAGGTGCTAATACTTTGGCTTGTTTAATATTTGAAAGATTGGGTTTACGCATAATATTAGACCAAAGATAATGAAAATATAAAGACTGACGAGGATGTGCTGAATACGATAGAGGATAGTTTAACTTAAAAAGGAGAGTACAAAAAGCGAAGCCAACAAGCTTTGATTGATATATTATCTATATCGCAGTTTGTTGGCTGTTTAATCAGAGGGCGATTGTATGTCACTTAATGTTAGCGATTAGATCGTAAACCTGTTTGCGTCTAAAAGAGATTGTCGTGTAGAGAAAAGTAGATAGATATTTTTAGCTAGATATAGTCGGTTCGAGATAATTCAGATACAAGGAAGGCAAGTGAAAGTGCTACAAATAATAGACTGAGTGAGCCTGACACTGTATCTGATTTATATGGTATTGACGATATTTATTGGCAACGGAAGTTAATGGTGTATTCGTAATCATCGCTGCGTGACAAATCTGGTGTACCCGTGCCAAATATCGAGCCAACAACAGCACCTACTTGACCAACCATACGGCCAGTACGCTCGTTTAAGATGCCATTATATTTTACATTATCATCAACGATAATCACTTGCTTGCTTCGACAGGTTTTTTGAGCACTATCGATCGCATTTTGTTGTGCCTTGACTTTGGTGTCAGCGATACCTGTTGTCTCATAGATAGAATTGGCACGCTGAATCACGGGTGAAGAAGGTGTACTTTGACAGGCGCTCAAAGCAAGTGCAGCCACTAACGTTGCCGTCAAACTGGCAGTTTTATTACAAGTATTCATAAATAATTCCTGATTTATATAAACAGAACGTCTTAGCTATAGGCAAAGCTTTATGAATGTAGCTTATCTAGATATTACCTGTCTAGACAGTTATTGTGTGCTGTATTACGGGTATATTGCCGATGAACCTTGCACTGAATATAAATCAATTTGCAACCTCAAGAACAGCAATATTGCAAAACTACAGACAACCGTTATTGACCAAAAATAAAACAAGTCGCATCCGTACACAGCAAATCACTTGAAATATAAATTGTATCTAGGATAATTGAGCCATTCATTTTTTATTAATAAGTAATACTATGCAATTAATTCCTGCTCCTGCTGGCGTGCTCGAGGTTGACGCACTGTGGCAAAATGACAATCCTAATGATCCAAATACAGACACGGTGGCGCTGCTGTGCCATCCTAATCCGTTGTTTGATGGTACGATGAATAACAAAGTGGTCACCACTATGTATCGCTTTGCCCGTGACAACGGTATGCATGTGGTGCGCTTTAACTTTCGCGGCGTTGGTCAATCGACAGGCGAGCATGATTACGCGGAAGGTGAAGTGGTCGATGCAATGACCGTGCTACAATGGATTGCTGAACAAACCAATGCTCGAAAGCTATGGCTAGGTGGTTTTTCTTTTGGTGGCTATGTCACAGCACGCGTGGCTGAACAAGTGCTTGAGGCCGCACATATATGGGGGCTGGGTGACTTTGAAGTGACGAAAATTGCCCTTATCGCACCATCAGTCGAAAAAAATGACAGTACTGATATTAGTCTGCCTGCGGATAGAACTTTTGAGATTTATGGTAATGCGGATGAGGTGATTGAACCTGATAATATGCAGGAATTTGCAGACCGATTAGGCATTGAAGTCAGCGTGGTCGATGGCGCGGGTCATTTCTTCCATGGTCGCTTATCAGAGCTCAAAGGTTTATTAGACAAGCATAGCTTTGGGCAGAATAGCTAATTTATTTGTTACCTAGCTCAGCTTCATAGTTTTCGTTTTGATATGGTTTAGCATGGCTTGCTTGCTAGCACCAGCGTTATGCTAAATTATCTTATTATTTTGATATTTATTTAATCCAACGATGAGTCGTATTATGAGTTTATCTCCATTGCAACGTTACGAGAAAGCCGTCAGTACAGATGAGTTTACTCGGGATGAGCAGCAATTTCAGGCCATGAGCTATCTTGATGAGATATACCATCAGCTCATCAATAGTGCACCGCAAAAAAAAGGTTTTTTTGGCTTTTTAAAATCCAAACCTGCCGCACCAACGGGTCTTTATATGTGGGGCGGTGTTGGCCGCGGTAAAACGTGGATGATGGATATGTTTTATGACTCGTTGACCATCGAGCGCAAGATGCGTCTGCATTTCCATCATTTTATGCAGCGTGTCCATAGAGAGCTTAACAAACTACAAGGTGAGAGCGATCCACTCGAAAAAGTCGCTGATATTATTTATAAAGAAGCGGTTATCATCTGTTTTGATGAGTTTTTTGTTTCTAATGTCTCTGATGCCATGATATTAGGCGATTTGTTCACTATGCTGTTCAATCGCGGTATAACTTTGGTTGCTACCTCAAACATTGAGCCAGCTGGATTGTATAAAGATGGCTTACATCGTGACCGTTTTATGCCTGCCATTGCGGAAGTTGAGCGTCATACGACGGTAATGAATATCGACTCGGGAATTGATTATCGTCTGCGCGTATTGCAACAAGCTGAGCTATACGAAGCGCCACTTACTAAGGCGAACTATCATTGGTTAGCCAACCGTTTTGCGAGCTTGTCGAATAATCAGAAAATCAGTAAAGAGCCCATTACTATCAATGGACGAGAAGTAAAAATCAACGCTTGTACCGAAGATATCCTATTCTGTGACTTCCGTCATCTCTGTATGGCGCCGCGATCAGCCGCTGATTTTATTGAGCTTGCCAAACGATTTAGTACTGTTTTAGTTGACTCCGTGCCAGCGCTAGATGACGACTTGCGTGATCCAACGCGCCGTTTCATTTATCTCGTCGATGAATTTTATGATCGCCGTGTAAAACTATTGGTACGGGCAGAGCAGCCGATTCTAGACTTGTACCAAGGAGAAAAATTGGCGTTTGAGATTGAACGTACTCGCTCACGTCTGCTTGAGATGCAGTCAGAGGACTATCTACGCATGGACCACCGAGTCGAAGATGTTGCGTAGTTTATCGCTGAGTTGAGACTGCCTATGTGTAGCTCTCAACTGCTCTATAGCGGTTAAAAAATAAGAAAGTGATATTATAAATAATAAGTAGTGATAGATAATAATAAATAAGGATAAAACAATGACTACAACTGACAATGAAAGCCAAGAAACTGAAGACAACAAACTGTCTATTAAGAATGTAGCAGCGAATGATATCTCATCTACCAGTGATGAGCTGATAGGTTGGATCAATTCAAGACGCAGCATGGGCAATCTAGATGAGCCAGCCCCGACGCGTGCGCAGATTGAATCTGCCATTGAGTGTGCGGCAACTGCGCCAGATCATAAAAAGTTGCGTCCGTGGCGCTTCATCGTGACGCAAGGTGAGGCGCGCCATGAATTAGGCCGTGCCTTGCTCGAAGCTGCCCAAGCAAAAGCGCTACAAGATGGCGAAGAGTTGTCTGAAAAAACCATCACTAAAACTAAAAATATGCCGCTGCGAGCGCCGCTAATCATAACGGCTGTAACTCAAATGCAAGAACACAAAAAAGTACCGCCTTTTGAGCAAATGCTCAGTGCGGGTGCTGCTGTACAAAATCTAATCTTGGCATTAAAGGCCCAAGGATTTAGTACCGTTTGGCGCACTGGGCTGTTATGTAATGAGCCTGCAGTAAAAGCGTATTTTGGCGTAGGCGCAGATGATTATGTGACAGCTTTTGTTTATACTGGCACAAGTCCCAAGGATGAGTCCAAACGCAAACCTATTGATATCGAACCGCTAGTTCGCTTCGAGTCGTAATGTAGCTTAGTGCTGTCTATTTATAAGATTATAATTTCACAAAGTTGTAATTCAAAGATAATAAGGCCAGTCGCTGAGCACGATAGATTCTATTGATAATACGTCAGTCAACACGGATAAAAGAACATGACAAGCCCTAACAATAGTAATAAAAACAACACCAGTGCTAATAATGAAACGGACAAAGAGTCGTCTGAAAAGCAGAATGGTATGCTTGCAGGTATTTTTGAGCGAGCAACCAAGTCAGGTCTCGGCCGTAAAAAGTCAAATCCTAGTCCTGTTGAATCAGCTGTGGCAAAGGATATGGCCGACATTCATAGCAATCCAACCAAGCTGCGTTTGGCGTTTTTGGGTGGTGGTAGCTTTGGTACGGCAATGGCAAATTTAGCCGCACGTAATGGCTGTGATACCACGCTGTGGGTACGTAATAAGCGTACGGTAAAAGCAATGGCCAAAACACAGACCAATAAAAAGTATCTACCGGGCTATAAGCTTGATGATCGATTGAAATACAGCCATGATTTGGCGGCAAGCGTCAAAGATAAAGACATTATTTTTATCGCTGTGCCAGGTTTAGCCTTTCGCGAAACGCTAAAAAACATCGCACCTTTTATCAGTGGTCAGTCCATTGTATCGTTGACTAAAGGCATGGAAAAAGACACCTTTGCGATGATGAGTGATATCATCAAAGAAGTGTTACCAGAAGTGAATTTTGGCGTCATGTCAGGGCCTAACCTCGCCATAGAAATCATGAAAAATATGCCGTCTGCTACGGTTATCGCAAGTGAGTCAGAGCCATTACGTCATGCTGTGCAAGCAGCATTACATAGTGCCTTCTTTAGAGTATTTGCTAGTGATGATATACGCGGCGTCGAGCTTGGCGGTGCGCTAAAAAACATCTACGCAATTGCCATGGGGATGGCGGCAGCTTATGAAGTAGGTGAGAATACTAAAGCGATGATTCTTACTCGTGCTTTGGCAGAAATGAGTCGTTTTGGCGTTGAGGAAGGTGCCAATCCGCTCACTTTCTTGGGCTTGTCAGGGGTAGGCGACTTATACGCCACTTGTAGCTCAGAGCTAAGTCGTAACTATCGTATCGGTAATATGCTTGGACGCGGTATGAGTATAGATGCCGCGGTCAAAAAGCTTGGCCAGACCGCTGAAGGGGTAAATACCATTCAGCAAGTACATGAAAAGGCGACCAAGGCGGGTATCTATATGCCAATTACTCATGCGCTCTATGCGGTGATTTATGAAGACAAGGCCGCTCTAGGCGTTGCGCTACATCTAATGGAAGCAGGATTCCGTAGCGATGTTGAGTTTGTCATGGCGCATGATCATAGCAATGCTGCGCTTACGGCTCATATGAAAACCTCTGGTAGCAATAGCAAAAGCAAAGATGGCGATGCTGATAAGTAAGACACACCATTAAAAATCAGTATTAAGAAAGTCGAACTCAGCGCTCCAAGGAAGGTTATGAAAATTATATTAGTACGTCATGGTCAAGCAGAAGATGAGACACGTCCAGATAGCGCGCGTCAGCTGACGGACTTTGGTCAGCAGCAAGCAGCGCAAACGGCAGAGTATGTGACCACTCACTATAGCCCAGATCGTTTTGTGGTCAGCCCTTATACGAGAGCGCAGCAGACTTTATCTGCGTTCCAGTCACAAGCGCCGCAAGTACTATCATCTGTGCAGGACAATATCACGCCCTCGGATGATGCGCGCCAAGCTCTGATAGATATTGCCAATATTGAAGCTGAGTGTTTGGTTGTTGTTTGTCATATGTCTATCGTCGCTTATATCGCGGGATTGCTGACAGGCGACTATCCAGAATCGTTCTCTTTAGCAGAAGCCAGAGTGTTTGATATGGAATTTGTGATGACTGGCATGGCAACGGAAGTTGATCGTTTTGTTCCTGACCAGCCGTACTAGACTAGATATTCTAATATTTTGCTTAGGAACGCTTTGCTAGAGCATAGTTGATTGAATATAACGGATTTAAAATGGTATTGGTACAAAGTTCAGCCCTTTATTAATCATATAAAATCATCCAGCTGTTTCAAAAACCGCATCAATCCTTAACGATATTTTGATAACTGCAGCAATAATTGAGGACACGTTTAGTGTTACATGTTTGGTTACGAGCGAAGCATAGCCCGCTAGCTGTCTGGCACGAAGATGTACAGCAATGGCAAATGGTTGATGGTTGGCAACAGCTGCAAACAATCTATGGTAACTATAAGTCCAATAGCCAAAAGACGCTTTGTCTATACTTCCCCTCAAGTCACGCGTTGCAAGTAGACACGGCGCTCAATGCTACTCAGCTTAAACAGCTGGGTAATAGCGGCAAGCAGTACTTATTTGAAGAAACTTCATTAACACCTATTGAGCAATTAAACATCCGCCAATTGAGCCATGCTGATACGACGCAATTGTATGCACTGGCACAAAACGATATTGAGGCATGGCAGCAAAGTGCGCAGCTAGCCGGTATGAATATAGTAGCGTTACTGCCAGATTTTTTATTGTTGCCACCGCCAGAAGAGGGCGCAGGTCAGCAAGTGGCTCTCTATCAAGATTCACAGACTATGCTGCTGCGCCAATCATTGCGTCAGGGCATGGCCGTCAGCTATTTACCGCTAATGTTTGAGCGTTTCCCGCATTTGAGTGAAGTAATGGTACTGCCGTCTATTGAGGCAGCTATTGACGCATCGCTTGACTTACTAGATTCATCATCGTCCATGGATTTAGTAGCGCAAACTAAAGCGTTGATCGCTGATCATCAGCTGCTACTGACGACCCTGCCTACAGTACCTAAGCCAATTGACAGTCCCGAACGTCACGCGCTTAATTTCTTTATGAAATCTACTGACTCACAATTATCGCCATATTTGCGAGTGGCGATGATGGTTGCGCTATCAGCGTTAGTGCTGCAAATGGCAACCGATGGTGTACAGTGGTATAAGTATAATCAAGCAACCGCAGCAACCAAGACTGCAATTGCGGCACAATATCAGTCTTGGTTTGCCGATGAGCCACTGAGTACGCGCACCAAATTGCAAGTACAGCTGCAACCAAAACTGCGTAGCGATAGCCAAGCGCCTGCATCGCATATGGCGGCACTGTCACGCATATCACCGCTGATTAAACAGTCTTCATTGCATGCACAGTCACTGGTAATGCAGCCATCAGCGCTCAGCTTTACCTTGATTGCTCCAGATCGCGGTAGTCTTGATAAATTCACAAGCACACTGGTAGCACAAGGCTTAAATGCCAAACTTGCGCAAGTGAATAGTAATGAGCAAGGTCAGTTTAGTGGTCAAGTCACTGTCAATGTGATAGAAAATAATATTGCAGAAAACAGCGACATGGCAAACAATGCGGCAGCGTCGTAACTCATCAAGGTATTGGTAATAAAGGTCAAAACATGAAACGATTACAACGCCGTATCAAACGTAATGCAGCGGTCTCTGCAACCAGTACTAAGGCTCATGTATTGTCAGAGCGTATGAATAATTATCAAAATGTACTCACGACGCGCTGGCAAGCATTACCTCCCCGTGATCAGCTAGCATTAGCTATATTGTCCGTATTTCTACTGTTGTTTATTGGCGGCTATGGTGGCTATAGCGTTCATCAAGCAGCGAGCGATAGTAAGAGTGACTATCAGGAACAAGTGGCGGATTATTTTTGGTTGCGTGCTCAAGCAGGTAATATTGATAGTAGTGCATTGAATTCTGGTAACAACGCTACTGGAGAGGTTGATATGCCGCCTGCTAGTCGTATCAATGCGCTGCTCAATAACTCAGGTATAGCAGGTGCTCAGGTGGTTGCGACTGGTGATGAAGTGCAACTGAGCTTTACGCATCCTAGTCAAGCGGTTGTCAGCACTGCACTGGGTAAGCTTGAACAGCAAGGTTGGCAGTTTATACAGCTATCTATGCAGCAAGACCTGACCAATAAATCTATACAGGTACAAGCAACGGTCACTTCTTAAAATGCATCATTTTGTGATAAATATTTTAGATGCTTATGTCAGAAATTTTAGATACTTATATCACTGTATGCTTAGTACTCGACACTCAATCCTCGACAGCAAAATAATGCTTTATCGTTGGTATCATTGAAAAGCCATTTATCTGGCTCCATTAAATAGTTAACCATATGACTATCGAACAAAAATATTACCAGTAAGGAAAACCTCACATAATGCGGGACAGTATGAGCAACGATAAGCGCCGTTCGTTAATTACTTATAACCACATCACTTATTTCTTATATGTGATCAGCTACTTTACTGCGGGTTTACTGTGGATTGTGCCGATTGTCATGAATTATGCCAAGCGCCATGATGCTAATGGGTCATGGTTAGCCACGCATTTCGATTGGCAAATCAAGACCTTTTGGTACAGTATCGTTTGGTTCGTCATTGGCATTATTTTGATTACCTTCGCACTAGGCGGCTTTGGCGTTAGCTTATTGGCGGATAGTGGCAATATCGCTATTGGCTCAATATTATTAGCTGGTCTTGGTTTGCTCATTATGACTTTTACCTTTATCTGGCATTTATATCGCATTATACGTGGTTGGATTGCGTTAACTGATGGACGTCCAGTACCGTAGACGTTTAATAGTACCTTTGTGCTATGTCTTTAGCTTAGAAAGCGGCAGCTTATCGTTATTTAGCAGAGACTCATCAGCATTGGTTACTGCTTAAATGTAGAAATTTAGCGACTGAAACTTTGCTCTTATTTCTGTTAAGCTGATATAATCGCTGCGCCCGATTTCATTCGCATTTTTTATTCACTATTTCTTCCAAGCAGGGTCTGCCATCACTATGTCTTATGCCTTACTTCGTCCTTTTTTGTTTAATATGGATCCCGAACACGCCCATGAGATGACGCTATCTTTATTGGATAAAGCGCATAAAGCGCGTGTTTTAGGCTTGGCGTATGGTCAGTCAATGCAACCAACAGACTGTATGGGTTTGCAGTTCTCTAACCCAGTTGGTCTGGCCGCAGGCTTGGACAAAAACGGCGATTATATTGATGCGCTGGCTGAGTTAGGGTTTGGTTTTATAGAAGTAGGAACCGTCACGCCAAGACCGCAAGTAGGCAATGACAAGCCAAGACTATTTAGAATCAAGCAAGCAGATGCGATTATCAATCGTATGGGCTTTAACAATGAAGGCGTTGATTATCTGATCGACAATGTCAAACGCTGTAAATATAAAGGCAATATTGGTATTAATATTGGTAAAAATGCCGATACGCCAGTAGAGCAAGCCGCTGATGATTATGTGTATTGCTTAGAGCGTGTGTATCCGCATGCCTCATACATTACGGTCAACATCTCCTCGCCAAACACTAAAAACTTACGTGATTTGCAAAGTGGTGAAGCACTGACTCAGTTAATGGATACGATTAAAAATCGTCATAGTCAGCTGGCTACTGAATATGGTTTTTATGTCCCATTAGTGCTTAAAGTTGCTCCAGATTTAGAGCCATTACAAGTTGACTATATCTCGCAGCAATTAATAGACTTTGAAATTGATGGTTTGATTGCGACCAATACAACACTAAGCCGTGTAGGTGTCGAAGACTTGCGTGATGGCGACCAAATGGGCGGCTTATCTGGTCGTCCTGTGAGTCATATTAGTACTCAGATTTTGCAACAGTTCTCTGATCAGTTAGATGGTAAAGTCGCTTTGATAGGCGTGGGTGGTATCGATAGTGGTGCCAAAGCCGTCAAAAAAATCGAAGCAGGCGCAGACATGGTACAGCTCTATACGGGGCTTATTTATCGTGGTCCTGGGCTAGTGCAGTCTTGCATTCAGGCAATCGGTGGCTATTACGATGCCATGGAAAGTTAATCCACTAAATAAGGTAATAAGGCGTAAAGCATGAGTGGTTTAGATATTGTGATTGCTATCGTTGTCTTGATTGGCTTATGGCGCGGCTTTCAAGTAGGACTGATTAAAACAGCAATAGGCTTGGTAGGTTGGTTTATCGCCCTTATCGCTGCTACTAGGCTGGCAGGAGTAGTGTCGCCCCAATTAACGGGTATCGTGCAAAACCCTGTGTTACAGATGGCAATGGCCTTTTTATTGGTAGTGATTGCCATATTGGCAATCATGCATCTGATAGCGTTTGTATTCTCAGGCGTGCTCAAAACCTTACGTTTGGGCGTCTTGGACAAAATGGCAGGCGGCGTACTGGGTGCTGCCAAAAACGTACTAATGGTCTTGGTTGTACTCAGCGTCAGTGCGCCATTGCTAGTACAGATGCCGCAGTGGCAAACCTCCGTACTAGCGCCTGAGCTGATGCCATATGCACCGATGGGCAAGGCTCTAGTATCGGATGTATTGGGCATGGCTTGGGATCAGGTCAATCAGTCGTAATTGTTTAATTGCCTATTATTTTATCTGACTGTCTATTATTTTACTTCTTTTTATACTTCTAAATTTTTGCACGTGTCACTGATAATCAAACATAGGTTATCGAAAAATCTCGTTAAGTTTCTTACAATATCATCAGGTTAGCGGCGTGCGACAGTGAATGATTTTAGCAATATACTGTCGTTAATTTTGCCGTTATTGTCGTACTAATGTATGAGTCAAAATAGGATATAGCTATTATGTGTGGAGTCATTGGAGTTGCAGCTCACGAACCAGTCAATCAGATTCTTTATGACGGTTTGACGATGCTACAGCATCGCGGGCAAGATGCAGCAGGTATTGTCACTTTGCAAGATGGGCGACTCTATCTACGTAAAGAAAATGGCATGGTACGTGACGTATTTATGAATCGTCATATGATGAAACTGGTTGGTAAGTTCGGTATCGGTCACGTTCGTTACCCGACAGCTGGTACTTCTAGCAGCGCCGAAGCACAACCATTTTATGTCAACTCACCATATGGTATTACCCTTGCGCATAACGGTAACTTGACCAATGCTGAGAATTTGGCCAAATCTTTGTATATCGAAGATCGTCGCCACCTTAATACTGACTCAGATTCTGAAGTACTGTTAAACGTACTAGCACATGAGATGCAGAATTTAGGCAAAACACACCCAACTGCTGATGATATCTTTGAAGCAGTAAAAGCTGTCTATAAACGCTGTGAAGGCGCTTATGGCGTTGTCGCTTTGATCACTGGTCATGGCTTACTTGCATTCCGCGATCCAAACGGTATCCGTCCACTTATCTTTGGTAAGCGTATGGCACCGAATGGCGGCACTGAGTATATGGTTGCTTCTGAATCAGTTGCATTGACAGGTTCTGGCTTTACTATCGTTCGTGATGTAAAACCAGGCGAAGCGATTTTTATCGATTTAAACCATAAGCTGCATACGCATCAATGCGTCGAGCAAAAAGAATACACGCCTTGTATCTTTGAATATGTGTACTTTGCTCGTCCAGATTCGATTATGGACAATATCTCAGTTTATAAATCACGCCTACGCATGGGTGAAAAACTGGCAGATAAAATCCTTGCTGAATGGGGTGAGGATCATGATATCGACGTGGTCATTCCAATTCCGGATACGTCACGTACTTCAGCGATGGAGCTGGCGTTAAAAATGAACGTTAAGTACCGTGAAGGGTTCATGAAAAACCGTTACATCGGTCGTACGTTTATTATGCCAGGTCAGCAGCAGCGTAAAAAATCAGTTCGCCAAAAGCTGAGCGCTGTGCCACTAGAGTTCAAAGGCAAAAATGTACTGTTGGTTGATGATTCTATCGTTCGTGGTACGACCTGTCATGAAATCATTCAAATGGCACGAGATGCTGGTGCTAACAAGGTGTTTTTTGCCAGCGCTGCGCCACCAGTGAAATTTCCAAACGTATACGGCATTGATATGCCCGTACGTAGCGAGCTTATTGCCTCAGGCAATAGCGTTGAAGAAGTACGTGATATCATCGGCGCTGATCGTTTGATTTTCCAAGATTTGGATGATTTGATCGATGCAGTAAAAGATACCAAACATAGCCGAGTGGAAGGTTTTGATTGTGCGGTATTTAACGGCTGTTACATCACTGGTCAGATCAATGAAGCGTATCTTGATCACCTGCAAGAGCAGCGTAACGATACTGCCAAGACTGGTAAAAAAGGCGTACAAATAGTGGCTGATACCCCAGTTGATATGATGGGCGTAGAAGAGCTTTAAGCTAAGTTAAAGCCATTGTTTTCAGATAACAAAAAGCTAGATTCTGAATGAATCTAGCTTTTTTATGTTTAAAATATAGCCAATGGTACTGACGTTTATATAAATGGTCGAAACAGTTTTAGCCTAGAAAACTGCTAAATAACCAAAATAGACCATTGATTGCTGCTATACCGACAACCATACTGACCAAAAGCTGACGGCTGATATGATAGATAAACAATACCAAAATAAGTGCGCCGACTTGTGCCATTAATAGATGCAACTCGGTATCGCTTAAAGCAACAGTCGTCGATAGGTCTTGATAAGAGAGGCTAGTTAAAATTAACAGTACCATCACTGATAATGGCAAACTCTCATTTAATCGGTGTAGCCAAGGTGTATCGAGTAGCTTTCTAGGTATCAGTGCGGGTAGCGCACGAGTGATAAAGGTCACAGCTGCCATGGCAAGCGTAGCAAAAATAAGATAACTACTGGTCATAAGAGTCTCCCGTCTTTTGACGCTCTATCCAAAACCCACGTACCAAAATCATAAACATACAGATAGTGATGGCTACTAGTAGCAACCAGTCACTGGTAAATAGCGAAGCAATGATTAAGCCAAGCATGGCAATACCAATCGGGAAGTAGCGTTTGATACTTTGAAATTGCTCATAAGCCAGAATTGCAAACAGGCAAACCAACGCAAAATCTAAATTTGGCACCAAATCACTGAGCGTACTACCAATCATTACGCCAACCGTACTCGCCAGTACCCACCAGCTTTGGTTAAATAGGCTGATAGGAAGTATCAGCGCTCGTCGTGACTCATTTGGTAAGCTTGTCATGATCGAAAAAGTCTCGTCGGTCAACGCAAACAAACAATACGTCTTGGCCAGCTTATTTTTTGGTAAATACTGTAATAACGGCATACCATAGAATACATGACGTAGATTAATCGCCGCAATATTGGTGGCGATATTGCCAATCGGTAGGCCCGCGCTCAGCATTGGTAAACAAGCATACTGAGCTGCACCAGCATAGAGAACGATACTGAGCATAATCGTTGCCCATATCGGGATACCTGCTACCTGTGCGAGTACACCAAAGGCAATACCGGCAGGCAGATATCCCATAGCAACTGGCAAGCTTTTCTTAAAGCCCTCAGCCCATTGATAGCGGTTTGCATGTTGATGGCTTAATTCATTTGAATGAGTATTCACATGACATCCTAAATTTTTCTTATGATATTTTTATAAATCTATTGATATAAAAATTATTGATTCAAACGGTATTGCTGCAAAATTAAAAAGTGCAAAACGAGCTTAATAAAAACGTTCTATCGAAAATTGATAGAGCAAACATAGTATAAAATTAACTAAGCTTCAGGTTGTAGTTTTTCATAGCTGTCAGTCTGATTGGCACGGTACAAAAACCCACCTAGAATGACTAGTCTCAATAATAATAGACACCACACGCTAAGCCAAATACCTGTCATATCCCATTGTTGATAGAGCAGCCAACTCAACGGAAAGAAAATAGCAGCCAGTATCAGCGCCGCATTACGGATCACGCTACCAGCCGTCAAACCGAAAAATATCCCATCCAGCCAATAGGCACCAACACCGACAAGAGGCAATAATACGGCATATAAATGGTAGTCATAGGCGAGGGCAAACACCGACTCAATATTGGTCATAAATCCTAAATACGTAGGCATCGAAAGCCACCAAATGGCGCTCAACATGATAGCAAGACCATAACTAACCACGCCTGTACGCTTTATGATAATACGAAAACGTGGCCAATCACGTCGCCCTGCAGCTTGTCCACTTAACGTTTCAGCAGAAACAGCGACGCCATCTAAAGCGAAGGCAGATATGCTTAATACTTGCAATAAAATAGCGTTAGCAGCCAGTATGACATCTCCGCTTTGCGCAGACAGTCGAGTAATCCAAGCAAAGCTTAGCGTTAAGATAAGAGTGCGTACAAAGATATCTTTGTTTAAAGAAAATAGCCTAAGCATCTTTTCTTTCGTAAAATACTGTCGATCCGCTTTGAATAATACAGACCACGATATTTTTAGATGTTGGCGGCTCAACCACAGTGCCATCAGTATTCCAAACCAAAATGCAATAGTCGTTCCCAGTGCGACACCAGCTAATCCCATCTGCATTGCAAATACAAAAAACAAGGTCAGTACGATATTAAGTACGGCAATAAAGCCCTGTTGATAAAGCATATAACGGGTCTTACCTTGTCCTGCAAACCAACCAATAAATGCAAAATTCATCAGCTCTGCGATCACGCCCCAAAAGCGTACGTCTAAGTAGGTTTTCGCTGCGCGTCCACTCTCAGGATTGGCTGATAGTGCTTGTAAGCCAAAATCAATCAGCCAGGGCTTTGCCAGTAGCAATATTGCTCCGATAACAAACGCCAATAGTAACGCGCGCTGTAAGATAGACAGCAAAGGCGTGGGCACTGATAGAGCTGATGCATTGCTAGTATTATTCGCCAGTTGTCCCAATGCCTGTGCAGCAAGTCCAGATGATGCATATTGCAAAAAGTTAAAGCTAACAAGCAATAGCGACAGCAGCTGTATGGCCAAACCCATGCCAGCAAGTTTCGCTGTGTCATTCATATTGCCAACAATGGCCGTATCAATAACGCTCTGCAATGGCATGGCCAAATTGGCTAGCAGTACAGGCAATGCAATCGCGACAATACGCTTATAGCTTGTGTCAATAGGTGGCATCGCGTGAGAAGTTGCGGAATTAGCTGACATGGGTGACTCGTTTATACGTGAACGATAAAGAGGTATATTCGTTAAATAATAATAAAATTGTAAGGCAGTACATTTAATGTAAGAGACAAAATAGCTATAAAGACAAAAGCACCTAGACTCATTATTCATAAGTCAGGTGCTCTTATTTAAACGTTGTATCTGTGCAATCAGTAATTATATAGAATGTGATAACACGCTATTTCAGCGTATCAAACCATCTAATATACCTTACTAAACGTTGTCTTGCTCAAACATTTTTGGATCATTGAAAGTAACGATTTCTTCTTCAAACTCTGGTTTTACTTTTACGATAAAATCATCACGCGACAGACCCATGCGCAGCGGAATCGAACTGGCAATATAAGTTGATGAGTAAGTACCCGCAAGCAAACCGATGAATAGAGCTACTGAGAACCAGTATAACCCATCACCGCCCAAGAAGAGCATGGCTAGTACGACCAATAAAACGGTTGAGATGGTCATAATCGTACGGCGTAGCGTCTCGGTCAATGACAAATCAATCGTCTGTTCTGGCGTAATTCCGCGAACACGGCGGAAGTTTTCACGAATACGGTCATAGACAACGATGGTATCGTTCAATGAATAACCAATCAATGCCAATACCGCAGCCAATACCGTCAGGTCAAAGGGGAAGCCGAATAGTGCAAATACACCGATGGTTACGACGGCATCATGGAACAGTGACAGTACAGCACCTAGAGACAATTTGAACTGGAATCGTAGGGCAACATAGCCGAGCATACAAACCAGTGCCAACACCAATGCCATGACTGAGTTTAGATAAACCTCATTACCAACTTGGCTACCAATGATATTTACGTTGCTAATCGTAGCGGTATTGCTAGGTAGTGCCAATGCTTGCGTCAGATTTGCGCTTAGTCCATCGACGTTATCAGACTGAGGAGGTAGACGTACCAATAGCTCTTCACGCGTACCTAGATACTGTACAACCGCATCATCAAAGCCATTGTCTGCTAGTGCTTGTACAACAGCAACTTGCTCAACAGGCTGCTCATAACGAACATCAGCAGAGACACCACCAGTAAAATCAAGACCTAAGTTCAGACCATTTACCGCGATAGCAATGATACTACCGATCACCATAAATAAAGATAGTAGTGCCATCGGCTTTTCTATCTTCATAAATGGAATGATACGTTGGTTGCCAACTGCCTTGATGCCACCTTCAGCGACAGCTGCTGCATCATCAGCGGCGTCACCTGATATTACGTCAGAATCAACAGCGGTAGACAGTGCTTGACTGTCTTCGGCATTTTGACCTTTACCACCGCGACGACTAGAGCTTTTACCTGACTTTGCGGTAGTAGGGTTATTGGTTTTAGTATTGCTACCTTTACCATCACGACGCGGTTTGTTACGGCGACGCGTACTTGCATTGGTCGTGTCACCGTTTGAGCCATTTCGATCAGGATTATTCTGCTGTTCTAAAGGGTTGTTATTATCGATCGCCATAATATTCTCCTAACCGATGCTCAGACTTTTGATGGATTTACGCTTACCATAAGCAATTTGTACCAGTGCACGTGTCACCAAAATAGCGGTGAATAGCGAGCTGACAATACCAATAGCTAGCGTAATCGCAAAGCCTTTAATCGGACCAGTACCAATCGCAAATAGGATAAACGCGACCAATAAGGTTGTAATGTTGGCATCAAAAATACTGCTAAATGCGCGATCGAAACCTGCCACAATGGCTGATTTTGGCCGCACACCATTGGCAATCTCTTCTCGTATTCGCTCAAAGATCAGCACGTTGGCATCAACTGCCATACCAATGGTCAAAACGATACCTGCGATACCCGGTAGGGTAAGTGATGAACCCAAAATTGACATAATCGCAATGATAATAATAACGTTAACGGCTAGCGCAACGTTGGCAATCACACCGAACAGACGATAGAAGATAATCATAAACGCGAAGACTAATAGATAGCCGACTTGCGTAGAGAACAATCCTTTATCAATGTTTTCTTGACCGAGTGATGGACCAATAGTGCGCTCTTCTACGAAATACATCGGTGCAGCAAGTGCGCCCGAGCGTAGCAATAGCGCAAGCTCAGCTGCTTCAGCACTACTATCTAAACCAGTAATACGGAATGATGAACCCAATACCGCTTGAATGTTGGCGCGGTTGATGACTTTGGTTTCAGCATAAGGTGTACGTACTTCAGTCGTCTCACCAGTCGCTGGATCTTCTTCGTAAGTGATTCTTTGTTTGTTTTCTATGAACAATACAGCCATCTGTTGGCCAACAGCTGTACGTGTGGCGTTCTGCATAAGCTTACCGCCAGCACTGTCCAAGGTAATACTTACTTCAGGTAGACCACTTTCATCCAAGCCAGTTTGCGCGTTGGTTACTTTGTCCCCGGTGACGATCGCTTGACGATCTAACAATACAGGAGGACCATCAAGTGTTTCGAATGGGAATGCCTCTGTGCCCGCTGGAGGTATACCGCCAGTATAAGTGTCAGCATCTTCTGCTACCATACGGAACTCAAGGTTTGCAGTACGGCCAAGTACACGTTTTGCTTCAGCAGTATCTTGTACACCAGGTAGCTCAACGACGATACGGCTAGCACCTTGCGACTGTACCAAAGCTTCGGTAACACCCAGCTCAGCAATACGATTACGTAGAGTCGTTAAGTTCTGATTGACCGCGTAGCTATTGATTTCGTCAAGTGTCGCATCGTTATACGATAAGACCAATGCAGGACCTTGATCATCAATAGAAGACTGCAAGTTAAACGTATTGCTCATTGAGCCTTGTAATACATTTTGGGCACGGTTACGAGTGTCAGTATCAGCAAAATGCAATACCACGCCGCGATCTTCGGTTTTGATACCTTTGATTGCTACTCGCTCAGCACGTAGCTCACGTCGCATATCACGACTGGCGCTGGTCAAACGCTGTTCAAGCGCTTTGTCCATATCGACTTCGAGTACAAAGCGTACACCACCACGCAAATCGAGACCAAGCTTCATCGGTCTTGCACCGATATCGCGTAGCCACTGCGGGGTAGTTTGTGCTAGGTTAAGGGCAACGACATAGTCTTCGCCCAAGTTTTGACGTAGCACTTCTTGCGCTTTTAGCTGATCGACTGGGTTATTGAGGCGTACCAGCGCGCTGTTGCCCTCAAACGTACCATCGTGGTTATCTAGACCTGCCTCTTCGAGTAAGCTTTGAGACTCGGTTAAGATGCCTTCGGATAGCTGAGTTCCTGCTGCTGCGCTCGTAATCTGCACAGCAGGCTCGTCAGGGTAAAGGTTGGGGGCAGCATATAGACCGGCAACGAGTAGCACGACGGCAATTAGTAAGTATTTCCAAGCGGGATATTGCATAATCACTTCTTTAAGTTGATAAACGACTGGCGACGTAGGCCACAAGTTAGCAGATGGGAAGTTAGCGATAGCAACGGTCGAGTGCTATGTTCAGCAGCCGTCATCATGCACCATTGCGATCATCCGCGATGATAGTAACGCATAAAACAGTAAAGCAAATAATACAGATGTCTGTTTATCTGGTCACCAAAAATCATATGGCTAGATTGGATAAAGATAGGACATCTAAACAGTAAGCTTAATTTATATAGCAATTTTACCTTACTGTGTTAATAGCGAAAAATGACCGTAAATCATATACGGTCATTTTTTAGTCATTACATTCGTTAATGTGACGACTATTGAATGTTCACTAATAAATTTTCACTAATAAAAGCTAGTGAACATTCTCATTAGACGCTTTCGATCGTGCCAGCAGGCAATACTGAAATAACAGAAGCACGTTGTACTTTGACGTCAGTATTGTTGTTTAGGCTCACGACGGCGTAATCGCCTTCGATTGCTTTGATACGACCCATTAAACCACCAGCAAAAATAATTTCACTACCAACGGTTAATGCGTTAACCATGGCACGGTGCTCTTTGGTACGCTTAGACTGCGGGCGAATGACCAAGAAGTAAAAAATCGCAAAAAACGCAACAGGCAGTAAAATCTGACCGAATAGACCTGCAGCACCTGCAGTCTCTGGTGCAGCATGGGCAGCTTGAATAAATAAGCTCATAATATCTCTCAGTAAGTCATAGACAATAATAAAATTAGACGCATAGTAACAAAAAATCCCAGACTTGGTAACTGTTAATCATAGGCTGAGCGTGTTTTTCTTAGCGTAAGGCATACTATCAGCCAACGGATAGGACAACAATGTTTTTACTATATTCAGATAACCTATATAAAGCCTCAGACTAAATAACTGTCATGAATTGGCTAGTAAAGATGTCGTCATACAACCGTTAATAGTAGGGTAATAAAATTCATCAAAAAACAAAAACTTAAAAATGGCGACTTATTGTGAAATGGTATCATCAATGCTACTATCAAATGGCAATGATTGCCTGCATTTAGTATGCTACGTATTGAACCATAATAAGGCTTTTTAAGGCATAGTATGGCTTTGAAATAGCGATTAAATCAGCTAAATCAGCTTTGAGTAACTATTTATACGATAGACAGAGGTCTTTTATTACTTCATTAATAGCAATCTGAAAATCGATATAAATTGCTCATGACATTATCTTCCTTTTACTCTTTTTAGGTTACCTAACTTGTTCACCACTTTTATGTTTGTACCTCGTTTATGTCGTCCGCGTGCTAATCGTAAAGACGCATCTGCAGAGCCTCCCTCGAGAATGACTACTAGTTCTCGATTTGGTTATACTTCTTTTTCGGCACTATCTGCATTGGTAATTCTTCTGATACCGCAGGCAGTGTGGGCAGCTGGTGCTGTATCAACGTCCAGCGAGCCCGCAGCACCAACTGCGCTTAGCGTTTCTTTATTGATATTTTTTGTCTTACTCGCTATTGGTGTCTCTTTCGTCTGTTCATTAGCAGAGTCTGTTTTGCTGAGCATGACGCCATCGTTTATTGCAGATGTGCAAGAAACCAGTCCAAAAAAAGCAGAAATGCTTAAAAGCCTCAAAGTGGACAATATCGACCAGTCGCTAGCCGCTATTTTAACGTTAAATACGGTTGCCCATACACTTGGCTCTATCGGTGCGGGTGCACAGGCTACGATCGTCTTTGGTAGTGCGTGGTTTGGTCTGTTTTCTGCCCTCATGACGCTTGCTATATTATTCTTGTCTGAAATTATCCCAAAAACACTAGGTACAGTTTACTGGCGTCAGCTAAGTGGTTTGGTTGCTTATTTCGTTCGTGGCATCATCCTGCTGCTATACCCGTTAATTTGGTTCTCAGAGCGTCTGACGAAACTATTGGTACGCGGTAAAGAACCACAAACATTTAGCCGCCGTGAGTTTGCTGCTCTTGCTAGTATCGGTGAAGAATCAGGACAAATTGACCCACTAGAGTCGCGTATCATTCGTAACTTGCTCGCATTTGGCGCTATTAAAGTAGAAGATATCATGACCCCGCGCTCAGTGATGCTTGCATTCGAAGAAAATAAAACCGTTGCTGAGCTATTGGTTGACCGTCCAAAGCTGACGTTTTCTCGCTTGCCAATCTATGATGGTGATTTGGATAACATTACAGGCTTTGTCCTAAAAACGGACATGCTACTGGCTAAAGTTAATCATGCTATGCACAAGCCGTTGACGCAATTTCAACGAGACATCACTTTTGTCTTCTCTAAAATGAAGCTGTTTGACTTGTTAGAGTTGATGCTAAAAAACCGTATTCATATTGCGATTACAGTCGGCGAATATGGTGAAGTTAAAGGCTTGGTCACGTTAGAAGATGTGTTTGAGACATTGTTAGGTCTTGAGATTGTTGATGAGATAGACCGCGTCGAAGACATGCAGGCCTTGGCTCGTCAGATGATGGATAGACGGGTAGAGCGTTTAGGCATGAAGCTCAGCGATGATGAGCAGTATGAAGACAGTAATAACGAACCTAAGTCTTAACGAAATCTTAACTATGCCCTAATGAAGCCAAACTCTAACGTTGATAACTTAACCATAGTATTGATGGTTCTAAAGATTGATGGTTTAACAATGGTCAGCTCATTATGGGCTGACTATCAAACTAGAGCCGTAAAGCATCACAAAGCACATAGTTATTATGGCTAGAATCTGCAGCACAAATGCTTATGAATATTTGATTTGATAGCCTGTGTTTTTATTCGCAATAATTACACAGGGTGTCACATGGCTGTGAGAATTCGATGATAGGCTCGGCATATGATATGAGTATATAGATATATCTATACAGATACATGGCCGAAATAAATGATAAAAGAGCGTTAATCGTCACTATATGACACTAACGAAAAAAATATCGCTAAGGATTATCATGAAAAAATTATTGGGAAATAGGCTATTAGCTCTATTGGTGAAAAGCGCCAGCATCACTGCAATCGTAGCAGTAGCCAGCACCATCAGTATCAATGCACAAGCGGCAACTATGACCGAAGATTTGGTACAAAACTATGCCGCCGCAATGAAAGCGTCAGCGAATAGCCAGAGCATCAATCAGGTATCGCGCCTTGTGTCAGATGACGCGCTTATTTCTTTATCTAGAAAGGGAAAGTCTACCAGTCTAGACAAAGATGCCTATTTAAAGCTGCTTCAAAACAGCTGGAATGATACGTCCAATTATCGCTATGATATTTCGGTAGATAATGTGGTGATTACTGGTTCACAAGCCAAAGCCAATGTGACGACCAATGAAAGCTGGGTAAAAAATGGTCAGCAAGTATCATTTGTTACCACATCTCGTGTGACCTTGACCTTATCTACTGGTAATGCAGTGCTCTTGCGTGCAGTGTCTCAGGTGGCTATTAATTAAGTCATCATCGAGCAAGTAAGACTCAAAAATACAATAGGTAGCATAAACAATAGCTGATTGAGCTAGCTGCGATTTCGACCTATAAAAAGTCTTAGCTGGCTAATAATAGTCATTACTTAGTTTTATAGGCTACTTGAGCGTCTATGATTATCTTTTATATTAGGCTAGTCTTTGCTTTACATTGCATACTATACTATCCATCAACTTTATCTTATTAATTTCTGTCGTTAGGAAACCTCCAATATCATGTCTACTGTGCTATCACACTCTCGCTCATTTATTGCGTTGCCATTGACGCTTGCGGTATCCACTTTACTGATTAGTGCGTGTAGCAACACATCAGCGGTAAAAAACAAAGGTGCGACCAATAGCTCATCTGTCATCACCAAAAGTCCTGCCAATCAAGGGGCTAATACAGGTAGTGCAGACTACTCAACTGCGTTTTTAGATGCAGAGAGTTTGGATGAGTTGGCTGACTTGTTAGAAGCCACTGACATGACCATGGTAGAAGGTAACCAGCTTGCTATTCAGCAATATGGTGATTTGTGGAATCGTCTACGCGCAGGCTACCGCATGAATGGTGGTAAGCCAATCTATAATCAGCGCATTGAAGGTCAAAAAAGCTGGTTTACCAGTAGACAGGATTATCTCAATCGCCTAACTGCACGTGCCAGTCGTTATATCTATCATACGGTACGAGAGGCAGAGCGTCGCAATATTCCAACAGAGCTTGCCTTGTTACCAGTTATCGAAAGCTCTTACGATCCAAGTGGTACGAGTAGTGCGGCAGCTGCGGGCTTATGGCAGTTTATTCCAAGTACAGGCCGTATCTATGGCTTGAACCAAAGCAGCACTTATGATGGTCGTCGCGATGTGATCGAATCGACACGTGCTGCCTATGACTTTTTGACAGCACTGCACAACCAGTTTGGTAGTTGGGAGCTAGCATTGGCTGCTTATAACGCTGGACCTGGCCGTGTACAAAAAGCAATTGATGCCAACGCAGCGCGCGGACTGCCAACAGATTACTGGTCACTTCAATTACCGACTGAAACGATGAACTATGTGCCGCGTTTCTTAGCTGTAGCCGAAATCGTCGCTAAGCCTGAGCAGTATGGTGTGTATCTACCAGCTATCGCTAACCGTCAGCATTTCCGTAGTGTACCAGTTAACTATGGTGTGAGCTTGGCAGAAGTATCGCAGTTAACTGGAGTCAGCTATGATGAGCTAGAGCGTCTAAACACTGCACTGACATCAGGCCGCGTTGATTCTTCAGGTCCACAGCGTGTCATCATTCCTAACGACGTCAGCCTCAATGCTGATGCCAAATTAAGTGGGCTCAGAGGTAACGGTACAGGCAATGTACTCGCCTCAAACAACGCAGGTAGCTCAAGTACGACAGCGACCACACCAAGCTATAATAACAAACCATATACTGCCTCATCATTACCGTCTACTGGTAGTGCATTGGCTGATTATGCCGCTAGCGCAAGTGTACCTCAGCAGACTACCAGCTACATCTCACCATCTGCGACGCCAACTAGCAGCTCGGTATACAGTGGCAACTCTTCAGCTCGTACTGAGCCACCACTGACCACAGCAGAGACTAACAAAATCAATGCTGAGCTTAAGAGCAGTAACAGTCTACCGACTACCTCAGCTCAGATTACTCAGAACAATACGATTGTCCAAGAGCCACCGCTTAGCAAAGAAGAGCGTGATTTCATCGCCAATCAAATCCGGAGAAATACCTCTGAGACCAATGTTATCAATGCTGATGGCAACATTAATCTATCAGCCGTACAAACACAGCAGTCTATCTTAGAAGCGAGTGGTGCAGAGAAGAAACTTAGCTTTGCTAAAACCTCGGTAAGTAAGCCAAAACCTCAAGGCACTCGTACCACTTATACGGTCAAACGTGGCGATACGCTCTCGAACATTGCGAGTCGAGCAGGGGTTAGTTGGCGTGATATCGCAGAATGGAACCAGATAGATGCCAGTGCCAATTTGCTCTCTGGCAGTACGTTATATCTATATAATGCCAAGACTATCGAGCCACTGAGTACTGCTAATAACGCCGCCGCTAGTCAGCCTGACAGTTACGTCGTACAAGGCGGTGATACGCTTATCGGTACGGCTAATCGTTTTGGCTTATCGGTCACTCAGCTAGCCAGCTATAACAACCTGAGCAGCCGTGCTGATCTGCTCAGAGGTCAGAAACTATGGCTCATACCGGGTAAAGTGACTACACCTGCGACGACACCTGCAGCGCCTTCTACCAAGCCGAGTAAATCAAGCACTGCGACCAAAAACTATAAAGTAAAAGCAGGGGACGGATTAATTGCATTGGCACGTCAATTCAATGTGTCGACAGATACTTTAGCCAGTCTCAACGGTATCAACAGCACAAGTTCGCTATATGTTGGTCAGACGCTTAAAGTGCCAGCTAGTGTTGATTTTGATGCTGCAAGCACGATAAATACTAGCAGTAGTAATAGCTCAAGTTCGGTCGCGACCACCAATTACAAAGTAAAATCAGGTGATACGCTGATTGGTATTGCGAACAGCATCGGAGTGAGTGCAACGGAGCTGGCTGCAGTAAATAGCAATTTTGATGCAAAGGCTCGCTTGCAACGTGGTCAAACGATTAAAGTTCCTGCTACTAAAGAGTTGGTTGACCGTCAGCTGAATGACAAAGCGGTCAGCTACAAAGTAAAATCAGGTGATACGCTAACGGGTGTCGCTAAACGTTACAATATTGGCTTAAGTGATTTGGCATCAGCGAATAACTTGAATACCAACTCGAATCTGATATTGGGCCGTACTATTACCATCCCTGCTAGCGGCAGTGTGGCAAGTGCATCTAGTAGCAGCCAAAGCAGCAGCTCTGCTAGTAGCAGCAGTAGTAGCTCAGCAAGCAGTGGTACGAAATTAGGTAATACTGAAAGCTACAAAGTTAAATCTGGCGATGGCCTAATTGCTCTAGCACGTCAGTTTGGCATATCGGTAGAGGATTTGGCAGCGACCAATGATCTAGCGACCAATGCACAACTACAACGCGGCCAAACGCTTAAAGTACCAAAAGCGACAGTAAGCTACACGGTTGGCTCGGGTGATAGCTTGATTGGTTTAGCACGCAAATATGGTGTCTCAACACAAGAGCTGGCTGATATGAACAATATCGCCGCTGATACGATGTTGCAGCGTGGTCAGCGTCTGACAGTTCCAAATCGTTAATGAATAAGATATTAATGGATACCGTTTACATAAGGCGTCATTAATATTAATTAGTAATCGTATCGCACAAAAAAGCTGCTCTTTATAAGAGCAGCTTTTTTTATTTAACAAGAATAAATAACTGTGAAAGTTTAGCTTGCAAATTGCCTAGTAATATTTACAGACTAGACAGTCTGAGTTTTAATAGTCTCAAGATAGCTTCTGATATTACTGACATAGTGCATGGCTTGACCATAGCGGCTATTCGACGCTCTATTGTCTGCTAAATAAGCATAGACATTCGCCCAGCTCTTATCATCGATACCTTGAGCTCGTAGTTCACGTTGGATTCTTTTTACCGCATTGGGACCCATGTTATAACCTGCAAGGGCAAACCAGATACGGTCAGTTTTTGGCACATCAGAGAAGTCCGCTTTCACTTGCTCTAGATAGCGCGCACCGCCACCAATGCTTTGGTAAGGATCGACACGGTCTGAGACGCCCATCGCTTTTGCAGTGTTATTGGTCAGCATCATTAACCCGCGTACACCAGTCGGCGACACAGCATTGGCATCAAGATGCGACTCTTGATAACCCATCGCGACCAATAGTTCCCAATCATGATTATAATTGCGTGCTTGCTCTTCAAACGAAGACTGATAGTCCGGTAATTTTTCCGTTAAGGTTCTCTGGAAATGATCCTGACTATAGGCATCCTTGAGCAAGTTTTGATTGTAGAACGCGGCAAGTTTTTGTGTGTTTTGTAGCTTGATGCTATCGCACAAGAAGTAACTGGCCTTTCTAGATAATGGGTCATTGGATGAGCTAAACGTCCAACTTACCTTAGGATGTAGACCATTCTTAGTCAGACTAGAGTCATAACCACAGCTGACATTGATAGACGATAGGTTCAACTGGCTTTTTAGCTTGGTGCTAGCCGTAGTCAATGCCATGTCAGCGTTGCCAGTTCTTAGTGCTTTTAGTGCCGCTTCTTCACTGGCGTAGGCTTTTAGATTGATATCGACACCGAGCTCGTCGGCATAAGTGCGCACCAAATCAAACCCAAAACCATGTTGGAAGCCATCGGTAGCAAAGTAAGTGCTATCGCCTGGTACCGCAGCAATGGTCAAGGTGTTTTCCAGCATGACATTGTCATAGGCTGGTACCGATGTATTCATGGTCGTTAAACTCTCAGCGGGCAACGAGAGTAGAGCGATGCTAGAGATTTGTGCCAGCTTCTTGGTTCTGGCAAAACGATTAGACGCAATAGGGGTAACGGATGAAACGATGTTACTTTTGGTGTTTAGTAGGCGTTTAGATGGACGCAGTAAATAAGAAATACGGCGTTTGGCCCCTTGCGCAGATACTTTTACACGATAAGTAATACGCTGCATGGATGTCTCCTGATTTTAGCCATCCTTCTTACCGCAAAAACACGTATAAATATATGTGCATAATATTGACATATATCGATATCGTATCTTAAATAGAGTGGCATTTTTAATAGAACAAATGCCACTCTATCTTGTTTGACTATAGCGCCACTAGCGTACTCTCTCTAAGAGTTAGTGGGATAGTTTGTCGTCAGCCAGCTATCGATATGTCATAAAAGCGTTCTAAACAGTGTTCATAAGTACTGGTTTAAAATACTGAACGCACAACGACGCGAAGGATATAAATCAGATGATTCCTTCATCGATAACTAAATATGGCTAGTGGCCAAACAACTATATATCAAACATAGGTAAGGTCATGATTAAGTTATTGAGACAAAGACATAGCTTGAAACATTGATGTAAGGTTTTGCCAATGAGGCAAATACATTCAACTGTTTTAACTATGCTAACTTTGATGGCTGGCTATACTTTGAATCACTAATATTAAGTTACTAGTAATAGGATAGCTGGCTACTAAAGTTGTTTGTCCAGCAATGAGGGTAAGTAAAATAACCAGAATTGATAGTTTATAGCTGTCTATCAAACTGACTATGTCATACCGTCATCGCGACACCAAAAATAAAAAAATACCATGCTGCTAACATACATAGTGCAAACATAGTATTTCGATGGGTAGCGGTTTAAAATCTTATCGCTGATATAGCATGATAAAGTTTTAAACAACTACCAACATTATTTTAGTGCCATAACCGGAAGCTGTAATAATGGGAAGTTTCATGACAAAACGTTCTTTCTTACGGGTAGTAATATGCGGTTACTAATTGCATTATTCAAGTGGAGTTAAGAAAAAAGCGATAAAACTTAACAATTGAGATATAAACGGTTAATTTTCCAGATATTTGGTACATAATAATCAAAAATAGAATAACAAAGTTTAAATAGTAGTCAAACTAGACTTTATGCTTATGGTGTGACTATAGCATTAGCAAGTCTAGTTTGGCTTTTAAATTATCATTTCCTTTATAAGTTTTTCTCTATCAATGACAACCGTTTAAAATGGCTTTTTAAGTGGCTAGTTTATGCTGGGTTTTTGATATCGATAAAGGTAACTGGCAGACCAAATTTTTGAGCGACTATCTCTCCTAATGCTTGAATACCGCCACATTCTGTCGCATGATGACCACAAGCAAAATAGTCAATCCCAAGCTCACGCGCGCTATGTGTGGTACGCTCAGATATCTCACCAGAGATAAATGCATCACAGCCCATGCTAGCCGCTTGCTCAATCATATCCTGCGCACCGCCCGTACATATACCCACACGTTCGATCAGCCTACCATTTTTCTGAGTAGGAGAGTCTGCATGATACTCAGCTGAAATATGTAATGGCGCGCGGCCTAAAGCTTGAGTAATGGTGGCAATGAGATCGTCAGTACTTTGCGGTGTGCAAGTAGCGATATTGCCCACAGGATGGGACTCGGTAGGATAGAGCGCACCAGTAATCGTCATGCCGAGTACGTCAGCAAGTTTTGCGTTGTTGCCAGAGATTGGGTGTGAGTCAAGCGGTAGATGATAGCCAATCATAGAGATACCGTGTTGCATCAGCTTGCGCACGCGTCGACCTTTCATCCCAGTAAGCGGTGCAGGTTCGCCTTTCCAGAAGTATCCATGATGCACCATAATTGCATCGGCATTGTCAGCGATCGCAGCATCAATTAGGGCTTCACAAGCCGTGACACCAGTGACGATACGCTGAATTGGTCGTCCGCCATCTACTTGTAGACCGTTTGGTGCGTAGTCTTTAAACGCACTAGTAGATAAGTAGTCGTCACAGAACTGTGTCAATGCCTGAGCGCTAATGCTTTGAGTATTGGATTCAGCTGTCGTATGATTTGCAGTCATTATGTTTTCCTGTCATCAATAAAATGTATGTCGTAAGGTGCTGTAGATTAACTAAGCAAAAATTATGTATTATCTGTCATGTTTGAGAGTGTTTGGTTTTGGACTTCTCGCTTTATGTTCAATTCTCGAAATGTTGAAGTGTCGAGCATCGTAAAAGCTATTTTAACATGCCGTTGTAAGCAAGCAGACAAGCTGGATAACTGAAATGGTACACGATACGTTACTATTTACTGGTATTGCGGTTATAATTTATATACGTGAGTCTGCCTAGCTGTATAGCATTTGACCATCTGATGAATGGGTCAACACTAGCTAAGCGGTCGCCATTATCTCACATCGTTTTTCACTGTCTGTTTGCAATAAATTTATAGAGGTTTTATATGTCGTCATCCCGGAACACCAATAACAAGGCGTCTTTATTAAAATGGTTACCTTGGGTCTTATTGCTGCTAGTGTTGGCAGCGTTTATCTGGTTGTTCACGAGTATGAAGTCGACGTCAGAGGCCACATGGGAGCCGCCGAGAACCCCGCCTGCGGAGCAGCAAGCAGCAGAGCCAGTGTCGGACACGCCAGCGCCTATCTCTTCTTATCATAATGCAGTGGCGCGTGCGTCGCAGTCTGTAGTCAATATCTATACGACGCAAACGATGACCGAGCATCCTTATATGGATGATCCCGTACTGCGCCGGTTTTTTGAGTATCATGGTGGCCCATCACAAGAGCAGGGCAATACCAATTTAGGCTCTGGTGTGATCGTATCAGAAGATGGCTATATCGTGACCAATGCCCACGTAATCGAAAAGGCCGATGAGATCACAGTCGCGTTCAATGATGGTCGTAAGAGCCGTGCCAGAATCATCGGTACAGATCCTGATAGTGACCTAGCTGTGATTAAAGTCGATATGACTGGATTGACGCCACTTGGCTTCCGTGAAGATCCGATTCGTGTGGGTGATTTGGCTCTAGCGATTGGTAACCCATTTGGTGTGGGTCAGACAGTGACGCAGGGGATTATTTCAGCGACTGGACGTACTGGACTGGGTGTCAATAAATTCGAAGACTTTATCCAGACTGATGCCGCTATCAATCCGGGTAACTCAGGCGGTGCGTTGGTCGATGCTCGTGGTGAGTTGGTCGGTATCAATACCGTTATATTCTCGCGCTCTGGTGGTTCGATGGGTATTGGCTTTGCCATTCCGACGGCACTGGTTGAGCAAGTGATGAATGCTTTGATTAAAGACGGCCGTGTAAGTCGTGGCTGGCTAGGTATCGAGATCCAGTCACAGCTACGTGATCCAACGCAATTAGAGACGTCAACAGGTGTAGAAGTACTAAACGTCATTGATAACAGTCCAGCGGCGAAAAGTGGTCTACGTGTCGGTGATATCGTCCTAACCATCGATGATGTCGAGATGACAGATGCCAATACGTTGATTCAGTATGTTGCCCGTAAGCCACCAAACACTGAGCTAGATGCGCAAATATTGCGTCAAGGTAAAAACGCCCAAGTAAAAATCACCCTAGAAGAGCGTCCAGCACAAGAACCACTTGAGCGTCCTGTCGTACTGCAAAATGAGAGTATGGGCGGCATGGGAGAGCCAAGCATCCAAGGTGATGAAGAAACGCCGATGATGTCAAAGGCAGAGCGTGATCGTATGCGCGAAGAGCTGATGAAACTGTTTGAGCAAGATACCGCAACGCAGTAAGTCGTAGGTTCTTCTTACCACTATGTGCTGGCTCATAACGTGTTTATGGGACAGCACACTGATGTAGCTAATAGCATAAAAAAGCGCGTTCCTTATCTAAAGGAGCGCGCTTTTTGTTGGAGCTGATTTTTCTAAATTTTAAAGGCTAGCTTTATCTATACCTAACCCTGCTATAACTTCTCAATAGGGTCATGATTGATATAGATGACACCTTGCACACGGCAACAGCAGGGCAGGATCTCATCTTCTTCAATCATCGCCAGTGGGTCAAATGGATAATCGACCGTATGCGAGCTAGCAATACGTTTGACTCGGCAACTACCACAGTAGCCCTCGCGGCATTGATAGTTTACCTCGTGTCCGGTGCGTAGCAGTCCATCTAGCAGACTCTCGTCATCATGTAGATAGAACTGCTTTTTACTGGTCATTACCCAAGTCATCGTTAATCCTATTGGGATATGTCTGTGCTACTGCTATCCCTACTATTAACCCATAAGACGATTACAGCGATAGAAATTTTATAACTTCAAATTTCTACCGCTCAAACCTTTATAGCTCAAAGCTCTTATAATGTAGATTCTTATAACGCAAAGCTCTTACAATTCAAAGTCATCAAAATCACTGTCTGATAAGTCAGAGTCAATCTGACCAACCAAGTACGAGCTAATCTCAGTCTCTTGCGGTGCTACTTGCACATTGTCAGACGACAACCACGTGTTGATCCACGGGATTGGGTTTGATTTTGAATTCGGGAACGCCGCTGGCAAGCCGACCGTTTCCATACGCAAGTTGGTGATGTATTCGATATATTGGCAAAGGATGTCTTTGTTTAGACCAATCATCGAGCCATCTTTGAATAGATAGCCTGCCCATTCTTTTTCTTGCTCAGCAGCCTTGCGGAAAATCTCAATGCTTTCCTCATAGCATTCTGCGGCAATCTCGACCATCTCAGGATCGTCACGACCGTTGCGCATGAGATTTAGCATATGCTGCGTACCCGTCAAATGCAGCGCTTCGTCACGAGCGATGAGCTTGATGATTTTGGCATTACCTTCCATCAATTTACGCTCAGCAAAGGCAAATGAGCAAGCAAACGATACATAGAAACGAATGGCTTCTAGGACATTGACCGCCATGATGCATAGGTACATTTGCTTTTTGAGTGATCTTAAATCAACCGTCACTTGCTCGCCATTGATGTTGTGCGTACCTGGCCCATACAGGCTATATAGCTGCGAGTTGCGGTACAGCTCATCATAATACTGAGCGATATCAGAGGCACGGCCTAAGATGTGCTCGTTTTGCATAATGTCATCAAAGATAATATTTGGATCATTGACGATATTACGAATGATATGCGTATAGCTGCGTGAGTGAATGGTCTCAGAGAACGACCATGTCTCAATCCACGTCTCAAGCTCAGGGATAGATACTAGCGGCAGTAGCACCACGTTTGGACTACGACCTTGGATAGAGTCGAGTAGGGTCTGGTACTTGAGGTTACTCAAAAATATGTGCTGCTCATGCGACGATAGATTGCTAAAGTCGATACGGTCGCGTGATACATCGACTTCTTCTGGACGCCAAAAGAACGATAGCTGCTTTTCAATCAATTGCTCAAAGATAGGGTGCTTTTGTTGGTCATAGCGCGCCACGTTGACGGGCTGACCAAAGAACATCGGCTCTTTTAGCGCATTGTTTGGCGTTTGAGAAAAAATCGAGTAAGTCATGGGACTGCCTTTATAATTGATACGGTTATTAATTTGTAGGGATTTGACTGGTTTTGATTTGAGGTTATGACACGTTTTTGGATTATAGCGTTTTAGCTTAGAGGTTCTCTAGCGATATCTGCGACGACTCTTGTCCATCGTTCATATAGGCTTTGAAAATCTCGCTCAGTTCACTATCATCGAGCGCTTCTAATTCATCAAGTGCGCTTTTGCGTAGGGTGCTCACATCAGACTCTTCCGCTGCTGTTTTTACGTCTTTTTTAGCCGCTCTCGATACTGGCTTTTTGGCTGCTTTTACCACGCTTTTTTTGGCGACGGCTGCCTTTGGTGCTTCATTTATACCTAACTGCTGACGCACCTCTGCAATATCAACCTCGACTTGTACGATATGCGAGCCACCATCGTTTAGGTCTGAAAATACGTTTGGGATAAACAAACCACCGTCTTTGATGATTGCGGTATATTGCACATGACCTCCGTCGTTTTATTCTGTCTATATGTTGCTTTTATAGTGGTTTTAAGTTTTATTCATTCTATTTTTGACTTCAACTTGAGATTTATTATCTTTAAATTCGGGTATTTGTATACTTAATCCTAATTTCTTGTTTAATTTTTCATAAATTTGAAATTCATTACGGTCACTTGACGATAGTTTATGCTCAACCTGCGCAACAAGGGTTTCTTGATGGCTTTCTCTAAAACCAATAGGAATGTCTAAAAGCCATTTTATCTTCTGCATATGATTACTTTCTATCCAGCTACTGATCCTGCTTTCTAAGTCTCTTTGATCTAGATGTTTGATATAGGGTGCAATAGATGGGGCTATCAACATGAAATCCATCTCATCTAGAGGATCAGTTTCATTATGTTGAAAATAGCTTTTTGTTACTTCCTCAAGACGTAAATCTATATCTAGAACCTTATTTTTCAAACTCCAAAATTTTCTTAAAATATCATGATTTGGTAAATCTAAAGTATTGGAAGTGATTAGTTGAAAGTAGCTTGCCCATGCCATACTAAATGTAGGAGTACTATCTGGTATGCACGATAATAGTTCATTATCGCTTTCAAAAGCTTCTAACCATTGCTTTTTATTTAAGTTTTTTAGAACTGATTTAGCAAAATCCCTAGCCTCCTTATTACCATGTTTAGTTAGCAGATTAATAGCTTTATGATATGCGTTAGGTTTCTCCCTAATATCTTCATGTATACTCTCTAACGCTCCATTCTCGCATAGCTTAACGATCACTTCTTCTAAAATTGAGTCAGAGCTCCATTCAATTTCATCAAAATGTGCTGCACCACACGAAAATAAATCTGTGTCATCACTATTTTCTAAAATATGTACGGCAAATTTATTTTTCTCATTTCTAGCTAAGTCCCAGATATTATGTAAGCTATTAGCTTCCCTGAATAAATTTAAAACCCAATCAAGTTTATCTTCTTCAAGCTCATGTGATAAATATTCCTTAATGAAATCAGGTACTTGGGCGTTATCTCTATATTTTTCATCTATAATAGCTACTAAAAAAGGTAGTGTTGGATTTTTTTCTATACTTGAATACCTAGATCTTTGCCAAAATCCAGATGATTTTATACATTCTTCAAGTTTTTCCCTATCAGTTTCTTTTAACATAGGTGTAATATTTATAATGAAATTATAGAATGGTTCTATATCATGTTCTCTGGAAGGTAAATTAAGCCAGCTTATAACTGAATTTACTAATGTTTTCCAGTTAGATATATCGCTATCTATTTCCAGAGACTTAATTAGTACTTTGAAATTTTCTGTTTTTAATTGATTAGAATTAAAACCACAGTTAGCAACAATTTGTTCGTAAATATTAGTCTGAGGTAAGACTGTCTTAATTATACTATCTTCACTTGAGCATTCTGTTATCCATGTTTTCCAGTTTTCGTAGGTAAAAGTGTAACGAGATTTTCTTATAGAACTGTCATGCGCAAATAGTATAGCCTCAATCTCTGATAGACCTGATAATTCTGAACGACTAAATTTCTCAGTACCAACTGATTTTACTAACTTGACCACTCTAGTTTTAAACTTCGAATTTAAATGTTCAATAAAATCTTTTCTATTCCTAGTAATCTTAATTAATTTCTGTACAGTCTCCGTATAACTGTATTTTTCAAAATTTAAATCTTTGAAGAAATCTATAAAAGTAGTTTCTATCTTGTTTACATATTCATATATATTTTCTACTTCATCTACAAAAGCATCATGTAAGCTAGCAATAGAGTTTATGACGTGACCATCATTACTACCATCTTTTATTATCCATTCGTTTTCACTAGCTCTAAATGCAAGCCAAAAAGCATCTTGATGATTTTCTCTAAGTTCTTTAAGCTTCTTCCCCTCACCTTTGAAAATAGATGATTTTATTTCTGGAGAGAGAAGTAGTTGTGTGCCTTTATCTGCGCTAACACCGAATAAAAGACCAGCAAGCTCGGGTTTGATCTGTGATTCTTTGAGGCTAGTTGGGAATGACTCAGGAATACCTTCTTTCAACAAAGCAGTTCTAAATTCATTCTCAGTCATTGATTGTCGAGCAAGACTATAGATACATAACGATTCGGCACTAAATTCATTTTTCCAATGTAAAGCTAGAATTCCAACTCTATTAATTGTGCTATGTATATATCTAGGCGATGGTGACTTATCTAGCTTGCTCATACATCTGATATAACTCTCTATATACGCATTTTTAAATTCTTCATGCCAACCATAAAGTGACTTATCAACGCATTTTTTAAAATAATCAATCCAAGCAGACATGACAGGAGGTGGCACCTCAACTGTAATTTGAAAACATTTCTCCATAAATGAAGTTGCCACTATATTTCTTGACGCTGCTTCAGTTTTCCCGTTATCAGTTTTTGAATCGTTATCTTGAACTTGAAAATTGTCACTTTGCCAGATTTTCTGTATAGCTTCCCTATCAAAAGGAATTAGGAACCAAAGTTTATCTTTCCATTCGAGAGGTTTTGAGTTAAGTGAAGAGCTTCTATGTTGAAAAAATGTCTGTAATGTTGACCAAATTGTTTGAGCATAGTCAGGATCAACTCGGTCGAGGTTATCAATAACAATAATAGCTTGTTCATAAGTAGTTGTAGATTCTGATGAGAACAAATGTGACATAATCTCATCAAAGAATTTCTCAAACTCGATAGAGGTTCTTTCTCCATCTTCAGTAATGTCCTGAGTATAGTTTTCAGTCGACTCTGATTCAAAAAAGTCCCATTTAGTCTTATCATCAGAATCTTTATCACCCCAGAACTTCCACCAAATAATCATTAATAAAGGACCGAAGGCAAAGAGCAGGCCAAAAATTAATCTAAAGCTAGGAGAGGTAGCTGCTTCATGAGTAGGCCATACTAAACTATCATACGGAGTTTGGTTTAGTAAGGCCGCTCCTGCAGGTACAAGAATAGCAACAGTTGATAGATATTTCCCAAGCTTTGAAGCAGACTTTTCAGACTTAACAGTTACAGTTTTCTTCCTCGCGCTTACTTGATTTTTCAACTCAATTAACTTTTTATCTTCACTGCTTGATTCTATGGAATCAATTAAACTTTCTAAAAAAATTTTTCTTAAAGGATCTCCATCATGTGCCCACGCATCAAAAGCGAAAAAAAAGACATTCTTATCTTCTTCTTGTAATTGTTGCCTAAGAATATTAATGATTGTTGATTTACCAGAACCCCAGCTACCTTCCAAACCAATAGTTAGACCGTATTCTTCTTGAGTCATTAGCTTGTTTAAGGTCGTTGCCACCTTTTCATGAGTTTTATCTTCAAACAGGTCAGTTTTTGCAACTTGTTCATGAAGTACATGAAATGAGTAATCGTGATTGAGTTCTTTATCAGTCATTAAAGTTGCTGCCTTTTATTTTTGAGAAAAAAGTATAGTTCTTTTGCAAACATAAAATACATACTTAGTACGACACCTAATTATGAAATAAGCTTGAAGTTCAAACTTATTTCATATGACTGATAACTTATACTTATAATTTTCGTAGAAAACTTGGACTAAATCTTTATATTACAGATGAAGACCTTAATTTCTCTAAATTATTCCAACTTAAATCTTACATGCACCGCCAGCACAATCATCTTCCATATCCGCTTGGGCATCGTTCGCACCATCACGAGTATTATGATAGTACAACGTCTTCACACCCATCTTATAAGCGTTTAGCAAGTCTTTTAGCAATATCTTCATCGGTACACGGCCACCAGCATAACGAACAGGATCGTAGTTGGTATTGGCAGAGATACTTTGATCGACGAATTTTTGCATGATAGCGACCAGCTTTAGGTAACCGTCATTGTTTGGCATTTGCCATAGTAGCTCGTACTGATCTTTTAGGGTAGCAATCTCAGGCACGACTTGCTTTAAGATGCCATCTTTGGACGCTTTGATAGAGACCAGACCACGTGGTGGCTCGATACCGTTGGTCGCGTTGGCGATCTGACTTGAGGTCTCAGACGGCATCAAGGCGGTTAGGGTAGAGTTGCGTAGACCGTGCTCAGTGATCTCGCCACGTAGTGTTTCCCAATCGAGATGTAGCGGCTCTTGGCAGATTTTATCCAAGTCGGCTTTGTACGTATCAATCGGTAAGATACCTTGTGAGTACGTGGTCTCATTGAACGCAGGGCATGCGCCTTGCTCTTTTGCCAATTTGTTCGACGCTTTCAAGAGGTAGAACTGCAACGCTTCAAAAGTCTGATGGGTCAGACCAAGCGCGCTGTCGTCAGAGTAGCGTGCACCATTCTTAGCTAAGTAATAAGCATAGTTGATTACGCCCACACCTAGCGTACGGCGACGCATGCTGCCGTTTTGAGCGGCTTTTACTGGATAGTCTTGATAGTCGAGCAGGGCATCAAGCGCACGGACGATTAGCTCGGCTGGCTCTTCGATGTCGCTGACGTTTTCGACTTTACCCAAGTTGACCGCTGATAGCGTACAAAGAGCGATTTCGCCTTCTTCGTCATTGATGTTATCCAGTGGCTTGGTCGGTAGCGCGATTTCCATACATAGGTTTGACTGGCGAATCGGGGCAACCGTCGCATCAAATGGGCTATGGGTGTTGCAATGATCGACGTTTTGGATATAGATACGACCCGTGCTGGCGCGCTCTTGCATCATTAGGCTGAACAAATCAGCGGCTGGGATTTGACGGCTACGTACGTTAGGATCGTTTTCGTACTTGGTGTATAGCTCTTCGAATTTGTCTTGATCTTCAAAGAACGCATCATATAGGCCTGGCGTGTCACCTGGTGAGAATAGCGAGATGTCTTGACCTTTGATGAGGCGCGTGTACATCGTTTTGTTTAACTGTACGCCGTAGTCCATATGACGGACACGGTTGTCTTCGACACCGCGGTTGTTTTTGAGTACCAGTAATGACTCAACTTCTAAATGCCATAGTGGATAAAATAGAGTCGCAGCACCGCCACGGACGCCGCCTTGTGAGCAGCATTTCACAGCCGTTTGGAACAGTTTGTAGAATGGGATACAGCCAGTATGCTGTGCTTCGCCGCCACGGATAGGACTACCAAGGGCACGGATACGACCCGCGTTGATGCCGATACCAGCACGCTGTGATACATAGCGTACGATGGCGCTAGTGGTCGCGTTGATAGAGTCTAGGCTATCGCCGCACTCGATCAAGACGCACGAGCTAAACTGGCGTGATGGCGTACGCACACCTGACATGATAGGCGTCGGTAGTGAGATTTTGAACTCTGAGGTTGCATCATAGAAGCGTTTGACGAAATCAAGACGGTCTGACTTGTCGTATTGGCTAAACAGACACATACCGACGAGCATGTATAAGAACTGCGGGCTCTCATAAACAGTTTTGCTCACACGATCTTGTACCAAGTACTTACCAGCCATTTGCTCAACAGCGGCATAAGCAAGGTTCATATCGCGCCAGTGATCCAGATACTCTTCTAGCTCGTCAAATTCAGCACGGCTATAGTCAGCTAGGATATGTTGATCGTATTTGCCAGCATCAGTCAAAGTTTTGACATGGTCATATAGGTGCGGCGGGGTGAATTTGTTATAAGCAATCTTACGTAAATGGAAAATAGCCAAACGCGCTGCTAGATATTGATAATCAGGCGTGGTTTCAGAAATTAGGTCGGCGGCAGACTTGATGATGGTTTCGTGGATATCACGAGTCTTGATACCTTCATAAAACTGGATGTGCGATTTTAGCTCAACTTGCGATACTGACACATTTTCTAAACCATCAGCCGCCCACGCGATTACCTTGTGAATTTTGTCTAAATCAATAGGCTCTAAACGTCCATCACGTTTGGTTACTTGGATTTTGTCAATATGTGTCATGCTGGCCTCTATTTTGATTGCTTATTGTGATGCTGCGCGCCAAAGCAGCGGCAGACATTCTTTATAACGCTATTATACGGGGGTGTGGTAGCTGTTTTTTTGGGCAAAAAGCTACCACTACTCGTAGTGACGGTTAAAATCACTGAGTACTACATATAGCGTTTTTGTTAATTGGTAGGCACAATATAGCGGGAAAATTTTGAAAATACTATATTGATTTTAGAATAAAACTATGTTGCTACAAGGTTGTAGGCAGTCCAAATTTTGGCAAAGGACGATGGGATAAGGGTTAGACGCAAATGCGGTCAATAATAAATTTTTGTAAAAATATCGTGAGATTTACTTTTCATTCTCTCGGTTATTGTCGACTGATAATGGGAGTCATGGCGGCAATAATGCGGGCGCAGATTGTACATTAAACCACAAAAAATCGCCACCCATAACTTATTACTAGCGAGTGACGATTTGGACTAAAAAGGCGTGAAAGTTTTTTATGCGACTTATAAAACAATACGAACCGTTTTTGCATTATCAAGTGAGGCATAAAGCGCATTCACTTGCTCAGCAGCGGTTAGGTACAAATTAACCCGTGCTGAGTGAAAACGACCCGTTTTAGACGGCTTAACTTCGATAGACGCCAAATCAAAATCAGGGAATTGGCTACCCAAAATTAGCTTCACTTCATTAAGCAAACTCTCACGCTCGCCTTCATGACCGATGATGCTCAGTGGGTAGTTCATCGGGAACTCCCAAAGCTCTGGGTTTTGAATATCAGTCTTTTTGCCTACCAATGCGCCTTTATTTGGCGTCAGGTCAGTGACTTTAACTGACGGCTGATTGCTGGTTGGGTTATTTGTGCTGTTGTCGTTGTTGTCTTTTGAATCATCACTCATGATATGAGCCTCGCTTATATAGGTAAATAGGAAAAAGTTAATCAGTCATTAGTAGTAAATAAGTAAGTAACTAACATTAAGTCATTCGAAAATCGCTGCTATAGATATTTAGTTAGTTAAACATCTGCTCAAATCATGCCAAAAGCATAACGCAAAAATCTGAGACAGGCTCAGTATGGTCGTAAGTGGCACTTAAATCAGTCAAGCTATAGTCGATTCAATTTAAAAGTAGTACAAGGCAACCGAGTGTAGATGTAACTGTGATACTTCAAGCGAGGTTAACGCTGTCATACTTTTATAGTGGAATGGCTATATTAGGCAGAGAATATATGCACTGTTTATAGTGGTCTATAGGTGATTATTCAAGTGAAGTCTGTATTTAGTCCGTTTCATCTTGAAGTAGTAAGCTAAATGGCTTTTATTAAAACTATTATAAAAGCTATTGCAAATAGCCATTGATAGGAGTGATATCAGGCGGAATATCCGTCTCTCCCAATGCTTCTCTTAGATTAATCTCGATAGTGCGTGACAAGGCAGTCAAAGGTAACTGGTTAGCGGCCAAACCAAAAGGCTCTTCTAACTCTTCACTAAGCGCATCCAGACCAAAAAAAGTATAAGCAATCACCGCACAAACCAACGGGGTTGCCCAACCGAGTGATGCCACCAAACCGAAGGGCAACATAATGCAATATAAATAGGTCGTGCGATGTACCAGCAGCATGTAAGCAAAGGGCAGTGGTGTGTTATGAATGCGCTCGCACGCTGCCAGTACAATTGTCATAGAGGTCAGGCGTTCATCCATATTTTGTATGACTTGTTCCGATACCAGTCCTTGACGCCGAATATCGCCAAGCTGTTTACCCATTAGGCGCATTATATAATCAGGTACGTTTTTCGCTTGGCGCATACGGTCATGGTGTATCGCTGCAACAAGAGGCTCGATATCCGCCCAAGGTGGCGTACCACGCAATCGGTGGCGCACAGCATGGGCAAAAGAAATGGTCAGATATACCATCGTTCGCTGAGTATCGTGTGCAGTCGCATTGTCATCCTCGCCATCATCTATGGCATTCGCATCGTCATCATCTATAAAAGACAGCACTTGGCGCGTTAAGCTACGAGAGTCATATACCAGCTGACCCCACAGTCCGCGCGCTTCCCACCAACGCTGATAACTGGCATTGTTTCGAAACCCAAGAAACAACGATAAGGCAATCCCGAGCAAGGTAAACGTTGCCATACCATAATAAGGAAACGAGTCAGGCATCCAGTGCTGAATAATCGTGATGAGCGTACTAAGAATAGTAATCAGCAAAATTTGCGGATAAATTTTTGGAATGATTGATCCACGTAGAGTGAAAAATATCTTAAGGGCATTGGGTGTTTGCCGGACAATCATGTCAGTTTCCTAGCGATGGGGTATATGTAGACACTATTAAATGTCACGTGTGATTCTAATATAGAAATGAGTTCTGTAAAGCCCAAAAGGCTATAAATTTATTCAAACTAAAGAGTAAGGTGATTACTTAAGCTTGATAATTGAGATAGCTATAGGAGTTAAATCCTCGCCAAAAGAGCGATGTTTTTATTAATCTACTTTATGTATGTTAAAATGATGCAAAATATCACTTCTTAACTCTATAAAAGCTGCCACCACAAAGATGAATACGCCACCCTAGCTGTACCCCTCCTCAGTAATGATTGCTTCCTATAGCAATTACTCTTATAAAGCGTCTGACGCTTTTTCTTGTGCGCACGCACTGCTTTAACGTTTGTATCACTATTCGATATATCTAGTGGATCATAAAAATTATCCCACTAAAAATATGTTATGACGATAACTCGATAACTATGCTCGTTCACATTTTTATATTTATCATTTGATAGGCAATGGGCAACGTGTCTGGATATCAAAGGGTATAAACAGAGATGTGCCTAGATAGCAAAGGATCTAAATAAAGATGTGTCAGACTTTTCATGTGAGATGATTTTTAACTACTTTTTAGATACTTTCCAATTAGATATTTTCTAAATAATGATTAGATACCTCGTTTATTGACAGACTAAAGCAGTTCCCCAAAACTGAGTTAAATATGTTAAATACAATTAAAGAGCATTGGCTATCCAATGTGAGAGGCGATGTCTTGGCTGGCATGGTCGTCGCTTTGGCGCTTATCCCTGAAGCGATTGCGTTTTCTATCATTGCCGGTGTCGATCCCCAAGTAGGGCTTTATGCCTCGTTTTGTATCGCGGTAGTGATTGCGTTTGTCGGTGGTCGTCCAGCGATGATTTCGGCGGCGACTGGTGCGATGGCGCTACTAATGGTGACGCTGGTCAAGGATTATGGATTGCAGTATTTGTTAGCAGCCAGTGTGCTGACAGGTGTTATACAGATTATCTTTGGCTTCTTAAAGCTAGGTAATCTAATGAAATATGTGTCGCAATCCGTAGTGCTCGGCTTTATCAATGCCTTGGCTATTTTGATTTTTATGTCACAGGTTCCTGAGCTGATGCCGCAGGCAGGTTCAAACCTAGTACACGTATACGGTCTTGTGGCGCTAGGTCTAGTCATTATCTATGGCTATCCATATATTCCAAAGATCGGTAAAGTGATTCCATCGCCATTGGTCAGTATTGTACTGGTCACGGCTATAGCTATCTTATTAGGTGCAGAGGCTCGAACCATCAATGATATGGGTCAGCTACCTGATACCCTGCCGATGTTTTTGATACCTGATATCCTGTTGAACTTAGATACGTTGATCATTATTTTCCCGTACTCTATCAGTTTGGCGATAGTGGGCTTACTTGAGTCTATGATGACCATGACTATCGTAGATGATTTGACCGATACCAAAGGCGACCGTACGCAAGAGTGTAAAGGCCAAGGTATTGCCAATGTGGTTAGTAGCTTTTTTGGCGGGATGGCAGGCTGTGCGATGATTGGGCAGTCGATCATCAACGTCAAATCAGGCGGCTATACACGTCTTTCTACTTTAGTGGCAGGCGTGTTTTTATTATTGATGGTAGTGTTCTTAAGCGATTGGTTAAAGATTATTCCAATGGCCGCATTGGTCGCTGTGATGATTATGGTGTCTATCGGTACTTTTAACTGGGATTCGTTTAAGGAACTAAAAACCAAGCCGTTACAAAGTAATGTGGTCATGATTACGACTGTCGCTGTGGTGGTCGCAACGCATAACTTGGCCTATGGCGTATTGATTGGCGTGCTGCTGTCAGCATTGTTCTTTGCCAATAAGATTGAGCGCTATATGAGTGTGCATAGTCACATGGATGAAGCATCGCAAACGCGTTATTATCGAGTTGACGGACAAGTATTTTTCTCATCAGCAGAGCGTATGATTGATTCCTTTGATATTAAAGAATCTGTCTCTAACGTGGTCATTGACGTGTCGCGCGCGCATTTTTGGGACGTGACAGCAGTCGCCGCCATAGATAAAGTCATCATTAAATTTCGCCGCGAAGGCACTGAGGTAGAGCTAATCGGTTTGAACGAGGCGAGCCAAGCGATGATAGATAATTTCGGTGTGCATGATAAGCCAGATGCTGAGCAAAGCTTAGGCGCGCATTAAATCAGCCATGCATTAATAGTGTCATATTGATAAGTGTAAAAAAGCTGAGTGTACCTTGGCTTTTTTTGTGCAGATTAAAACCTGATTAGAAGACTATATTCTTTTATGGATAAATATCTTAGAAGCTAATAGGACGGCAGAAACGAAGGGGTAGCTAGAAGGGAAGAAGTAACAGGTTTGGATGATGCGGTATGGAGATAGTTAATCGTTATATTGAAATATCTAGATGTTTTGTAACAAAGAAAAATAGCTCTATAGATTATGAGAATTTTTTAAAGCTTCAACAGCTCTTTTTCAACTTCATTGAGAAATGCTTCGATATTAGCTTCATGACGCTGATAAAACGTCCATTGTCCATGGCGTTCGGACGTAACCAATCCTGCTTTTTTTAACACACCCATATAGTTTGAAATGGTTGATTGCGACAATCCAGCTTTTTCTTGGATGTAGCTGACGCATACACCATCCAGATTAGCATGCTCTGGTAATGACGCTGGAAAGTTTGATCTGTCTTTCAACCACTTTATGATTTGGCGACGCATGGGGTTGTTAAGTGCAGATATTATGTTTTCTGTATTCATAAAATGTGTGATATCGATACCTAGTTAATAATCAACAACTGTCAGAGTGGAACATTGGATTTTTAGCTTACTCATTATGAGTATAAACACTAAAGCGTAGTAGTATTTGTTTACTACCAATGTGTCAACCATATACAAGTAAACGGCTACTAGTAGCATACAGCTTATAACTAGCGTTTGTATTCTGACTATACATTTCTATAACAGTAGAGTATACAGCCAAAACCAGTTTAATTATGACAGTTGTACTGTCTAGTCATCGGAATATTGTCGAATAGTAACAATATATGATGGACAAAAAAAGACTGTATCAAACCGTATTTAATACTAAACGTTGTTACGACTGACTTATTAAATACACGTTAGTTCTTTGCCAAACCAACAGTAAAATAGTATTAGAAAGCTTCTGACATGACAAGGGCGTGTTGAATATTCAACACGCCCTTGATGCTTTATGTTCTTAAATTTTATTAAGCGTTTTTATTAATTTAGTTAGCATCGCGGTAGAGTACCGAAAAACCTAAAAAGCATAGTTGTGATATCTTAGCTTTTTAGAAATGCCTCAATTTTTGGTTTAATAGTCATAGAAACGATGACCATTAACGTCAATCCTACTGGTAATGCAACTAGAAACCCTTCTAACCAGCCATTCAAAAATGCTGTTTGATTAGCAAAACCGATCGTCTTTGAGGCAGTACTAAAGGCTAACATAGACTCCATTATGCAAGCCATCAACACACCTGTAATGAGATTGCGCTTGTACGCTTTGGTATTAGATAACTTATGATTAATAAATTTTGTGACCAGACCCATCAGTAAAAAGCCAATCGGCATGATCGCATACGCCGCTAGTAGCGCTCTAGACCAGTCTATAAAAAATGTATCGGAATATCCGACATTCATATAGGTCATCACACCTGTTAAGAGACCACCTATGACAGTCATTAAGGCAAGTATTAATAACACTTTGTAGAGCAACGGTGTTTTTTTAGTGCCATCATTCTTAGCGCTACCACTTTTAGAACCATCAATGAGCAGGGTCTCGGTATTTGACGGCATAGTATTTGGAGCCATCGTTATTTTCCTCTCATAAAGAGCGTTTAATTAGTCAGTGTTTTTTTCTGCCTGTCGATCGCTTACAGATTGGTCTTCTGCAACACCTGCTTTCCAGTAAGAAAAGGCATATAGCTCATCTTTAGACCACTGTTGCTCGACCTTTAGATAATGACGAAGGGCTTTGATAGATGAGAATTCGCTAGCGATATAAGCAAAACGGCTCTGTTCTGCAGTTGGCAAATCGAGAGATTTCACTATGTCGATTAATTGGCTACCTTGCGTTGGATCTGGGTTGTGTAACCATGTCATGGTGATATTGGCCGCTGTCGGCAATTCTTGCTCATCTTCTGTACCGTGCACTTCGATGATGCATTGACCAGTCGCACTGTCAGGCAAGGTTTCTAATATCGAGCCGAGCACTGGTATCGCTGTGGCATCGCCAATCAGTAGAAAATAATCTGCATCAGGACAAAGCGCTTTGGTTTTAGGCTTCATTAAGATACCGATCTCGTCGCCAACCTCAGCATGAGTGGCCCAGCCTGAAGCGGGTGCCTCATCACCATGAGCGACAAAATCAATCCAAATCTGTTGTTTTGCTACATCGGCGCCGCGATGAGTATAAGTGCGAACAACGAATGTAGTATTGTCATTTAGGTCAATTGGCTGAGCTTTATCGACAGGAATAAGTACTTTATTGTTTGCACCAACTGTCATGGTCGCGATATTGGCAATAGTATCTGCTTGGCCTGTGAGGTATATACGGATGTAGTGCGGAGTAATCATTTGCTTGTGAGCAACGGTCATGATTTCGCGTACTGGTTTTTGATTTATTGTGTTATTCATACGGATCTGTCCTTACTTATTTATCGGTAGTCTTGCTGGTGCTAACGTTGTCTATCATGGTGCGACTGACACGGAAAAATAGCGCAAGCTCTACGAGGCTTAAATCTTTCGTTAATTGCTGTCTTGTCCATTCTTCTGCTGCATCAAGCTTTGTCATAACTTCTTCGCCTTTAGAGGTCAGCTGTAGTAATTGGCTGCGACCATCAAGCGGGTTATCTGTCTTTAATATTAGCTCAGCTGCTAAAAGATCATTTAAGGCACGAGTGATTTGCGCTTTGTCTCGCTGCATGTGTTTAGAGATTGATAGCGCAGTGCTATTCGGGTTATAGCAGACACCTTTTAAGGTTCTGATATTAGTCACGGACAACTCGACACCTTGCTGACGAATGCCTTCTAGCAGCAGGTTGGTATAGGTATGCATCAATTGATGTAGTGTTTCGCTCAATGAATTGTTAGACATAAAAACTCTTTGGTATAGTTGATAGAAGCAACTATATAGAATAAGGTTGATAGTGTCAACTATAAAGTGGTTCTTGAAGAGTAGTCTGTGTCTATAATTAAATAATTTTTAATGAAAGAAGGTAGTAGAAGGTAAAGAAAATAGGGGTGTACATTGAACAAGGAGCGCTTGGGTTAAAGAGATCTATGACTAGGAGGCTATGCAATTATGGAGCTTTGTAATTAATAAATACAGTAATTAATAATTTCTAGAATTAAAAAGCAGGCACAAAAAAAGCTGAGATATACTCAGCTTTTTTATTTTTAATCACTATCTGAAACCTATTAGCTAGGCTCAGTATTTCTCTTCGAGTTTAGTCGTTTTCAAGGAAAGAGCGCAAGTGCTCAGAGCGTGATGGATGACGCAATTTACGCAATGCTTTCGCCTCAATCTGACGAATACGCTCACGCGTTACATCGAACTGTTTACCGACTTCTTCTAGAGTATGATCCGTTGGCATATCGATACCGAAACGCATTTTTAGGACACGCGCTTCACGTTCAGTCAGGTTACCCAATACATCACGCGTCGCTTCTTGCAGACCAGCAGCAGTCGCATCATCAACAGGGCTTGAAATCGTACCATCTTCGATAAAATCACCTAGGTGCGAATCTTCATCATCACCGATAGGGGTTTCCATAGAGATAGGCTCTTTAGCAATTTTCAGCACTTTACGGACTTTAACTTCGTCCATCTCTAAGCGTTCGCCTAATTCCTCAGGTGTTGGCTCGCGCCCCATTTCTTGTAGCAATTGACGTGAGACACGGTTGATTTTGTTGATGGTCTCAATCATATGCACAGGAATACGAATGGTGCGCGCTTGGTCAGCAATAGAGCGGGTAATCGCCTGACGAATCCACCATGTGGCATAGGTCGAGAACTTATAACCACGGCGATATTCAAACTTATCAACGGCTTTCATCAGACCGATGTTACCTTCTTGGATAAGATCCAAGAACTGTAGACCACGATTGGTATATTTTTTGGCGATAGAGATAACCAGACGTAGGTTAGCTTCAACCATTTCTTTTTTCGCGCGGCGAGCTTTTGCTTCACCAACAGCCATGCGACGTGCCACATCTTTCATATCGTGGATTTTCATATCGAGCTGCTGCTCATAATCACGGATACGACGTTGTAATAAAATAACGTCATCAGTGACTTTTTCTAGCGTACCAGCAAATGCAGGCTTACCTTTGATACGTTCAATCAACCAATCAACGTTGGTTTCATTGCTAGGGAAGGTCTTACGGAACTCTTCACGCGGCATACGACCACGGCGAATCACCAAACGCATGATCTGACGCTCTTGCTTACGCACGTCATCATAGACGTCATGCATGATAGCCATGACTTGATCTGACAAGCGGTTGTTTAGCTTCAACATCATAAAGCGTTCAGCAAGTAGGGCATATGCTGTATCAGCCTGTACGCTACCACGGCCATAATCAAGCAATGCTTGCTTGGCTTTAATAAATAGATGCTCGATCTCTTCTAGGCGTAAACGAACTTCTTCTGGATCAAGACCGCTGGTTTCTTCTTCAGCTTCGTCTTCAACGTCATCTTCATCTTCGTCGTCATTATCAAGCGCGGCTGCTTTCGCATTGACCTTAGCTTTGATAACCGGTGGGTTTTCTTTTTCTTCTTTGATGCGTTCACGCTCTTCTTTCGCCGCTTCCTTTGCTTCTTGAGCTGCGATTTTGTCTTCTTCGGTCTCAGGGTCTAAGAAACCAGTGATGACGTCAGATAGCTTTTTTTCGCCGTCTTGGACTTTTTGATACTCGTCAAGGACAAACTGTACGGTACCAGGCCAGTAAGACATGGCATGCTGTACATCACGAATACCTTCTTCGATACGCTTAGCAATGGCAATTTCGCCTTCGCGAGTTAGTAGGTCAACCGTACCCATTTCACGCATATACATACGTACAGGATCAGTGGTACGACCAGGCTCAGTTTCAACAGAGGCGAGTACTGCCGCTGCCTCATCTGCTGCCATATCATCATCACTTGAATCATCGTTCATCAAGATGTCATCGGCATCAGGAGCTGATTCAAAGATTTTGATACCGACATCGGTCAGCATTTGCACAATGTCTTCGATCTGATCGCTTTCGGTAATAGAGTCGGGCAGCTGGTCATTCACCTCAGCGTAGGTAAGATACCCTTGCTCTTTGCCCATTTGGATTAAGGTGGCCAGTTGAGATGTGGACTTAGAAACTGACTTATCGTTCATAAATACTCGCTTACTTGCATCGGACATTTTTATATTGTGACTCGCTATCGCTCGCTCTTTGCGTTGATCTTATCAATCGATTGATCAAAATATGGCGTAGAGGTTGTCAATAATATCAAAAATGAGTTGATATGAATAAAGGCTCAAAACACTACAATAACAATGCTGATAAACAGCTAAAAATTAGAAAAGCTAAAAAGACTTCAATATGGTACTTAAAAAAATACAGTACTTAAAATTTAATACTCAAAAATAGTATCTAAAAGCTGATACGTAAAATAATACCTAAAATTTGTGCTTAACGATGCATGCTCACAATCATTCACCAAGCAGTGCTGTCAATATACAGCGACACAGTTTAACACAGACCACAGTCGTCAAGCACGAGCTAGTGATAGCTACCGACCATTTTTTGCCGTTTATTTGCCATCAGCTAAATGATTTGGGAGCGACTCATGCTACTGGGCATAATCATTAGTAGTGGGGGCAGCTGCTAGACTTTTAAAGGGTCAACATTTGAAATTAAACATTAAGACTGCACAGTGACCATCTGGGCAGATTGCTCTGCCTGCTGTGCGCGTAGCCAATCATTCAATAATTGGGTTTGTTTACGGACGATCGCAAGCTTAATATGATCAGGGTTCTGTATCAGCTCTTGTATTTTTTTCTTCATATTGCGCTCAAGCAGCTGACTGACTAGTTCTTCGATTAGGCCATCAAGCCCCAAGATATTGCGTACAGTTAGCGCTTTATAGAAGCCGCCCCAATTACGGCTGAGCATGTCTTGGGTCGCAGGCTTTACGTTCGATAAGATAAAATGCGCCGCTGCATTGACGTCTTTTGGTAGGTAATTAAGACAGCGCTTAATAGTGCTTACGATGTCTAGCAGGGCAGCATCTTGCAAGTCTTCCCAGGCAAGCGGACGTAGCGTATCAGGCGATGCTTTTTGTTTGATATGAGCAGGTAGGTGTAAGCCATTAATCCCTGACTGTTGCCAAATCGACTCAATAGGGTCGTCGATTAACGCGCGCGGCTGAAACAAAAAGCAAAGCTGCAATTGCTGACTGATGGTCATATCACCATCAAAATCTAGCAGCGCATCTTTGGCCTCGACATTTTGACTGCGTTTACCGCCAAGCTTTTGATAAACGTCATTGTTGAGCAAATAGCGAAAGCTACTGCCTTTGGGCAAGGCGGTCGTCAACGATCGTACTTGGGACATGAGCTTGGCCTTGCCTTCAGCCAGACTCATGTCATAACGCTCACTCAAATATGCAAAAATATACTGCGATAGCGGCATGGCATTAGCGATTTGCTCACGCATGGCATCGCTGCCCTGACTCTTAATAAAAGTATCAGGATCATGATTGTTAGGCAGGGTTAAAAACCGCAGTTCTTTATCATCGGCCAATACAGGCAGGGCAACTTCAAGTGTACGCCAAGCGGCTTTTTGTCCTGCGCTATCTCCATCAAAGCTTAAAGTAAGCGTTGGATTTAGTGTCAGTAGACGCGATATTTGACTTTCATTAATTGCTGTACCCATCGAGGCGATTGCCCCATAGATACCTGCTTGATAAAGAGCGATCACATCCATATAGCCTTCGACCACCAGCCAGCTGTCTGCGCGCTGCTGACGTGATTCATAATAGCCGTATAGTACGTGCTGCTTATGAAAGACAGGTGAGTCTGATGAGTTGATATATTTAGGCTTTACTTCGTCATCGAGCGCCCGACCGCCAAAACCAATAGTGCGGCCTTGGTTATCACGAATTGGGAAGATGACTCGGTCGCGCAATAGATCGTAGTCGCGGCCAGACTCTGACTGACGTACCAATCCTAAGGCTTTTAGTCCTTCAATATCCTGCGGAAATTGATGCTCAAGATGCTGCCAACCAAATGGCGCATAGCCAAGACCAAAGGTCTCAAAGATGTCTTCGGTGATACCGCGTGATAAAAAGTAATGCTTGGCATGGGGATGCGTGGTCAGGTTGTGCTGATAGAACTGCTGGATTTGCTCTAGTAGCTCATATAGATTGCCATCTTTATCCTCGCTTTGCTCAATGCCATGAGCGTCCTGCATACCAGCGCCAGTATCCGTATCTGTCAACCATGCTGGCGGATAGCCACTATCATCTGCATGGTTTGGCAAATATGGCTCTGAGGAATACGAGTCCATAGAATAGGACGCTGAATCATACGCCTCTAACGGTGGAAAATTCTCATAGCCCTGATTGTCATCGTAGCCTTGATTGTCATTATAAATGGGCTGGTCGATGTAGTTTTGGTCGCTGTGGGCGACATTGTTTTGATGACTGTCTTGACGATTATTTTGACGATTATTTTGATGATTATTTTGATGGTTGTCTTTATTTGTACCGTCTTGGCTTACTTTGCTATGTTCTACAGTTGGGCTAGGCACATTGTGAAGTGGCGGCGGTGCAATAGGTTTGGGTGCGCGACGTTGATAACTAACGTTTTGCTGTTCTTCTTTCGGTACTTCAATGCCTGTTTGTTTTGATAGTTCATTAACAGCTTCAATAAATGTCAAATTCTCATAATCACGCAAAAAACTGATGGCATTGCCACCGACGCTACAGCCAAAGCAGTGATAGATGTTTTTTTGTGGATTAACATAAAAGGAAGGCGATTTTTCACCGTGAAAAGGGCAGCAGCCTTTATATTCACTACCAGCCCGTTTAAGCGTGGTGTGTTTGCCAATGATGCTGATCAGGTCAGCTTGGCTATTTAATTGTTCAAGAATATGGTTAGGAATGCTCATACAAAAAACAGTTTACCATAGGTCGATTATGTTGGGGCAGAGGTAATAAGGTACTGCTAGAAAAATAAGGCCAACATAATGTTGACCTTATTATCAATGAATACAGACTGTGTTAGTTAGGCTAAGCTAAGCTAAGAAGAGACTTAACGTAATCAATTATTATCCATATCACTCACACTGTCGTCATTTAGTGTAGTGCGGCGTGTTGGATTGGTATTTAGGGGATCGACGTTGGCTTCTCGTGCAGTCGAGCCAGTGCTTGATTGACTGGTTACGCGCTCAGCTGACGCTTCAGGCAGACCTAAGCCCACACTAATACCATTACGTGCAGCAGTATTATTGGCGACTGGAGTATTGGCAGGCGTCGTATTTGTCCCTGCTAGTCTCAACTGGGCTGCATTACGAATCATTTGTGTCTTGGTGGCGCCGTTATACTCGCCAGACGCGACTGATTTGTCAGTCGTGTTCGAACGACCAAGCTTGCCAAAGGTGATCTTGTTGAGCCAAGTACGGTCACGTTTGGTGCTTAATTTCACACTACCGTTGCTGGTTAGCATTTCTGGGTAGTTGATCTGCAACAGCGTTTTGTATTCATTGGCCAAATCGGTTAGACCAAGTTTTTCATGGCTATAAGCTAATACCGCAAGAGCATCTGGCGTTGACTCACTAAGTGGGTAATACTGAAATACCCATTTGGCACGGTTGACCGCTGCTACATAAGCTTCACGCTCGATATACCAATTTGCGGCGCTCATTTCGCTCTCAGCAAACTGATTATAGATGAACGTCATACGCTGAGCGGCATCTGGTGCATACGGGCTGTTTGGATATTTATTGATAAGCTCTTGGAAATTGGCAAAGGCAATACGCAAATACGCGGTATCACGCTCAGCTTGGTTCAGTTTAAAGAGCTTTAGGCTCTCAGATGAACCTTCCATATTGGCAACGCCGCGCACATAGTAGGCATAGCTGACTTGTGGGTTAGACGGATACAGACGGATAAACTGCTCAGCACTTGCTGCCGCCATCTCATACTTATCGCCTTCGTATTGTGCATACATCATGTCAAGCAAAGCTTGTTCAGCGTACTGTCCGGTTGGGTAGAATGTACGCAGATTGGTCAGCTCTTCGATACCTTGAATATAATGACCTTTGTCAATCTGATTGACAGCCTCGTTATAATACCCTTGCTCTGATTTTTCAGCTGTTTCTACTGCCTCACCATCTTTGGCGCCAGTTAGATTTTTGAAAGTCTGGCAACCCACTAGATTGACGCTAAGCGCCAGTAAGGTTATTGAGGACAGTTTGATAAACGTATTGCCAACAGCTTGCATACTTCTTCTCCGACACAAGACGCATAATAGCAGCGGCGCTATCATGCTATATAAAAGGTTAGTGATAAAAAACGACGCTAAATAGTCAACGATCCACCAGCAAAAATTTTTTATCGAATGCAGTTTTTGTTATGACGTATTGTACTGATAGATTGGGTTTGATACATAGCGCTTGTATAGTAAGCCAGTCATAGACCACATGCATTTAACCACCACATGCATTGAACCGTAGTCAAACGGTTTAAATGGCAAATACTGTTAACAAAACCCAATGCCATTTTCAAACTGTATCTAAGTACGGCATTCGCATACAGTGCCATAGCATACAGCAAAACATGGCTATACTTTATAGAATAACATTTGCTACGTCTATTTTTTCGCCATCTATATTGTATAGGCAGTTTAACATGAGCGGATGTCACGAGCGATATCGAATGTCGCTAGCATGAGTAAATATACAGTAAATTACAGCAATGTCATGTTCTAGAGAGTTAAGCGAGACGTCTTACAGCCTAAAAGCATGCTCAAAAATTAACAGATAGCATGCAGCTTCTATAGGGCTTATGCGTGCGACATGATACACTAGAGCGGTATAGTCTTCGCTTTTTTGTACCTTAAAGGTGGTTATCTGCCATTTATAGGCAAAGACCATAATAAAAAAACGACAATTTTTTATACTGCTATTTATAATACTATCTTCGAAGTCACCTCACAAAACACTGTCAGGGACTTTGCCATGTATCAATGTATCAATCCGCTATGAATAATGATGCCATGACTACCAATTTATCACCGAATCAATCGCTAGATACTGATTCATCAGCACAAGAGTCACCAATGCCAAATGATGTTTTGAACAATAATGAGCTACCTGATAATCAACCAATGATGAGTGAGCAAGTGCATGATGATGCGCTTGATGATGAAGAACTGCTCATCGATGATGGTAATGATCTGAACGATAGCGACATTGATGATAATGATATTGATGACAGCGATATGGACGGCGACGACGATGAAGCTCCAGTAGCGGGTCAAGCTGTACCAGTGATTGTAGACATGACGCATGTGGTCACAGAAGATCAAGCTGGCCTGCGTATTGACAAGGTCGCCTCACAAGCGTTTTCGGACTTTTCGCGTGTACAACTCCAGAACTGGATTACTGATGGTAGTCTGCTCTACAACGGCAGTGTCCAAAAACCGAAAGTCCGTGTCAAAGCAGATGACGTATTGCATCTATCAACGACGTTACAGCAGCATGGCGAAGACCAACCAGAAAACATAGATATCGATGTTGTCTATGAAGATGATGACGTATTGGTAATTAATAAACCTGTCGGTATGGTGGTTCACCCTGGCGCTGGTAATCAAAATGGCACTTTGGTCAATGCATTGCTATATCATTATCCTCAGCAGCATCATTTACCGCGTGCAGGTCTTGTACACCGTATTGATAAAGACACCTCTGGATTGCTACTGATTGGCAAAACCAAACCTGCACAGATGGCACTAATGGAGCAGCTAAAAGATAAGTCTGTTTATCGTCACTATAAGTGTGTGGTGGCAGGGGACCAAGCAAGCTTATCTCGTCATCGCCGTATCGATGCGCCGATTGGCCGACATCGTAACCAGCGTACTAAAATGACGGTGATGACCGCCGGCCGCGAAGCGGTAACGCATCTGCTAAATGTCACGCCATTGAACGAAAACTACTGTCTGCTAGATGTTGGACTTGAGACTGGACGTACGCATCAAATTCGTGTGCATCTAAGTCACATTACTTATCCATTAGTCGGTGACCGTGTCTATGGTGGCCGTCGTCAGTTGCGTTCTGGATTGACAGAAGCTCAGCGCCAAGCTATTAATAATTTCCCGCGCCAAGCATTGCATGCCTATACGTTAGGATTTGTGCATCCGACGACAGGTGAAGACATTGAAGTAACGACGCCACTACCTGAAGACATGCAAAAACTCATGGCAGTACTAAGCGACGGTTATTATGAAGAGTAAACGCTAACGTTTACTAGATGAGAGGTGAGAGCGAGCAGCCATGACGAACACGTTCCCGATGACAATGATTGCGCAAATTGATGATGTGGCTGTTTTTCAGACGGCTGCTTTTGTGTATGATGATATTGATGATTCTGCTGCTAAAAACCAGCGTACAGGGTATGAGGGTCAGTCAAATTACGGCGAGCTAAATCTAGGTCTGCATGTCAATGATAATGCACTACAAGTATTAGATAACCGCATGAGTCTATTGGCTGCTATCAATGAGCAACTGACAGATAAGTCTGCACAAAATGAGCAGCATGAGGCTATTAATCGCTTACATTGGGTCAGTCAGGTTCATGGTAAACATATTCATGATGTCGATGCTACTACACTGAATATGGCGCCACTGTCTGCTGATGCGATGGTCAGTCAACAAAATGGTCGCGGTCTGGCAATCATGACGGCAGATTGTGTGCCTATCGTGTTATATCAACCTACCAGTGGCAAAATCGCAGCGATTCATGCAGGCTGGCAAGGATTGGCCTGCGGTGTGATACAAGAAACAGTTAATCGCTTTACCGATTCAGGCCCTATACAAGCTTGGATAGGCGTTTGTATCAGTCAGGAAAACTATGAAGTAAATACAGACGTTCGCGATAAACTATTATCTGGGTGTATAGCTAACCAGACGTTATCACAGGCACATATCGATAACTTTGTGTCGCTATTTTCTATATCGTCTTATGATGACAAGATAAAGTTGGATTTACCGAAGCTTGCTGCCATGCAGTTAGAAGCTGCTGGTGCTACAGTCATGAATGACTTACCTGTTGACTGTAGTTACGCTGATACTCACTATTACTCGTATCGCCGTCAGACTCATATGCAGCAACCTGCAACGGGTCGGATGGCACTGGTCATCGTTCGTCGTTAGCAGCTTTATAGTCAGCGAACTACTAAACCGCTACGGTGTTACCCTCCCTAGATGTACTATATGTACAATCTACGGTCGGCTGCCTTGTAGCTGTTTTAGATTTCTTTGACTATATAATAATGAATAGTAGAAACAAAGTGATAAACAATAAAAAAACAGCAGATTATTCTGCTGTTTTTTATTTGAATGCTACATTTGTATTAATACAAGGTCTGTATTGGTACAAAATCTGTATTAACAAACAGAGTCGCTAGATTTTGGTACTGATAAGCCAAATAGAGGACGTAAATACAGTGCCAAGAACGTACCTGCCATTGCCAGTATGCCCCAGATATAACCATGTAAGCTAAAAGAAGCGATACCACCGAAGTAAGCGCCGATATTACAACCGAACGCGAGACGTGCGCCATATCCCATCATCAATCCGCCAATGACCGATGCTGCAAAGTTACCTGTAGTAATTTTAGTAAACTTGAACAAGCCACCCGCAGCAGAAGCGATAAACGCGCCAATGATAATGCCGATATTTAATACAGTGGTTGAGTCTGCAAAGATAGAGGCTTCAAGCGCCGCTGCATTAGCACCTTGCCAATAGCCCCAGCTAGCCACATCCATACCAAAGCCGCTTGCAATTTTAGAGCCCCACAATGTGAATGCTGACGTAATACCCCACGGTTGACCACGTGTAAGTAATGTCAGACCGTTAAGTAAAGCTAAGACGATTGCAGCAGCAAATAGCGGCCAAGAGCCACGAAAGATTCGTTTCCAGCCAGACTCAGAAGGCACGGGCGCCATCTTCGGTGCGTTTCTTTTTTTCTCAACGACTAATGTTACCCATGCGATAATGCCGAATATGGCTAGCGACACCAGCCATGCCCCTGTATAGCCAAGACCTGTAGAGGTTGCTAAAGAGAAAGGTGCATAAGCGGGCATCTCTTCTGTCCAGAATGGCAAATGATAAGCACCAATCGTGGCGCCCACTATGAAGAAAATAAAGGTGATGAACATAACAGAGCGTCCACCGCCTACCGCATAGAGCGTACCAGAAGCACAGCCGCCACCAAGCTGCATGCCGATACCAAATACAAATGCGCCTACGACTAGACTGACCCCTAATGGCGCGACATAACCTGCGACAGGACCGCCAAATAGCGTCGTGCCATAAGCAAGGATTGGCGCAAATAGTGTAACAGCAACTGCCAACATTAGCATGTGTGAGCGCATCGCTTGACCGTTACCTACTGCCATCATACGTCTAAAAGCAGAGGTAAAGCCAAAGCGGGCATGAAAAAGGGTATAGCCTAACAAAAGACCTATCCCAAGTAGCAATGATTGAGAGATATGTTGAGTGGCTAATAGATACGCAAGCACCATCAATCCTACGATGCCACCACCCATAATCAAGGGTTTTTGCGGTGCATTTAGGGCCAGATCATCTCTGACGATAGGATCTTTTGTGTCGTTTACAGGTTGAACGAGAGTAGTCAAGGTAATAGCTTCCTTATCCGATGATGTTATCAGATATCATTTTTATAAGAATTTATATGAGTATAGTTGCGCAGGTTTGCAGAATTGGAAACTGTACGGCTGTTAATTCGATTGATTTGGTTTAGCAGTAAGAAGCGCTACATCATAATCCTATTGTCATTAATGTAAATACGAAGTGGTTAGAAAAAGTAGAATTAGTATATGATGATATGGAATAAATAAACCGCTGTGTATATGACCTTATATCAATAGTTATCAATAGTTATCAATAGTTATCAATAGTTATCAATAGTTATCAATAGTTATCAATAGTTATCAATAGTTATCAATAGTTATCAATAGTTATCAATAGTTATCAATAGTTATCTATAGTGCTGATAATTATAGGTTTATTAGGTATCAGGAATTTGTTTGTGTCACATTATCAGTTAACGCGACTGACCCATTTATACAAAATATATTAAAAGTATATGTGATCTGATTAGCCAGACTTTAATAAATAACTTAAAAACAAAAATACGTCTGATACAATGGGCTTGAATTCAATGAAGGTCGTCGCATATATACTGGTATGTATACGCTGACGTATAGAGACTATGTAATTAAAGACAGTGCAGTTAAAGACTATGCGATTGCTCTATCATTATTGATGTTTTTACCAGTTAAATTGACTCAAAGAAACGTTGCTCGGCTCGATTCTATTGTATCGCCTGAAAGCTTAAGAGCTTGAGCTATCGATAAGCATTTATTGTGAAAGTGAGGCCACTAACTATCGATTGTGGCTAAGTATCCAATATTTTGTAAGTTTTACTATTCAACCAATTATTTATTATTAGAGTACGTATGAATACACCTGCTAAATCGTCTAACACCTCTACATCTACTGATAACACGCCTAATGTCTCAATCGCTGTTATCTTCCATAGTAATTATGGTCATACCAAGCGTGTCGCTGAGGCGATAGTACAAGGTGCGCATCAGCAATTGCCAGCCGCGCAAGCCAAGGCTGTCGATGTGTATGATGTTGATTGGGATTATTTAGATCAGGCAGATTTGCTGGTTTTTGGTAGCGCAGTGTATATGGGCAGTGTGACGGCTGAGTTTAAGACCTTTATGGATGAGACATCCAAGCGTTGGTATCATCGTAAATGGGAAGGCAAGTGGGCAGCAGCGTTTGCCAATTCGGGCGGTCTGAGCGGTGATAAACTTGCTGTATTGCAGCAGATTTCTCTATATGCGATGCAACATGGTATGAATTGGATTGGTCTGCCATTGATGCCAACAGGTCATGAAGCTCATGACTTAAACCGTCTGTCTAGCTTTTTGGGTTTAATGACTCAATCGCTTGATGGTCCACCTGAAGAGACACCAGGTTCGGGCGATATTGATACTGCTATTTGGTTTGGTGATCATCTGGCCAAAACGATTATTAAGCATCAACCAGCTGATGCTAAGCTATAAAAACAGCTAGAACCGACAGAGCGATCGAATAAAAAAGCAGACATTATTGATGTCTGCTTTTTTTGTGCCAATTTTTATTGAGCGATAAGTGCGATCAAGCGCTAGGCTTTTATTGAGCAATAAGCTTAGTAGGGGCGGGCTTCACGGGGATAGGACTGTCAACGAATTGAAATGATTGACAACCTCCTAGTAGCATCGTTGCTACTAGCAAATAGGTAAAGGCAAATGACTTCATAGTAATATCTCAAAAACGATTTCAGCCCAACGATATATCACGACTAATCATCATTAGTAATAATAGTAGTGTAGAGTCAGGCTTATTTGCAGACATTATATATAAAAATCAGCTGCTGATAGCAGTTTAAAGGAGATATATGTATTCGGTACTGTTCTTACGCAGGCTATCTCGCTGTTTGTAATATGGCTTATCTAACGCTCAGCTTTACTCGCTATATATAAAATTAGCCAACTGTTTGATAGTACCTATAGGCATTTTAACGGGTTGTGTTATAAATAAGAATAGTGATAATATGTTGAAAGCTGACCAAATAGTCAAGTATCCTATAGTACGAGTTTTCTAACAAATTTGTTCGATGAATGCTCATATTTGCAACCAGCTTACTTGATATAAAAAAGTGCGTTGTGCTGATTTTTTTATCTCTTAAGAATGTGTTAGCAAGATACAAACCAAGTGCTTACGTTCAGCATTTGAGCCATCAAATTCTTTAAGCCTTATGCTTATCTTCATTATTTTATTTTAGCCGAGTCTTGCTATGATTAGTTTTTACTTAAATGGGAAACGCCACGAGCTAACCCAGCTTAACCCTAATACGACGGTGCTTGAGTATCTACGATTGCATGAAGGCCAAACGGATACGAAGGAAGGTTGTGGTAGTGGTGATTGTGGTGCCTGTACTGTGATGGTTCAGCGCCTGCCTAATGCTAGCCAGCCAGCGCTTAGTGATGAAAATGGCGACGAAAAAAATGCTACGCCACCGTTCTATACGATTAACTCTTGCATTACGCTAGTGTCGCTCATGGATGGTCATCATCTGATGACGGCTTCTTATTTGGCAGATAATCCTGAGCATCATCCAGAACGTGCTCTGCTGCATCCAGCGCAGCAAGCGATGGTTGAATATCACGGGTCGCAGTGCGGTTTTTGCACGCCTGGGTTTGTGATGTCGCTGGCTTGCGTTTACGAAAACAATCGTATGCAGACAAGTCCAGAAGCAGCAAGTCAGAACGATGCCAAGCAATTAAGTTACGATGAAGTGGTTGCATCAATATCTGGCAACTTATGCCGCTGTACAGGTTATCGTCCGATTATCGAGGCGGGCCTACTGATGAGCGATATCGGTCAGCAGAGAGAAGCAGAGCAGTCGGCGGTGAAAGACTTGACGATCAGTCTCACAACAGATGCTATGGCAAGTACAAAAGAGTCGATAGTCTCTGAACATGTGCCAGCTGAAACTAAATTAAACAATGCAGAGTCGAATGATATTGCACCTGCACTTAATGATGCTGGGCGACAGTTATATATGCCCAAGTCACTAGATGAACTTAATCAAGTATTAGCGGCCAATCCACAGGCTACGATTTGGGCAGGTGGTACGGATTTGGGACTGAGTGTAACCCAATATTTGGTTGATCACGAGGTCATTATCCAGCTTTCAGCTGTCGAGGCATTAAAGTCATGGTCATTATTTGACGCAAAGTCTGACCCAAGCAATGAAGACTCGAATAACGAGCAAGCTCCTAGCCAAATACTAATACTAGGTGCTGGCATGAGCTATCAGCAGATGTTGCCTGTGCTTAAGCAGTATTTCCCAAGCTTTGCTCAAGTATTTGAGCGTATTGCCTCTCCGCAAATCCGTAATATGGGTACCATCGGCGGTAATATAGCCAACGCTTCTCCAATTGGTGATTTACCACCGATTTTATTGGCGTTAGATGCGTCAATTCATCTGCGTCATTGCGCGCCTAATCGTAAAGAATCAGATAATAGCAATGAGATTTATACGGATGAGATCATACCTTTATCAGAATTTTTCTTAGATTATAAAAAGACCAAACTGCAAGCAGGCAGTTACGTAGTCGCTATTCATATTCCTCTGATGCATGACAATCAACACTTATTTATTCATAAAATTAGCAAACGCTACGAAGATGATATTTCAGCGTGTCTATTGGCTGCGCGAATCGATGTATCAGCAGATGGCATGACAATAGAGAATGCAAAGCTTGGGCTTGGTGGCATGGCTGCCATACCGTTATTAGCTACAACCTGTCAGCAAGCGCTCGTTGAGCAAGCGGCTGAAGTTGCGAGTTTTGAGCAAGCAGCACAAGTCTTGTCTGCAGACGTTACGCCTATGACCGATGTCAGAGCCAGCCGTGAATATCGCTCACATGTGGTACAGCGTCTACTGGTGAAGTGCGGTAAGCAATTGGTAGCAGGTAGACAGACTGAGACTGCTTAATTAGCAGAGTTGTAAATTGCTAATACCGCCTTATCGTTATATTTGCCAAGAATAAAAGAGCATTAATAAAAGCGTCCTAATAAAAGAGATCCGCCATGAGCCATCATTCGTCTTTATTTGACAGTTATAGTATCCGCCGCGTGCGTCCGCCAAAAAACAAAATTGGTACCTCGGCTAAGCATGATAGTGCGATTAGCCATGTCATGGGGACGGCGACTTATGTGGATGATATTGCAAAACCGCAAGGCACGCTACATCTGGCAGTAGGTAAAAGTAGCCACGCTCACGCACGTGTATTGAGTATGGACTTGAGCGCTGTTAGAGATGCGGATGGGGTGGTAGATGTCTTAAGTTTTAAAGATTTGCCTGCGCAGACGGATATCGGTGCGGTGTTCGACGGTGAGCCACTGATGGTGGATGACATCACAGAGTATGTGGGTCAGACGTTATTTGTAGTAGTAGCGAGCAGTCATCGCGCTGCCAAAAAAGCGGCTACCAAGGCAGTGGTGGAGTATGAGCCATTGCCAGCAGTACTTAGTATTGATAAAGCGCTAGAGCAAGAGTTGTTTGTGCGTCCGAGTCATTTTATGAAGCGTGGTGACGCGGCGACTGCACTTGAGAACGCACCGATTCGCATTGAAGGTCATATTCATATGCGCGGGCAAGAGCACTTTTATCTCGAAGGCCAAGTGTCTTATGTGGTGCCTTGCGATGATGGCGGGCTAGAAGTATACACGTCGTCACAGCATCCAAGCGAAGTACAGCAGCTGGTCGCCGAAGTAACAGACTTGCCATTTCATGCGGTAAACACAGTCGTGCGCCGTATGGGTGGTGGGTTTGGTGGTAAAGAAACGCAAGCCGCTGCTTGGGCGTGTCTATGCGGTATCATCGCCAAACGCCATAATGTCCCTGTCAGTATGCGTCTAGATCGTCAGGATGACATGGTGGTGACGGGTAAGCGTCATGAGTTTGCCAATCGTTACAAAGTCGGCTTAGACAAGTCTGGTCGTATATTGGGCGTTGATATGCAACTGGCTGGTTTGTGTGGTTACGCGCCAGATTTGTCTGATGCTATTGTCGATAGAGCAATGTTCCATTGTGATAATGCCTATTATTATCCAGCTGCTCATGTAGCAGGTCATCGCTGCAAAACGCATACCGTATCCAATACTGCCTATCGAGGGTTTGGTGGTCCGCAAGGTCTAATGACTGCTGAGTATATGATGGACCATATTGCCTATACGCTAGGGCAAGATCCATTACAAGTGCGCTTAGCAAACTTATATCAAGATGGTCAAAGTACCCATTACGGTCAGACGATTGAGCATTTTGATTTAGCGACCATCATGACTAAGTTGGCAGACGATTGCGATTATGACAATCGCCGTCAGCAAATCCTAGAAGCCAATCAAAAAGCTGCCGCTGAAGGCAGTGACAAACGCTTGGGTCTTGCTCTAACGCCAGTAAAATTCGGTATTTCATTTACGGTGCAGACGCTTAATCAGGCAGGTGCATTGGTACATATTTATACTGATGGCAGTATCCACCTCAATCACGGCGGTACGGAGATGGGGCAAGGGCTATATATTAAAATCGCCCAAATTGTTGCCAATGAATTTGACGTTGATCTGGATACAGTCAAAGTATCAGCGACGCGTACCGACAAAGTACCTAATACCTCACCAACTGCCGCGTCATCAGGTACAGACATTAATGGCAAGGCAGCGCAAAATGCTTGTCTAAGCATTAAAGCTCGCATACTTGAATTTGCTGCTGAGCATTTCGACGTAGCGCAAGAAGACATACGTTTTGAAAAAAATCATGTCTATATTGGCGATAAAGAAACGCTGACTTTTGCTGAGATGATTCAACTATCGTACCAAAACCGTATCAGTCTATCGTCCACTGGCTACTATAAAACGCCGAAGATATTTTACGATCGCTCTAAAGCATGGGGACGTCCGTTCTTCTACTTTGCCTTGGGTGCAGCCTGTGCTGAGGTTGAGATTGATACCTTGACGGGCGAGTACAAAGTACTACGCTGTGATTTGTTACATGATGCAGGACAATCGATTAACCCTGCCATTGATATTGGGCAAATTGAAGGGGGTTTTGTGCAAGGTATGGGTTGGCTCACGGCAGAAGAGCTGATCTGGAATGATAAAGGTAAGCTCGCATCTGATAGTCCTGCTAATTATAAAATTCCAACCGCGCATGACTTGCCTAAGCAGTGGAATGTCAAATTGTACGATCGTAAAAACGAAGAACAAACTATCTATAACTCTAAAGCCGTTGGAGAGCCGCCGTTTATGTTGGCAGCCAGTGTTTGGTGTGCCCTTAATAATGCAGTCGCGAGCCTTGGTGATTATAAAAAGAATCCAGAGCTGACCATGCCTGCGACGCCAGAAGCGGTCTTAAAAGCAGTGATGCGCATGCAAGGCACATCGTGGGATTTAACAACTAAAGTAGATACAGATACGGTTGATAGTTTAGTAAAAGGCGCAGAAGAGAACAGTGACCTATACAACGAGAAGGCAATGCCGCAAGACGTACGTCATGCTAAAGACATCGATCCAAAAGAAGTCGAAGGCAAACAAACTGATGACCAGCCTAACGCGATAGAACATCCAAATGTAGCAGGGGCAAGAGGTCCTGCGCACAGTGAATGAGTCGTTAGCACCGCCAGCCGTCTGGTACGAAGGTCTAGCGCGATATCAGCAGCGAGGTATCGCTCACGTGTTGGCGACGGTCGTAGCCGTAAATGGATCTGCGCCTCGAGCGCTCCAGGCAAAGATGATCGTCACGCAGGATGGTATTGTAGATACGCTGGGCGGCGGCGGCCTAGAGCACGATGTTATCAACACGGCACGGCAACTACTGAACGGTGAAATAGCGGCAACGGTATCAAAAGAAGTCAAACCCAAAGTTGCTGAAACTAATGATGACAGTACGTCAGTATCCTCTAAAGCGGTGCGCCGTGATGCTGTCTACACCAAGCACTACCCGCTAGGTGCAAAGTTGGCACAGTGTTGCGGTGGTAGCGTAACTGTTATGTTCGAATGCTTCAATGTAACGCCGCCGATGTCAGTACTAGTGTTTGGTGCAGGGCATGTAGCATCAGCGCTAATGACCATCCTCGCTGAGCTACCTTGTCAGGTAGATTGGGTGGACAGTCGCCCAGAGATGTTTAAGCGGTACTTAGTTGATGAATCTACTACTAATCCATCCACACTTTATAACTTACCAGTGCATATCCGTCCGCATATCGATGATGAGCCTGTAGATTTTGTGCGCCCATTTATCGAGCAGGGTGGTCAGCGTTTTATTCTGGTTATGACTCATGACCATAGTGTTGATTTTGAGTTAGTACGGGCGGCATTAGATACTATTTCTGATACTAGCTCGTCTGAGGAACAATGTTCAGATACTTTGACACCTTACATAGGTTGCATTGCCTCGGCAACCAAAGCCAAGCGTTTTAGAGATCGTTTGATGCAGCGTGGCTACAGTGAGCAACTGGTCAATCAGTTGGTTATGCCAATTGGATTGAAAATTGGCGGAAAAGAGCCGATGGCGGTGGCGGTTTCTATCGTGGCACAGCTCCTACAACAGTATCATCAAGCTATTTCTTGAACGGTTCCCTTCATATAATTTTTATACTTGTTATTAAATCATTGGTGGTGTGTCAAAAAGTATGCTGATTAAAACTTGAACAGTTTTTGAAGCCTTGAAAGCCCTATAGAATCAGAGAACTTAGCATAGATTTTTTATTGGCTTCTATCGCCAGCATACTTTTTAGAACACCACCAAATCATTAAAACGCTCAGGACTACCAAGCCATTGTGAGATCTACGAATGACCCTACATATTTATCAAGCTCGACTGCTGCACTACTTGACCGAAAGCGATCGTACTGAGCGTACAACCTCTGATCATTTACAGACATTAGCTGTGGAACGAGACATTACGTTGCTACCAGTGATTGAAGGTGTACAGGTTTATCCTGAATATATCGCTGATGGTGCGCTTGTCGTAGATGGTGTGACAGGGTGCATTGTAGAGTATGGTCGTAGTGAAACTATACTGTCAAAGTATGCAAATGAAGAGGGTAGGCTAGCAGTCAAGGTGCATGACTATCGCGATAAATTGATCATGCCAGGTTTTATCGATACTCATGTACATTATCCGCAAATAGATATGATTGCTGCTTATGGTGAGCAATTACTTGACTGGCTTAATAATTATACTTTCGTCACCGAGGCCAATTTTGGCGATCCAAAAGTAGCGCATGATACGGCACAGTTCTTCTTAAACCAGCTGCTGGCAAATGGTACGACGAGCGCCATGGTGTTTTCTACCAGCCACCCTGAATCAGTGAACGCATTTTTTACTGAAAGCCATCGGCTCAACACCCGCATGATCACAGGCAATGTCTTGATGGACCAAAATGCGCCTGATAATTTGTGTGTACCTGCTGAGCAAGGTATTCGAGACACCCAAAACATCATTGATAATTGGCATGAGCGTGGTCGTCAGCATGTAGCGATTACCCCGCGCTTTGCTATTACTTCGACACCCAAGCAACTACAAATGGCAGGTGAGCTGTATGCCAGTTACGAGAGTGTTTATCTGCAGACGCATCTAGCAGAAAACCGTGATGAAATTGCCTTTGTGAAACAACTGTATCCCACTCATAAAGGCTACCTAGATGTCTATGATACGATGGGATTACTGGGTCGACGCACCACCTTGGCACATGGTATTCACCTTGAAAAATCGGAGTATGAACGCTTACGCGATACTGGTACGCAGATATCACACTGTCCGACGTCCAACCTGTTTTTGGGTAGTGGATTGTTCGATTTACCCAAGACGTTAAGTTATACTGGTGTCAGTATCGCCACTGACGTTGGAGCAGGGACAAGTCTGTCGATGCTGACGACTCTGTCAGAAGCGTATAAAATCCAACAACTACAAAGCAATCAACTATCCGCTCATCAAGGGCTGTACCAAATTACGTTGGGTAATGCCCAGTCGCTATTATTGGACAATAAAATCGGTAACTTTATGCCCAATAAAGAAGCAGATTTTGTGGTTATCGATATGGGTGCAACGGAATTGCTTGAGCGACGTATGGTGCAGACCAAAACACTGGAAGAGCAGTTGTTTGTACTAATGATGCTAGGCGATGATAGAGTAATTGATCAGACAGTCATCGCTGGCGTGAGTCGCTATCGTAAATCTATGTCTTGATAAACTAGCGAAAAATATGAATAACGAAAAAGCCCCGTTTATGTTAAACATAAACGGGGCTTTTATTGGTTTGATTTGTGCTTATGGGATAGCTTGGCGGTGTTCATTTTCTAACTGACGTTTTCTAATTCAATAGACACATGCCAATCCGTGATATCAATCTCATGACAGTTATCACCCTCGCCATTGATACGATCAATAACTAAAAAGTCACTGTCACGCCCGAGAGCGAGTAGAGGGTGATGCCAGACATTGGTATCATACTGTACGGCTTGATTAGATTTTGCATAAAACACTGCTAGATCATTAGCTGAATGCGGCGGCACGCCAGCTTTGGCGACGACGACAATATAATCTTGCCCCTCCATAGATACAAATGCCTGTGTTCCAAGCGGATGGTATTCCATGACCGAGAGTGCAATCGGATTCTCACGTTTCTTGGCCCGAAAGATACTCATACCAACTGAGCCACCATCAAGCTGACTTTTGGCAAGTGCATGATGGCGAACCGCATAGCCATTGTTGATCTCATAAGTGTTGTCAGCGGTTTGCTCACAGGTATCATAGCGCTCGATGACCGAGCCATAAGGTGCAAAATTTGCTTTGGTCAAAGGTATCGCTGTTAATGTGACAGACATTATTTTGCCTCTTTACTATTAGTGTCAACCTCAGCAATCCTGCCATACACGCGTACACGGCTGATGCCGCCATCTGGGAAGATATTGACCCGAATATGAGTAACGGGTTTATTAAGTTGAAGCTTGTCTTTACCAAAGTTATGAACGGCATTGGCATTGGTTTTCTGCGGCTCAAGCAATGTCTCCCAAAACATACTCTGAGTCACTAAGGTTTGTTCGGGTGTATTTGGTGAGTAGGCGGCTTGAATCGAAACTTTATCAGGATAGTTGCCTTTGAAATGTGCCGTATCTATCTCGATAGCGTCAACGATACCTGCTTGACCTAGCGCGATAATGCACCAGTCATTGCCTGGCTCACGGCGACGACGGGTCTCCCAGCCATCACCCATATTAGGTGCTTTAGTCGGTAGTAGTAAATTACTAGCCGCACCAAAATGTGCGTCGTTACTAGCAATGGCACGACCACCATTTAACGCGCCTGCCAAGTCAAGTGTCTCGCCTTGTGTATTTAGGCTGGCATCAAGTTGGATATCACCATAGACACGTAGTCGGGCAACGCCGCCATCTGGATAAATATTCAAACGAATATGGGTCACGGTTTGCCCATGATCAATCTCGACAAGCTCATGATTGTGACCTTGCAATGGGGTCATACCTACTAGCGCCTGCCAATTTTTACCATCCCAGTCTTTTTTGCTTAGACTGGCAAGCTCAGTTTCATCTTGCTGTAGCAGATCTGGCGCGTATAAGGCATCGACACTGGCGGAAGAGGGGAAGTTACCTGTAAAATGACTGGTATCGATATCTAGACCAGCTATTTTGGTTGGGCGCGCCAGTTGAATCACTAAATAATCGTAACCCAAATGGCGCTTGCGACGTGTTTCCCAGCCGTCCATCCATTTACCGTTGTCATCGAACTTACCAACCACAAAGATAGGCGCATCAGGATTTAGAATACGGCTTTTATCCGCAAAAAAATCATCGGTGGCGAATAGCGATTTTGCGCCCAAACGACTGTCGGCGACGTTTGATTTTTTGGTAAATGCTGGCAGGGCATCAGGTAGATTGTTTGCAGAGATAATTTGTCCAACTGCTGAAGTATTTTGACTCACAATGATTCCTTTTTAATAACGGTGTGTGTTGATAGTGTGGGTGCTATCTTATTTATTAATCTATGCCAATTCGTACGCGCTTAGCTAAGCAGAACTAGAACAATAGCCTAAGCTTACATCCAGTTAGCAGTGTTGTCTGACGTAGCAGGATGGTTTTCGTACCAGTGTTTAGCGATATCATCACGGCGGCATATCCATACGTCGGGCTTATTGGTGATATAACTCAGAAACTGCTTTAGCGCTTTGATGCGTCCTGCACGCCCAATAATGCGGCAATGCAAGCCAATGGTCAGCATTTTAGAGGTGTGTGCGCCTTCTTCGTATAAGGTATCAAAGCTGTCTTTGAGATACTGATAGAATGGTTCAGCATGGGTGAATCCCGGGCTAGAAGAAAAACGCATGTCATTGGTCTCTAGGCTATAAGGGATGACCAAATGTGGTTTACGCGTGATCATATTGCCGTCTTGGACCTTTACATTGAGCCAATACGGTAACTCATCACCGTACGAGTCAGAGTCATAGGTATAGCCGCCTTGCTCGGCAACCAGTTCACGAGTATTTGGACTATCGCGTCCTGTATACCAGCCGAGAGGTTGTCCGCCTAGCATACGTTTAAATATTTGGGTAGCACAGCGAATGTGTTCGCGCTCCGTCTCACGGTACATATCCTGATAAGTAATCCAGCGTAGACCATGACTGGCAATTTCATGACCATCTTCTAATACACGCTCGATGATATGCGGGGTCTTTTCAGCAGCGGCAGCACAGGTAAACGTGGTGATTGGCACGCCGTACTCTTTGAATACATCTAATACACGCCATACACCGACACGGCTACCGTATTCGAATGCAGATTCAATAGACTGGTGACGGTTGTTAAATTCTGGTGTGCCTAAGATATCAGACAAGAAACGCTCTGATTGCCCATCGCCATGGATGACGCTATTTTCTGCACCTTCTTCGATGTTTAATACAAATTGTACGGCGATTTTTGCGCCACCTGGCCAGTTCGCTTTTGGTGGGTTGCCAGCATAGCCTTTTAGGTCGCGGGGATACGTACTGATATCAAAGTCACTGGTAATTTTTTTGCTCATTATCTATATTCCTATATCGCTAGAGCCTTAGATATTTATTTAAATATTGCTTGTAAAGGACAGTTATTTTTTATCAAAAATTAAAGTGATGATGCATAGGCCACGAGCTGTTGGCGCTCCGCATCCGTCAGCTGAGTAATATTACCAAGCGGCATATAGCCAGTCTGTACCGCAGTGACGATTTTCGCTTTATGAATTTTTAAGTCTTCTGGTGTTTGCAAAATGATTCCTGCTGGCGGCGCGGCAAAGCCTTGCTGTGTCGGTTGTACCGCATGACAGGTGCTACAGCGCGTATGCACGACATCCATCATGGCGTCATCTGCTGACGCGCTCACTGGTACGGCTTCAGCAATAGCGGCATCATTGTTAACGCTATTAGTAGCATTACTATTAGAATTGGTATTAGCGTTAGCAACAGCATCAGTGCTTGAGTCAGTAGTCGCGCTTGTAGCTGGCGGCGTGCTATCAGTTGTCGTAGGTGCTACTGAAGTAGTAGCAGGCATTGCTGGCGCTGGCTCAATCGGCTCAGGTCGCATCCAGATAATTAATAATACAGTTAATACGGCTGGAATGACCAAGTAGCGCGGTTTTTTATGACCCAAATGCTTTTGGTTAAAGTAATGACGGGCAGTCGCGGTGATGATACCGACGAAGACCAATACCAACCAACCTTTCTCATGAGCATACATCATTGGGTAATGGTTGCTGATCATGGTAAAAATCAGCGGTAGGGTAAAGTAGTTATTCATCAGTGAGCGATTTTTGGCTTGTAATGCCAATTCAGCCACTTCTTTACCTGGTTTTTCGCCGCGACGCACACAGTCAACGAGCGCACGCTGAGCCGGCATGATACCGAAGAATACGTTACCTACCATCACCGTGCCCAAGATGGCACCGATATGAATAAACGAAGCGCGATCACTAAATAGCTGATAAGAGCCCCAGCTCGCGATGACCAGCAAGATAAAAATCAAGGTACTAAAGATAAACGCGTTTTTACCCAAATGACTGCGTACGATCACTTCATAAATGAAGTAACTGCCAAATAAGAAAAGCAAGCTGGTGGCAATGGCACCGATACTAGTAAACGGCACTTTGCTTGGGTCAATTAGGTAGGCAGTTGCATTGGCATAATAGACGATAGACATCATCGCCGCACCCGTCAGCCAAGTGGTATAAGCTTCCCATTTAAACCAATGTAGCGTCTTTGGCATCTCTTCGGGTTCGAGTTTGTATTTGGCAATCTCATAAAACCCGCCGCCATGGACGGCCCAAAGATCACCCGAAATGCCTTTGTCTGTTTTCCACTGTGGCGGTTTGCGTAGACTTAGATCTAGCCACACAAAATAAAACGATGCACCAATCCATGCCACCCCAGCGATAACATGAAACCATCGGAAAAATAAACTCAACCATTCGAGAAGATAGGCGCCCATGTAATAAATGTCCTTTAATATGACAGTGTCTTAATAAAATGTCTTGGTAATTTCTTTTGATAGTATTTCTTGAACACTAATAACAAAGCAGAGAGCTAAACAGCGCCAAAGCTACGATCCGCGATAGGTACTATAACCGTGCGCACTAAGCAGAAGTGGCACGTGATAATGACTGGCATCGTTTACCACAAAGTCGATAACCACTTGCGGGTAAAATGCTGTCAACTGCTGAGCATTAAAATAAGACTGAGTATCAAACGTTACGGTATAGCGGCCAATATTTAGCTGATGCTCTGTGCTATCGATGGCTGTATCAAACTGCCAAGCGTCTGGTGTGACACGGCCATCACTATTGGTTGTGCCATGTGCCAATAATGTGGCGGCACCGTTGTCTCGTATGCGGTGTAAGGTAACGGCGACATCAGCCGCAGGTTTGCCAAGATGAGTGTCTAAGATATGTGATGATAGGGTGGCAGACATAATGCTTCCTTTAAATTTGTGAGAAATATAAATAGGATAAAAATGCTAGTCTAACTCTGCGACTACTATTTGCCTGTCTAAGCATTGTCTAGTAGTTTGTTTAAACGTAGACGCGTAATTTTATTTTGCTCAGCGGCTGCATTGGCAAGCTCTGTGGCACGATCATTAGGCAAGCGCGCTAATAGTAGATCCAGCATTTGCTGCGCGCTTTTACCCGTCGCAAAGACAATAAAAATAAAACCAAATTTATCAAGATAGTCGCGATTTCCTTTGGCAAGTGCTTCGAGGACTTCGTCTGCTGCATCGTTAGCGCCTGATTGTTCGTGTGCGGCGCTACTTTGTGTGTTGCGGTATTTCTCTTTTAGAGATGCTACGTTGCCGATTTGTGGATGCCCATCAAACGCTTCTAATAAGTTAGCCTCATCATTTTGTACTTTGTTCCAGATAGCGTCGCTACTTGTTAGCAGTGCATCAACGTCTACAAAAGGGCGGGCGTCTGCAAGCTTATAAGCCCAGCTTTTACTGGTGCAGCAAGTCAATAGCTGAGCGATGGCGACTTCTTGTGATAAATCGTTGAATTGCGCTAAGGTTAAGCTCACGATGACATCCTTTTCTAATAGGGTAGCCCGTTATCTGTGTCGGGCGATAAATGTTTGATAGAGGTTTATACCTTATGGTTATTTGCATAAACTTACAGGTATAAGCAGTAATCTTGATAAGCAGCGGCTGTTTCAGTTTTATGGCTGCTTTGATTAAGCTAATCGCTATTAATTTGCATAAAATCAAAAGTCGATAATCTATGTGTTCGTAGTCAGAGCTTTGGCGCTTATATACGCTTTGCATAATTTCAAGTTATAGTGAACTGACAATATGAAACAGATTTGCTAAGGAAACACTGATATTTTGGCCGTCTAAAACGTCTGGCAAGAGGTAGTTAATGACGGCGTAATTGATTTACAGTTCCCATTTTGCTAAAACCTGACTAATTGGTCAACTGTTTTGTGCGAAATATTTTTATTTAACAGGTTATGCTGCTCAAATCTATGTGTTTATATAAGAATACATAGCAAAATATAGCGACTATTTTGTCGAACCTGTCTCTTAGAGTGAGATACCACTGCTATGACTCAAAACAATCAAAAGGAAGAAACCTCAGTGACTGATACGCCCTCGCACCGTAGCCAACAAGCCATTCGCGCACAGAATCAAGCGCTTATCTTAGCGGCAGCTGAAGAAGAGTTTGTGCTTCAGAGCTATCGCGGCGCTACGATGCAGGGCATTGCTGATAGAGCAGGCTTACCTAAAGCCAATGTTCACTACTACTTTAAAAATAAAAAAAACCTCTACATGGCAGTGCTACGCTCGATCATTCAAGAATGGAATGAAGGCTTGGTAACCATGACAGTAGATAGCGACCCAAAAACAGTCATCGAAAAATTCGTCCGTACCAAGCTACATCAGGCATTTGTCAATCCAAGTCGCCATAAATTATTTGCGATTGAAGTCATCGGTGGTGCACCGCATTTGCATGAATTTATGTCCACTACGATGAAGGAGTGGGTACACGATAAAGCGCAGGTAATGAAAGAGTGGCACAAGCAAGGAAAAATTGGGATTACTGATCCTCTACAACTACTGATTTTGATTTGGGCGACTACCCAACGTTATGCTGAATTCGAGATTGAAATCGTTGGATTGATGGATAAGACGGCGTATGACGCAGCAGATGAAGCGCGTGCGGCAGACTTTCTGGTGCCTTTTATTTTAAAAGGCTGTGGCCTTGAATGATAACAAGATAGCTATTTGACAAGGTTCCTATTTAATAAGTCAGGTGCTTAATCAGCGAAGTGCACAGATTGTTTCTATTTTTCTGTGCACCTCGCTTAATGCTAAACACTTCGATATATTTAACCCTAGCTTTCGCTTAGCATTAAGCGACTTCTTGCGTTGGTTCTAAGTTGTCTTTTGCGTGCTGTGCTTTAGTATCAAACTCGATGCCATAGTTTTTGGGTAAAATCATATCAAGCGTGATTGCCACAATCCCTGCCATCGTTACTGCTGAGCCAAAGATATTTTGAAAGAACTGTGGCGTTTGTGACAGTACGTCAGGAACAAAGGCGATACCCGTTGCCAGACCTAGCGAGGTGGCAATGATTAAGACATTACGATGCGTAAATTGCACGGTAGATAAGATACGAATACCAGCAGTCGCTACCGTCGCAAACATCAGTAGCGTGACGCCGCCAACAACAGGCTTCGGTAACTGCGTAAAAATAGCACCAAGGACAGGGAATAGCCCCATCAGGCATAGAATGCCGCCCACATAGAAACCCACGTAGCGACTGGCAATACCCGTCATTTGGATCACACCATTGTTTTGGCTAAAGGTCGTCACAGGGAAGGTATTGAATACCGCCGCAATCAGAGAGTTAACACCATCTCCTAGTACACCGCCTTTGATGCGTTTCTCATAAAGAGGGCCTTTGATCGGTTCACCTGATATCATTGAGGTCGCCGTCAAATCGCCTGAAGTCTCAATACTGGTAATGATGTACATAAAGGCAATGGGAATAAAGGCCTGCCAATCAAAACCAAAGCCATATTTAAATGGGATTGGCACCGTAAAAAAAGCCGCTTCAGAAACCAGAGAAAAATCAATACGGCCCATAAATACGGCAGCGATAAGCCCGAGTATCAAGCCGATAAAGATGGCGCTTGAGCGAATGACTTTATTATTGATGATGCTAATCAGTACGACACTTGCCAGCACACCACCGCCCAAAAGTAAGTTCGGAATACTACCAAAATCTTCAGCACCAAACCCGCCTGCTAAGTCAGTCAGACCTACTTTAGTTAATGACAAACCAATCGTGACAATCACGCAGCCTGTAACAATGGGGCTCATAAAAGATTTGAGTTTGGTTATAAATTGACTCAAAAATATCTCAACAAATGCACCGAGAAATGAAACACCAAAAATAACTGATAGAATCTCTTCTGGGCCACCGCCGCGGTTTTTTACCACAAACCCTGCTGTCAGTACCGCTGCCAGAAATCCAAAGCTGGTGCCTTGTAACGCCATGAGACCAGAGCCAACAGGACCTACTTTACGGGTCTGAATAAAGGTTGCAACGCCAGATACTATCAATGACATACTGAGAAGGTAGGGGATATGCTCTCCTAAACCTAATGTGCCACCTATGATAAGAGAGGGTGTGATGATACCTACAAACGCTGCAAGTACATGCTGTATAGCACCTAAAAATGCTTTGATGGGGGTAGGACGGTCATGCAGTCTATACAGTAAGTCGGTATTCGCTGGAACGTTTTCACTCATGGTGGTTTCCTCCTAAAATAACTGCTTAGTACCCGCTTGACTGTAGATATCAGACAATGTGGTAGATCACGAGATCAAAGTCTTAACCCAATCCTTGACTTGTTTTTTATCGATGTAAACAATAGGATACGCATCCGTCTGTAAGATAAACAATGAAAATAGCTAATATATGTTGGCTAATATTTGAACAACCTGACCAATTAGTCAGGTCTATTTAGGCTATAGGTAAAATACAAATCATTGCAATGTTTTTTTTGATACTAGTGCGTTTACAGGTTTGTTACGAAGGAGGGAGGGTTAGGTAACATTGGAAAGCAGATCAAAGAAGAGGGGTGCTGACCATTGAGAACGAATAAGTACTAAGACCTATCGTTATATCTATTGCTGTTTTTTAAACAAAAAAAAGCCCAACCATAACGACTATGATTGGGGCATTTCAATTTTGCTTACTTGATATTTATTCTACTATAACCAAAATTGCTACTTTGGGCTTGATGACCATACGGGTGAGCGGATAACGCCTTGCCCTGATTTACCAAACGCTTCGCCACCATTGAGAGATTTGATGGTCAGCACCCCTTTGCCGCCTTGGGTCGATGCGTAGACCACGCGTTTACCGTTTGGTGAGAAGCTTGGAGCTTCGTCGATACCTGTATTGCCAAGATTGGTAGTGATAGCACCATTGCTATTCATAATAGCCGCTGAGCGTCCACTCAAAAAGGCAATTTGTGTACCGTCACTGCTAAACTGTGGACTGGTCGCATAACCTCCATTTGAAACTTTAATGGTTTGTCCCGTGGCAAACTCGTAGCGATAGACTTGCGGCTTGTTAAAGCCAGTTTTATCACTGACAAAAACGAAAGATTTGCCGTCTGGTGCATAGCTTGGTTGTACTTCACTGCTTGGTAAATTGGTAAGCCTTCTAGGTGTACCGCCGCTGGCACTCATCTCATAGATATCAGCGCTACCTTCAAAACTACTAGAGAATAATATCTTGCTACCATCAGGAGAGAACGAGGGGCTTAGGTTACTACCTGAAAAAGGCGTCAGAGCAGTTGCACCGCCGCCACTGACGTTTTGCACATAGATAACAGGATATGATTTCTCACGTTGTACCGAGTAGGCGATACGGTTGCCATCAGGTGACCATGCTGGTGAGAAGATAGAGCCTGCCACTTCAGTAATGGTTCTAGCGTTTTCGCCATCAGCATCCATTACTTTGAGACGAGAGATCTTTTGTTTGCCAGTTCCTGTTTCTTCAATATAAGCAATGCGTCCTGAGAAATCCCCTGGAATACCAGTAATCAGCTCGTACACTTTGTCTGCGATGACATGACCGGCATAACGCATACTTTCCCTATTATTGTCGGCGGTTAGGCTTTGCTTGCCTTCTATCACACGACCAGATTTGACATCGATGACTTCATAATCGGTGATTATTTTGCCACGATTGGTACGCGTACTGCCGACAACCAGATACGGTATGCCCATGCTTTGCCAAACGGGTAATGTACCTGTCAGCTCTTTACTGCTGTGCGGCTGCTGTGGTAGATCTTGATTGGTTACTTTTAGCTCGGTTTTACTCAAGTCATTTAATATAATCGGTGATAAGACAGAGTCACCCGCAAACGATACAAACGCAACTTGGTTTTGCTGAACAGGAATCTCATAGTCCAATTCTAGTACAACAGGTGCAGCGAGCACGCTTTGCGATATTAGCAATGCTGAGGTACTGGCGAGTAATGAGACTAGTAGTTTTTTGTGGGTACGCATGAGTAAAGGGAGCTCCTAAAATTAGTATGATATTCATTTTTTATTTAATGAGACAAGCATCTAGATGAGGCAGCAACCTATGCGAGACAAGCCGCTTAACGTCACGTTACCAATATTATAAGAACCTAGCAACTGATTAATTGCTGCCTTTAAACTGTATGGTAAAAGTCGGGTATTTAGGGTCATCAGCATCAATCGGGAGACTGCCAGTATTGAGTACCGCTTGTTTTGCCGCTTCGTTGACCGTGTTATCAGGTCCAGAGGCCGTCACGTTGATCACATCGCCATTTTCATTGACAGTGATGGTCAAGATGGCACGTTGAGTAGAGCCTCGCGCGGCGGTAGGCGGCGTATAGTTGCGCTTGATTAAATTGATGATTTCGCTGTTGCTAGCACCGCGACTGCCACTGGATGCAGAACGACTACTACCCTTGGACGTACTAGAGGTTGACGTATCACCAGATATAGTAGATTGCCCATCTGACAGGCTAAAAGTTTTCCCTGCATTGCCAGAGCCGGCAGTATCAATCTCAATATTGCGATCGCTAGCAGTGGGACGTTTTATCTTTGGTGGATTGTTCTGCTTTTGACGAAACTCTCCCAGTCTTTTTTGTTCTTCTATGAGCTGGTCGCGTTTGCTTTGATCGACTTGGTCAAGCTCTTCCATGGCTGACTCGTCTAATTGTGCTGCCCACTCAGCCATTTTGCGCTCATATTCTTGATTTTGCTCAAGCAAACGTTGTTGATGGTCTTCGCTCATCAGTATGGGTTGACCAGCGGGTTCCTCAGATCGTGTAAATACAGGCACGCGCTGAGAGCTTGACTGACTTTGATTTTGCGCACTTACGCTACTACCAGATATTTCTGGCTGGGCACTACTAGACGAGTCGCTAGTGCTACTATCCATCTGCATTGCGCTGGCTGCTGCACGGTTGGCCAATATTTGTCCTTGCATTTCAGCAAGTTGCTCAGGAGATACCATGACCGTCTCAATACTACCAGCAGTCTCGACCTCAATGGTTTGATAGTTGTAAACCAGTATGCCGATGATAAGACCATGCGCCAGTAAGCTTAGCAACGTCGGCAGTGTTAGCCCGTTGCTTTCTGGTTCGGTAGGTACATAGACGGCAGGAGCATTATGCATGGTAAGGATACTCATGAACGTGATTTGTCAGATTGATTACTAGGATTAGCTATTATGATATGAAACGTTTACTAAAGGATATTTATCACTATAAAGAAGGCGTGGGTAGAGGCGCACCGGTCAGTAACCCAACTTTTTCGATACCTGCTTGCTGCAAAGTTGCCATGAGCGTCATGATGGCACCATACTGATTGTTTTGATCGGCATTGATCATCACCTGTACTGGCTCAGCATTACTATTATCGCTCTGAGACTGTAGGTTAGATAATGTATTAATCAGCTCAGGCTCACTTACAGGCACGTCAACATTGCTTTCATAACTGATAAAAATATCACCCTTGTCAGTCAAAGAAACAATCACAGGTAATTGGCTTTGACTCATGGTATTGGTTTGTTCTTTTGGCAAATCAACATCGACGCCTGTAATCAGCATCGGCGCTGTCACCATAAAGATCACCAGTAGCACCAGCATGACGTCAATGTAAGGTACGACGTTCATTTCTGCATTAAGAGCTTTTTTTTCACGGCCGTAGGGGTTTGGTTTCATAGCCCTGTCACCTGACCTGCATTAACTTGGGTTTCTTTGCTAATAGGTGCTTGTACGCTGGTCTCACGCTGCAGCATGCCCGTCATCTCATCACAAAATAAGGCACGCGAGTCATATAGTTGGCTCGATTTTGCTGTGAAGTGGTTGTATGCCAATACCGCAGGGATAGCGGCAAACAAACCCATGGCTGTGGCAATCAGTGCTTCGGCGATACCGGGAGCGACAGAGGCGAGGGTAGCTTGCTCAGTTTGCGACAGTCCCAAAAAGGCATTCATAATGCCCCACACTGTACCGAACAATCCGATGTACGGAGCAACGGAGCCAATGCTGGCTAGCGTCGTCAGTCCCGACTCTAGCAATTGCTGCTGGCGACCTAGGCCGACGCGTAGCTTGCGTTCAACACCATCGATAATGTCGTCTTTAGGTTGACGCTTTTTATGCATTCTTAGGTATTCTGAAAAGCCCACATAAAAAATCTGCTCAAGTCCCTGACGATCAGGAGAGCCTTGAATGCCTTGATATAGTTTGGCCAAGTCTTCGCCTGACCAAAACCAAGTCTCAAATTGTTGATCAAAGTTTTTGGCTGTACCGAGCCGCGCACTCATACGGAAAATAATGACCCAACTGAACAAAGAGGCTAATAGCAATAACGCCATCACAATCTGTACCAATAGACTGGCTTGGGTAATAAGATCAATAATATTTAATGATTCAGGCATGTAATGGACTCACGGATAATTGACAACAGCTGGTTTAAATAAAGACATCCAAACCAAACGAACCCTAAAAATAATACTCACGCTTTCTTGCTCAATTCTCAAGATAGTACTGATATCAAAAATCTTGTTTGATAAAGATCCTCTGATCATAAGTCCAACCACTGAGACATCAACATAATAGCCTGTTAGTTTACTTCTAAATGAGAAAAAGGTCATTATTAATGTGTTAAACGACTATTTAGTTGGGCTACTACTGATTCATTCAATAGTTAGTTGGATAACATGGATAATGACCGAGCAAATACTTATTACCTAAAACTTATGACTCAAACCGAATATTTCCTCAATGACGAGTAGAAAGTAGTTTTTCGAATAGCGTCGAGCAGCATGACTATATATAGCTTTTCATGTGGCTTTTCTGACCGATAGTCTTGAAGTCTCTCAAAATCCTATTTTGTACGAGATAGACATTATCAACGATTGAGTTTGTAAGATAACTGGTCTAATATGTTACGCTTTGTTACTACATTATTCTTATTGTGGCATCGTTATTTTTTCGCTGAGGTCATGTTCAATTTTAGGTAATGATGACTTTTTATTAGCCAGTCGGGGGCGACACTTATGAATGCAATTGAACGCTATTTTGGGATTAATGGTGAAAATACCACGATCAAAACAGAAATCATCGCTGGTATAACCACGTTCTTGACGATGGCTTATATTATCTTTGTCAACCCTAACGTCTTAGCCGATGCAGGTATGGATAAAGGGGCCGTATTTGTAGCGACCTGTATAGCAGCAGCAGTAGGTTGTTTCATTATGGGTATCTACGCCCGACTACCAGTTGCGCTCGCACCAGGTATGGGTCTTAATGCCTTCTTTACCTATGGTGTGGTGCTTGGTATGGGCTACGCATGGCAAACCGCGCTAGGTGCGGTGTTTTTGTCAGGTTGTATCTTTGTACTATTGAGTCTATTTAAGATTCGTGAAGCAATTATTAATGCTATTCCAACATCCCTCAAGAACGGCGTAGTTGCTGGTATTGGTGCGTTCTTGGCGTTTATTGCATTGCAAAGCGCAGGCATCATCGTCAATCATGATGCAACTTTAGTTGGTCTTGGTGACATGACATCATTCGGTCCTGTCATGGCTTCATTAGGTTTTGTTGTTATCATTGGTCTGTCTTACAAGAGAGTCCCAGGTGCGGTAACCATTGGTATTTTATTGGTTGCACTGATTAGCTTATTAATGGGCTATACACAGTTCACAGGTATCATCTCTTCACCGCCTTCTATTGCACCGACGCTGATGCAGTTAGACATTGCTGGTGCATTTGATGTGGGCATGATCAGTGTGATTTTTGCTTTCTTATTTGTCGATTTGTTTGATACTGCTGGTACTTTGATTGCTACCACTAGCCAAGCAAAATTAACGGACAAAGATGGCAATATCCCGAACATGGGCAAAGCACTACTTGCTGATTCAACAGCGACAGTAGCGGGTTCTTTACTAGGTACTTCATCGACGACTAGCTATATTGAGAGTATCTCTGGTATTGCCTCAGGTGGCCGTACAGGCTTAATGGCTGTTACGGTAGGTGTGCTATTCCTGTTTAGTATTTTCTTCTCGCCGCTAGCAGGTATGATTCCAGCTTATGCAACGGCTGGCGCTATCTTTTATGTAGCCGTACTTATGATGGGTACCCTAAAGGACATTAACTGGAGCGACTTAACAGAAGCAGCACCAGTGGTCGTGGTATTGCTATTCACACCGCTTACATACTCTATCGCTGACGGCATCGCACTTGGTTTTATTACCTTTACGGCTGTAAAAGCAATTGCAGGTAAGTTTGCAGATATCAGTATCGCTGTCTGGATTTTGACTGCTATATTGTTGTTCAAGATTATTTTCTTATAATGCAACGTGTAGTAAGACATTAATAGCGTCTTAAACAAGAAACCCTCCTTATCATTTGATGACAAGGAGGGTTTTTCTTTGTCAGTAAATAAGCCTATCGTCTTGATCTAAGCCCTGTATGCTCGATGCTAATGTTTGGTATTTTTGTTACTAGTGTTAAGCAGCGTGATGACAAACTATAGGCAATAGCAAACAAAAAAACGTAACCAAAGAGTCATAGTCAGTAAATTGCTTGTAAGTTATTGTTATTTAGATAGAAATTAATTATTTGAAAATGATTAATTTCGTTAGTTTGAAAAAAAATTTCGTGATATTATAGCCGAGTTAAGCGCATCACCTCAATCAACGCCGTAGAGGTTTTTCTTACAGTGAATTAGCATCATCAAAGATGACAGATTTGTAATTATTAGAGCGATTTTTCGGTTCAATAAGGTGATATTTGGTCATCACACTCCTTTCACTACTAACAAGAAGAAGGCACTAATGCCGCTTAGCTTTTCGTTGTTGCCTTTGTATTGTTAACGTAGCCCGTTTAACAGTCGAACGACCTACTTAACCGTCTCCAGCCTATGCTGGATTTTTAGTTTTGTGATGGCGCCGTTTGGTCTTTTGATTATTGCTGTGAATATCCGTCAATAACCACTATTTTTTGATAGCGGTTATGAGCAGTTATACAGGACGATCAGACTTCCTAAAGCACCATTTATTATGGTTTTTAAACGATAGTTATGGAGTTATTATGAACCCAGTAGACCAGTTTACCCCGCAAGAGCCGATCTTGTTTAATCCTGTTGATATGCTGTCGCCTGAGTATCTCGCCCAGTCAGCAGAAGCGCTAAATAAACGTATTTCGCCACTATATAGCGCAGATGAAGAACGTTGGTTGTCTGAGTTATTGCCACTTGCCAAACCCAGTATAGAAGAACGCGATGCTGCTGCTGAGCAAACGCGCAAACTGGTCGAGCACGTACGTAATGATGGTAAAGCCGTCAAGATGGTTGACTCATTATTGCTTGAGTATAGCCTCGATACCCAAGAAGGTATCTTGCTAATGAGCTTGGCAGAAGCCTTGATTCGTGTGCCAGACAACTATACGGCTGATGCGTTGATTCATGACAAAATGAGTGTGGCAGATTGGAAAAAGCACATCAAAAATGACAATGGCTTTATGGTCAATGCTTCTACTTGGGGCATGATGATGACTGGTCGCGTTGTCAGTATTGACAGCAGCACCACTGCATCAGGTTTCTTGGATCGCATGACTAAGAAGATGGGTGAGCCTGTCATTCGCAGTGCGATGCAAAAAGCCATGCGTATCATGGGCCATCAGTTTGTATTGGGCGAGACCATCGAAGACGCCAATAAAAACAGCCAACCATATCGTAATAGAGGCTATACCTATTCATTTGATATGTTAGGTGAAGCGGCGATCACGCATAAAGATGCGGAAAAATACTTCAATGACTATCTACATGCGATCAGAGCTACGGCCAACGTAAAAGTCAAAGAAGGCATGCCAAAGCCGTCAGTGTCTATCAAATTATCAGCACTACATCCTCGCTATGAAGCCACGCAAGAAGCGCAAGTAATGGGCTTATTGCGTCAGCGCTGCCTGCTATTGATTGAAGCGGCACGTGAAGTCAATGTCGATATCAGTATTGATGCTGAAGAAGCAGATCGCCTTGAGATTTCTCTAAAACTGTTTGAGTCTTTGTACCGTGATAATTTAACGGCGGACTGGGATGGTTTAGGTATCGTTGTACAAGGGTACTCTAAACGTGCTATCGCTGTATTAGCATGGCTGGCTCGTTTGTCTACTGAAGTCGGTGATCGTATACCAGTACGTCTAGTAAAAGGCGCTTACTGGGATACTGAGATCAAACTTGCTCAGCAAAAAGGTCTATCAGGCTATCCCGTTTGGACACGTAAAGAAGGTACGGATACTGCATACCTTGCTTGTGCGCGCTTCTTATTGTCAGACCATCTGCGCGGTCTAATCTGGCCACAGTTTGCGACGCATAATGCGCATACACTGTCATCAATCATGACCATGAGTGCACATAGAGACTTTGAATTCCAACGTCTGCACGGCATGGGCGATGCACTTTACGATCATATTTTGCAAGCTTATGAGATTCCTGTACGTATCTATGCGCCAGTAGGTGCACATAAAGACTTGCTACCGTACTTGGTACGCCGCTTGCTTGAGAACGGTGCCAACAGCTCGTTTGTTCATCAGTTGCTAGACAAGTCTTATCCAATCGAAAAGCTAACAGTGCATCCATACGACAAGCTGCTTGGTAATGCAACATTGCACAATCCAGACATCCCGTTACCGTTAGAGATTTACGGTGAACGTCGTGCAAGTTTTGGCCCTAATATCTTTGTAGAGTCACAATGGTTGCCGTTCAAATCAGCTATTGATAGCCATCTGCATAAGACATGGTCAGCAACCTCTATTATTAATGGTAAAGCTGTTGATACCTATGAAGTAGATGGTCAAACGAATCAGCTTGATAAGCAGACTGTACTTGCGCCTTGGAATCATGAAGTTAGTGCTGGTGAAGTAACTTATGCCAATGCTGAAGTGGCTCGCCAAGCGATTGACGTTGCTGTTGCTGGTCAAGATGTATGGAAAAATGTACCAGCAGCTAAGCGTGCTGAGATATTACGTAAGATTGCTGAGCTATACGAAGAGAACTACGCTGAGCTAATGGCACTATGCCAAGTTGAAGCGGGTAAAACCATGCAAGATGGCATCGATGAAATCAAAGAAGCCGTTGATTTCTGTCGTTTCTATGCTGACGAAGCAGAGCGTCTAGATGACGTCGTACATGAGTTCACAGACTTGGCTGGTAAGCAGTCTCGTCAAGTGTATAAAGCACGTGGCACTTTCGTTTGTATCAGTCCATGGAACTTCCCATTGGCTATCTATACGGGACAGATTGTAGCTGCACTTGCTGCAGGTAACACCGTAGTAGCGAAACCTGCTGAACAAACCAGTTTGGTAGCTCACTTTGGTGCCCAGTTGATGTATCAAGCGGGTATACCTGCAGAAGCATTGCAATTGGTCATTGGTGCAGGCGACGTAGGTGGTGCTTTGACGGCTGCTGATAATATCGCAGGTGTGATATTTACAGGTTCTACTCAAACAGCCCAACGTATCAACCAAAGCCTAAATGATCATGCACAAAACAGTGGCGAATTGCCGGTCTTTATCGCTGAAACTGGCGGTCAAAACGCAATGATCGTTGATTCAACAGCACTGCCAGAGCAAGTCGTTAGAGATGCGGTACTATCAGCATTTGGTTCAGCAGGTCAGCGTTGTTCAGCTTGTCGCATATTGTGTGTACAAGAAGAGATGGCGGATGATTTAATCGAGCTGTTGCAAGGCAATATGGCTGAGCTGTCTGTAGGTAATCCTCTATATGCTGCGACAGATGTAGGTCCAGTAATTGATGCGGATGCTAAGCATGGTTTAGAGGCGCACATCGAACGTATGAGTGCTGAGCCGACTGCTACTATTTTGGCACAGACGCCGATGAGCTCAAGCTCAGTCGTCAGTCAAGAGAAGTCTACTTTTGTATTGCCAACCGCAATCGAAGTGAAGAGCATCGATGTGATCGGTGGTGAGCACTTTGGCCCAATCCTACACGTACTACGTTATCAAGCGCGTGATTTGAATAAGCTGATTGATGCCATCAACAATACAGGCTTTGGTTTGACGTTAGGTATCCATAGCCGTATCGAAAATACTGTTGAGCACATTGAGCGCCGCGCATTTGTCGGTAACACTTACATCAACCGTAACCAAATCGGCGCGGTCGTAAACGTACAGCCATTTGGTGGTTGTGGTCTATCTGGTACTGGTCCTAAAGCTGGTGGCCCGCACTATGTCGCGCGTCTCATGCAACTTAGCTCAGAATCAGTCAATGCTGAACAGTCAGCTGCTCATATGACAGCAACTGAAACCCAAACTACCACTCAAACAGAACTCGCATAAGGAGTAGCAACATGGCGACTGAATTCAAAAAAAATCATGCCCAGGTTTGTGAATCTTGGCGATTACTCGGCGCAGTCAACCGCGCAACGTATCTACAAGCAGCCATTCCAAAACTGGCATTGCTCACTGGTGACGCTAATAAAGCAAAGCGTTTATTCAACCATTTGTTGAGCGCTGCGCCTAGCTTGGATGAGATGCATCGTATGACAGGGGCAACAGGCGAGTCCAATGACTTGTATGTGACTGGTCGTGGTAAGACGATGGTCATCGGTGGCGAAACTGCTAGAGCCATGGCAGTATTAGGTCAGCTTATCGCGGCATTGTTGACAGGTAATGAAGTTATATTGCATTGCCCAAGCCAAGATGAGATGTGTAATGAAGCTGCTAAGATACTGCACGACACAGGTATCAGCGAAGATGTATTGAGTGTGGCTAACGATTCGCAAACAGTCACGCTTTTATATATCGATCGTCTAGCACAAGTGGCTGTCTCTGGTAGCCGCAGCGAAGTGCAAGCTATCAGTCAAGAGCTTGCCAATACTGACGGTATTTTGACACAGGTTATCAGTGTCACTGATATGGAAGGTTTGTCAGAAATGCTAACGCCTGATTATCTGCATCGTTTTGTCACTGAGCGAGTCAAGACTATCAATACCACAGCAATCGGTGGTAACGCGAGCTTGCTTGAGCTTGGTACAGAGTAGAAGAACTGCATTAATTACGAATCCGCTTAGCTTTTATACCAACTTTCATAAAGACTAAGCCGTGTTTGGTAGCGCTATAAATGCCAAACTAGTAACTGTATAAGATGTATAAGAAAAAACCGCTATCTGAGTAATTATCAGATAGCGGTTTTTTTTATTTGCGCTGTTTGGCTGAAATTTGATTATGGAATTTTATTCGGCAATATCCACCCATACCCAGCCGTTCTCTAGCCATTCGCTCAAATCATCTGCATCAACATCGGTGACGTCTCTATGTTGTAATGCTTCACCATTGGCCAAGCGTACTAGTAATGCTATCGCCGCTTCATCGAGCCCATCGATACGTTGACCATTGGCATATAGCACGGTGCCATCAGTGGTCTGGCTATAGAGTAGGCGGTTGCTATAGTCCGCCTGCAATGTGGCCCCTTCTGATAGCGCTTGCATTAGCTCATCGGTATCTAACGTCTCTTCTGGCATCAGCGCATCATATTGACGCTTACTAACCACCTCAGAGACTGCTTGGCGAATCATGTCATCACCGCGATCAGACTGTAGCATCGCCAGCAATTGCGCCTTGATAGCGGCAATACTATCTGCTTGCAATTCACCTGACGCTTGTAGTGCTTGCGGTAGTAGCATCGGGATAAATAGCTTGCTGTCATTAGTCGCAATATCGGCCACACTATCGATGATTTGCATCAGGTTTGGACGGCGGCAACCAAACGAGAAAGTCAGACAGTCATCTTGTGCCACACCGAAATGTGATAATTTAGGCGGTACATAAAGGACATCACCTGCTTCTAGTATCTCATCAAAGATCAGTTCGCCCATGTCGTCAAATAAACGCAGCGGCTCATCAGCAACAAACTCTGTCTGGTCATCACAGAATTTGCCTAGTTGCCAACGTCTAGAGCCATAGCCTTGTGCCAAAAACACATCGTAGTCGTCATAATGTTTACCAACCGACCCACCTGCTGGCGCATAAGAGACCATGATGTCATCGCGCTGCCATTGCGGAATAAAGTCAAATGCTTGCCACAACTGACCAAGTTCTGGTGACCATTGTTCAAGATTTTGTACCAATACGGTCCATTGCTCTGGTAGGTTTTCAAAATCAGTCTCACTCAGTGGGCTTTTTTTGAGTTGCCACTGTGCCTGACCTTCTTTTTTACTGGCTGCTTGTGTCAGCAGTCTTGCGCTAGCATCTTCTTCAAGTGCAAGACCAATCATGTCATCTGGCTCAAACATATCAACTAGCTGCGGCAACCCTTGCTTAATAAGCAGTGGCTTCTTTTGCCAATATTTAGTCAGGAATTGCTTAGGCGTGATAGAGTCGGGTAAACAAAGAGGAATAGAAGTCATTGATAAATCCATATTTTGGCGGTGTACAAGATTAATAATAAGGGATGCTTTATAGGAAGGTTTTAATAGTTTAAGATTGTCATCTATTTGATGTCTATTATTTTGGTGACGTTTATATAGTACATATAAGCAATAACGATTATCAAAATAATAGCTGTCAGCAGAGCACCCACTCAATCGTAGGAACGTTATGAAAAAGCTGCATTTTGTTGTCATCATCGCTAGCGTATTTTTGCTACAGGCCTGTGTCCATAAAATTGTCACAGTACCCGCAAAAATCGCTTATAAAACTACCAAAGGCGTGGTCAAAGGAACCGTTGCTGTGGGTAAAGCCATCATACCGGGCGACAGTGATGACGATGATGATAAAAAATAAAACCTTACTTATCGACTATGGGTTTTGAATCAAAAGCAATCGAATCAAAACCAGTCATAGTATTCAAAGTAAGGTTACTGTTTATTCAGACAATAGCTATTAAGATAATAAGTGAATAAGATAAAATTACTATCAAGATAGGAGCGAGTAAATAATACTAGGCGCTCCTACCTTTCTAGACTGATTCCATTATCAGTATGCTCTTATTAGCTATTAAAGCTTGGCAATCCATTCTTTAATAGCGCGTGCTTGCTCAGCGGCATTACCGATATAAGTAGCAGGCGTCAATGCACGTAGACGTTCTTTGTCCACATCACTAACTGCTGATAGCTCATCACTTTCGACAAACGTTAGCATGGCTTCACGAGTCATGGCATTACCACGAGTCAAGGCTTTTAGCTTTTCATACGGGTTTTCAACACGGTAGCGACGCATGACCGTTTGAATCGGTTCTGCCAACACTTCTTGTGCTTGATTCAAATCATCATTTAAACGCTGTGCATTTAGCTCAAGTTTACCCACGCCTTTTAAGCAAGCGTCAAACGCAATCATGCTTTGGGCTAGGCCAACACCGATATTACGCAACACTGTTGAGTCCGATAGGTCACGCTGCATACGTGAAATTGGTAACTTCTCACCCAAATGGGCTAGCATCGCATTGGCAACGCCTAAGTTACCTTCAGAGTTTTCAAAGTCAATTGGATTAACTTTATGCGGCATGGTAGAAGAGCCAACCTCACCGTCTTTTAGGCGCTGTTTGAAATAGCCTAAGCTAATATATTGCCAGATATCACGGTTAAAATCGATCAAGATGGTATTGAAGCGCTTAACGGCATCAAACAACTCAGCGATATAGTCGTGTGGCTCGATTTGAGTCGTATAAGGGTTAAACGTTAACTCAAGACGCTGATTGATAAACGCTTCAGCATGGCTCTGCCAGTCGACGTCAGGATACGCTGAAAAATGCGCATTATAGTTACCAACGGCGCCATTGATTTTACCTAATAGCTCTACTTGATTGATTTGCTTGATTTGACGGGCTAGGCGGTAGGCCACGTTTGCCATCTCTTTACCCAATGTCGTTGGACTGGCTGTCTGACCATGTGTGCGTGATAGCATTGGCTGATCAGCATGAGCAATAGATAAGTCGACGATGCTATCAGTCACTTGCTGCATTTTCGCAACGACCAGCTCGCGGCTGTCTTTGAGCATCAATGCATACGATAGGTTATTGATGTCTTCACTGGTACAGGCAAAGTGAATGAACTCAAGTGAGTCAATCAAGGCATCCTGACCACGGAACTTGTCTTTGATAAAGTACTCAACCGCTTTTACATCATGATTGGTCGTCGCTTCGATGTCTTTGATAGCTTGGGCATCTGCTTCGCTAAAATCATCAACGATTGCATTCAAAAAAGCGTTGGTCTGGTCATCAAATGCTGCTAATTCACCAATTGCGCTGTTGTCAGCCAAAGACTGCAACCAGCGAATCTCTACCGTAACGCGAGCTTTGATTAGACCAAATTCAGATAAATAAGGACGTAAGCTGTCAGCCTTTGATGCGTAACGACCATCAATTGGAGAGAGAGCGGTAAGTGGGGTCATGGTTATGCCTCAGTAGTTATGAAATAAAAAACTGCAAGAGTCTGGATAAAAAATTACCATATAATAAACGACGTCGAAATCGTTGCGCGTAATATAGCAGAAATATAATATTAAAAAAGCGGTCTATGCAAATAAAGCGATGTTGACGTTCGTTAAAATTATGTTATTCACTGCGTCAACATCTGTGCTTTAGGTTGGGTCTTAGGAATCAATTAAAATCCGCAAGGTGCATCGATAGATTCAATCACGCCGCCGCCCAGACATACTTCATCGATATAAAATACCGCTGACTGACCAGGGGTGACGGCGCGCTGTGGCTCATCAAATACCACACGCACTTCGCTGCCATCAGCATTGATCGCAAATACGCGACACGCTTGGTCTGGCTGGCGATAGCGAGACTTTTCCATACAGGCTAGACCTTCGTCGCTAAACACATCCGCAGGTGGTAAACCATCAATCCAATCAAGCTTATAGGCTTTTAGCTCGTTGCTCATTAGCATGGGATGTTCATGCCCTTGACCGACGATTAAACGGTTTTTCTCTAAGTCTTTTGCCAATACAAACCACGGTTCTTCAGGACGGTCTTTAACCCCGCCAATGCCGATGCCGCCGCGTTGACCCAATGTGTAATACATGAGGCCATCATGAGTACCGATGACTTTATTATCATCAGTAAGTATCTCGCCTTTTTGGGCAGGCAGGTATTGCTGCAAGAAGTCTTTAAAGCGGCGCTCACCAATAAAGCAGATACCCGTAGAGTCTTTCTTTTTAGCCGTCGCTAGGTCATGCTTTTCAGCTATCTGACGTACCACTGGCTTTTCAAGCTCACCAACAGGAAATAGCGTTTTGGCGATTTTGTCACCGCCAACCGCATGTAAGAAATAGCTTTGGTCTTTATTGTTATCAAGACCGCGTAAGAGCTGAGCAACCTCGTCACCTTCAGCATTGGTATAGTTCACACTGCGGCGCGTGTAGTGACCTGTAGCGATATAATCTGCCCCAAGGGTCAACGCATAGTCCAAAAACGCCTTAAACTTAATTTCTTTATTGCACAAGATATCAGGGTTTGGGGTGCGTCCTGCTTTATATTCCGCCAAAAAGTGCTCGAATACGCGATCCCAGTATTCCATAGCAAAGTTGGCCGTGTGCAGCTTCATACCGATTTTGTCACATACGGCTTGCGCGTCTGCTAGATCATCCATCGCCGTACAGTATTCGGTGCCGTCATCTTCTTCCCAGTTCTTCATAAACAAGCCTTCGACCTTGAAGCCTGCCTGCTGAAGTAATACGGCTGATACAGAAGAATCGACCCCACCTGACATACCGACAATCACATGCTTGGTGCTAGGATTTTCGACATCAGCAAGTGTTAAAGGGCGATGAGCATTAAAAGACTCAGAAACGGTTGTGCTTGAAGTATCTTGTATGGCTGACATAAAACGGCTCAACTATTTATACGTTATCCAAAGTACATATTGACGCTAAAAATTATGCAATCACTACAATACGTAGTCTTAGCACCACAACGTCAGCTTGTCTTTTGGATCTGGTATTATGATAAAATAAACACCATATTATACCAGTTAATTGAAACTGGTGGCGACCGATGATGTCTGGCTACTAGTAAAACCACTTTGAAAATTCAGATAGTGGTTTTGAATTATTTTAATCACCTTTAACTCATCTTGGAATAATAATGATAAAAATTGGTCAAGGTATCGATGTTCATGCTTTTCATAATAATGGTCAGCAGCAACAATATGTCATTCTAGCAGGCGTGCCTATTGAGCATACTCACAGTTTGCTGGCACACTCTGATGGTGATGTGGTCTTGCACGCATTGGCTGATGCGCTTCTTGGTGCTTTAGCACTTGGCGATATCGGGCAGCATTTTCCCGATACCGATGCGGCACATGCTGGATTGGATTCACGAGTATTGCTGCGTTATGTTTATAGTAAAGTGCAAGAGGCTGGTTATAGCCTAGGTAATGCTGATATTACGGTAATGTGCGAGCGTCCAAAGTTAGCGCCGCATAATCCAGCAATGCGCGCTAATATCGCTAGCGACTTACAAACAGATATTAGCAATATCAGTGTAAAAGCGACCACGACTGAAAAATTGGGATTTACGGGTCGTCAAGAGGGCATCATGGCCAATGCCGTGGTATTATTAGTCCCTAATACTGTTGAACCTACATAGATCGAAATTCGTGCTTGTAATACAGCGGCAGTCGCCCCATGTATCAGCCACGTCTTTATACAATTATTTTTATATAAATAATCAGGTGGTGTGTCAAAAAGTATGCTGATTAAAACTTGAACAGTTTTTGAAGCCTTGAAAGCCCTATAGAATCAGAGAACTTAGCATAGATTTTTTATTGGCTTCTATCGCCAGCATACTTTTTAGAACACCACCAATAATCATTTTAATGAACCGCTTTATCAATAGGAGCTTTTATGAGTGAGCAAACCCCAAACACTGCTGCAAACGACGTTGAACAATTGATCCGTGATCAAATCCGTGACAATAAAGTCATTATCTACATGAAAGGCACACCGCAATTTCCACAGTGTGGCTTTTCAGCGCGCTCTATCGAAGTGTTGACTCAGATTGGTCGTCCATTTGCGTTTGTAAACATTTTAGAAAACCCAGAAATTCGTGCAACGTTGCCAAAAATCGCTAACTGGCCAACGTTCCCGCAGTTATGGATTGATGGCGAGCTAATGGGCGGATCAGACATCATCTTACAAATGTATCAATCAGGCGAGCTAAAGCCATTGGTTGAAGCAAACAGCCCTGCTGCTTAATACTTGAAAGTGTGAATTGGATGTCTTTAATGTCCAATTAGCCTTTGCAAGACACGAGCACAGCAAACCCAAGTAGTCATTTGATGGCTATTTGGGTTTTTTTATTGTCGCTATTAGTATCGTTAGTACCGTATTTATTATTGTCCCTATTAGTGTTTCCACGCGCCTATGTCATTAGGCCTCGTTGTTTTTATAGGATTTACCCCCATATAGTGTCCAAGATACCAGCGATATAAATAATAATTATCAGATGAGTAAGAGAGCTTTATGAATAACCAAACCAGCGAACAATTAAATGAGCAAAGAGAAGCGGCTGAACAGGCAATGATCGAAAAACGCCGTGAACGTTTAAAAAATGAATCTACACGCATTATTGAGATTGCTAATACTGAGTCATACTCAGCACTTAAGTGTATTCATCAGCTTAGTGTGGCGGGCGGTGCAACTGAAGCGACATATGTGGCTATCGAGCAGCGCATCGTTGTAGACCAAGATCCTGCAGGTGCTTATCATTTGGCACTGTTAGCACAGAACACACCAGATTTGCCAATCGATGCCCGTCAGCTTATCGAATTGGTAGTCAACAAGGGTGATAACCATCAGCGTTTAGCATTGCTCAAAAACTTACCATTACCGCCAGTTGAGCTCATCAAAGCGCAGATTTTGGCGAGTGATGATGGTGAAGCGATTGGTCAAATGAACGCCTATCTACAGATCAATCCAGAAGGGTATGGTAGCCATCATATGCTGTCTAGTGGGCAGTCAGATCAGATCGTACCGCTTAGCCCTGGCAACAATAATCAAAATGATGATTAAAACAGTAACTAAGGCGTGTCTTCAATTCATCCGATAGTCATCTAAATGGGCTAAAAATGGCTAAATCTTGCCAAACATCGTCAAATAGCTGTTTAATATCCCGATATTATCTGCGCTATTTTTCTTGTTTGACGGCAATTTATCTCATTTTTATCACCATTTTTGAAATAAAGACACGCCCTAGTAAGTCAACAACTAACAAGACAGTAACCAGAGTGGAGAACTTTTCGCTTAATTTTAATAGTTTTTGTTCTAACGTTTTTTAAGTATCAAAAAATTGTTATAATTATGGGTTATTCAGGGCGTGTCCTTAATCTGAACAAAAGCATCTGGATGGGCTAAAAATGGTTAAATATTGCCAAACTATGTCAAATAGCTGGTTAGTATCCTGATATTATCTGCGCTATTTTCCTTGTTTGGCTGCAATTTACCTCATTTTTATCACCATTTTCAAAATAAGAACACGCCCTAACCAATTATGAACGACTTATCTGAGTCGTTACCTTTTTATAAATTCGACTGACGTTTATTTGCTGACTGTTCTCTTATTTGAACATAGGATATGGCAATCAGCAGCGTTATGAGTCAAGTGAGGCACACATGCAATACCCAAAACATTACGACGTGATAGTGATCGGCGGTGGTCATGCTGGCACAGAAGCTGCTCTGGCGGCTGCACGTATGGGCGCACAGACCTTATTGTTGACGCATAATATCGAGACGCTCGGGCAGATGAGTTGTAACCCTGCGATTGGCGGTATTGGTAAATCGCATTTAGTGCGTGAGATTGATGCGCTAGGCGGTGCAATGGCGCTGGCAACGGACAAAGCGGGTATCCAGTTTCGCGTACTAAATAGTCGTAAAGGGGCTGCCGTTCGTGCCACGCGTGCGCAAGCAGATCGTATCTTGTACAAAGCGGCTATCCGTCATACGCTAGAGAACCAGCCAAACCTAGATATATTCCAGCAAGCCGCTGATGATATCTTGGTAGAGAATGGTCGTGCAACGGCTGTTGTGACTTCTACAGGTATTGTCTTTAAGACCGAAACAGTCGTATTGACCTCAGGGACTTTCTTGGGCGGTGTCATTCATATTGGTTTAGAGAATTCAAATGGTGGCCGTGCAGGGGATCAGCCTTCTATCAAATTGGCAGATCGTTTACGTGAGCTTAAACTGCCAGTTGGTCGTCTGAAGACAGGTACGCCGGCACGTATCGATGCGCGTAGTGTTGATTTCAGCGTGATGACTGTACAGCCGGGTGATACGCCATTGCCAGTGATGAGCTATATGGGTGATGTGTCTATGCATCCTGAGCAGGTCAACTGCTATATCACCCATACTAATGCGCGCACCCATGATATTATTCGCGAAAATTTAGACCGCTCACCGATGTTCTCTGGCAAAATCGAAGGTGTGGGTCCGCGTTATTGTCCATCTATCGAAGACAAAATTCATCGTTTTGCGGATAAAGACAGCCATCAGATTTTCATCGAGCCAGAAGGTCTGACCACGCATGAGCTATATCCAAATGGTATCTCAACCAGTTTGCCATTTGATGTGCAGTTAGACTTTATTCATAGTATGAAAGGCTTAGAAAACGCCCATATTACTCGTCCAGGTTATGCGATTGAGTATGATTACTTTGATCCGCAAAACCTAAAACCAACGCTAGAAACGAAATCTATCGATCGTCTGTATTTTGCTGGCCAGATCAATGGTACGACGGGCTATGAAGAAGCGGGCGTGCAGGGTTTATTGGCAGGTACAAACGCAGCATTGGTCACCACTAATAATAGCGAGTTTGACACGTGGACACCACGCCGTGATGAAGCGTATCTCGGTGTGCTTGTCGATGACTTGATTACCCACGGTACTACCGAGCCGTATCGTATGTTTACGAGCCGTGCAGAATATCGCTTGCTCTTACGTGAAGACAATGCCGATCAGCGTTTGACAGAGACTGGTCGTAAGCTAGGTCTAGTAGACGATATACGCTGGCAAGCCTATCAAGAAAAAATGGAAGCTATCGCGACAGAAACTTCACGCCTAAAAGATATGTGGGCCACGCCTGCTAATGCTTTAGGTAAGCAAGTAGCCGAGCAAACAGGTGAAGTGCTGTCTAAAGAGTCGACTGCCTTTGATTTGCTAAAGCGTCCGCAAATACATTTTGCTGATATCGCGGCTATCACGGACTCAACTGTTGATCCACAAGTAGGTGAGCAGATAGAGATTTCTGTTAAATATGCAGGCTATATCGATCGCCAGCAAGAAGACATCGATCAGATGAAACGTCTCGAGAATACCGCACTACCGATGGACTTTGACTATAGCGTCGTATCTGGACTATCAAATGAGATTGTACAGAAACTCACGCAAGTCCGTCCTTCGACTTTAGCCCAAGCCGGACGAGTGAGTGGGGTTACACCTGCCGCCATTCAGTTATTGGCGATGACGGTTAAAAAGCATAAAAAAGCAAAAGCTGCATTGGACTCATAATAGCTATGCAATAAAGCCTTTTATAATAAAGCACTTATAGTTAAAAAGCCCGTAACGACATTTCGTTACGGGCTTTTGTTTGTCAAAAAAACCGTTAGTTTTAAAAGAAAGTCACATGTAACCTTGTCCTACTTACTACTTTGTATCTATACTAGGTCAGTAAATTTTCTTATTACTTGTTAATTTGTCTCGCTGATGTCCATATATTCATGGGCTTGTCACCGAACTGAGTCTACTTATGATTGATGCTATTGTTTTTGCTATTACCATTGTTTTACCCAACCTTGCCTTAATGTGGTTGGGTTTTTTTATGCAACGACGTGGTGAAGCAAGCCAAACTTTTATCGATCAGGCATCAAGTTTTGTCTTTAATTATTGCTTGCCGTGTTTATTGTTTTTTAGCGTGGTTGATAGCGACGTCGATTATGGTAAGCAAATTACGCTTATCCTTGTTGGTATCTTAGTGACGTTTATATTATTTATTGGCGCAGAGTTCTATGCCAAACGCTTCGTCAAGCGTCCTGAGGACCAAGGCGTGTTTGTACAAGGCGTATTCCGTAGCAACATGGCCATCATTGGCCTTGCAACCGTGGCCAACGCTTACGGCGCACAAGGATTGAGTATCGGCGCTGTCTATATGGGCGTGGTGACGATACTGTTTAATATCTTAGCGGTTATTACTCTAAGCCGTGTATCCAAAAGTGTGGATGATACATGGATTAGTCGCGGGACGATGATTGTGAAAAAGTTACTGACCAATCCTCTAATTTTGGCATTGGTTGGGGCATTCGTCTATAAAGCACTGCCATTGCCACCACTTACAGGGGTGATTCATACGACTGGCGACTTATTAGCAGCGGTGGCTCTGCCGTTAGCCCTGATCTGTGCGGGTGCTAGTATTAACCTAAAGTCTATGTTGCACCCTTCGGGCTTATCCATGCAGGCAAGTATTGGTCGGATTGTCATTGCACCATTGATTGCGATCGCTGTTGGGCTCGGGTTTGGGTTGTCAGGTGTGCATATGGGGGTGTTGTTTTTGATGGTCGCATCACCAACAGCTGCAGCCAGCTATGTCATGGCAAAAGCAATGGGTGGTAATGATGTATTGGCGGCTAATATTTTGGCATTTACCACTGTTGTCGGCATGTTTGGTATGGCGATTGGGGCAGCGACGTTACGTGCCCTTGGATTAATGTAATACAGATTTTATACTATCTTTAAATAAGTAAGTACTTTCGCCTTATCTAATTTTAACAGCATTAAAAAAGCCCTCTTTTCAAATAAGAAAAGAGGGCTTCTGGTATTAATCTAGCGTTCGCTATTACGCTTGTCTTCACGGCGCTGCTTGCGCTTTGGACTAGTACGATAGGTTAAATAACCACCGATAGCCATAACTGCAAGAAAGGCAACGATATACATAAATATCGACGAGCCAATCATGAGCGATGCACCGATAATGGGAGTTGCTTCCATGTCAAAAATCCAGTTAAGGTTCATCAATAATTATGCAAGTGTCTCATTTCATTGTAAAGTAAATAAGTTTAGCTCCGGTGTAAGTTCAAGTGAACGGATACGGGCAGCTTGGTCATATATATTGGCCGTCACAATCAGCTCATCTGGCTGATAGGTTGCCAAAAACGCAGCGAGTCTTGGTTTGACCGTGTCGACAGAGCCAATGAATGATACTGACAATGCATTGTCTACCATCATTTTCTCTGCTTGACTCCAGATACTGTCCATATCGTGGGTAGGCTTAGGCATTTGACCTGTTTCGCCACGACGCAGACGTACAAAACTCTGCTGTGCTGAAGTAAAATGATACTCGGCGGTCGCATCATCATCAGCCAGCAATAAGTTTGCAGCTAGCATCACATAAGGCTTATCTAGATAGACAGACGGTTTAAACTGTTCACGGTAAGCCTCAATTGCTTGCCCAAGCATTTGCGGGGCGAAGTGAGAGGCAAACACATAAGGTAGTCCTAAATGTGCAGCCAAAGTCGCACCAAATAGAGAAGAGCCTAATATCCAAATCGGTATGCCTGATTTTGTGCCAGGGAATGCCTGTACAGGGCTGCCATCTGTATCATTACCTAAGAAATACATCAGCTCTTGCACATCTTGTGGAAAGCGTTCGGCATCTTTCATTTGTCGACGAAGTGCCTGAAACGTCGCACCATCAGTACCAGGTGCACGGCCTAGGCCTAGGTCCACACGGTCACCATATAATGCCTGCAAAGTACCAAACTGCTCAGCAATCACGAGAGGGGCATGGTTCGGTAGCATAACGCCGCCAGCACCAATACGGATACGGTCGGTTTTACTACCGATATGCGATAGTAGTACTGAGGTGGCTGCACTGGCGATGCCCGGCATATTGTGATGCTCTGCCATCCAGTAGCGGTTTAAGCCTGATTTTTCTGCTTGCTGCGCGGTTTCCACTGTTTGGGCGATGCCTTCAGCGATGGTTTTGCCTTGAGGTACAGGCGCAAGATCTAAAAAAGATAAAGGGATTTTATTACTCATAAATGTTCCAGTAGTGTGTAAATTATTTTCTACTGATATGCTTATAGACAGTGGTAGTTTCAAGTGCCGCTAGTCACTGTTAATGAATCATAACAAAGTCAGTTAACTCTGTTGTTAAGCTCGCTTAACAATTATTAAGGTGTATTTATACAGGTTGTCGTTGGTCAAAATAAGCGATAAATAAACCATAAGTAAGGTAATAAAAGGATTTAGCAGCATTACACTATGGCATTAAAAAAAGATGGCATTAAAAAAAGCAGGCAACCTAGGTTACCTGCTTCTCTAATTGGTCGATTATAAGATAATGATAAATTAAATAATCACTATCTTAAGAACCAATGCAACATTATTTATCTTGGTCACCAAGCTTGTAAGCTAAGACATAATCACCAATGGTTGTGCCAACTGAACCATGACCACCTGCGACCAATACGACCATTTGCTCACCTTTAGAGTTCAAGTAAGTCATTGGCGTGGCTTGACCACCTGCTGGAATACGAACATTCCATAGCACGTCGCCATTTTTTAAGTCATAAGCTCGGAAGTTGTTTTCTGTCGCCGCTGACAAGAATGCGACGCCGCCTTTAGTGATGATAGGTCCACCGATACCAGGTACGCCCAGTTCCAGTTTGATAGGAATAGGAGACAAGTCTTGTACCGTACCATTTTTGCGCTGATAAGCGATATCACCTGTGGCTAGGTCAGCACCAGCGATTGTGCCCCATGGTGGCTGCTGACAAGGTACGCCTAATGGTGACAAGAAGGGCCCCAATTCTACTGCATAATCTGCACCTTCATTGGCATTGACGCCTTGCTCGCCTTTATTGGTTTCTGCATCGCCCAACGTGTCTCTAGGAATGAGTTTTGAGGTAAATGCCAAGTAAGTCGGCATACCAAACATCACGCCATTCTCAGGATCGACTGCAATACCGCCCCAATTAAAGGTACCAAAGTTACCAGGATAGACCAAGCTACCATTGGTTGATGGCGGGGTATAGCGACCATCATAGTTGAGCTGATTGAACTCAATACGGCACATCATTTGATCGACGAGACTGGCACCCCACATGTCTTTTTCAGTCAGTGGTTCAGGCTCAAAGCTCAAGCCAGAATAAGGCTGAGTTGGCGCTGCGTGCTCTCCCGCTATGAGATAGCCTTGCGGTGCAGGACGTTCTTTAATCGGTACAATAGGCTCACCCGTTGCGCGGTTCAAGACGTATACATCACCTTGTTTGGTTGGCACAACCAGCGCAGGCTGTACACCATCGGCCGTATCTAGATCAAGTAAGGTTGGCTGAGCAGGCGTGTCCATGTCCCAAAGGTCATGATGCACAAACTGCTGAACCCAGCGTGCTTCGCCAGTCTTGATATCTAGAGCGACAACAGACGTTGCATACTTTTCTTCAGCGGCATTTCGATAACTACCTAGCTGATCTGGCGTACGGTTACCCATAGGGAAGTAGGCCAATCCAAGCTCTTCATCGGCAGTAGCGACTGACCATGAATTTGGCGAGCTGGTCTTATAAGTTTGGGTTGGATCATTGACATCGAAAGGCGCTGTATTATCAGGATCGCCTGAATCCCAGTTCCAAAGAAGCTCACCGGTATTGACATCATACGCACGGATCACACCAGAAGGCGAGTTGACGTCATAGTTATCATTGACAGCACCGGCGACGATGATGGTATCGCCCGCGATGACTGGTGGTGACGTAGAATAATAGTAACCTGCTTGATTGAACGGCATGTTATGCATCAAGTCTAATGCACCATCATCACCAAAATCTTGGCAGCGTTGCCCAGTATTTGGATCGAGTGCATACAACTTCGCATCAGACGTTGGGATAAATATCTTGGCATCGCATTGCTTAGATGCATTTTCAAAGGTATTACCAGCAATTTTCTGTACTTGCACGGGGCTGGTCGCTTGACCCGCATAATAAGATACGCCGCGACAGGTTTGGTGCTGACGTTGTAAGTTTTCCTCTACTTGAGGATCAAACTTCCACAGCGTCTCACCAGAGTCGGCATCTAGCGCTAGTACCCAGTTGTGAGGGGTACATAAGTATAAACCGTTGCCAATCTTTAATGGTGTTGCCTGATAAGTGGTCTCACCGACATCGTTAGGACCTTTGACATCACCTGTTTGGATTTGCCATGCCAGTTCTAAATCTTTGACGTTATCGGTATTGATTTTATCTAGAGGTGAGTAGCGCTGACCATAATCAGTACGACCATACGCGCTCCATTCGCCATCTGGCGTTTGCTGACCGTTTGATAACGGATCACCAAGGTTGGCTGAGGTCTCATCTGAGCTGACGTTTTGCTCGTCATCATTTGCAGCAGTCAAGTTAAGCTCACCGAGTTTGTCAGTGGCATTATTAGCTAGACTACCAAAAGAGAGTAGTGCACCTACGATTACGCTTACGAGCAGTCCCCAATAATACAGAGGGCTTTTCTTAACGTTGTTTATAGTTGGTGTGCTATTTGAAGCTACTTGAGTTTTAGGCCCACGCATTTTGTTGGATACCCATGGCAATAGCATGAGCAAACCAAATATAAGCGGGAAGCCAACTCGAGGTGCTAGCGCCCACCAATAGAACCCAGATTCCCAAAGTGCCCAAGCCATGGTCGCTACGATAAATAGCGCATATAACCCGTAAGCACTCCAGTGTTTTTTGAACAATAAAAAAGCTGTCGTTAGTATAATGACGCCAGCAATGAGGTAGTAAGGACTACCGCCTAAGGACAATAAATAAGCGCCGCCAATGAGTAGAGGGGCGGCAAAAATTGCCATAATGATCGCTACGAGTTTTTCCATGAGCGGTATCACCTGTTTACAAAAGAGCAAGTTAATATGTATTGATATTTAGTCACAAATCAATTTCATTCGACCAAATATCAATACAAGTGTGAATAATATATAAAAGAAACATTGAATAACGTTCTAGAATCTATTTTATCATCCACAGCTCAGTCTAGTAAGGGTGAGCAAGTCTGAGATACTTTATTTAACAAATGCTCATTAATTTGCAAATTGCTTTTGGCATAGCTCCATGAATGCGCGACCATATTGACGGATTTCTGCATCATCACGTACCGCCATCCAACTGGTAAAGCGACCAAAATGATCGACGGGGATGGCCGTCAGGTTTTGATAATGACTTGGCTCAAATGCCATTTCTGCGATGATACCAATACCTAGGCCTAGACCGACATAGGTGCTGATCACATCGGCATCGAGCGCCGCTAATACGATATCTGGCTCCAGCCCTGCTTCGTCGAACGTCTTGTCAATCGCGCCGCGTCCTGTAAAACCACCGTGATAGGTCACAATCGGATAGCTGGCAAGTGTGGGCAGGTCAATAGACTCTTGGCTAGCCAGTTCGTGATCACTTGGTACGATAACGCGATGCGTCCAGTCATAGTAACGGTAGCATCTAAGATAATTATTATGTAGCAAGGACTCAGTAGCGATACCGATATCGGCTTGACCACGTATGACCATCTGAGCGATGGTCTCAGGATCTGCTTGTTGCAAAATCAAATTTACCTTAGGGAAACGATCTTTGAACTCTTTAACCACTTGCGGCAGTACATAACGCGCTTGTGTGTGAGTGGTGGCAATCGTCAGCGTACCGATATTAGGATTATTAAAGTCTAAACTGAGGTTTTCAATGGTACGAATTTCAGCAAAGATAGACTCGATATGAGGCATAAGCGCTGTGCCCATAGTGGTCAGTCCCGTCAGGCGTTTGCCTTGGCGCACGAATACTTCCGTCTTTAACTGGTTTTCTAACGCAGCAATATGCTTTGATAAGCTTGATTGACTGGTATGTAGCACGGTCGCCGCCTGGCTTAAGTTATAACCGTTAATCACCGTATGCCATACTGTTTCTAGCTGTTTGAGCTGAATCTGCAAATGCCGTTGGTTGACCACTACGTCGATTGCCATAACTTAATCCTATTGTATAAATATACAAACCTCGTCTGTATATGAAAGTAAAAATGTCTGAACATACAGTAATAAAGTAGTGTAAAACAAAGCTATTATTCTTGTATATAATAAATAGCTATCAATTTATGATAATTATGAATATAGAATTTGTATTTTGCAATGCTAAAAAATTATTCGTTCAGTAAATGCTGCTTAGTCAGTAAGCGTTGTTTATCCAGAGAAGCCATTTGACCTAACAACTTATAAAGAGCGGTCACTATTAAGCATAAAAAACTAAGCATAAAAAAACAGCTACCTTCTGAAAGATAGCTGTTCGTCAGTTATAAAGTTATTTATTACTATTAATATTTACTACTATTAATTAGTCGGTATTGACCAACTTCAAACTTGGTTTATTTTGCAATATCAAAGCGATCTGCATTCATAACCTTGTTCCAAACGCGGACGAAGTCACGAACAAATTTCTCTAAGTTATCATCTTGCGCGTATAGCTCAGCATAAGCACGTAATATAGAGTTAGAGCCAAATACCAAGTCTACGCGGCTTGCTTGCCATTTGACGTTTCCTGTACTACGCTCACGTACCTCGTAGCTATTAACAGTATTGTCGGCTGCTTTTACAGGATGCCATGTGTAGTTCATGTCTGTTAAATTGACGAAGAAGTCATTGGTAAGCACGCCCGCACGTTCAGTAAAGACGCCATGTTGGCTTTGACCATGGTTGGTATCAAGCACTCGCATACCACCAAGCAATACGACCATCTCAGGTGCTGTCAATCCCATTAACTGCGTGCGATCAAGTAGCATCTCTTCTGGCGATACTGCGTAGTCGCCCTGAATCCAGTTGCGATAGCCATCATGTAGCGGTTCTAAATCAGCAAAAGATTCGGCGTCAGTCATTTCAGCGTCAGCATCGCCGCGACCTGGATTAAACGGTACAGTAATATCTACGCCTGCATCGTTTGCTGCCTGCTCAATAGCGGCGTTACCAGCCAATACAATAAGGTCTGCTAAGCTAACGTCTTTCTCAAAGCCAGACTGAATGATTGTCAATGTCTCAAGTACACGCTGTAATTGTTCTGGCTCATTGCCTGCCCAGTCTTTTTGTGGAGCTAAACGGATACGTGCACCGTTGGCACCGCCGCGATAGTCGGAAGCGCGGAAGGTACGAGCGCTGTCCCATGCTGTAATGATCAACTCACGACGACTAATGTCACTGTCTAAAATCTGTGCTTTTAGCGTTGCAATATCATCAGCAGTCAAGTCCGTATTACCTGTAGGAATAGGGTCTTGCCATACAAAGTCTTCGCTCGGTACGTCGGCACCTAAGTAACGAGACTTCGGTCCCAAATCACGGTGAGTCAGTTTGAACCACGCTCTAGCGAATACTTCATCAAAGTACTCTGGGTTGTTATGGAACTTCTCTGAAATCTCACGATAGATAGGATCTTTAATCATCGCCATATCAGCATCAGTCATGATTGGGTTGCGGCGTACACTTGGATCATGCGCATCTAAAGGACGGTCTTCTTCCTCAATGTCGACAGGTTCCCACTGCCACGCACCAGCTGGACTCTTAGTCAACGCCCATTCATGGTTGAACAACAAATCAAAGTACTCATAGTTCCACTCAGTTGGATTCGTGGTCCAGGCGCCCTCGATACCACTTGAAACGGTATCACCTGCATTACCACGACCTTTAGGATTGCGCCAGCCTAGACCTTGCTCTTTGACGTCAGCGGCTTCTGGTTCATCTTCTAGTATCGTCGCATCACCATTACCGTGACACTTACCAACCGTGTGACCACCAGCGGTTAGAGCAACGGTCTCTTCGTCATTCATCGACATACGACCAAACGTAGTACGGATGTCTTGTGCGGTTTTGATTGGGTCAGGATTGCCATCAACACCTTCTGGGTTGACATAGATCAACCCCATTTGCACAGCAGCTAAAGGATTTTCTAATGATTCGCGCTCTTCATCACTGTCGTAACGGTTTTTGGTAGCAGCTAGCCATTCGCGCTCAGAACCCCAGTAGATGTCTTTTTCTGGATGCCAGATATCAGCACGACCACCAGCAAAACCTAGGGTTTTAAAGCCCATAGACTCATAAGCCATGTTACCTGCCAAAATCATCAAATCGGCCCAAGACAATTTATTGCCGTATTTTTTCTTGATTGGCCACAATAGACGACGGGCTTTATCAAGGTTGACGTTATCTGGCCAGCTGTTCAATGGCGCAAAACGTTGGTTACCAGTATTAGAACCGCCGCGACCATCAGAACGACGATATGTACCAGCTGAATGCCATGCCATACGAATCATCAAACCACCATAGTGTCCCCAGTCAGCTGGCCACCATTCTTGCGACTCAGTCATTAGGTTTTTTAAGTCAGTCTTGACCGCTTCTAGATCTAGCTGTTTAAAAGCTTTAGCATAGTCAAAGTCTTCACCCATTGGGTCAGTCTTTTTGTCTTGCTGGTGCAATATGTCTAAGTTCAGGGCGTTTGGCCACCAATCTGTCGCAGCAGATGCAGTGGTAGTATGTGCCTGATGCATAACAGGGCAGCCACCCATGCTCGGACGCTCAGGCTCATGCGTGTTATCAACGTTTTCGCTATGGATCGTTGGGCCTTGACCATCACCCTGATCATAGGTTGTGTTAGTAGGCGCATTATTATTGTTGCTTTCGTGATCTACAGGACAACGAGCAGCATCTGGGGCAGTGTTTTTGTCGGTGGTGTTATTGGTTGAGTCGGACATGGTATAACTCCTAGGCTATGATAATCGAAAGAACAAACCGTGAATCTCGGTAGTCGTTGTTTATGTACAAAGCATAACTAAGCTGAGTGGATTTATAAAACTAATATATAAGAATTATAAGTTTTAAATTACCAATCATAAAATACTTGATGTTTTGTTTATCTCAATCATTATTAACGCCCTTGCTTATCATCGCCAGTTAAGAGTAAACCAATAGAGTGCACCTAACCAATCAAGCCTGCGTCAGTTTTACTACTACCTTTATATTACCTATAAATAATGTCATTGTCAGACATCCTTCAAAATAGAAATTAGCAATAAAAAAGAGAGCTAAGATAACCTTGGTAAAACACTGCGGTTTTTTGCGTTACGATTAAGAAATATAAGCGATTGTACATGGCCTGCAATCGCTAAGTTAATGCAAAAACATCTAGTCAAGATAAAGGTTCTCAAGTACCATAACTGGATTTTGTTGTAATCATAATATTGGTGCAACGTAGAGCAATTTTTATCGATCCTTTTGTCGATAACTGATTCTAAAGATTGATAAAAATTGTGCGCGGTTGTGTTCTTTGTCTGAATTGTTGGTGAGTTATTATGTCTGCTGTCAAATCTGTACCGCCCAATCAACCAATTGCCAAAAAGTCATGGGGCGAGGCTACAAAAGCTTATCTCGATCCTCGTGTCATTATTATGCTGTTTTTGGGGTTCTCAGCGGGTATACCTATTCTGCTGATTTTCTCAAGTCTGTCGCTATGGCTGAGAGAAGCAGGCATTGATCGTAGTGTCGTCACTATGTTCAGCTGGGCAGCACTGGGGTATTCGTTCAAGTTTATTTGGGCGCCATTGATTGATGCGCTCCCTGTACCGTTTTTGACCAAGTGGCTAGGGCGTCGTCGTAGTTGGATGGTGGTATCACAGCTGCTTATCGTGCTGGCAATCTTTTTGATGGCAAGGGTAAATCCTGTTAGCGAAGATGTCTTGGTTTATATGGCAGGCGCGGCCGTGCTGCTTGGGTTCTCTTCTGCGACGCAAGATATCGTGATTGATGCGTACCGTATTGAGCTTGCGCCGCCGTCTATGCAGTCTATCTTGTCCTCTATCTATGTGTCAGGCTACCGTATCGGTATGATTGTCGCAGGGGCAGGCGCGTTATATTTGGCTGATTATTTCGGCTCAAATGAGACGTTTTATAGTTATGAAGCATGGCGCAATACCTATTACATCATGGCAGGAGTCATGACGTTAGGGGTATTAACGACGTTTGCTAGTTATGAGCCAACCGCTGAGACCCTGCAAAGTAAAAAGCAGAAGGGTAACTTAAAAGTATTCCTAATTTATTCGGCGTTACTGCTTATCCCAGGTCTGCTGTTTGGTGTTATTTACTTGATTAATATTTTGATCAATACAGTATTTGATAGCACAGTGGCCTTGATACCACTAATGGTAATGCCAGCGATTAAATTTTACTTTTTAGCATTGGTCGCGTGCGCGCCATTGTTATTACTGTACTTTATTATTAATCAACCAAAAATCATTAACAAAGCCCCGTTGGTCGCTGAAACTCGTGAAGACTACGTCAGACTGGTAGCGTTGTTTGTATTTTCAGTGATTGCCTTTATCGCTGCTTATATATTGATGGGACAAGTCTTACCAGAGTTCGAAGGCGCGTTTTCTAGTTTCTTTGTAGAAACCTTGCACTTGTTAGTAAGCCTAGGCGCGGCAATGGCAGCAGGTTATGCACTAGTACAAGTAGGACTGGTGAAAAAAGAAGTGGCCATGGCAACATGGATCGAGCCTGTCTTAGATTTTTTCCGACGTTATGGCAAAAAAGCCCTGCTACTATTAGCCTTGATTGGTCTATACCGTATCTCAGATATCGTCGCAGGCGTGATCTCCAACGTCTTTTATCAAGATATGGGCTTTAGCAAAACAGATATCGCCAATGCCGTAAAACTGGTCGGTGTGATTATGGCAATTGCAGGTGGCTTCTTGGGCGGGATTTTGGCTCAGCGTTTCCGTATTATGCATGCCATGATGATTGGTGCGATTTTAGCGTGTGCGACCAACCTGTTGTTTGTGGTATTGACATACAACCCAGGTAGCCTGCCGATCATGTATATGGCAGTGATATTTGATAACTTGGCTGCGGGCCTTGCGAGCGCTGTATTTATCGCTTTCTTATCAGCACTAACCTCGATTCGCTTTACCGCGGTACAGTATGCGATTTTTTCCTCACTGATGACGCTAATACCCAAAGTAATGGGTGGTTATTCTGGTGCTATCGTCGATAATATGGGTTATCCGTTTTTCTTTATCTTTACCTTCGCTATTGGTATTCCAATTTTGGCACTGATTTACTTTGTTGATAGACATATTATCATTGGTGATAACGATGATATTTATGGCGATGATAATAATGATGGCAGCGGCGGCAATAGGGTAGGTGACAAACTGAGCAAAACCAATCCTAACCTGACCGATACCAAAGAGCCACCACGCGCATCAGAGTAGGCTAAACAGTATTTTACCTTTATTCATTCACTGTTATTTAAGAGCTATCTATGACCATATCGACCATTCGTCACATCAAGCAGCACATCCAGCAATTGACGAATGGCGATGTACATAATCAGCTACCATCGTTTTGGTTTACGGACTGGTTGCTGTATGTCATTGATAAGCCTGCGATAGCGTTGATGATGGATGAAGATTATCAGCTGACTGCTAGTGAGCTTGCTCAGTTCAACGCTGGTGTGGTAAAAATGCAGCAAGGCATACCGCTCGCGTACCTGACTGGGCAGCAGGAATTTTGGTCGATGAGCTTTAAGGTAAACGAGCATACTTTGATTCCTAGGCCTGATACCGAGGTATTAGTTGAACAGATATTAAACTGGATAAACGCTCAGCCAACGCAACTTAGTAATAAGCGATTGCTAGACTTGGGGACAGGGTCAGGTTGTATCGCTATTAGTCTTGCCCATGAGTTAAAGCACGCTAATTGGCAAATCGTGGCGGTTGATTTATCGTCAGAGGCGCTTAAAGTGGCTCAGTACAATGCCGTGAGCAATAATGTTGCCAATGTTGAATTTATCCAGAGTGGTTGGTATCAAGCGTTACCTACTAACGATGAGCCGCAGTTTGACGTGATTGTATCAAACCCTCCCTATATTGACGAGACAGACGAGCATTTGGCAGGTCTAACAGCTGAACCGATTAGTGCGCTCAGTGCACCCAATCAGGGTTTAGCTGATATCGAGCATATCGTCCAGCAAGCGACGACATATCTATGTACAGGTGGGTTATTGGCTATTGAACATGGCTATGATCAAGGTGATGCGGTTCGGCAGCTGTTTCTAGACAATGGTTTTGAATCAGTACATACCGTAAAAGACTACGGTGATAATGATCGCGTTACGCTAGGGCAAGTCCAGTAGATGGTTTTTTGGTAGTAGATTTCTTTGATTATAGGTTGTAGATGAATATGGTAGAAGAGATGGTACAGCTATCGGATGATGAGCTGCTCCGTTATGCTCGGCAAGTTTTATTAGACGGTTGGGATATGGACGCTCAGCTGCGATTAAAGACAGCACGTGTGGTCATAATAGGGGCAGGCGGCCTTGGTTGTCCTGCGTCTGAGACATTGGTACGGGCTGGAGTGGGTCACGTCCATCTGATTGATGATGACGAGATTGAGGCGAGCAATCTACAACGGCAAACGCTGTTTTTGCCAGAAAATATTGGTCAGTCTAAAGCACTGACCGCAGCGCATATGTTAGCGCGCATCAATCCTTTGATAGAGGCTCGCGGCACAGTGGCACGATTGGATGAAGACAACGCTTATGCATTGCTCGATATGGCAGCCTGCAAGCCTGACTTACTCTTAGACTGTACGGATAATTTTGCCACGCGCGACATCATCAATCGTATTAGTGTACGCTACCAGATTCCGCTGTTATCAGCCTCAGCGATTGCGATGCAAGGGCAGTTAGCACTGTTCGAACCTCAGCTCGATACTGGTTGCTATCATTGCGTGTTTGGCTCCGTAGTGCTTGACGAAGCCGCTGACGAACGTACGTGTGCCAACTCTGGTGTGCTAGCCAGTACCACTGCCGTCATGGGTAATCTACAAGCCAATACTGCACTGCAATATTTAGGATTAACCAAAAATCTACTGACAAACAAGCTGCTCATATGGGATGGTAGTCAGATGCAGCAGCGGCTGATGGGCTATCGAAAAGACTCACAGTGTCCTGTCTGTAGCAGTCCTATAGTCAACTCTCTATAAATTGGATACGGTGTTAAGCTTGCTTAGTCTACGAGTTGTAGTACTTTCACCTGCCTTCCTTGTATCCAAATTATATCGAACCGACTATAACTGAATAATCTGATTTTAACGCATTTTTATATTGTATTGCCTATCTTCAAACCTCCTTCTTATTACCATAGTTGTTTTTTATGAAAATTCATCGTCCGCATTTATTAAAGCATACTTTTAATGTCATGAACCGTGTTCGCCAAACAGCGAGTGTGGCAGGTCTGTCTGCGCTAAGAGTGGCAAAAGGTGAGAAACCTGACGCGATGCTACTCAAAGAAACCTTTGAGCAGTTAGGTACGACTTATATCAAAATCGGTCAGTTTATCGCCAGTACACCGTCGCTGTTTCCACGTGATTATGTCAAGGCTTTCCAGAGCTGTTTGGATCAAACCACGCCATTGTCTTATGCTTATATCGAGCAAGTTCTGACAGAGGAGCTGGCGATTGATGGTATGACGCTCGCTGATAAGTTTGCTCATATTGACTCAAAGCCACTGGCCTCTGCCTCTATCGCTCAAGTTCATGCAGCTCGTCTGCACAATGGCGATGAAGTGGTGCTAAAGGTACAAAAACCTGGCGTCGAGACCATCATGCAGACCGATTTGGGTGTATTACATGGCGTAACTAAGCTACTTGAAATCCTGATGCCATCGATGAAATTTGCGAGTATTGCGCCGATTATCGATGAGATTCGCCTGCGTATGCTTGCCGAGACTGACTTTATCGCTGAAGCACAGAATATTCGAGATTTTCAGCAGTTTTTAGCGGTATCAGGTAATACTCGTGTCGTTGCACCAACCGTCTATGAAGAGCTGACTACCAAGCGTGTGCTAACGATGAGCCGTCTATATGGCGTCTCTATGGTCGATGAGTCACTCATGCGTCAATACTGTGCAGATCCTGCTCAAGTCATGGCAGATACTTTAAATACATGGTTTGCCAGTCTTATGCTGTGCAATAGTTTCCATGCTGATCTGCATGCGGGTAATCTAATGCTATTGACTGATGGCCGTATTGGATTTTTGGATTTTGGTATCGTCGGTAAGCTCAAAGCTGAGAGCTGGCGTGCGTGCATGGGCATGATGCAAGCCATGCAAGACAGTGATTATCAAGCCATGGCTCGCCATATGATTGATATGGAGATGACGCATGGTGGCAATAAAGTTGATGTGACTGCACTAGGGAATGACTTGCAGCGTATGATGACAGCTATCATGGCAGAAGATAAAACCTTTACCAGTGGTGTACCGTTTAATAGTAAAGAACAAGCCGATGAGCTGAATAAAATGATGCTTGAGATTGTCGAAGTTGGTAAACGTCATGGCATCCATTTCCCACGCGACTTTGCTCTATTAACCAAACAGATGTTGTACTTTGATCGGTTTATGCGTACGCTAGCTCCAGACATGGACATGTTTAGCGATCAGCGGGTACAAATGCTAGGGCAAGATACGGTAGAGACGCCAGCGTTAGATGTATCATAGTTTTTCTAGTACTTTATGACGAATTAATATATCTAATAACTTCTCTATATCTGCGTTTATTTATTACTGCTTCTGACTGTCTAACACAAAGGATTGTGTGCTAATTGCCGCAAAAATGGCTCTGTCATGATGACTGCTTTTAAAAGCCGTATGGTCCCGACGATTACCAACGAAGCTGCCATTGCCTGTATCGGTATGTACTGCATGGCAGTCGTTATGGGCTATGGCCGCTTTCTGTTTACCGCCACCTTACCTGATATTATGGTGCAATTGTCGCTATCAACGACGATTGCAGGCTGGCTGGCATCAATCAATTATATCGGCTACTTTATTGGCGCTCTTATCGCCATGTTTGTGCCTCAGCGCTCGACATGGCAAGCGATGACGCTGTGGGCGATTATCAGTGTTGTCACCACGATGTTACTCGTCATACCAAATATGTCGCTCACGCTATGGTATATTATTCGCTTAATTGCAGGCATGGCAAGTGGCGTGGCGATGATTCTAAGCTCATCTTTTGTGATTCAAAACCTTAGCTCTGAGCGCCGTTCTGTATTGTCAGCAGTCCATTATGCAGGTATTGGCGTTGGCATTAGCGCCTCTGCCATCGTGACGTGGTGGCTATTAAAACTAGGCTATCACTTCGATGTAATTTGGCTAGTCGCAGGTGTCACCAGTTTACCGGTTGTATGGCTACTGTATGCGATAAAGCCAAGACAAGTACAAGCTGTTGATTCACAGCAGATTGATGCCAAACAGCACGTGTCAGTGCACCAGACCTATTTGAACTTTAAACGCTCCTTATATGAGGCCATTTCTGGACATCATAAAGCGCTTACTTTACTTTTTGTCAGCTACGTACTGGCAGGGTTTGGTTATATCAGTTCAGCAACTTTTTTACCCGTCATGGCAGCGCAGCGTCTAACGACACAGACGTATGCTGGACTCATGATTTGGTTGGTCGTTGGTATTTTTGCGATGTTGTCAAACCCCCTATGGGGCGCGCTTGCCAAACGTATCGGTGAGATAAAAACCTTAATGGGGCTGACGGTATTGCAAGCATTTGGCATGTGCTTGCCCATATGGTTTGATGGTGCATTTGGATTATATGGCAACGCTGCGATTTTAGGATTGACCTTCGTCGGTATGGTATCGATGACACTGACTTTATTTAAAAACATCAATCCTGCCTATTCTAATTTACTGATTGCACTAGCGACGTTAGCTTATGCATTGGGTCAGTTTTTAGGACCCTTGGTAACAGTGGCACTGGCAGGGAAGGATGGCAATTTCAATGCAGGGTTGCTTTTCGCTGCTATCGGATTAATGATCGGATTTGTACTATTGGTATGGTTTCGTCGACAGTCGCCAAAGACAGCTAAGCTCGTCTAAACCACGCTACGGCTAAATACTTCTCGTAATTCAAAACTGGTATGAACTTGGGCCACGCCTTCGATACGATTGAGGCGATGCAATAAAAACTCTTCGTAATGTGTCATATCACGTACCCTGACCTTAATCAGATAGTCTTCCGTGCGTCCTGTGACAATACTACAGCTAATGACTTCCTCAAAGCTCTGAACTTTGCGTTCAAACTGCTCAAAACGTTCTGCTGTATGTTGATCCATACTAATAGCGATAAACACGGCTAGCGGATAGCCAAGTTTTTGCGCATCGGTTTTGGTATGGTAGCCAGTGATTATGTTCGCATCTTCTAAGCGTTTGATACGACGTGCGCAAGGGGTGGCAGACAGGTTGACGCGTTCAGCGAGTTCAGTAATACTCATGCGTGCCTGCGTTTGCAATAAGTGTAGTAACTGTCTATCTATCTCGTCTATATCTGCAGTTCTTGTACTATCAATATAATTGTCTGGCATTTCTTAAGCCTTAATAGTGGATTTATTCGATTATAATATCTAAATTGTGTTTTTCCACTAAAATAACAGAAAATAAAGTAAAAGAAAGCAGGTTTCTCTCCGTTAAACTTTGATATTATTATGGTATGAACACTAGTTATCTCGTATGATAAATACTGATTTAATCAACAGTTAATCGCCTAGCTAAATATATAAACAACCAAGTCATCTAAGGATTGATTATGTCTGACCAAGCCACGCACACTGCAGCCACAGGGACTGCAAAGATCACACCAAAAAGTGCTGCTTTTGACTTCCGTAAATACCGTCCATTTGCATTTGCGCCATCGCTGCCAGATCGTACTTGGCCAAGCAAGACGATTGAGAAGTCACCGATATGGGCAAGTGTGGATCTGCGTGATGGTAACCAAGCACTGATTGATCCGATGACCATTGAACAAAAAATGCGCTTCTTTAAGACTTTAGTAGATGTTGGTTTTAAAGAGATTGAGATTGGTTTTCCGTCAGCGGCGCAGGTAGAGTTTGACTTTGCGCGTAAGCTTATCGAAGAAAACCACGTACCTGAAGATGTGACGTTACAAGTATTGGTACAAGCGCGCGAGCATTTGATTGCCCGTACTTTTGAATCATTAAAAGGTGCTAAACGTGCGGTTGTCCATGTCTATAACTCAACCAGCCGTGTACAACGTGAAAAAGTCTATGGCAAAGATAAAGCTGAAATCAAAGAGATTGCTATTGCAGGTGCTAAGCTATTGCAAGAATATGCAGCAAAGTACCCTGAGACAGATTGGGTATTTCAGTACTCGCCAGAGAGCTTTAGCCAGACAGAAACTGAATATGCCGTAGAGGTTTGCGATGCAGTGTGTGACGTGTGGCAACCACAGCAGGGTCAGGAAGTTATTTTTAACTTGCCAGCGACGGTTGAGGCCTCTATGCCCAATGTCTTTGCTGATCAAGTAGAGTACTTCTGCCGCAATCTGGCCCAGCGCGAGCATGTGATTGTGAGCTTGCATACTCATAATGACCGTGGTTGTGCGGTAGCAGCAGCTGAATTGGGCGTACTTGCAGGTGCGGATCGTATCGAAGGCACATTGCTTGGTAATGGTGAGCGTACAGGTAACATGGACATCATGGTCATGGCCATGAACTTGTTTAGCCAAGGTATTGATCCTGAGCTTGATTTTAGCAACATGAGCGAAATCGTACAGGTTGTGAGCGAATGCAATAACTTACCATTGCACCCTCGTCATCCTTATGTAGGCGAATTGGTTTTCACGGCATTTAGTGGCTCACATCAAGATGCGATCAAAAAATCTCTCGACTACAATGAAAGCAATCAGAGCGAAACAGACAATGTCTGGGACGTGGCTTATCTACCCATTGATCCTGCGCACATTGGTCGTAGCTACCAAGATGTGGTACGTATCAATAGTCAGTCAGGCAAAGGCGGCGTCGCATATATCTTGCAGCGTAACTACGGTTTCAACCTACCACGTTGGATGCAGATTGACTTTAGCCGTGTGGTACAAAAGCAAGCTGAAGCGGCTGCACGCGAGCTGCAGAATGATGAAATCTTGCAGACCTTTGAAGATACTTACTTGCAGCAAGGCAAGTTTGAGCTGCTAGATTATAGTGTTAACAATAAAGGCGGCGCGGTTTACTTTAGTGGTCAAGTACAAATGAATAGCGATACTATTGATATTGATGGCACGGGTAACGGCCCATTATCATCGTTTATTGATGGACTTGCACAGCATACTGGCAAATCACTACATATTATTAACTATACAGAACATGCGATTAACCCGCATCATAACAGTGGTAATGGTATCGATGATGATACCAACAGTGATAACAAAACCAATGCCAATGCTGCTGCTTACATTCAGTTAAATGTCGATGGCGAGGTATATTCAGGCATCGGTACTTGTAGCAGTACAGTATCAGCCATGCTAAAAGGGGCGTTATCAGCCTTTGCTCAAGCGCTAAATACAGAAGCTGCTTAATATTAAGTAGTCATTAATATCACGCAAAATTCTGTATGCTAATAACGCCATCGCTCCTTGTCTCTAGCAAGTAAAGCGATGGCGTTATTTTTTGCTATAAATACCTATGACATTCCGACTATAAGTTTATGAGCAATAGCATAATGTTACTTGTGTTTTTGGTGTCTAAGACTTACGCTAATGTATATATTAAAATATTATAAATAAAAGGTTAATTATGGAACCTATCTCATTTGCTTCATTCACGCTAGCATCTATTTTGGCCTCAATACCTGCGAATGGTGAGGCTATTACCAAGCCGACAATCACCACTCATATTAGTCCAGCCATCGCTGGACAGTGGGAAATAGACTTGGACAGCAGCGCTCATTCTACTCACGCCATGATGACCAAGGAAGCGGAAGCTAACCAGTCTGCATCAAATAGTGCGCAACAGCCTAGCAGTGTAGAGCCCAAGGTGATAACAGGCATGGACGGCGGCGTACTGACTCAAAGTGAAGAGCGGGTTCTAAACATTACACCAACTACTAGTAATAACTTACTTGCGTCAGTTGGTAAGTCTAACCAGTGCCGTGAGCTATATAACTTTAGTGTGGATAATGAAATGTGGTCTGTCAGTGGCAAAGAGTGGACATACGGCCGATATCTGGTTACCCATCGTGAAGAAGGGCTGCCAGTTATTGCAATCAAGACTGTTTATGATAATAATGAAGTAGATTGCTCAGGCAATCAGATCGACCAGACTGATGAAGCGCTGATTGCATTTATCAATCATGATGGCAATCGGATGCAATGGTGCGCTGATCCTGATGGCAACGAATGCTTTATGAACTTCAATAGAGTGTTGCCATAATTAGATGTGCTCGTTGTACTTTACGTATAATTGACAACTTATTGATGACATAAAAAAACCGCTATAGTAGACCTCTTGCAAAAGTAGTTGTAAGACACAACGTATATTATTGAACTCTACTTACTTAATAGATATGCCAAACATAGATAAGCTACTCAAACAAAGTGACGCTGGTTTTAAACGCTACACTGGCATTCATAAAGCCACCTTTTATGACATGCTTGAGGCCATGCAAAAGCATGAAGCATCTAAGACCAAATCAGGTAGACCAAGTGTGCTCAGTCTTAAGGAGCAGATACTACTAGCCCTGACTTATTGGCGTGAATACCGCACGCTTTATCATATCAGTATGGACTTTGGTATTCATGAGTCTTCTGCTAGCCGTATCATTCGTAAAGTAGAAGACACACTGATTGACTCTGGTAAGTTTGAATTGCCCAAAAAGCTGCCTAGTCGTGTCGATGAGGACATCAATTGGTCAGTCGTCATTGTCGATGCCACCGAAACCCCTATTGAGCGTCCAAAAAAAACCAGAGAGACTACTATAGTGGCAAGAAGAAACAACATACCTTAAAAGCGCAGGTTATCGTTCATTGGCAAACTGGTTTGATACTTGATGTGCAAACCTGTAAAGGGTCAATCCACGATTTTAAGCTGTATAAAGATACTTGTCCTGATTGGTTACCTGAGAATACTAACTATCTAGCAGACAGTGGTTATCAAGGGTTAGCAAAGCGACATAACCAAACTTTCACACCATTTAAGAAACCTCGTGGTGGTCAGTTATTGGAGATATGCAAACAGGCCAATCACTATCTGGCAAAGTTCCGTATTGTGGTTGAGCACAAAATAGGCTTAATCAAGTTGTTTAAAATCGTGGCTCATAAATATCGCAACCGTCGTCAGCGCTACGATCTTAGAATGAAGCTATTTGCTGGTATCATTAATTCCGAGCTTAGACTATGACTTTTGCAAGAGGTCTATTGATAGCGGTTTTTTTATGTCTGTTTTAATTAAAGTTGCGACTAAATTAAGCGAACTCTAGGGCGTGTTGAACATTCATAATTTGAGCCAGATATAAGCACAAGCAAGAGCGACCGTATTTTCATAACTCTGCTTGAGCTTATCAAATCTAGTGACAACCGCCCTATACTGTTTTAGCTTAGCGAAAGCGTTTTCTACTAGATGCCTGGCTTTATATAAGTCCCAGTCCATATGGTCGTTAGAAGACTGAGTGTTTCGTTTTCGAGGGATGTTATTATGCGTCCCTGATTGTTCAATATGGGCTCGTAGG
>NZ_PJBF01000008.1 GCF_002836505.1 Psychrobacter sp. Choline-02u-9
TGATTTCATGCAATACGATATTCATAAAGAGAACGGGGAAAGTAAGCCATGAATGAGTCATTTAATCACGCTGGAACTTGGGGTCTCGCACTAATTGTTATTGTGCTCATTTCTTGGTTCTTTTACCGTTATTTCGCACCAAAGAACTGGCGTGAATGGGCGGGTGCTGGTGTAGTTCAGGCTTTCATCATTGCACTTTACGCAGAAATGTATGGCTTTCCGCTCACTATATATTTATTAGTACGGTTTTTTGGTTTAGACAGCCAATATATCAGCGCCAGCTTATGGTCGACCCTTGTTGGTTTAGGTGAGACAGGCATGATGATCTCAATGCTACTCGGCTATGCTATTGCATTTTTAGGAGTCGGACTTTTTGCTCAAGGTTGGCGTCAAGTCCATAAAGCACGGGGTGAGAACCGCTTGATGACGGAGGGGCTTTATGCCTACGTGCGTCATCCTCAGTACACGGGGTTGTTTATTGCGCTGTTCGGGGAAGGCGTAGTGCATTGGCCAACACTATTCTCAATCGTTCTGTTTCCAATTATTGTACTAGTTTATACATGGCTCGCTCGACGTGAGGAACAACAGATGCTCAAAACATTTGGAGAAGATTACCTTGCCTATAAACGGCAAGTGCCAATGTTTATTCCTCGTTGGGGTAGATGGCGTCAACTCGCTGCCGCCTCACGAATCAAGAAGTAATATTAGTACAGCATAAAGCTTTTACTCACACTGCTTTCTTAGGCTTAAAACGGACAGATGGACGGTTGATGGGTTTAAGCTTGAACGACATCATGTAATAACAAGAAGTATTAAGATGGCTAAATCAAACTTAACAACAAGTACTTTGAGGATTGCTCCTGTTGGCAACAGTGTATCGCTGTTTCTACTCATTAGTTACCTGTTATGCATAGGCTTTGGCTTACTTGCACCCGAACAGATAAGTATGCATGAAGCTTGGGCGCCTCTACTACCTGGCTTTGAGTGGTTGACGTGGACAGGCTTTCTAATTGGGTTTGTCGAATCGTATCTTTACGGTTGGTATTTCGCAATCTTATTCGTGCCACTATATCGGTGGTTCGCAAAATAGTTCAAAGGTACTCTTGTATGAATAGTCAGCAACCTTTTCAATTTGAGTAAAAATGAATTGAAGAGTTGGAGTAATCGCAGTTTAGAGTAAGGAGGAATCATAATGAATGGCATGATGAATGGGTCGATGCATGGCATGATGAACGGCTCAATGATGCAGGGTATGGGCTGGGTTATGATGCTTATCTGTTTGTTATTCCTCTTACTGTTTTTCGCAGTACTAGTATTAACCATCAAGGCTCTGCTCAAGTATTTGCGTGATAAAGACTAAATTCCAATTAAAAAGTATAAAAAATAATTTTAGAGACTTTTAGATTAATAATTAGATGAATAGCAATCGAGGATTGATGATAGTGCTTTAAGAGTTGTATTTATTATCAATATTTATTGTCTTCAAGGAGTGAGTTTATGAAACATATTGCCGATGAAAAATCTATCAAAGGTGGTCAGTACGATAAAGTACCAGAAAATTATAGTGGTACGGTTTATATCTGCCCGATGCATCCTGAGGTTAGAGATACTGAAAAGAGCGATTGTCCGATATGCGGCATGTTTCTTAAACCTGAAGACGAGGTTGCTGAATCCAACAACCATGAAGACAGTCATGCGCATTGTCATGGAGCGGATGATAATAATAGCACTGAGGCAAAACCTATCGAAGGCGGCAAGTACGACAAAGTACCAGATGATTATAACGGTACGATTTATATTTGCCCTATGCATCCTGAGGTCAGAGATGTTGAAAAGAGTGACTGCCCAATATGCGGCATGTTTCTGCAGCCTAAAGACGAAGTTGCTAACTCAAGCGACAATGAAGACAGTCATGCGCATTGTCATGGAGCGGGTAATGATAGCGGCGCGGTAAAATCTATCAAAGGGGGTAAGTACGATAAAGTACCAGACGACTATAATGGTACGGTTTATATCTGTCCAATGCATCCAGAAGTCAGGGATGTTGAGAATAGTGGTTGTCCAATATGCGGCATGGCACTTGAGCCGGAAACGGTCACTATTGGCGAAGAGGACACCGAAGAGCTTGATGATATGACGCGGCGCTTTTGGATCTGCACGGTACTCACTATACCGCTATTAATATATGTTATGAGCGGTATGTTTGGAGTTGACTTTAGTCAGTATGGTATACCTTCACAGGTTTTACAATGGGCTGAATTAGTGCTTGCGACACCTGTAGTGCTTTGGGGGGCCGCCCCGTTTTTCGTTCGTGGCTGGCAGTCTATAAAAAGCCGCAATCTCAATATGTTTACTTTGATTGCGATAGGCGTAGGCGCTGCTTATGTTTTTAGTATTGTCGCGACCTTTTTTCCCAATATTTTCCCAGACAGTTTTAGAGACGCTAGTGGTCAAGTCGGAGTCTACTATGAAGCAGCAGCTGTCATTGTAACCTTAGTATTGTTGGGTCAAGTATTAGAGCTCAAAGCCAGAAGCCAAACTTCAGGTGCGATTCGAGCATTGCTTGAGCTAGCTCCACCGACTGCAAGACGTGTTGACGAAAACGGAGAAGAGATCGAAGTCTCGCTTGATGAGGTTGTCAGTGGCGATAAGTTACGGGTTAGACCAGGTGAGAAGTTGCCCGTAGACGGTACAGTGATCGATGGTAATAGTAATGTTGATGAATCAATGGTAACGGGTGAACCAATCCCTGTATCAAAAGTAGCAGGAGATACAGTGACTGGTGGTACGGTAAATGGCACCGGAACGCTATTGGTCGAAGCGGTCAATGTTGGAGCAGATTCGGTATTATCCAAAATTGTACAAATGGTTGCCGAAGCTCAGCGTAGCCGCGCGCCTATCCAGCGCTTGGTAGATCAAGTGGCGGGTTGGTTCGTACCTATTGTTATTGTCAGCTCTATCATAACCTTTATTGTCTGGGCAATCTTTGGCCCTGAGCCGGCTATGGCCTATGCTTTGGTTAACGCTATCGCGGTACTGATTATTGCCTGTCCTTGTGCCCTTGGTCTGGCGACACCTATGTCTATTATGGTCGGTACCGGTAAAGGCGCGCAAAACGGTGTACTTATCAAAAATGCCGAAGCGTTGGAGACTATGGAAAAGGTCGATACTATCGTCGTCGACAAGACTGGAACTCTGACCGCTGGTAAGCCTGAGCTTACTGCAATTGATGCGTTAGCAGGTCAAGATGAAGACGAGTTCCTTGCACTGGTAGCTGCAGTAGAAAGCGCTAGCGAGCATCCTTTGGCAGAAGCTATTGTCAGAGCCGCTCAAGATAGATCACTCGTTATTCCTAAAGCTACTGACTTTAATTCGACCACCGGTGAAGGCGTACAAGCCATAGTCAATAGCAAACAAGTCGCTATCGGTAACTCAAAGCTTATGGAGAGTTTAGACAGCTTCGATCAGGATTTATCTACTAAAGCTGACGTCCGTAGAAAGGACGGTGAAACGGTAATGTTTGTGGCTATAGATGGTAAAGCTGCTGGTATTATTTCAGTTGCTGACCCTATTAAACCAAGTACCAAGGAAGCCATAAAGTTACTACACGACTCGGGACTAAAAGTTGTGATGCTAACCGGTGACAACGAAAAAACCGCGCAGGCAGTCGCCAATAAACTAGGTATTGATGAAGTTCATGCGGATGTCTCACCAGAGGATAAAAACCGTATCGTCAAAGAAATGCAAGACAGCGGTAAATTGGTCGCTATGGCGGGTGATGGTATCAACGACGCACCAGCGCTAGCGCAAGCTAATGTTGGTATCGCTATGGGAACCGGTACCGATGTGGCGATGGAGAGTGCGGGCATTACCCTGCTAAAAGGTGATTTAATGGGCATTGCCAAAGCTTATAAGCTTAGCCACGCCACCATGCGCAATATCAGACAGAATCTGTTTTTTGCCTTTATCTACAATGCACTTGGTGTTCCTATTGCCGCAGGTGTGCTCTATCCCATATTTGGGCTTCTGCTCAGTCCGATGATAGCAGCGGCAGCGATGAGCTTGTCGTCATTCTCGGTGATTGCTAACGCGCTGCGATTGCGCCGTTTGAAACTATAATTCTGGTACGGTAAAAAGTGTTCTAAAGCACACTGACACATACTGGTCTAAACAAGATCACAAAATATAAGGATACCGTTATGGGCAGCTTTTCTATTACACATTGGCTGATTTTATTGGTCGTAGTGGTGGTCGTATTTGGTACTGCCAAGCTTAAAAATGCAGGTAAAGATTTAGGCGGTGCGGTGAAGGGTTTTAAAGAAGCGGTCAAAGATGAAGAACCCGAGAATGCTCGCAAAAATCATGTGCTTAGCCATGAAAATAGTACGCCAGCTGCAAGTAATGATTTAAATACGCGTGTAGGTAATCAGGCTGATGATATGGAAATCAGCCCTATTTCCACTGATGACCAGCCTAAAGTATGAAGCGCGCCGCTTATAAATAGCGGCACTAAGTAGTCTATTAATATATGTGACTGTTATGTTTGATATTGGGTTTTCCGAATTACTCTTGTTTGGCGTCATTGCTTTAATCGTATTGGGCCCAGAAAAACTGCCGCAAGCCGCACGTACCGCTGGGCAATGGTATGCCAAACTGCGCCGTACAGTATCCACTCTACAATCTGAAATAGAAGCTGAGCTTGATCTAGCTGAAACACGTCAACAAATGCAAAATGAACTTGCGAAAATCCGTCAGACCGAGTCGGATATGAAGCGCGAATTAGCAGAAATGCGTGGCAGTATGCAAAAGTTTGAGCAGTCACAGAACCAAAGCCTAGACGCTTCACATCAGTCAAACACTCCTCAGCAGCAAAATCATCAGCCAGATACTTCCTCTTCTTCAGCTATAGAGAAGGGGGGATAAATGAGCTTATTTAAGCGCCAAAAAAGTCGCCAAAGAAAGTTAGCAAATACAGATGCTAAGGCGTCAGATGCTACCCATAATGTTGAGACTGATAATGTGCTGAATGCGCTTAGCGACATGCCTATTACTGAGCATTTGATTGAATTACGCAAGCATCTCATCAAAATATGCGTAGCCGTTTTGATCGTCTTCTTAGCATTGGTAGGGTTTTCGCGTGAGCTCTACAATCTTTTATCAGACCCTCTGGTTGCGCAGCTGCCTGCGAATTCGACTATGATTGCTACTGATATTACCTCGAACTTTATGGCACCTATTCGCTTGACGATATTCGTCGCCGCATTTTTAGCAATGCCTTATATTCTGTATCAAATTTGGTCATTTGTAGCTTCCGGCTTATATAAAAAAGAGAAGAAAATTGCCATTCCTGTACTGCTATCTTCGATATTTCTATTTTATGCTGGTGTTGCTTTTTCTTACTTTGTCGTACTCAAAGGTGTGTTGAAGTTTTTTATACTTTTCGCTCCACAGAACGTCATACCGATGACCGATATTGACAGTTATCTGAGCTTTGCGCTCAAATTATTTATGGTGTTTGGACTAACTTTTGAGATTCCAGTGGTTACCTTGTTGCTGATAATGGCCGGAATCGTTTCTACTCAGAATCTAGAAGATAAGCGTCGTTATATCATTGTCGGCTGTTTTGGGATCGCTGCGGTAGTGACACCGCCTGATGGTGTATCAATGCTGTTGTTGGCGATTCCTATGTGGCTATTATTTGAGCTGGGTTTATTCTTAGCAAAAATGTTAATCAAAGAGGAATGAAGCACCGCTTTAGACTCAGGAAGTGAGACATTAAAAAGCAACTAGCATCATCGTAAAAACGCCAAATACCCCTTTTGTTTTTTGCTGTTTACTAGAGTATGTCAGCGTAAGCACTCTACTTAACGACGAGGTTTAAATGGAACACTTAACCAGCAACAACGAAGAAACTAATGACGGTCTTGCAAATCAACTGAATCAAGAATGCTATTGCCGTACTTTAGATCGTAAGGTATTGAATACTAGCCTTCAAGATCAATTAGCAGAAACTAGAAACAATCCAATAGGAGCGAACGAGCTTAATAAGCTTTTTTCAGCAACACCAGTGTTCGTCCCTAAAACAGAGATAGAGACAATGGTGCGAATCGTCGCAGCTATTGAGTCGGCTGCTAAACTTCCATCTTACCAACAGCAAGTATTGTCATGGGCACCCAAAATTGCTGCTTTCGATCCAGGGCCAATAGGAGCCTTTATGGGTTATGACTTTCACTTAGGTAGCGATGGCCCTCAACTTATTGAGATCAATACTAACGCTGGAGGCGCATTTTTAAACGTAGCACTTGCCCGTGCACAAAAAC
>NZ_PJBF01000009.1 GCF_002836505.1 Psychrobacter sp. Choline-02u-9
ACAAAGAAAATCCCCCGACAAGCTAATGTCGGGGGATATTTCAGAATAGAGAGCTGACGATGACCTACTCTCACATGGGCGAACCACACTACCATTGGCGCTACGATGTTTCACTTCTGAGTTCGGGAAGGGATCAGGTGGGGCCATCGCGCTATTGTCGTCAGCAAAGGGGGTTAGATATGAGTCTGTTATTGTTTTTATTGACATCAAGTTTGAGCTTGTTGTCGATCAACTTGTAACCTAACTGAATCAAGGTTAAAGGTGATATCGAAATATTCTTTCTTTATTCTATAGCCTGAGCTATACAAGATAGATTAATTAGACTTGTATACAAACCACTTGGGTGTTGTATGGTCAAGCCAAACGAGCAATTAGTACAGGTTAGCTACACGCATCGCTGCGCTTCCACACCCTGCCTATCAACGTCCTAGTCTTGAACGGCTCTTTAGGGAAATCTAATCTTGAGGTGGGCTTCCCGCTTAGATGCTTTCAGCGGTTATCCCATCCGAACGTAGCTACCGGGCAATGCCACTGGCGTGACAACCCGAACACCAGAGGTTCGTCCACTCTGGTCCTCTCGTACTAGGAGCAGATCCTCTCAAATTTCCAACGCCCACGGTAGATAGGGACCGAACTGTCTCACGACGTTCTAAACCCAGCTCGCGTACCTCTTTAAATGGCGAACAGCCATACCCTTAGGACCTGCTTCAGCCCTAGGATGAGATGAGCCGACATCGAGGTGCCAAACACCGCCGTCGATATGAACTCTTGGGCGGTATCAGCCTGTTATCCCCAGAGTACCTTTTATCCGTTGAGCGATGGCCCTTCCATACAGAACCACCGGATCACTAAGACCTACTTTCGTACCTGCTCGACTTGTGGGTCTCGCAGTTAAGCGCGCTTTTGCCTTTATACTCTACGACCGATTTCCGACCGGTCTGAGCGCACCTTCGTACTCCTCCGTTACTCTTTAGGAGGAGACCGCCCCAGTCAAACTACCCACCATACATTGTCCTCGGTATTGTTATACCTGAGTTAGAACCCCAACATGACCAGGGTGGTATTTCAAGATTGGCTCCACCGAGACTAGCGTCTCGGCTTCAAAGCCTCCCACCTATCCTGCACAAGTCAGGTCAAAGTTCAATGTAAAGCTGTAGTAAAGGTTCACGGGGTCTTTCCGTCTAGCCGCGGGTACACAGCATCTTCACTGCGATTTCGATTTCACTGAGTCTCTGCTGGAGACAGCGCTGCCATCATTATGTCATTCGTGCAGGTCGGAACTTACCCGACAAGGAATTTCGCTACCTTAGGACCGTTATAGTTACGGCCGCCGTTTACTGGGGCTTCGATCAAGAGCTTCGCTTACGCTAACCCCATCAATTAACCTTCCAGCACCGGGCAGACATCACACCCTATACGTCCACTTTCGTGTTTGCAGAGTGCTGTGTTTTTAATAAACAGTTGCAGCAGCCTGGTATCTGCGACTGCCAGCAGCTCAAGGAGCAAGTCCTATCACCACCAACAGCGTACCTTCTCCCGAAGTTACGGTACCATTTTGCCTAGTTCCTTCAGCAGAGTTCTCTCAAGCGCCTTGGTATTCTCTACCTGATCACCTGTGTCGGTTTAGGGTACGATTCGTTTATAACTATTGCTTAGAAGCTTTTCCTGGAAGCATGGTATTTGCCACTTCGCTGTACAAGTACAGCTTGCTATCAGATCTCGGTATAGAATAGCCCGGATTTACCTAAGCTATAAACCTACATCCTTTCACCTGGACAACCAACGCCAGGCTGACATAACCTTCTCCGTCCCTCCATCGCATTATAAACAAGTATCGGAATATTAACCGATTTCCCATCGACTACGCCTTTCGGCCTCGCCTTAGGGGTCGACTCACCCAGCCCCGATTAACGTTGGACTGGAACCCTTGATCTTCCGGCGTGCGAGCTTTTCACTCGCATTATCGTTACTCACGTCAGCATTCGCTCTTGTGATACCTCCAGCATGCTTTACAACACACCTTCACAGGCTTACACAACGCTCCCCTACCACTTGAAAACAAATTCAAATCCGCAGCTTCGGCTCCTAGTTTGAGCCCCGTTACATCTTCCGCGCGGGCCGACTCGACTAGTGAGCTATTACGCTTTCTTTAAAGGATGGCTGCTTCTAAGCCAACCTCCTAGCTGTCTATGCCTTCCCACCTCGTTTCCCACTTAACTAGGAATTTGGGGCCTTAGCTGGCGGTCTGGGTTGTTTCCCTCTCCACGATGGACGTTAGCACCCACCGTGTGTCTCCCGGATATCACTCATCGGTATTCGGAGTTTGCATCGGTTTGGTAAGTCGGTATGACCCCCTAGCCGAAACAGTGCTCTACCCCCAATGGTGTTCGTCCGAGGCGCTACCTAAATAGCTTTCGGGGAGAACCAGCTATCACCGAGTTTGATTAGCCTTTCACCCCTATCCACAAGTCATCCCCTGGCTTTTCAACGACAGTGGGTTCGGTCCTCCGGTGCCTGTTACGGCACTTTCAACCTGCTCATGGATAGATCACTCGGTTTCGGGTCTATACCCTGCAACTAAACGCCCTATTAAGACTCGGTTTCCCTACGGCTCCCCTAAACGGTTAACCTTGCTACAGAATATAAGTCGCTGACCCATTATACAAAAGGTACGCGGTCACCCAACAAGTGGGCTCCCACTGCTTGTACGCACACGGTTTCAGGTTCTATTTCACTCCCCTCACAGGGGTTCTTTTCGCCTTTCCCTCACGGTACTGGTTCACTATCGGTCAGTCAGGAGTATTTAGCCTTGGAGGATGGTCCCCCCATCTTCAAACAGGATTTCTCGTGCCCCGCTCTACTTAATATGTTAACTCTAATGTTTCGAATACAGGACTATCACCTACTACGGTCAGCTTTCCCACGCTGTTCTTCTACATTAGAATTAATCGGCTTCTCCCCGTTCGCTCGCCGCTACTAGGGGAATCTCAATTGATGTCTATTCCTAAGGGTACTGAGATGTTTCACTTCCCCTCGTTCGCTTCCTAATAAATTAGGATACCTACCTTATGGTAAGTGGGTTTCCCCATTCAGAAATCTCCGGATCACAGGATATTGCCGCCTCCCCGAAGCTTATCGCAGGCTGTCACGTCTTTCATCGCCTCTGACTGCCAAGGCATCCACCATGTGCGCTTCATTACTTGACCATACAACCCCAAGTAGTCTTTCGACTTCTAAGTGTCATACAATCTAATTATGATAACGATATCACCTATGTTTATACGCTTGATTCAGTTCTCTTTACTTTTTTAATAACTCACCCCTGGGATAACAACTGATGTCGTTAAGAGGCGAGTTATTAAGGTTAAGAAGTGCGCGTGAACACGCTCTTCTTAACCCAGACTCATATCTATGTTTTTAAATAGTTCCTGTATCCTCGTCGGATAACAGGTTCTGTATAAAACAGAAAGAAGTAATCATGTCTTTATTCAAAGATAAATCACTTGTTTCTATTTATACCATTAGCACTTAAAGCTTACTGACCGTCTTAGTAGTGGTGGAGCCAAACGGAGTCGAACCGTTGACCTCCTGCGTGCAAGGCAGGCGCTCTACCAACTGAGCTATGGCCCCATTGTAAAATGGTGGGTCTAGGTGGACTTGAACCACCGACCCCCGCGTTATCAACACGGTGCTCTAACCAGCTGAGCTACAGACCCTAATACGTTTGTTAAAAACGTAAGCTTAAACTAAAGAACAACTTGTTGTGAATTCTTGCTGACCGAATGCCATCTATAAGGAGGTGATCCAGCCGCAGGTTCCCCTACGGCTACCTTGTTACGACTTCACCCCAGTCATCAACCACACCGTGGTGAACGCCTCCCCGAAGGTTAAGCTATCCACTTCTGGTGCAATCAACTCCCATGGTGTGACGGGCGGTGTGTACAAGGCCCGGGAACGTATTCACCGCGGCATTCTGATCCGCGATTACTAGCGATTCCTACTTCATGGAGTCGAGTTGCAGACTCCAATCTGGACTACGATAGGCTTTTTGAGATTCGCATCACATCGCTGTGTAGCTGCCCTCTGTACCTACCATTGTAGCACGTGTGTAGCCCTGGTCGTAAGGGCCATGATGACTTGACGTCGTCCCCGCCTTCCTCCAGTTTGTCACTGGCAGTATCCTTAGAGTTCCCGGCTTAACCCGCTGGTAACTAAGGACAAGGGTTGCGCTCGTTGCGGGACTTAACCCAACATCTCACGACACGAGCTGACGACAGCCATGCAGCACCTGTATTCTAATTCCCGAAGGCACTCCCGCATCTCTGCAGGATTCTAGATATGTCAAGACCAGGTAAGGTTCTTCGCGTTGCATCGAATTAAACCACATGCTCCACCGCTTGTGCGGGCCCCCGTCAATTCATTTGAGTTTTAACCTTGCGGCCGTACTCCCCAGGCGGTCTACTTATTGCGTTAGCTGCGTCACTAAGTCCTCAAGGGACCCAACGACTAGTAGACATCGTTTACGGCGTGGACTACCAGGGTATCTAATCCTGTTTGCTACCCACGCTTTCGAGCCTCAGTGTCAGTATGATGCCAGGAAGCTGCCTTCGCCATCGGTATTCCTTCAGATCTCTACGCATTTCACCGCTACACCTGAAATTCTACTTCCCTCTCACCTACTCTAGCCTAACAGTTTCAGATGCAGTTCCCAGGTTAAGCCCGGGGATTTCACATCTGACTTATCAAGCCACCTACGCTCGCTTTACGCCCAGTAATTCCGATTAACGCTTGCACCCTCTGTATTACCGCGGCTGCTGGCACAGAGTTAGCCGGTGCTTATTCTGCAGCTAATGTCATCGTCTCCGGGTATTAACCGAAGAGTCTTCTTCACTGCTTAAAGTGCTTTACAACCAAAAGGCCTTCTTCACACACGCGGCATGGCTGGATCAGGGTTTCCCCCATTGTCCAATATTCCCCACTGCTGCCTCCCGTAGGAGTCCGGGCCGTGTCTCAGTCCCGGTGTGGCTGATCATCCTCTCAGACCAGCTACAGATCGTCGCCATGGTAGGCCTTTACCCCACCATCTAGCTAATCCGACTTAGGCTCATCTAATAGCGAGAGCAGTAAACTGCCCCCTTTCTCCCGTAGGTCGTATGCGGTATTAATACGAGTTTCCCCGTGCTATCCCCCACTACTAGGTAGATTCCTAAGTATTACTCACCCGTCCGCCGCTCGACGCCTGGTAGCAAGCTACCATCGTTTCCGCTCGACTTGCATGTGTTAAGCCTGCCGCCAGCGTTCAATCTGAGCCATGATCAAACTCTTCAGTTTAATCTTGCTATGAAGCTCTTTAAAGAAGCTTCTAAACTTGGCTCATCTAATCTGGCAAAATCGCTAAAAATTATGTTCGTAATGAATTAACTTTGAGTTTTTCTGCTGTCTTAAATGATAATTTTTATAGTTAATAATCTTCCCGAAAAGAAAAGATAGTCAACTTTATTTTTTAGCATTCTGAATCAGCAAAAATCCACACAAGTTGTTCTTTAGTTATGCTTTTAAATAATGTCTGACACTGTCGTCCAGTGCTAGTATTTCAAACTAAATAAGTCAGCCAATGTGGCTTATCCTATTTAGCGAGCTGACCATCATATCATGTTTTAATAGTCTGTCAACTTCTTTTTTTTAATTTGTTTCAACAAGTTAACTGG
>NZ_PJBF01000010.1 GCF_002836505.1 Psychrobacter sp. Choline-02u-9
TCAGCCCCAAACTCATTAAATCCTTTAGTAATACCGTTATCGGTATCATCTTTACTAAAGGCAGTCAGCTCCAGCTCTGGTCTGACCACCCAACGCTGATCTAAGCGCCACTCGTACGCTGTCCCAAGATCAAGCTGGACTTGACCATCAGTATATAGATAAGCTCTTGCGTCAGTCTCAACGAAGTACGGCGCCGTACCAACAATGCCTGCCATGATTGCGGACTTATCGTTTTCAGTATTATAAGCAACACCGGCTTCTCCATTCCAGAAGATACCGAGCGGCTTCCAATAAGCGAGTGAGGTTAAGCTATCAATTTCTTTATCATCGTTAGTTTGAGCACTACCTTCACTGCGTAGAGTGACACGATTACTATCAGTACCGTACCACGTATCAAACTCAAAATCGATTTGGTCATTCTCAAACTGATAGCCCAAAGTTTCTACTGACACACCCCATAACGGTAAGCTATCCATCATCACAGGCTTACCAAAGCGACCATAGGGAACGCCGTTTGAATAGTCAGGACTGCGAGCATCAGCTGGAGCTTTACCACCTTGCATTCCTGACATGTCCATACTGCCATGATCCATGCCCGACATATCCATGCCACTATGATCCATACCTGACATATCGCCCGACATATCCATGCCACTGTGATCCATATCTGACATGTCACCTGACATATCCATACCACTGTGATCCATATCCGACATATCGCCTGACATATCCATACCACTATGATCCATATCCGACATATCGCCTGACATATCCATGCCACTATGGTCCATATCTGACATATTGCCCGACATATCCATGCTGCTGTGATCCATATCTGACATATCCATACCAGACATGTCCATACTGCCATGATCCATGTTCGACATCTCAGCAGCGTTTGCTAAAGGTGACATTAGTAGCATCAAAGATGACATGCCAATAAACGGTAGACCTACTTTATATATTTTCATAATAAGGCTCATATTCGAAGGTTTATTAAACAACGGCAACTTCTCTAAACATCCCTGCTTCCATGTGATAGAGCAAGTGGCAATGCCATGCCCATCTGCCAGCTTCTCCGGTGACATCAAAGCTTATCTTTTGTGCAGGCTGTACCATTATCGTATGCTTACGTACTTGAAACTCACCTGAAGGCATCCGCAGATCGCTCCACATACCATGCAAATGCATGGGATGATTCATCATGGTGTCATTGACTAAGGTAATACGTACGCGCTCACCCGGCTTAATATTGACCGGTGCGGCATCTTTGAACATAACCCCGTCTAGAGCCCAAATATAGCGCTCCATGTTTCCCGTCAGATGTATTTCAATCTCTCTGGTGGGTTTGCGCTGCTCTGCCATTATCTCATCGCCGACAGAGCGCAACTGACTATAATTCAAAACCTTTCTATCAATGTTACGTAGATTAATACCAGGGTCATCAAGGTTCATACGCGGACTATCAACGCGCATATCGGACTTAAAGTCATATTCTGTTTTGGCATGTTTAGCGTTATAGCCATTCGATCCCATGGCGCCCATCATGTCGGCCATCGTCAGCCATTCGATTTTGTCCATAGCAGGTATCGCAGGACGAGCACCTTTTTTGGTAGCAAGCGTTGTCGCAACATAGCCTGACCGATCTATGTTTTGAGCAAATATGGTATGCGCGTCTTTAGTGGGCGTCACGATGACATCATAAGTCTCGGCCACCCCAATACGGAAATCATCGATATCGACGGGACTGACATCAATCCCATCCGTCGCGACGACTTTCATTTTTAGGCCGGGGATGCGTACATCAAATATCGTCTGCGCTGAACCATTAATAAAACGTAGTTTGACAGGCTGTCCAGCCTTGACAAGTTGCGTCCAGTTAGCCGCTGTGGTTTTGCCATTGATAAGGTAGGTAAATGTGTTTTCACCCGACAAGTCCGTAAAATCAGTGGGCATCATGCGCATCTGATTCCAACTTTTGCGCTTATCAAACGCGGTTTTCAGATCCGTTTCGGCAATATCGGACAATAGCTTTTTAAAGTCTGGCAGATGATAATTATCAAAGTCAGCACGCTGCTTAAGTAGTTTTAGCAGATTATGCGGATCGCGATGCGTCCAATCACTAAGCAGGATAACGTGATCTTCCTCGATAGGATAGCGTTCGCGCCCTTTCGGCTCAATGACGATGGCCCCGCGCATACCGGTCTGCTCTTGGAAGCCAGTATGCGAGTGATACCAATAAGTGCCTGACTGTATCAGTTTAAATTTGTACGTGAAGGTGCTACCCGCAGGAATACCATCAAAGCTGATACCCGGTACGCCATCCATCTCAAACGGCACTAAGAGGCCATGCCAGTGAATAGAGGTCGACTCATTCAGCTGATTATGGACTCGAATGGTGACCGTATCGCCTTCTTGCATCTTAAGCGTTGGCGCAGGCAGTGAGTCATTTATCAGCGTTGCCATGCTTGACTTGCCGTTGACCGTTATCATCTTCTCACTGACATAAAGATCAAATTCATTACCCGTTAGTATAGGTACAATGTGATCGGCTCTATCACTATTGACTACGACATTTTGGCTTTTAGTTAAAGCACTATTAGCCATCGTCGGTAGTGTGGATAGCATCGACGCGCCGAGCAAGGTGGATGACCCTGTCAAAAAACGCCTGCGGTTAAATCTGTTTTTATTCATAATATTGACCTAAGTTAATCCATGAAATGAGAGTTGAACTTATATATCTGATAACTTATTAATAGAACTACATCTGCTGCGCTGGCGACTCAATAGCCGCATACACTTGAGTGCTGCCATCCTTGTTCAATTGCATGACTTTATAGGGCATGAATTTACCTTCATACTCCATACCGGGGCTACCAACCGGCATACTCGGTACGGCAAGTCCAATAGCTTGTGCAGGAGGATTTGCTAAGAATTCAGCCATGTGTTTAGCAGGAACGTGACCTTCAAAAACATAACCATTAGTAGTGACGGCGGTATGACAAGAGCGCATTTGCTGCGGGACACCGTAACGCTCTTTAAATAAAGATAAATCTGTAACGTCTTGCGCAGTTGCGCTTAGACCATGACCTTCGGCATAGCCTACCCATTCTTTACAGCAGCCGCAGTTGGCATCTTTATAAACCGTGGCTGAGACGTTTTTGAGTAATGATGACGAGCTGTTAACGGGAGCATTTGTAGGAGCAGAACTTTCATTTTGTACTTGTGCATTCTGGGTAGCAGACTGTTCAACCTTTACTGGTTGAGAATCAGAGCCACTGGTATTAGATTGGCTGCAAGCGGCTAGCGTTAACGAGAGTGACGATGTCACCACCAATAAAAGGACACGACCGGATAACCAGCTATGTCCATTAGAAAGCACATGTGTGTAATGTCTCATTAAATTACTCCTAAACGTCTATTATTATGCTCGATATTCTAAAAACTTACACCCTATATTTAATTCTTATGTACTTAACTAAAAACATTACATGCAGCACTGTTCAGTACTGCATTATTAATATAATAGCGACAACCGTGAGTTAGGAGGCTTTCATATCTAGAAAGTATTAATGCTGCATTCCAGATCCATCATCCGACATATTCATATCACCGTCAAATGACATGTCCATCATATCGCCATCTATCCTAGTGGTTAGCATCGTGTACTGAGCTTCATCTAATTCAGGTAACGATCTAATGAAGGCTACCATTGCCCACATTCTAGCGTCGTCATGAGAAGCACCCCACGTAGGCATTCCAGATGCCATAATACCGTGCTTGATTGCCCAAAAGCCTTGCTTTGCACCGTCTTCTGTTTGATAACGTTTGACAATATCAGCCTTGGTAAAGTTGGGCGGCTTTGGATATAAGCCCTCACTAAAGTCAGTTTGTGCCACTCCCGGAGACAAGTGACAGCCTGCACACATATCCTTATAGTCCGCGCCCCCAGAGCTGATATCGACCTTCTCTAAGTCTGGTACCACAATATCTTTACTGGCATTTGCTATGGAACGATTGCGAGCGGTTTCCAAAAAGCTAAACATCATTGGGCTATGCTCTTGGTCAGCTCCCACATTGACAACACCACTAGTAACAACCGCAAACACGCCAACGATTGCCACAAATACGGTAAAGAGCGCACCCAATAAAAATTTCATAT
>NZ_PJBF01000011.1 GCF_002836505.1 Psychrobacter sp. Choline-02u-9
TCGCAGTTAGCAGTGTTTTGCTTTAACGGCGCTCTTCTCGTTCGTCAACTTTCTATACCTAGATAAAGCCCCCAACGCTCAAGCAAAGAGGGCTTTTCTTTGGCTAACATTAAGAATTATTTTGCCAATGCTACAACGTATATGCGAACCTTACTACTTACAGAACCACAGATGTTTTCATTGCGTATATATTATTTTAAAGCGAAACCCGTGCCCTAAAACAAAAGAGATATCTATCATCAGGCAAGACTATGCCGTTGAATATAACCAAATGTATTAGATTATACCTAGCCAGTAAAGTTTATAAACGATAAAAGACACCATAATATCCGCTTCTACCCTTTTAGTATGCTAGAGGAGAGAGCCGTGAGGTATTAGGCATTGATATTGGGACAAGAAGCACCTTTTACTGCGAGTAATAAGGTATCTTTATTATTTAGCTGAGTGGCACTGTCATCTTTTGAGTAACTTAGATAGAATGAGAAAACTCGCTAAAGATTGAATAGAGGTCTATATCAAGGATGAATCCTACAGCTTACTTAATCGTATACTATCTAACGAGCGTAAGCCGATCGAAGGCTTAATTATTTTCTAATCAAGCTGTAATGGAAGAGCTATATTGGTAGTAGAACTATAAGACATCGTAGTTCCCAGAATGAGTGTAAACCTACTCTAGGAACTACTTACTGCTTGCTAACTATTAACTGTCTGTTGTACTACTTAGAATTTATCTTGGAGTTCTTTATTCTTCTTTGAATTTTGGCACACCTTTTTCCCAGACATCCCAGTTATCAACGATGTGATCGACAGTTTTTGATCCCACTAGTACTATATTTTCTACTATTTCTGCAAAGCCACCAGCTGTTTCTCCTGGCGCTGGATCTAGATGTTGAAGCGTAGTCTCATTTGGATTACCTTGATCAAAATTCACTGCACCACGTAAGCTCATTATGCGTTCAATACCTACCGTTCTGTTGAGTACTTGTGCTATTGCAGCGGCTTCCATTTCAGTGATAATGTAATCATCTGCATTATATAATTTAGCGATGTATTGCGCTTGTTTAGACAATCCTGGACCATGAAAAAAGGTATCTCCTGTCATATGAGTGCCTACGGTTATAGCTGGGTTCCGTCGTGCTGCTGCATCAGGGTATTTCATTCGATATGCGCTGGCTTCTTTTGAATCTTTTAAAGCAACTGACTGGCTTAGATGTAGGTTCCATTTTAGCAGTTCAGAGTTAAGTTGATAGCGGCGAATATCTTCATAGCCTTTGCGGGGTGTAAAACGTATGTGCACCTTTTTCACCTTCTTCAGCTTTCCAGCGGTGACCTAAGTCATAATCTACGAGCCAAGACGCCCAACTTACATCACCTATCGTGCCTTTGCTCGGTGGTGTTCCTGCGACACCGCTTAGAACGAAGTAGCTTTTGCTAAAGTCAAATTTAGGAGAAAGTGTGATTGCTTGCATGGATGCTGAAGACCCTACTTTACCCATCCCTAATACCGAACCACAGACACCTTCGGAGTTACAATAAACTGGGCTATGGGCACCTTCTACTTTTATAGGCTTACTGTCTGTAAAGTATTGATTATACCAATGCTGAAATTCGCCTGCTTTATCTCCACTATTCTCACCAATTTCAAACATCGCTGCGATAAATACCTTTACTTGGATTTTATCTTGATGAGTTTCAGCTTGTGCATTACTGCAAAACATGAATATCATGGTAAAAACAGATAAATGAGAAAAATGTTTTTTTATAAACATATGGGGCGCCTATTTAAAGTATTTGTGTCTGGATTTATAATTTAATTAGCAATAACTAAAAAATTTGCTAAAACTAAATAAATGCTTACATATATCCAATATAGAATAGCATAATTTGTAGACAGGTTGGAGTGTTCAGTCAGTGTAGAGGGTAGGTCAAAAGGTTTTAGTTGGAGTAGAGTTTGCTTTCTCTACTAATTTTATTTAATTATTTATGCCGTGCAGTTGGTTTTTTCGATAAAGTATCTCAGGTATAGTTTTATCTATATCTTTGTGACCATATGCTATATTTCTTTGTTTATGAACTAACTATATATATAGCATCTGTGTTAATGGGTATTGGACTGGATATTTATTATTGTACAGCACTTAATAGCGACTCATACTATTTATGCTTTTCGTTATTTTAGGGCTTACTGATACTATTTTTAGGTTATCGGATATATATTTCAGTGTGTAGTAGAAAAAAGACATTTTTCTACTACACATTCTAGCCTTCTTTTTTTTGGGGTTACCTACTTACTACGATATTTTCTAAAGAAATGAAAACAATGTTGTTTGTCAAAAATTCAAATAATAGACTCATATCTAACCCCTTTGACTAACGCAAAAGGGGCTCTTTTTCGTCTGTAGATTGGTGTGGGAAAGCTACTAGTAATTGAGTTCATGAACTCTCCATATGATAGTCAAATAAAACTCTTATACGAAAAATTTGTCTAGAAAATATATAAAATAACAGATCATGATACATGTTTCTTGTCGAATATAAATACGTTGTGATGAATTGCTTCATTAATCTTTTGAATATTAAATGTTTTCTTATCTTCAGGTAATCGTAGTACTTTTGGTAGTCGTGCTATTGCCATTTTTTCATTAGCAATGGCATAGTGACGATAGTATTCATTTAAGATTTCATTGCAGTCAAATTCTACGTAAACAATATTATCATTATGTTTTTTAGCTAAATTTATTATGGACAGAAAAAACTCATTTTTCGCTTCATTTTTTGAATGTTCCACATCTTCTAAAGTATAATTTGGTGGGAAACCGACCTTTATTTTTTGCCAAATACTACCATTTTCCTTAGTTT
>NZ_PJBF01000012.1 GCF_002836505.1 Psychrobacter sp. Choline-02u-9
TCACCATAGATGTAATCGTTTCCGACAGAGCCTTTTACGATGTCAATAATATCCGCTGACTCAAAGTACTCTGAGGCGGTAGACATTACAAAATCTAGAGAAGTACTATTTCCAGCCACATCAGACGCTTGAATTTGGTAATTGCCCTCTACAAATGGAATGTTAGTGACATCAGCAAGTGGTACCAAAGTACCGTTTTCTAGCTTAAAGGCTTGCAACGTGTCTTGATCGATATCTGCATTAACTTCTAACTGATTGGTAGCCGTATTGAAATTTAGAATTTGACCTAATATAGGAGCGGTAGTGTCGATAGTGATGTCTCTTACAGCGGTAAAGCTTTCATTAAGCGCTTCATCTGTTACCTTGGCTCTAAAGCTATAGTCACCATCTGCTAAGTTAGAAGCCGTACCGTTTGCCAATACTGCCCAAGTCGCGCCTTGATCGGTTGAATACTGATATTCAACTTGGCTATCTGCTTCATTATTTTTAATGGTTAGATCAAAAGTATTGTCTTGAGTAACGCCATCGTCTTGAGATATACCTGTATCTTCAAAATTATTGAAGACTAATTCACCTGGCTCTGGAGGCATTGTGTCTGAGGTGATATTGACACGATAAGCACCAATATAACTCCCTTGTAAGTCAACTACTTTGATATCGAACTTCTCTGCCAACTGATCTGGGTCTAAACCAAGCTCATTGCCATTCGAACGATAGATGTAAGAGCCGTCAGCTGATAGCTCAAGTTGACCATTGTCTGTATCTATAACAATAGGACTAGATGCTGAACTGCTTGCTTGAGATATCAGTGATTGTCCGTTTATCTGAAGCTCATAATCATTAGGTGCGTTGATACCGCCGTCGTCATCAGCAAAGATATTACCCATGATACTCTGATAGCCTACAAACTCAGTTTTTTCAACGTCTTTAAACTCAACGACATCAAGACTAATGGTTGAACCGTTTTCTTGTATACCTATACTTAAAGTATAAATACCTGGGGAAAGGTTACTACCTAAACTCTTATTATATGAACTTGATCCTGCCGAGAAAACATTAATATTCCCTGAAGAAGAGCCTGATGGACCAGTTAATGTATAACTACCATTTGCGTTAATATTTCGAGAAGAATCAAAAAGACTTAAAGTTACACCTGCATTATCACCCGTTACTTCAAAAACTATAGTGTCATACAAAGTATTGGATGACTGCTTATCTACTAATACTTGCTTTTCACTAACAACAGTAGTTTCAAACGTTCCTTGTAGTTCACGGTTATACACTTCGCTGAATGAGTTAACCGTCACATTGGCAGTTTGAGTAATGGTTTCTGTACCATCAGTGATTGTATAGGTAAAGTTGTCTGAGCCATTAAAGTTAGTATTAGGCGTATAGCTGTAGCTACCATCAGCATTAACTACCACTGTGCCATTGCTGGCATCGGTAGCTAGGACGAATGTCAGTTCATCACCATCGACATCGGTAGCTGTTGCTAGTTGACCTTCAGCAACGGTGTCTTCTATAGCGGCAATAACACTGTCTTCAGCCACTGGTGCATCATTAATCGGTGCAACATCAATCGTTGCGGTTTGAGTTATCACGCCACCTTGACCATCATCAATGCTATAGATAAAGCTGTCTGAGCCATTAAAGTTGGCATTAGGGGTGTAGCTATAGCTGCCATCTGCATTGACGATAACAGTGCCATTAACGGCAGTGTCTTTTAATGCATAAGTTAATTCATCACCATCTGCATCAGTAGCGGTAGCCAATGTGCCAGTTGCTTCTGCGTCTTCATTGGTACTGCTGCTGCTGTCAGTGGAGACGGGTAGATCATTGACTGAAGCAACAGTGATCGTAGCCGTTTGAGTAATGGTTTCTGTACCATCAGTGATTGTATAGGTAAAGCTGTCTGAGCCATTGAAGTTGGCATTTGGTGTATAGCTGTAGCTACCGCTTGCATTGACTATTGCTGTGCCATTGCTGGCACCTGAGTCTAGGGCAAATGTCAGATTATCACCATCAACATCGGTAGCGACAAGCTGACCTTTTGCGACCGTGTCTTCATCAGTACTGATACTGCTGTCTTCAGCCACTGGCGCATCATTGACGGCAGCGACAGTAATCGTAGCAGTTTGAGTGATCATGCCACCTTGACCATCATCAATGGTATAAGTGAAGCTGTCTTCACCATTAAAGTCAGTATCAGGGGTGTAGCTATAGCTGCCATCCGCATTGACGATAACAGTACCATTGGCGGCATTGTCTTTAATGGCATAGGTTAAATTGTCGCTATCCGCATCAGTGGCTGCTTCTAATTGACCAGTCGCTACGGTATCTTCGGTAGCTTCGATGTTTGAATTTTTGGAGACAGGTA
>NZ_PJBF01000013.1 GCF_002836505.1 Psychrobacter sp. Choline-02u-9
TTTTCTCAATTCTATACAGCCCCTATTCTCGTAAATAAGCAGTCTTAGCCTATGAAAGTAATAACTGGCTGTGGTTTTATTAACACCAATTAGGCTTGCTGCTGTTCTCGCGGTAGAACCGGCAACAAATAACTCGATGAGTCTGCTTTGTTTATACCAACTTAGTTTACTCTTTCTCATAGTGCTATCCTAAATAATTTTACTCATCTAGGACAGCCCCTTCTTTTTAATCTATTCAAACAATCTTTATTCGATATAAATATTAAGCATTTAACATGCCAAGACGTATTTAGAACCAATTCTCCATAAAAAAATCCTGCCTTGAAGTAAGACAGGATTTTTTTATCGCAAGGCTAATTTTCTAGCCTATGCTATTTACAACTTAGAATGCTTTAGTAATTGTAAATACAGCACCAGTCTCTACACCACGTTTGTACGGGTTGGTGTCGGCGTCAATATTTGTGCCGACAGCAGCAAGCTCAGCTGACAGGTCTTCAACAGAAGCAAAGCTGTAAGTCACACCAACTTTCCAGTCGATGTAGTTATCATCGCCACTAGCGTTATCACTGAAATCATAATCGTCAGCAGTGGTATAACCTAAGCTTGCTACACCACCGAAAGATGCGCTCAATGGCATGCTATAAGTCAGGTTTAAATACCATGCATCAGTATCTAAGCCAAAAAAATCATTAGTGAAATTCACGCTTGCAAGCAAACTGTCACCAACAGTGATGGTGTCTGCAAAACCTAGACGTGCATACAGCTCAAGCCAATTCAAATCAGAAGCACTTGGATAGCCGTAGTACCATAAACCGACATCTAAAACTGGTTTAGACGCCAAAGAGCCAAGTTCAGTGCTATAACCTACATATGGATCGAGCTCTAATGAGCTACCAAAGCCGACATTCGAGCCCCAGACACCTGCGTATAAGCCAGAGCTATGGGTTAATCCATAACCAACTTGAACGGCAGGGTCGCTTTCAGTTTGTGTCATACCACGATAGCGGTAATCTGAAGTCATTGCTGCAGTACCAGAGAATGATACATCGCTTTCAGCTGCCATAGTCAAGCCACTTGCACAAGTGAGTAAAGATGCAGCCACTAATGTAGAAAGTTTAAAGTTCATGTTGGTATTCCCCCAAGCTGTTTATTACAAATGTTCAAATCGAAATGATTTGACTCTGAACTTGTTATTGAAATAGCAAAGGGCGTGCCAACTTTATTAAGTTACTGTTTTATCTTATTTCTTTGCAATAAAACTGCAATAACTTACAAAACCAACTTTGAAGCATTATTGTATTGCACAAATATTGGGCGATTTATTGATTTTGCACCAAAACAAATCAAACTGTATCAAATTGTTTGTAAATAGGAATTATTCTTATACAGTTTATATTCTGCACGATGCAATAAAAAAAACCAACCGCAGTTGGTTGGCTTTTTAAGTATTTTCTTCTGAGCAAAGCATGAAAAATTATTTTTCCATATTTGATAGGATTGATGTTCTGACATCATCCAATGTGGCATTGATGGTGAGCATCACGGCATCGGCACATTGTTTGATCGCAGTGTCAGGATCTTTTAGACCATTACCCGTCACTGTGCAAACGATCACCGAACCTTCAGCGATTTTACCTGCTTTAATATCACGGATTGCACCGCCGATTGAAGCCGCCGATGCAGGCTCAACGAATACGCCTTTTACTTCTAATACTCTTGGATTAGGTTTGGTCATTTTTTATCCTTTTAGCTGTCTAGTTAACCCACTTTAAAAATGATACAGTGCTACTGGGATGAATTTTGTGCAGCCTCTGTGTAAGCAGCACGCAAAGAAAATTTATACCAGTAGCGCGTTTAAATCCATAACATTTTTACATTCAGCTGACTATAGGCTATCTAGAAGGCACCTCTTTCTTATTATTGCTCTTCATCGCCATGCCACTAAAATATATGATGGACATTCCAGAAGGTGTGAAATACATCGGTATGGCACACGGTATGTTGTTTATTACCTATATCATACCCCACTCTCAACTTCGAAAGTGATTGAAAAAAGAAGAGCACCTCACTAGGGTGTGTATAGAACTCAAATGAGTGGCAACCAGATAAAGACACAAGCG
>NZ_PJBF01000014.1 GCF_002836505.1 Psychrobacter sp. Choline-02u-9
AAAGTCAAACGCTCGACCTCAAGCCAGTTTGTTTGCGCTTGGCCTGGATGTGTTGATTGAGGGCCTTCACTTGGTGTTCTTTAACAATGATAAGACTGTATTTCGACAGTTAGTTAGCTTTTTAACCCCTAAACCTATGAAAATCGGGTGGGGATGATTTTTTTGTCGTGTGCAGAGAATAAGTTAAACAGCTGTCGTCTATTCGATCTAAAACCGATACAAAGTGCTAATGGGGTGAGTTTTTTGCAGCCTCTGTTACGCCTGCGAACAGCAAGCAAGAAAAATCTATCCCATTAGCACGGGAATACTAACGTATCGATTTTATTTTGCAATTACTATATAAAAATATCTTCATCAAAAAAAAGCGCGTAAATATTTTCATATTTACGCGCTTTTAGTAAAAACAGTATGCCTTGCTATTTAGAACGTTCACCATCTGTTGGCATCATTTGTCGCTTTAGTGTTCTTTTTCAATTTAAAAACACTTTACGTATTTGTATTTGATACAATTATGTTACTAGCAAATTACAGATTAATTACTGGTCGAGTTTTGATAGGCAGAATCAAGCGGATTAATAGCTAATATTAGGCAGTAGCGATAAGCTGAATGATATGACGCCAACTATGTTGGCATTGATCAATACTGGAATCCGAGCCATTTATTTAGCTAAAATCTTAAAATAAGTTTTGCCATCATGACGACCAAGCTATCATATAAATATAGATTTACATATTATTTTCTAACATAAGGATATTCCAATGATAAACTTTCCACGTGCTAAGCCCTCCTCCCTGTTAGTAGCCACTATCTTTGCCATCAGCGCCGTCAGTATGGCCGGCTGTAGTAATAGCAATGAGACCAAAGCCGTTGACCGTTTGGAAGAAGCAGAAGCCTTGGCTCGCGTTAAAGCCCTCGAAGCCCGTGCCGAAACGCTAAAAGGTAATATGCCAGCTGCCAGTGATATGAGCGCTAGCGCAGGCGGCGGTGATGCGGCAGGCGCAGCAAGCGGTAAGCCGTCCATTAAGATGCCAGACGAATCGACCATTCCAGATGATGAGTATGGCGCTGCCGTACGCCGCGGTCTACAGCTTGCCAACCATACTTATAAAGAGCTGCCGAATAACGTTGGTAACCAGCTTAACTGTACCAGCTGTCACCTAGGCAATGGCTCAGAAGCGTATGCTGCACCTTGGAACAATATGCCAAGTATTTACCCGATTTATCGCTCACGCGCAGGTCGCGTCAATACCATTCAAGAGCGTATTAACGGTTGTTTTGAGCGTTCGATGAATGGTAAAGCACTCGATCTTGATTCAGATGATATGAATGCGATGGTGTCTTATATGAGCTGGTTGTCGCAAGATATGCCATTTGGGGTATCACCTGAAGGTCGCGGTTTTGTAAAAGTGAATAAAGAGTTAGAGCCAAACCCTGAAACGGGTGAAAAGCTATTTGCAGAAAAATGTAGCGTTTGTCACGGTGATAATGGCGAAGGTCAATATAATGACGATGGTACTTATATCTATCCTGCGGTAGCTGGCGATAAATCCTTTAATGATGGCGCAGGCATGGCGCGTACATATACCGCCGCGGCCTTTATTAAAGGTAAAATGCCGTTCGGTCAGGGCAATACACTAAGCGATCAAGAAGCGGTCGATATTGCCGCCTACTTTACCCATTTGCCGCGCCCTGTCAAAGCCAATAAAGACAAAGATTGGCCAAATGGCGATGCACCAAAAGATGTGCGTCGTTAATTGAAAAGCTTATAAGTCAGACCATAAAAAAGCCCAGCTATTCAATAACTTGGCTTTTTTATCATAGATAGTTAAGACAAATAGCTCTGCACACGACAAAAAAACAAAAAGTCTGTTAAAGCAAAGGCATAATAGTAATTTTTAAGACGAATCAGACCATGCCAAACTTTAACAGACTTAGTGAGACTTTAACCCAAAACCTGAGCATGAACAAGGCAAGAATCAATTGTTTGAGCCTAATGATAATAGCCCTGATTACTGCTCAAAGCAGTAATCTTAAAAAAAATAGCAAGACACCTT
>NZ_PJBF01000015.1 GCF_002836505.1 Psychrobacter sp. Choline-02u-9
GATTTTTTGAAAAAAGCATAGGTCTAGATAATCAAGCTAGATTTTTTAAAACTCCACATTGGTCAATTGTACATAAACCATCACAAGTACCTCTTAAATCAGATAATTGTTCAATAAGCTTTTGTTGCTTGATTATATTTTCTCTGATAGCACTGACATGTAAGTCAATTAATTCATTCACATCTGAACAATTTTTCTCAGGTTTGTCTTTATAGGTAAGTAATTGACGAATTTCATTCAAACTCATATTTAAAGTTCGGCAATTCAAAATAAATTTAATTCGCTCAACATAGCCTACATCGTAAAGGCGGTAATTTCCTTCCGTTCTTTCCGGTTCCGGAATTAAACCTTCCTTTTCATAAAACCTAATTGTTAATACTGAACATGAGGTTTTTTTAGAGAGTTCACCAATTTTTAAATGCATTGAGTTAGTATTTCCAAAGATTCTTGACTCTATAGTAACTATAGGGATTCTAATATTCAAAGTTTATAAATTTTTTTAATGGGTATAACTATGAGTGGCTGTGGATGTAGTAAAGAAACACCATACGAAGATAAGAAATCTCAACAAGAAAATCATCCATCAATTGCAGAAGCAAGCAATTCAAAGAATTGTGATAATACGCCTAGCTGTTGTGGTGAAGAGGAAGAAGAAAAATCTTCATCTCCTTGCTGTAACACTTCAAACAGTTGTGAAGATACCGCTCAATCCTGTTGTGGTTCTGATCCCAAAGAAAATTTAAGCACTGAAAACGTTTTAAAAGATTCGCACTACATGAGTGAATACTTAGTTCCCAAAATGGATTGTTCTGCGGAAGAACAGATGGTTCGTATGGCGCTATCTTCAATTGATGGTGTTCAAAAACTCATCTTTGATTTACCTAACCGGTCTTTAAAGGTTCTACATAATCAAAAAGATGAAAATATAACTACCAAACTTGAAGCTTTGGGTTTTGGTGCAAAGCTTGTGAAGACTGAAACTTATATAAGCAATCAACAGGCTAAGCAAACAAGTACCTATACCATTCCTAAAATGGATTGCTCTGCTGAAGAGCAAATGGTCCGTATGGCTCTTGCAGATATTGAAGCAGTTAAAGGTCTTACTTTTGATCTTCCCAATCGAAAACTGAAAGTCTTCCATAATGAAGGGAGTCAGCAAATTACGGCCAAACTCGAAGGACTGGGTTTTGGGGCGAAACTTGATGAAATACAGCTTTCTTCAGGCGATATACCTAATGAACCTGATCCTGTGAGACAAGCTAAAGTACTTAAACTGTTATTAGGTATTAATGCTCTACTTTTCTTTATAGAATTCATCAGCGGTATTATTGCTGCGTCTACAGGATTGATTGCTGATTCTCTAGATATGTTTGCCGATGCAGCCGTTTATGGTATTGCGCTATATGCCGTCGGAAAAGCTGCGAAATATCAAATAAAAGCAGCCCATTTCGCAGGTTGGATTCAGTTATTACTTGCTGTTATCGTGATTGTTGATGTCATTAGACGATTCATGTTTGGAAGCGAGCCAGAATCAACGCTCATGATTGTTATTGGCCTGCTCGCACTTATAGCTAACGTGACATGCTTATATCTTATTTCTGGTCATCGAGAAGATGGCGCACATATGAAAGCCAGTTGGATTTTCTCGGCGAATGACGTTGTCGTAAATATGGGCGTTATATTTGCCGGTGTACTCGTGGCGTGGACGGGATCAGCTTATCCAGACTTAATCATTGGCATACTGGTTTCTTTATTCGTACTGAATGGTGCCCGAAAAATTTTGGCTTTGAAGTAAG
>NZ_PJBF01000016.1 GCF_002836505.1 Psychrobacter sp. Choline-02u-9
CGCTGGTATTTTTGCTCTGACTGGTCAAATGGCTCAGATGACAGGTTCGCTTTTCCCCTTGGCGTTTTTAGCCGCTGCAATCGTTGTTTCTTTTAGTGCCTATTCCTATATCAAAATCTCTAATGCCTACCCATCAGCTGGTGGTGTCGCGATGTACCTACACCAAGCGTACGGAGATCGTTTACCGACTGGCTTTAATGCCCTGCTGATGTATTTCTCCATGGTTATAGCGCAGAGCTTTTTGGCTCGGACGTTCGGGTCATATACCATGCAGTTATTTGGTGGCGATGACAGCGGTCGCATGGTATCCGTTCTTGGCGCAGCGCTTATTCTTGCTGCATTTTTGATTAATTTGCTTAGCAATCGTTGGATCCAAGGGGTCGCATCGGTTATCGGTATTATAAAAATTGTTGGGATTCTCATCTTCGGGCTGGTTGGTGTCTGGCTGGCTGATAGCTTTGCAATTGATTCTTCTACATTAGGTGACACTAATACTGTTGGTAACTTTCTTGGCGCAACGGCGCTAGGCATACTGGCCTTTAAAGGCTTTACCACGATCGCCAACAGTGGCTCGGAGGTAAAAGACCCTCATCGTAACGTCGGCCGTGCCATTATAATTTCAATCGCAATCTGCGTAGTAATTTACACCCTAGTCGGTTTCGCGGTGTCTAGTAATCTATCTCTTGCTGAAATTATTGAAACCAAAGATTACTCTTTGGCTGCCGCCGCACGCCCAGCACTTGGCGACTATGGTCTATGGTTCACAGTAGCAATCGCAATGGTAGCTACCGCTGGTGGTCTCCTTGCTAGTATCTTTGCAGTCTCTCGTATGCTCGCTATGCTAACCGAAATGAAGCTGGTACCCCACCGTCATTTGGGGATGCCAGGCAGCGTTCAAAAACACACACTGGTCTATACCGTGGTGTTGGGTTTGGCTTTCACAACGTTATTTGATCTTTCACGAATTGCAGCGCTTGGCATTGTTTTCTATCTGATCATGGATATCGCTATCCACTGGGGTGTTCTAAGATACCTCCGTCAAGACATAAAAGCGGTGATGTGGGTACCTGTAGTGGCCATACTTCTTGATATCTTAGTCCTCGGTGGTTTTATCTGGATCAAACTACACTCAGATCCATTCGTGCTTGGCGTAGCAGTCGTTACTATCGTAGTGATTGCTGTGGCTGAGCAGGTTTATCTCAAGTCGTCAGCGAGGAGAAAGGCTATCGAAAAAGATGCACTTACACACCAACATTGACAATAACATTAAAGGATTTATAAAAAACTGTTTGGTTTAAAATTGCGTAGATTTAAGCGTCTACTTACTATCTTCAACAAG
>NZ_PJBF01000017.1 GCF_002836505.1 Psychrobacter sp. Choline-02u-9
TGCTGGTATTTTCGCTCTGACCGGTCAGATGGCTCAGATGACGGGTTCGCTTTTCCCACTTGCTTTTCTAGCCGCCGCAATCGTTGTTTCTTTTAGTGCCTATTCTTATATCAAAATCTCTAACGCTTACCCGTCGGCTGGCGGTGTTGCAATGTACCTGCATCAAGCATACGGAGATCGTTTACCGACTGGATTTAATGCCCTGCTGATGTATTTCTCCATGGTTATAGCGCAGAGCTTTTTGGCCCGGACGTTCGGGTCATACACTATGCAGTTATTCGGTGGCGATGACAGCGGTCGCATGGTATCCATCCTTGGCGCCGCGCTTATTCTTGCTGCGTTCTTTATCAATTTACTTGGTAATCGTTGGATTCAGGGGGTTGCATCGGTTATCGGTATTATAAAAATTGTCGGTATTCTTATATTCGGGTTGGTTGGTATCTGGCTAGCTGATAGCTTTGCAGTTGATTCTTCTACATTAGATGACACTAATACTGTTGGTGACTTTCTTGGCGCAACGGCGCTAGGCATACTGGCATTTAAAGGCTTTACCACGATTACCAACAGTGGCTCGGAAGTAAAAAATCCTCATCGCAACGTCGGCCGTGCCATTGTAATATCAATCGCAATATGCGTAGTTATTTACACTCTAGTCGGTTTCGCGGTGTCTAGTAATCTATCTCTTGCCGAAATCATCGAAACTAAAGATTACTCCTTGGCTGCCGCCGCACGCCCAGCACTTGGCGACTATGGTCTATGGTTCACAGTTGCAATCGCAATGGTAGCTACCGCTGGCGGCCTCCTTGCTAGCATCTTCGCAGTCTCTCGTATGCTCGCTATGCTAACCGAAATGAAGCTGGTACCCCACCGTCATTTGGGGATGCCGGGAAGCGTTCAAAAACATACGTTGGTCTATACTGTGGTGTTGGGTTTAGCTTTCACAACGTTATTTGACTTATCACGAATTGCAGCGCTTGGCATTGTTTTCTATCTAATTATGGATATCGCCATTCATTGGGGTGTTTTGCGATACCTTCGTCAGGATATAAAGGCGGTGATGTGGGTACCTATAGTGGCCATACTTCTTGACCTGTTGGTTCTCGGCGGTTTTGTCTGGATTAAACTAAACTCAGATCCATTCGTACTTGGCGTAGCAGTCGTCACTATTGTAGTGATTGCTGTGGCTGAGCAGGTTTACCTGAAATCTTCAGCGAGGAAAAAAGCTATCGAAAAAGATACGCTTGCAGACCATCATTGACAGTAACATCAAAGAGTTTACAGAAAATTGTTTGGTTAAAAATTGCATAGATTTAAGCGTCTGCTTACTATCTTCAAGAAT
>NZ_PJBF01000042.1 GCF_002836505.1 Psychrobacter sp. Choline-02u-9
TAAGTATTTCAGCCTACGAGTCTTTTTTAGCTTTATTTGCAGTCAGCAGCTCTCTTTCGAGATAGTGAATATTTTGCGCTTCACGAGTAAAGTTATCATCCGCCAAAATCACATCACGATGCAAAGGTATATTGGTTTTGATACCTTCGATAATCAGCTCATCAAGGGCATGTACTGTCTTAGCAATAGCTTGCTGACGAGTTTGACCGTGACATATAAGCTTACCAATCAATGAATCGTAATAGGTCGGTATCTCATAGCCAGGGTATAGATGAGAGTCAAAACGGATACCAGAACCACTTGGCGTGAACAATTGACTGATAGTACCTGGGCAAGGTACGAAAGTCGCTGCATCTTCGGCATTGATACGACATTCGATCGCATGACCCTGAATCTCAATCTCACTCTGACGATAAGACAGGCCGTAACCGGCAGCAATTTTGAGCTGTTCGACAACAACATCAATACCAGTAATCATCTCAGTCACTGGATGCTCAACCTGTACACGAGTGTTCATTTCAATAAAGAAAAATTCGTTATTTTCAAACAAGAACTCAAATGTGCCGGCACCGCGATACTTAACAAGCTCGCAAGCTTTTACACACGCCTTTAAGATTGGCTCACGTACATCATCTGGGATGTCAGGCGCAGGTGCTTCTTCTAGTACTTTTTGATGGCGACGCTGCAATGAGCAATCACGATCATATAGATGGATAGCATTACCATTACCGTCACCCAACACCTGTACTTCTACGTGGCGTGGGTTCTGTAGATAGCGCTCCATATAGACAGTGTCGTCACCGAACCAGAGCTCAGCTTCTTGTTTGGCCGCTTGTACCTGACCAATTAGTTCATCGAAGCGTTCAACCACACGCATACCGCGTCCACCACCGCCAGAAGCCGCTTTAATCAATAGTGGGAAGCCGATATTGCGTGCTTGCTCTTCAGCATTATGCAGGGTCACAGCGCCAACTGAACCAGGTACAGTTGGTACGCCCGCTTTTTTCATAGCATTGATGGCAGAAACTTTGTTGCCCATAAGGCGAATATGATCAGCATTAGGACCAACGAAGGTCAATCCTGCTTCTTCTACTTGTTCAGCAAATTCAGCATTCTCAGACAAAAAGCCATAACCGGGATGGATAGCATCTGCACCAGTGATTTCAGCAGCGGTTAAGATGGTATTGATATCAAGGTAGCTTTGGTTAGCATTAGGCTTGCCAATACAAATTGCCTCATCAACAAAGCGCAAGTGCATCAAGTTGGCATCCGCAGTAGAGTAGACACCTACCGTTTCGATACCTAGCGCTTTACAGGCGCGGACGATGCGCAGGGCAATTTCGCCTCTGTTGGCAATGAGCAATTTTTTTATCATGGGTTCATCCTTGTCGAAGCGTCAGTCATTGACTGAGTTTCGATACATAGCATCAGGTTGTTTAGCATTGACGCAGTATATATACCAAAAGCCAGCCATAATGAAATAAAGTATGGCAAATATCGTTACGCTTTATAGCGTATGACAGGTTGACCGAACTGTACGACTTCAGAGTTATCTACCAAGATCTCGTCAACAATACCACTTTGAGTCGCTTCAAGCGGGTTCATGATTTTCATCGCTTCGATAATACCTAAAGTATCACCTGCCTGAACTTTTTGACCAACTTTCACAAATGGTGGATCATTAGGACTTGGTGCTGAATAAAAAACACCAACCATTGGTGAAGACTCAACGCTACCCGCTTTTTCTGCAGGTTTGCCTTCGACAGCGGCAGCAGGAGCAGCGCTCGCAGCCATCATAGTTGGCGCAGGCGCGTCATAGTGACGAGTTAAGCTAATATGCTCGTCGTCAGAACTGATTTCTAAATTAACCAGTTCACTTTCTTCCATAAGGGCGATGAGGGTGCGTATTTTTTCAATATCCATAGTTTTTATCTGGCCTTGTACTAAATTCGAGAAATAGTGTAACTAAATATTGTCTAATTAATTGCTAATGATACCTAGATTCAGGGCAATGAGCAATCAATGTACAGTTGTTAACTGAGAATTTTTACATATTTTGACGTAAGCCATCTTTTTAGTAAGAAAATATCTACGATTTTTCATAGTCTGTATGATCAAATAACGCTAACAATGATTATAAAATGCAATCCATAAGCAATTGGCTCAACCCCATAGTATAGTTAAGCGTTTTTGCTGATAGCGTAGACGCAAAGTAAGTAAAATAGATGATAAGAACAAACCTGTAATCAACGCCATCCAAAATCCTTGTGCGCCAACGTCAGTGAAACGCACCAGATAGACGCCAAGTGGTAGGGCCACTAACCAATAGCAGAAGAGCGTTACCCACATCGGTATGGTGGTATCTTGCATACCGCGCAATATACCAGCGACGTTAACTTGCCAGCCATCAAACAACTGATAAGCAAGTGCAAAGATAAGCAAATGCATAGACTGTGCTCTAACTTCTGGGTTATCCGTGAATGCTGCTGCCAGTTCTGGTCTGAATAGCCATATCCCAAGCATGCAGGTCAAAGCGATCAATACGGTCCATACCAGTCCAGTAGCTTGCACTTGGCGCAGTGCCAATAGGTTTTTTTGACCAAATCGATTGGAGACCATGATAGTGAGCGCCATGGCGACAGATATCGGTATCATAAATAACTGTGAGGTCACTGACAGTGCCACTTGATGCGATGCTGTTGCCAGCTCGCCCAATGGGCTAATGACGAGTGCGCCTAAGCTAAATAAACTGGCTTCGAAGAAGATAGAGATACCAATAGGGATACCAAGTTTTAACAGCTTTTTGATCTGTGTTCGGTTAGGGCTAGAGAAGCCATAAAAAAATCGTGTGCTCACAAATTCGCGGCGCTTTGTAAAGCTAGTATAGGCTGCAAGCAATAGGACATTTATCCATAAGACCAATGCTGTCGCCACCCCGCAGCCTGCACCGCCCATTTCTGGCATGCCAAATAACCCATGAATAAATATATAGTTCAAAGGAATATCTGCGAGCAGGCCAATGATGCTAATGACAGTCACAGGCTCAGGACGACCCAGTGCCTCACAATAACTGCGTAGAACAGCATATACAGCGAGCGCTGGGAAACCAAATGAGACACCATGTAAATATTGCGTCGCTATCGGCTGAATGTTTTCTGGGACACCCATAATGCCAAGAACATTAGGAGCCAAATTAACAATGATAAAACCAATAATGCCAATGACACCTGCCGTCCATAGAGACTGCTGCGTGATATGCGGCACTTGGCCATGCTGGTCTTGACCAATCGCCTCACCAATCAGAGGCGTGGTTGCGATAAGCACACCTGTGGCCAATAAAAACAGCGGTAGCCAAATACCAGAGCCAACTGCTACCGCAGCCAAATCAAGCGCCGATACTTGACCTGCCATGATGGCATCGACCACGCCAAGTGCGGCTTGGCAAAACTGAGTAATTAAGATAGGGAGGGCAAGTATGCCTAAACGTAAGCTGTAGCTTTTAAAATCTTTGAAAGACAATGGAAAAACCATGGTAAGCAACTTTTTATTCTTTGCGGTAATTGTTATTAAGATAATTATTAATAAACAAACACTGCTATCAATCGACTAAGATTGACGCAGCAAGGAGAGCGTAGTGCCGACGATAATACTCCGATAAATAATATGAGCAAGCTTATAATGTTGCATAAGTAGATAGACAGAGTATGAAAATAAAAGTAAAGACACTAAAATAAAAATAACCCGTCGATCCAAGTAGTGGATTGACAGGTCATATACATAGTAAGATGGTAAATAAGCCACACTATGATGTCAACGCTTTAGCGCCGCTATACAGGTATTAATCTTAGGTTTTTTGTACTCTATTTTATAGTTGACGGACAACAGCCAATAGTTAAATCAATGAGTTTACTCCGGTAACAACTCAAGTGTCTCCGCCATATCCATAATCGCTTGCCAATGTTTGGGCTCTAATGGAATCACTGTTAATTGCTGACATCCTTTCCTAAGTAATAAGGAATCTTCCAAAGCTGGCAAAAATTTTAGCTCTGATAGTGGTAATACCTCTGTAAAAGCTTGCTCAAAAGTGAGATCGACCATATACCAGCGAGGTGCATCTTCAGTCGCAATAGGATCATAGTGACGATGCTCAGGGTGAAACTGAGTAGGATCAGGATACCCTGCTGTAGTCACTGTCATAATACCAGCGACTCCAGACGGCTTGGCGCTAGAGTGATAAAAGAACACTTTGTCACCAACTTTCATATCATCACGCATAAAGTTACGTGCGCGGTAGTTGCGGACACCGTCCCAACCGTCGGTGCCCAGGCGCTGCAAATCTTCAATACCAAAAAATTTAGGGTTGGATTTCATTAACCAATACGCCATATACCTGTCCTTTGATTTTTTATTTATTTTTCAATTTGTTCTTAAAATTATTAGAGTTAATTTTTATCAACTAACTTTTTATTAACTCACTATCTACAGACCGGCTCTTAAACATACTTTCATTTTTAATAGCGTTTTTTCTTAGTAGGGTCTGTTTTTAATAGAACTTAGGGAGAGCATCTATATGCTGCCCATAAGTTACCATGATGAATAGGGGATTTGTACATGGCTTTGTTAATAGTTTTATGATAGATAGGCTTTTCTTTATCTCATCTAGTCGCTATCCTAGCCTTACTTTTGATATCGATCATTATTGCTCACTACAAAATAAGTTTATTTATGCCCAAAGTGAATACAGACAGCATGCCAAATGACCTGAATACGTTAAGCCTTACTGAACCAACGACGGATACTATCGCGGTAGATGTGACCGACATTCCATTGTCTCTTTACATTCACATCCCGTGGTGTGTAAAGAAGTGTCCTTATTGCGATTTTAATTCGCATGAGCTACCGATAGACAGTGAGCTATCCATGTATGAGGAATACGTCGATGCGTTACTGTTAGATGCCGCAATGCAGCAACCTTTAGCTCAGAACCGAAAAATTGGTTCGATATTTATCGGTGGTGGTACGCCGTCTTTGCTACCTATTGCCCAGTATCAGCGATTGTTTACTGGGTTACGTACGTGTTTTGAATTTGCAGAAGACATCGAAGTCACGATGGAGGCCAATCCTGGCACGCTTGAGCATGCACCATTTGCGCAGTATTTAGAGGTTGGTATCAATCGTCTGTCTATCGGCGTACAGAGCTTCGCCGCCGATAAGCTAAAGGTACTTGGACGTATCCACGATCCTGTGCAAGCATTATCAGCGATTAGCGCGGCCAAAGCGGCTGGATTTGTACGGGTCAACGTCGACCTGATGCACGGTCTACCGAAGCAAACCATGAACGAAGCGCTAGAAGATATTCAAATGGCGCATGATGCTGGCGCAACGCATATCTCTTGGTATCAACTGACTATTGAGCCAAATACCGTGTTTTACCGTAGCCAGCCTATTTTACCCGATGAAGACAATTTGGCAGATATTGAACAAGCAGGTCAGTCGCTATTGCAGCAATTAGGCTATAGCAACTATGAGGTATCTGCGTGGGCAGGCGAGTCAGACAAACCATGTCGTCATAATATCAACTATTGGCAGTTTGGCGACTATTTAGCTATTGGCGCTGGTGCACATGGTAAAGTGACGATTGGTCGTAACGATAGCAATGGTAGTAACTCGTCAGACGTAAAAGATAAGATGGAAGATGACTTGTTAGTAGCGTCAGGTATCTATCGCTTTAGCAAATCACGTTTGCCAAAAGATTATGTAGTAATAAATCCAGATACCACAGAGAAGTCTGACATACGCCAAATCACACCAAAAATGGTTGGCTGGCAAGCGATTGATCAAGAAGAATTGGTGAGTGAGTTTATGCTAAATGCATTACGCTTACATGGCGGTGTCGCTTGGTCACTGTTTGAAAAGAGAACTGGATTAACGCTTGATAGTATTGCTGAACAAGTAAACAGTTTGGTCAAACAAGGATTGTTGGTAGATAGCGATACGCAGTTGCAACCGACCGTATTAGGTCAGCGTTATCTCAATCAGATATTACGCGCGTTTTTATAAAATCGTGCTTGAGTAATTGTTTAACAGCAGCGAAGTAAGAACACAAAAAAGACTTATCAAATGAATGATAAGCCTTTTTAAAAATCTAAAAAAAGTAGACCTTAGATTTTATCTTGTACGTCTTGTGCGCCGCCAGTTACAGCATTTCCGGCGCTTGATACGTCTTGGCCAAGGCCTTTGAACGTGTTGCAACCAGTTAGAACGAACATAGCAGTTAAAGATGCGATGATTACTTTTTTCATAATAGTATCCTCAAAGATAAATGAATGGTTATAAATAACAACAGTGACGCTAAGCATCGTGCTCAAGCTTCACTGAAGGGGTATTGGATGAGACAGTCATACATAAATGCTATCGCGCTATCCATTACAGACATCATAATGAAAGTTAAAAACGCTGCACAGTATCAAAATGTAATTATTGGCAGTAAACTGTAACTTTCGATTACCTACTGCTCATAAACTTAAATAATAGAGCGTTGAATATTTGCGGAGTAAGAATGACCATCCATATCGTGCTAGTAGCACCAAAAATGCCGAGCAACACTGGAAATATTATTCGACTGTGTGCCAATAGCGGGGCACAGCTGCATTTAGTCAGACCGTTAGGGTTTGAGCTTGATGATAAAAAGCTACGCCGCGCAGGTCTCGATTACCATGAATATGCCCATTTGCAAGTGCATGATGATTGGACAGCTGCGAGACAAGCTCTAAAAACTGCTGATTGCCATGTGGTTACCGCATTGACAACCAAGCTAAGCAAACCGTTTTATGATTATGATTTTGGTAAGCACTCGGACTCTGAAGCATCTGATAAGGCTGCTATGCCCAATATTGCGCTAGTCTTTGGTTCTGAGACAGCAGGTCTGGCAGATGATATACGCGAAGATATCGGTGCTGATAACTGGCTAAGACTGCCTATGCTAGCTGACTCGCGTAGTTTAAACTTATCAAATAGCGTAGCCATTTGTTTGTACGAAATATGGCGACAGCAAGGATTTACAGGCGATGAGGGTCGTAGTGTCGGTTATGAGACGTTGACAGTCTATGACCCAAAATAGCGTTTCTATAAAGCAATAACTATAGACTTAAAAGTATTTGCGTACTTAATGAGCAGTAAAATATTAGATACTGCTCATGTACATATGATGAGTTTCTAGTGCGACATTGATTGTATCTGATCGCTTATAAAGAACTTATAAACAGTTTGGTGGTTTTGGTAGTCCTGCTAAGCGATTGACATGACGCGCGACCAAACCTGTGTTAAACAATTGCTGTAGCTTTTGATTGCTAATATCGAGTTCTGGCAAAGTCTTTTGTAGCCATTTGATTAATGGACGGGTTGCAGGCGCGTGATTAAATTTGTCAAAAAACGCGCGCACTTGTTGCAAAATTTCTAAATGCTCATCGCTCAGATTGACCTCTAGTGTGTCTGCCAATTGCTGTGCGATAGCAGGTGTCCAAATCGTATGGTCACACAGATGACCGTCTTGATCTAATTCGATATTAGCCGCTGATAATGTAGCGTTGTGAGTGGTCATGTCATTACTCATAAGGCAATCGTCACCACTTTATCAAACTGACTGCTCTGAGTCAGTTCGACCCATTCTGCGTCGGTTAAAATAGCAGTCAACTTAGTTTCTAAATTAAGTTTGCCAGTTGTATTTGTTGTGAGCTGGGCGATGTCATCTGCTAATGCGTAAATACCAGCAATATCCTCGATATCGCTATCATTTAAATAAGCATTGAGCCAATCGATGAAAGCAGAGGTAGCACCAAGCAGAAGGATGCTGTCGCCCGTGCGCCAAGTGCGAGACATCTCTTCAGTACTGCGTCTAAGGGTAGCCATCGTGCTATGCAATTGATATAAAGTTGCCATAAAGGTATCCGATTACGTGCTTTATTATTTTATAAATCTAAGTTATATAGCGATTTAAAAGGTAAGTATCTGCTCAAAGTCTTGCGAATTGATGACCTCTGGCACGAGTGTGAGCTGTGATGCCAGATCTGTCGGCAACATACCAGTGACCCAGCCACTAAAGACGTCATCAGGTAGCCAAGCTGCGGGCATATCGTAAAGCTCAAGTGACTGAATCATGCCATGTAGCCGCGAGTCAGATTGCATCAATAAGCCAAAGACTGGCGCATCTAAGAATAGTTGCACCTCATGACCAAATGTCGCTAAAGTTAGCGCAAGCGCACAACCTTCGTAGCTTGCTGCTTCAGTGGGCGTGTGCAGCTGAATTAATAATCTCATTATGTATTCCTAAAAATAGTTACCGCTACTAGTGATCTTAATATACAAACTATCAAGCGACACGCTATCAAAACTGTATCAAACGACAGTCATCCTGCATCATCATCGCAAGCTCACTAAGTCCCACTAACGTAAACCCTGTCGCAAGATTGGTACCGTCAAGCTGATGGCGTGAGCTATTGTCTACATCACTCACACCGCGACTAAGTGCTGTACTGACACAGACAGGCAGGGGTAATTGATACTGCTCAGCCAAAGACTGCCATTCTTTGGTCAAGTCTAATTGATCGGCTGACTGCCAACGCAATCGATTGGCTATATGAGCCGAATCGCCATAAAAGAAGACATTGAGCAATGGTTGTTCAGAAGTAGCATTATCGCTGCCGCCTGTACCTGTACTATTAGTGTCAGTGTGATCAATATCATCACTATTCGCTGCGCCATTTAGGTAAGCGCGTGCATAGCGTAACGCCAAGTGTGCCAATGGGTGACTAGGGTCAGCAGTAATCAGTAGTAACGGGGTAGTGGTCGTCATAAGGCGCGGTATCACATATTATAAATAAGAGTTTAAAAATTATGGCCGAGTTGCTATAAATGCTTTGTATAAAGTCATTTGGTCGTTATTATTATAGTGCTTGTGTGCAAACTTGCGTGACAGAAAACAGAATTTATACTGATAATGCGACATACAGCGGATCATACTGTCACATCAAATATCGTTATGTCATAAAAGAGAGGTGCGTCGTCTCTATCAAAGATGTTTATGCTAACATAAAGCGCCGCAAACCAAATAGAGTCACTGTTATTTAACGTGGTTTTATCTCAAGTACAGGCACACTGAGTATTATTATTTGATGCTGTGACTGCCTCGTAAGAAAAAACAATAAACTTATGAGCTAGGTTCACGTAGTCTTACCATTCTATGTAAGGAGTTTTTGTCACTATGTTACCTGCTATGCCCTCACGTGTGAACAATGGTACAGATTATCAGCCTACCGTAGAACAACTGCAAGTACTGCAGACAGCGAGCGAATTTGCTTATCAGATTTGGGAAAGTCGGACCGTTTCATGTCAGACGTTTTTGCGTAGCTATCCATTGAATAGTACGCTGACCCGCCAGCAAATCGATGATTTGATACAAGATTATACGTTAGATGAGAACTATCAACTCGCTGATGAAATCAAGGTCATGAGTGGTCTGCGTCACTTGCGCACGCTACTAATGATGCGCTGGATTTGGCAAGATGCCTTGCAGACGATCAGTCTGGAGCAGCTGACCGATGAGTTGTCTGAGTTTGCAGATGGCTGTATCTCTTTTGCTAAGGATTATACCTATCAGCACTTGGTTGCTAAGTATGGTGAGCCGACCTTTATCAATGAACAAGGCAATATACAAATCGATGATATGGCAATCATGGCCATGGGTAAACTTGGTGCGCAAGAGCTGAATTTATCAAGTGATATTGACCTAATATTTGTGCATCAAGCACGCGGCGAGACCAATGGCAATAAGGCAAAAGGCACACGTAGCATAGATAACAAACGCTTTATGACCAGATTGGGTCAAGGCATTATTAAACTGCTTGATAACAAGACCGCTGACGGTTTTGTCTTTCGAGTAGATATGCGCCTGCGACCATGGGGTGATGGAAGTGATTTGGCCATTCATCTGTCTGCATTGCAAAAATACTTTACGATGCATGGGCGTGCATGGGAGCGTTTTGCTTGGTTAAAAGCGCGCGTAGTCGGACAAATAGACCAGCCATTTTATGAAGAGATACAAGCGCTGATTAAGCCATTTGTTTTTCGTTATTATGTGGACTACAGTGCGTTTTCGGCATTGAGAGAGATGAAGTCTCTTATTCAAAATCAAGTTGCACAGCGTGAAGACTTGGACAATATCAAGCTTGGTGCGGGTGGTATTAGAGATATTGAGTTTATCGTACAGGCCTTTCAGCTTATCTATGGCGGCCGGCATCCACAGCTGCAAATCAAACCTTGCTTGCAAGCGATGCAAGTATTGTCTGAGCTTGGCTACCTGGAGCATTCAACTTACGAGCAGCTACAGGCAGCGTATCGGTTCTTACGCCGGCTTGAGCATGCTATTCAAGCGATTAATGACCAACAGACCCAGCGCTTACCACACGATGAGCAGTGGCAGCATAATCTAGCAGTGACGCTGAATTTTGAAAACTGGCATGCCTTATTAGATCAGCTTAATCGTCATCGCGAGAATGTCAATGTGCCGTTTGAGCGTATGGTCACTGAGCGCCAAGTACCTGACAACGAAGATACCGATCTAGAACCAGAGCACTTAGATGAGCAAATCGCCCGTTTAAAAGAAGTGCTGACGGAAGAAAATCGCGAGTTACTACAGAACTTTTGGCAATCAAAAATGGTGGCTAACTTAAGTGATGAGGCCAGAGAGCGTTTAGACGACGCATATCCTGTCATTGTCCATGCGTTGTTAGCGCATCAAGAACAGCAGCAACTTGCCAATACTGCTTTACCGAGATTGATCTCACTGCTTGAAGCGATTTGTCGCCGTTCTATTTACTTGGTCATGATTGCTGAAAACCCCAATGCAACGATTGAGCTGATTCCAATGCTATCTGCCAGCCCATGGATCGCAAAAGAGTTGGCTCAGTATCCCGTGTTATTGGATACATTTTTGCAGCAGCGTTATCGCCATCTGCCAGATAAGCGTGAGCTGCGCGATATCTTGCGTCAACAGTTGCTACGCGTCGAGCCAAACGATGAAGAAGAGCTATTGAGCGTCCTACGTCTGTTCAAAAAGAATCAAGTGTTGGCGGTCGCTGCTAGTGATGTATTGGCTGAACGCCCGATTATGAAAGTGTCAGATTCATTGACTTATATCGCTGAAGTGGTACTAGAAGCGGCATTAGAGCGCGCTTTTGCAGAGATTGTTAACCGTTATGGGTATCCTATTGGCCAAGATGGCGACCCAGTCACTGAAGCTGACTGCGGCTTTGCAATTATCGGTTATGGCAAGCTTGGTGGCTTAGAGTTATCGTATTCTTCAGATTTGGACTTGGTATTCTTACACAAGATAAAGGAGCAAGGCATGACCACTGGTGAAAAATCAGTCAGTGGTATGAAGTTTGCCGCGCGTCTTGTACAAAAGCTGATGAATTATCTCAATACTCAAACCCGTGATGGCCGTGCTTATGAGATTGATATGCGTCTGCGGCCTTCAGGAAATGCTGGCATGATGGTAGTGTCTTGTCATGCGTTTGAAACCTATCAAATGGATAAAGCATGGTCATGGGAGCATCAAGCGTTGGTACGTGCTCGTGCAATTTGCGGGGACAGACGAGTCACTGCACGCTTTTGTGATATTCGTCGCGACGTATTGTCATTGCCACGAACACTGGATCAAGTACGTAGTGAAGTCACCAGCATGCGTATCAAAATGCAAAAGCATCTAGGCACGAACCAATGGCAACAGGAGGCGGGCAAGTTTCATCTTAAGCAAGATGCAGGCGGTATTGTAGACATTGAGTTCTTAGCACAGTTTGCCGTATTGGCTTACTCGCATGAATATCCGAGTTTGACCAAATGGAGCGATAATGTGCGAATTTTCGCAGAAGTTGCTTTGCTTGGTATTTGGGATGACCAAGTCTGTCAGGATTTGACCGATGCCTATCTAAGAATACGTGCTGCCACGCATCAATTAGCACTATCAGAGCAGTCTTTGCTCGTTGATGAGTCACTATGGCAGGAGACGCGAACGTTAGTACAGTCACAATGGCAGCATCTCATGGGCGTGGAGACAGACGACGAGTAATATCGTAACTTGTATGATTCAGGCCTTGCCGATAGTCCAAGAGACGCTTAAACTGTAATGCGTTACGATAAATAGAAGCTATGAACAAAAGCTATCAATAAAAGCTATGAACAAAAACTATGGATAGAATCGGTAGCTAGAAACGATATAATTAAAAACCATATAGTGCCAAACCAAAAGATTTCATTTGCCAAGACGGCCAGTGATATAATCGGTCACACATCATCATAGCACTGTCAGTCGTTTGTCATAATGAAGCTGTTGTTTAGGCAATAAAAATTGACGCTGCGGTGTTATCATACGATGTTGATCAATACTGTTAAATAAAACCTACCTAAAAAAAGTTAGACGTCAGTGCTAGCATAAGGACAATAAAATGAATATGGCAACACAAGATGGTAAGCTTTGGATGAATGGCACGATGATCGAACAGCCAGATGCTAAAGTTCATGTGCTTACACATAGCTTGCATTACGGTATGGCTGTGTTTGAAGGCGTACGCGCTTACCAAACCGCGGATAATCGTACTGCTATTTTCCGCTTAAAAGAACATACCGAGCGTCTCCTTGGCTCAGCCAAAATCTTCCAAATGGACGTACCTTTTGATGCTGCCACTCTAGAGCAAGCACACAAGGATGTGGTCAAGCAAAACAACTTGGCAGAAGCTTATATTCGTCCGCTCATTTGGGTAGGTGCAGAAAAACTTGGATTGTCTTCACGTGATAACAGCATCAATGCAATGGTTGCTGCTTGGCATTGGGGTGCTTATCTTGGTGAGGAAGGTATCAAAAACGGCATCCGTGTAAAAACGTCATCTTATACACATCACATGCCAAACGTGACTATGTGCAAGGCTAAAGCCTCTAGTAACTACCCTGTGTCTATCATGGCAAACCAAGAAGTGACGCGTAATGGCTATGACGAAGCTATCTTAATGGATCCACAAGGATTTGTATGTCAGGGCGCAGGCGAGAACTTATTTTTGGTAAAAAATGGTGAGCTACATACGCCAGACCTATCAGGTGGTGCATTGGACGGTATTACCCGTCGTACTATCTTGCAGTTCGCGGCTGACCTAGGTATCAATGTTATCGAACGCCGTATCACTCGTGATGAGTTTTATTTGGCTGACGAGATATTTATGACAGGTACTGCTGCTGAAGTGACGCCTATTCGTGAATATGACGATCGCATCATCGGTAATGGTGGCCGCGGTGAGTTGACTGAAAAACTACAAACCCTATACTTTGATGTAGTTCATGGCCGCAACGAGAAATATATGGACTGGTTAAGCTTTATTGATTAATAATGCCGTTACTTTAAAGACCAAAAAGGCTGAACATAATTGTTCAGTCTTTTTTTTATGCTAATATAGCTATCATATTTATTCATACGATTAAAGTGAGCAGTCAATGCCAATAGATTCTAGTACAGCCGATAATAAAAATATCAAACAAATTATTTGTATTAAATGGGGTACAAAGTACGGTGCTGATTACGCCAATAAACTATATGGTATGGTATCTCGTAATATCACTCCGCCATTTCGTTTTGTATGTTTTACGGATGATACGACTGATGTACGTCCAGAAATCGAATGTCAAGAATTGCCACCATTAGATGTCACTATGCCGACGAATACGTTAGGAAAGTGGCCGAAATCCCGTTTGTGGGGTGAAAAGCTCGGTGATTTAACAGGGACAGTATTATTTGTAGATTTGGATGTAATCATCGTCGATAGCCTCGATCCTTTCTTTGAATATGGCGAGCCAGATGATGTTATCTTGTCTTACAACCCGAGTAATCCATTAGAGCGCTTAGGGCAGACTTCTTGTTTTAGATTTCAGATAGGGTCACTTGTTTCACTTCAAGAGAAGTTCAAAGCTGACCCGCAAGGTATCGCTGATGAATATCGTTTTGAGCAGCGTTTTGTCACCCGTAATGCACCAGGTGGTGTAAAACTATTTCCAAAGGCATGGGTCGCACACTTTAGACGTAAATGTCGCCAACCGTTTCCACTTAACTACATCAAAGAACCGAAGATTCCTAAAGGCGCTCGTATTGTTATTTTCCCAGGTGATTTGTATCCTACGCATGCTATTGAAGGTAGATACAATAAAAACGCCGCCGATAATGCCAAAGACCATCTAAAAAGACTTACTGAACCTAAAAACTTGAAACGCCCATTGCGCCATTTGCGTCATTTTATCTTGCCAGTAGGGTGGATTGAGAAGTACTGGAAAGAATAGATTTAACTTTATAGTTATTACCATATTAGCAAACGTTAGTATTGATGCTTTCTATCTTTATATTCGTGAAGATAGAAGCATGCCCCAGTGAATGGATAGAATTATGAAAACAAATGATACCATCAAAGTCTTTGTTGGCTGTGACCCAAATAACTGTGATTTAGAGCAGATGATGGTTCTAGATTATAGTATTCATAAACATACTAGTATGCCAGTGGAAATAGTATGGATGCAGTTATCGCGCGATCCGGATAGCTACTGGTATTCAAATCCCGAGACTGGTAAGGGCTGGGATACTACTAAGTGGTCAACGCCTTTTTCTGGTTTTAGATGGGCGATTCCAGAGTATTGCAATTACTCTGGACGTGCGATCTATATGGACGCTGATGTTGTTATTTTAGACGATCTAGCAAAGCTATGGCAGCATCCTATCAAAGGACAGTCTATAGTAGCCGCTAAAGCAAATGCCGATATGACTCGTCTATGTACCTGTGTTTGGGATTGCGACGCTGCAAAGAATGTGGTTTTGCCTATTGAGAAACTTAAAAAAGATCCCAAAAGTCACAAAGAGATGATGGCTTTGTTTAAGAAAAAACCGCAACTGATTGAGTCTTATCAAGATAGCTATAACTGTATCGACGGTGAAGACTTAGCAATAGAAGAAATCAAAATTTTGCATTATTCGGATATGGGCACGCAGTTCAGTCATAAGTACTCCTTACCTAGAGTGAGTGAGGAAGGGATTGAGCATTGGTTTGATGGCGAAGTATTACCACATCCAAGACAGGATTTGGTCGATCTTTTCGATACCTACTATAATGAAGCGCTTACTGCTGGATATGATTTAGAAAGTTATCGAATTGAGCCATTTGGTAGTTTTCCAAAAAAATCACAACAAGGATATATAGGCAATAAAGTCACGCGTGCTGAGAAGCATAAGAAAAAATCATTTTTCGCAAGATTATTAAAAAATTAATCTCTTGTCGACTAAGAACTTCCGAGGATTTAATGAAAAAGCTCATTATTAGTTTAAAAGATGCCCAAGATAGAAGGCAGCACATCGCAGAGCAGTTTGAAAATAAAAATATTCCTTATGAATTTTTTGATGCAATCGATGCCACTCAAATTGACGCTATCGCAAAAAAATTAAATATATCAATCGCGAATACGCTATTAGGAAAAAATGAAATTGCTTGTTTTTTGAGTCATGCAAGTATTTGGCAGTTAGCAGTGGATAACAACTATCCTTATGTTTGCATTTTTGAAGATGATGTTTATATTGGTGAAGATTCAGAATTTTATTTGAACAATATTTCAGAATGGAAGCCGGATGACGCTCATATATTAAAACTTGAAGTTTATAATAAAACCATTAACGTTAGCGGAAGCGCTAAAAGCTTACAAATCGGTGACAGAAATCTTGTAAAACTAGCGACAAAGCATACAGGCTGCGCTGGTTATATTATAACACTTGAAACGGCTCACACTTTACTAAATATAGTAAGAAACTATGATCAACTAATTCCTGTTGATCATATTGTTTTTGGTGATTTTCTATATAGCTACGCAGCCAATATATATCAGATTGTGCCTGCAATTTGTATTCAAAGTCAACGTCATAACCTCACTACACCTCTCACAAGTTATCTTGAGCCTGAAAGAAAAATCAGGTTTGGAACGTCTAAAACTGAGAAAAAAATTGTCAGTAAGTTATTTAGAGAAGGAAAGCGACTGACTAAACAACTTAGCAATACCATTGATAAAATTAACTTTAAATTTAAAGGTATTAAAGTACTAAAATTAACTTTTAGATAACAACAGGCTATCTGAGCATTAAGCTTGAACGTATAACATAAATATACGACAAAACATGATAGTCATGATACTTCAGATCATACTACTAATATTTAATATGCAAAAGCAATATATAGCTTTATGGTTCGGATATTGAGACTGATCAATAAAAGTGTCGCAAGTGGATATTATTTATTTTAAAGACAAGCTTTGCAAAAGATAATCTGACTTTTTCATCCGTAACTGCTTAAACTCAGAAAATGTACTATTCTTTTTATATCTTCTACGTAACAAGATAAAGGGTAAAAGATTATAAAAACATATCTTTGATTAGCCTATAAACTAATGTCTTAAATTCTCTAAATGGGCAGTGACGTCAGTCTTCTTAGGTTTATTGCTTAAAACGTTAAAATCACACATCTGTTTCGTAACGAGCGTCGCTTTGATCTTATAGATAATTCTCTTATTAATTTCTTTATAACTGTAGTAGCGTTTGTTTTTTTACTGTTAAAAACCAATATGACTTTTCTTTGCCACTCTTTGATCTGAGACATACAAATGTTATCTTTAACTGCTATTAACTTTACTTCAACTTTATCCCTACATAGATATTAGGTTTGCTTATAATTTAGTATTGCTGATTTATAAGAGGTAGTGGTATTTTTCTTTTCTATTACTCTCAATCATATAATATCGTATTACAAACATCACAATAAAATGTACCTAACAGAATTAATCTATTTTAAATTAAGTTTACAGGATTCTTTATGACTAACCATGTCATTTCGGCGCGAAAAATGAATAATATTAAACCCAAAAAAAAGGTACTGCTAGTAATTAACTGTCTTCAAGGCGGAGGTGCTGAGCGCGTAGTATTAACTTTAGGTCAGGGTTTCTTTGAATTGGGCTATGATGTTCATATTTTACGTTTTAAACCGCTTATGCAATATGATACGAATCCGAATTTAAATTACCATGTGCTCAAATTTAAACCTTACAAACTCATTCCTGGTAAAGAGCGTCGCGATAAAATCTTTGCAAGCGTAGTGGATAAGTATGTAACAAATTATATCGGTCATTTTGACATGATTTTATCCAACCTAGATCGTGCCGATAGCATCTTAAGCTACAGTAAACTGCCTAATATTTTTTATGTTATTCACAACACAGTGTCACTACTTTATAAGTTTCACAAAAACAATATTGCTACGCAACTAAAGTCTAGAATGGCTGAGATATATGCAAAGCATCCTTGTATTTGCGTCAGCGTAGGGGCAGAACAGGATTTTATCAAGAGCTTTGGTCATATTACGCCAACTACGGCTATTTATAACCCTATAGATAAAGAGTCTATACAAAAACAAGCTGATGCTTTTGTTCCTGAATATCAAAATTATATCATTCATGTTGGTAGTTTTAAGGATGCAAAGCGCCATGATGTATTGGTAAAGGCTTACGCACAGACTGATCAATCTATGCCATTAATACTCCTAGGTCAGGGCAAGCATAGGAGCGAGATAGAGCAGCTAGTGACAGAGTTAAATTTAGCGAACAAAGTAGTATTTTTAGGTTTTCGTGACAACCCTTTCCCCTACATTAAGCATGCGCAATTTAAAATATTGACCTCTAACTGGGAAGGTTTTGCTTTGGTTATTGCCGAAGCTCTCGTACTAGGTACACCTGTTATCAGCACAAACTGCCCATCAGGCCCAAGTGAGCTATTGCCTCAAAATAACTTAATGCCAATGGATGATGTAGAGGCAATAGCTGATAAAATGAAACAAGCAATGATAAATCCCCAGCAGTTTAAAGCCCCATTTGATGAAAACTTGTTACCTGTTAAAATAGCGAAGCAATATGATACGTTTATGGAAAGTATAAAATAATGGTCATCACCACTTGGCAATCCTTTAGTCGTACCACCATTTGGACCAATCATCTCTATGCAATTGCCGTAGAGTAGCGAAAGCACTCTGGTTGTTCTGTAGTTTTTCGAATACAGCGAGTAGTATAGTCGTAGCCAATTTATCGACTTTCTGAAATTTATTATAGCGTTTACGCATATTTCTTAAGCTATCATCGGTACCAATACGGAAATAAGTAAGTCCATCGTATAGAGGCAAATCGCCGGCATACAGTATGTCGGTTTTTTCGTCTAATAACGGCTTAGGTTCAGCATTAGCGCTCAGTTGTAAAAAGTTTTTAGTCTCATGAACTCTTAAGGTATTCATTAGAGTGATGACGTTCATTAAAATAGCAGCTCTAAGACTGTTATTTGAGTGATCAATGAAAGTATCGCAGGCTGAGACAATCCAGCGTAGCGAAAGGTGCTCTAATAAATAGTCGCTTTCTGATTCCCAAAGCCTCTCAAATTCAGCAAAAGTTTTATCTATTTTGTATTTGCGGCGCATCAATATAATAAGCGTATTGTGATAAAAGCAGAGCTCAGAGTCTCCTAATGATTGATACTTTAAATTATTTAAGTGGATTTCTAAGTCTGTACTTTTACGCTCATCTGTCAGTGCTTCAATATCACACGATGACTCAGTGATTATTGTCGTTTTCATCTCATCAAAGCTTTTACCATCATAGTTTTTGACAATCTTACCCGCATTCAATCTTTTTTCACTTAGAAATATCAATAGCAGTTTTCTTTGCCAGTTTGAAGGTGTAGTCATGTCACTAAAATCCTTTGAACAAGTATGATGCAATTAGAGCTTAAACGTCTGTCGAAAAAATTGATACCAAAGTAGTTTATGAAATATTCCTGCTTAAACTGAATAGTATTGCTTGTACCATTCGACAAATTTTGTGATTCCATCTTCGATACTGGTATCAGGTTTGAAATCAATATTATCTACTAGCTCGTCTATATCTGCATAAGTAATAGGCACATCACCTGCTTGCATCGGTAATAAATTCTCTTGCGCTTTTTTGCCACAAGCGCTTTCGATGGCAGTGATAAAACGGCGTAAAGTTACTGGTTGGTTATTGCCAATGTTATATATTTTATATGGAGCGGTCGCTGTAGTGATAGTAGAGTATTGAGGAGAGGGGGCTTTATCCATTATCCGAATGATACCTTTTACAATATCATCAATGTAGGTAAAGTCACGCTGCATATCACCATTATTGAAGACATTGATTGGCTCACCAGCTAGAATTTTTTTGGTAAAAGAAAAATAGGCCATATCAGGTCGACCATAAGGACCGTAAACGGTAAAAAACCTTAATCCTGTCGTAGGGATATTATATAAATGGCTGTAGCTATGAGCCATGAGCTCGTTTGATTTTTTCGTGGCTGCATATAAGCTGATAGGAAAATCAACACAATCAGCAGTGGTAAATGGCTGCTTTATATTCATACCATAGACTGAGCTGGAGCTTGCATAGATTAAATGCTTGATATCATGATGGCGGCAGCCCTCAAGTATATTAACAAAGCCAACCACATTTGAATCAATATAAGCATTCGGATTTTCGATAGAGTAGCGCACACCTGCTTGGGCACCTAAATTAATGACAATATCGAATTGATAGGTAGAAAAAAGATCAGACATAGCTTCGCGATCAGCAAGGTCTAGCTTAATGAAAGTAAAGTATTCTGTTTCTGATATTTCGTTTAGTAGTTTTAAGCGCTCTTTTTTTAAGCTCACGTCATAGTAGTCGTTGATATTATCAATACCAACGATGCAGTTATTGCTATTAGGCAGCTGTATTTGTAATAGGGCTTTGATTAAATGAAAACCAATAAAACCTGCCGCACCAGTGACTAATATATTCATCAGTCGCTCCCAAATAAATCACGCGTAAAGACCTTGTCCGCCACATCTTCGATTTCAGCAGATAAACGGTTTGCCACAATGACATCACTCATTGATTTAAACGCTTCTAGGTCTTGAATAACTTGTGAGTTGAAAAAGGTACTTTCTTTCAATACTGGTTCGTAAACAACGACTTCGATACCTTTTGCCTTAATACGTTTCATGATGCCTTGTATCGCAGAAGCTCTAAAGTTGTCTGATCCGCTTTTCATAACCAATCGGTGTATACCTACAATTTTTGGTTTTCTTTCAATAATTTTATCAGCGATGAAATCTTTACGAGTTCTGTTGGAGTCGACAATGGCTTTTATCAGGTTACTTGGCACCTCGTCATAGTTCGCCAATAGCTGTTTGGTATCTTTAGGTAAGCAGTAGCCACCATAGCCAAATGATGGATTGTTATAATGATCACCAATACGCGGGTCTAACCCAATACCTTCTATAATTTGTTTGGTTTCAAGTCCAAAGGTTTGAGCGTAAGTATCAAGCTCATTAAAATAGGCCACGCGCATTGCTAAATAAGTATTAGAAAACAGCTTGATTGCCTCAGCTTCAGTAGGCTTTACAAACAGTAGCGGTACGTCCTTTTTGATTGCGCCTTCAAGTAGTAAGTTAGCGAACAATTGAGCTCGTTCTGACTGTTCACCTACAATGATTCGAGAAGGATAAAGGTTGTCATGCAGCGCTTTACCTTCTCGCAAAAATTCGGGTGAAAAGATAATGTGGTCAGTCGCATAACGCTCTCTAATACTTGCTGTATACCCTACTGGTACGGTAGATTTGATAATGATAGTCGCTTGTTGATTGACCAAAAGTACTTGCTCAATCACTGCTTCTACCGTTGATGTATTAAAATAATTGGTCTTGGCGTCATAATCAGTTGGTGTCGCCACAATAATAAAATCAGAGCCTTTATAGGCCGCCGATGCATCAAGTGTCGCAGAAAAGTTGAGATTTCTATTTGATAAAAAGTCTTCAATATCTTCATCTTCAATAGGGGATTGCTTAGCATTCAATAAGTCGATTTTTTCAGGAACAATGTCGACAGCGACGACTTCGTTGTGCTGTGCCAATAGCATTGCATTTGATAGGCCTACGTAACCTGTACCTACTACCGCTATTTTCATAATATATCCAAGTAATGTTTACGCTTTAATGGATCTAATCCAAAATTGGTTTGTGCTAAATAAGATTTAAAATCACGATACTGTGTCAGCTCAGCTAGCTGGTGTTCCTGTCACAGAAACGGGGAGATACGCTAAAAATTTATGCTTCATAGCTTGGCTGATTTTTTTGTGTAAATCTGGTTCAAGAAGATCTAGGCTTTGGATACAACCGTACTTGATAGATTTATCTTCTAAAGCAGTAATAAAATCATCGACACTACTTTCATTTTTTAGATAGTTGACAGAGGTATCGGGTTTTAGATTTGCTTCATTTTTTTGAATTTTAAGATGATTCATCAGGGTTATTGGGTTCACCTGCGCCACATCTCTAAATTTATATCTAATCTGCTCTGTCAGCAGCTGAGGATGATTTAGCAAATAATCTTTCAATATGTTCCTATCGACGATATGAGGATAGTGATGAATTTCAAAGAATTGATCCATACCCAGTATTTTAGCACTTAACATTTGCGCGATAGTATGCCTTGGCTGTATCGATGTGCCAAACAATTTAAAGCGTGATTTTCGAAAATTAAGCTTGGCATTCAAAGCAGCACTTTTACGCCACTCACCATGAATGATTAGCTTCTCACTGTCTAAAAAGTCATCTATCGTCACTGGTTGATTAAAAAAGAAATCATCGTTCATATAGATAAAATAGTCAGACAATCCTTGGATATTCCAAATCATCGTCTCAATTGATCGAGTGTTGAAGGTCGGTAAAAATTCTTCATAACCTAAAAATATGTCCTTATGATCAACAATGCGTATTTTATCTGCTGAGCAAATACCTTGCTTGGCAAACTCATCGATGAACGCTGGCTTTTGTTGATCTGTGACGACATATATATGACGACAAAAAGGCACATATTTGATGATAGAAGCAATATTATAATATATCTCATCGTCACTGGCGAAACGCGTGTCAGTTATTGCGTCAGATGCCACTTCTTTAGTTGGCTTATACTGTTCTCGCTTTTGTTTGAGTATAGGGTCTGCGCCATCTACCCAAGCAATGACGATGTCTAATGTACTTTCATTAGGCTGCTTCATAACTGATCCTGCTCTCATCGGATATGCATCTATTTTAGTAGCTATATTAGACCAGCTATGATATTTGCTGATGCGATTATTAACAAGGTTTAATCGATTCAGATAGTTAGACTTATTATCATTTTTTATAGAGATACCGTTAAATCCTGCTCGTACTTTACTGAGTAAATGCCGAGCAACAGCGGTAGGTGAGACTAGCATATAAAGTTAGAACGCTGCAATAATTATGACCATAGATGCATTCATTTGGCTAACCTATCATGCCTATACCGTTAAAAAACCAAGCTGAGACACCAATGCCACCTATTATTCTATTTATTTTAAAAGCGCTTGAAGGTCGCGGTGCTGAGCGTATGGTTGCGACGTTGGCAAGCACTTATGCAGATATGGGCTATCGTACTCATATTCTATGTTTGGAAGCGACGCAAGATATGCTACTAGACGCTCGTGTGCAATATCACATCGTGCCATATGATGAGGTGTTTTCTGAGCAGAATCTCGACCCAGAATCTACGCAAGCACAAGCCTACGAATCAGTCGCTAAGCGTATTGACACTTACGTGCTTAGCCAAATAGGGAAGCCAGATTTGATACTGGCTAATATCTATAAAATAAACTGGATTATGGCATATAGCCAGTTGCCAAACATCGTAAATGTACTGCATACGGCGCTATCTAAGCAGTTCCAAAACCAATTATTAGAGTCGCCAGTACAGACTATAAATCATTTGAAACTGGTCTATGGCGCTCATCCTTGTAGCTGTGTGAGTAAGGGTGCACGCCAAGATTTGATTGCTCTTATAGGAAATATCACCAAAACCACAACAATCTATAATCCTTGTGATGCTACTGGTATAAAGACCAAAGCAGCAGCATCTAGCCATCTTGAACATTTCGGATTAGTAGATAAAGAGTACATTATACATGTCGCCTCATTTGATGACATGAAAGGTCATCGAGACTTGCTACAGGCGTATGCCAAAACAGAACGAAAGCTGCCATTAGTGCTAGTAGGTAAAGGTAGGCTTGAAGCAGAGATTGAACAGTTGGCTGTCCAACTAAATATTAGCGATTGTATTAAGTTTTTAGGCTTCCAGACCAACCCTTATCCATTAATTAGATCAGCTGCACTGATGGTACTCACCTCTAAGTTTGAAGGCTTTGGCTATGTCATCGTAGAGGCGCAAGCACTGGGCGTACCAGTAATCAGTACGGATTGTCCTTTTGGTCCACGAGAGCTATTACCCGAGCAGAACTTGATTGCGGTAAGTGATATTGATGGATTGGCCATGCTTATCGACCAAGCCATAGACAACCTTACAGATTATATAGTGCCACTAAACCAGCAGTTACTGCCTGAACATATTGCAAGACAGTACTTAGCGTTTGGTTCTGTTTTAGATTCAGATAAAAATGAGGATTTATAACGTGTAGTGGTTCTTAATTAAACGCAATCAAGTAGAGGTTATTAATTGCGAGTCATCAACTAGAAAGTGTCGAATAGCGATTTAGAGATAGGAGAGTGGTTGATGACGGGTACACCATGCGATTGATAGATTCTGCCGAGCAAGTTAAACGAAGGGACAATGCGCTCGTTCATGACTTTGCTAAGCATACTTGGCGCACTATTGTTTTTATTTTCATAAAACCGTGGTTGCTTACTGTTTAGCAGGTCAATACCGTACAGATGAATACTCGCTGCTTGACGTGAAAAAGCCAACTGCGCTGCTACATAGGCGACAGTGCCTGCTTCCACAAAGCCATGAGTAATGTTAAGAGAGACGCCAATGTCAGCCGCTTTATGATTACTATCAATAATAAAGTTTGGATTATTGATAAAGTAGGATAGCGGCATTTTTTTATTGAGTAATTTTTTCTTAAAGATCAGCTTATTAAAAGATAGCTTGTTTGACTTCACTCCCCATGGCCTATCTACTGGGTACAACACTCGCATGGCATGATGGTACGTTCGCATAATATCAGGGTGCGTGGTGGCCATCGCTTCAAAGACAGCTAACGTTGCATATAGAGGTTGCCCTGTATAGTACTGCTGTAAAATCTCAGGCTGATGATTGATAAAGCGCGCATCACTGATGACGTAACCAGCAATATCGGTAAACTGATGCTGCCCAACCAGGCTGATACTGCCATTAACAAAAATAGCAGGCGTATCTAGGAGCTCTGCTAACGGCAGCTGCTGTATAGATGGTCCTGAGGCGATAATATTGACGTCTTTTCCATGCAGGCTTTGTGCTGGTTCATTGGCATTAAAAGCATTGATAATGATGAGCTCATTATCAATATTGAAACCAGCAGTAGCAGGTAATCTTAAATATAGCGCCATACTATTTTCCAGTCGTTTATTTCACCTATCTTATATCTTAATACACAGCCTTTACGCTAATTATAAATTGTCTACATATGGTTAATTACTAAGCATTCATTGCCAATGGTCTTTTAACCATGGGCTTGGCTTCACATGTCGATACCATTTACCGCCACTACCAGCAATTGCATCGGGCGGGTTAATCTCACCGTGGAAGATAACGATTTTGGCATCATCCGGCAGAGTAGGTGTGCGTACAAAGTTAAAAGGAATCGGCGCAATACATTGGTACTTAAAGCTGACACACCATGTTTTATCCCAATACTCTAAGTGGTGATGCTCACGCAAATAGTTAGAGAGGTAAGCCTGCTCGTGACGTACTTGGGTGCGAATGGTTTCAAAGTTCCGCTCAAAATTGGACAGCAAATCAGGATAGGTATTCATGCCAATATTAAAGCGGTAGACAGAGCTATTACCAATCATGCGCCAAGGTTTTTTCCAGTCGCGGATAATGACGACACTGTCCTCATGCTCAGCTTGATAAGTAAAAAACGCATCAATATTATCGACAATGACGATATCGATATCTAAAAATAGAGCCACACCTTTTAAATCATATAGCTTAGGTTTAAAGGTGGTCAGTTTCTTCCAACCACGTTCAGGACCTGCTGGTAAATCCATATCGGGTATCGGATAACACGCAATCGCAGGGTCAATACCTGTGCTGTCATCGGTCAAGCAAACCATTTGAAAATCTAGGGTTAGATGTCGACTAACCATGTTGTAGAGACGATTGACGTATTCAGGACCATATTTGTCGCCCCATTTCATACAGATGATATAACGCTGTTCAGCAGCATTTGTGCTGGTTTGATTAGGATCTGTAGATGAGATCTTAGTTACGTCAGATGTCATAATGCACTCGCATTGAGATAATAGTCAGATAAATGAAGGACTAATAAAAGTAAAAAAATATAGAGTTCAACCAATATTAGCATAGCTGTGACTGATGGTACGTCTAAACTGATGGTATGTCTAAATAGTGCAACGCTAGGTTGGTGATGACTAATGATTGTCGAGCTTAGTGTTATCGCTTTTAACAGTACTATCGTTTTTAACATTGTCAGTTTTAACGCTATCGTTGATATCGCTAGCAGAGCGACTAGAAACGCTAGAATGGTGAGATTGGATAAAGGCTGCTAAAGTCTCTTTATCTTTTCGGTAAGGATTGCCTAAGTTTGGTATACGCTTAAAACGGCGATAGCCCCACATATAATGACTGTAGTTGTCTGTAATCATACGCTCCATTGCCTGATTGAGAGCATGAGTCGCCACTTCAGCATTGCGGTCATACAAGGCTGGATCATTGAGTTTGTAGCAGTAAATGTCAAAACCGCGTCCATCGGTACGGCGAATACAAGATAAGCCAACTAGCGCACATTTGGTTTTGCTGGCCAGTTTGGAGGCAAGGGTACTGGTCAGTGTTTTGATACCAAAGAATGGAACGACAACGCCACCTGATGGCTCTGGAACGTGGTCTGGCAGTACAATACTAAAACCACCTTGCTTGAGCGTTTTAAACACGGCTTTGACGCCGCTACCATCAGTAGGTACCAAAGTCGCGTTGAGTCGGGCTCGACCCTGAAGGATAAACTCGTTAGCGAATTTGCCGTCAACTGGCTTATACATAATAGTTGGCGCACCAAACTGGTTGAGCCAAGCATTCATCATCTCCCAAGTGCCGAGATGCGGTACGATAGCAAGCATGCCATTTGGATTGGCAAGACCTTCTAAAAGAATGTCTTTATTATGGACATCACGAATCTGAGCGATACTCCACTCAGGTGGCATCGCCCAGCTTTTTATAGATTCAATACTGGTCAGACATTGATGATAAATAATGTCTTTGGTCAATGCACGCTTTTGCTGCTCAGACAGTGTATGAGTAATCAGCGCCATATTGATCTGAATGGTACGCATGATACTTAGACTGGGTATCTTAATGATAACCCAAGCGGCAAAACGTGCCAGCATCTGCAGTACAGACAATGGCACGACTTTGAAAATATGATACGGATTCATGACCACTCACATGGTAATGAATCACGTAACAAGCACTGTAGACAGCAACCGCGCATCATCAAACGATTTATTCAGCAGGCTTGCTGGTATCAGCCTGTGCTTTTTCACGCACACGGATACCAAGCTCACGTAGTTGTTTGCTATCAACGCCAGCAGGTGCTTGGGTCAATGGGCAGTCAGCTGTTTTGGTTTTTGGGAAGGCGATAACGTCACGGATAGAGCTTGCGCCTACCATCAACATAATCAAACGATCCAAACCAAATGCTAGGCCGCCATGCGGTGGCGCACCGAATTTTAGGGCATCAAGTAAGAAACCAAACTTGTCTTCAGCTTCTTGCTCACCAATACCCAAGGCTTCAAGTACAGCTTGCTGCATATCGTAAGTATTGATACGTAAGCTACCACCACCAATTTCAGTACCATTCAATACCATATCATAAGCGATAGAAAGGGCAGATTCTGGGTTGTTTTTCAACTCTTCAACTGAGCCTTTAGGCTTAGTGAACGGATGATGCATTGACGTCCAACGACCATCGTCAGTTTCTTCAAACATTGGGAAGTCAGTTACCCAAAGTGGTGCCCATTCACAAGTCGTCATTTCAAGATCTAGACCAATTTTTTGACGTAATGCACCAATTGCATCATTCACGACACTGGCTTTATCCGCACCAAAGAAGATAATGTCGCCATCTTCTGCAGCAGTACGCTCGATCAAGCTCACAAGCACGTCATCAGTCATGTTTTTGATAATTGGAGACTGTAGGCCTGACTCTTTATCCACACCGTTGTTGATGCTGCTAGCGTCATTGACCTTGATATAAGCCAAACCGCGTGCACCATAAATACCAACAAACTTGGTATAAGCATCGATTTGCTTACGGCTTAATGATGCGCCACCAGGGATACGTAGGGCAGCCACACGACCTTTAGGATCGTTAGCAGGGCCAGCAAATACCTTAAAGTCAACGTCTTTCATCAAATCTGCAACGTCAACCAACTTTAGAGGAATACGTAAGTCAGGCTTGTCTGATGCATAGTCACGCATGGCTTCAGCGTAAGTCATGCGAGGGAACTGCTCGAACTCAACGTCCATCATTGTCTTAAACAAATGCTTGATAAGACCTTCGTTGATGTTCATGATTTCTTCTTCGTTTAAGAAAGAAGTCTCGATATCCACCTGAGTAAATTCAGGCTGACGATCGGCACGTAAATCTTCATCACGGAAGCATTTAGCAATTTGATAATAACGGTCAAAACCTGACACCATCAATAATTGCTTAAATAGCTGTGGTGACTGCGGCAGGGCAAAGAAGTTACCTGGACGAGTACGTGATGGTACAAGATAATCACGCGCACCTTCAGGCGTTGCACGAGTCAAGATAGGTGTCTCAACATCCAAGAAGCCATGGTCGTCTAAATAACGACGAATCGCTGAAGTTGCCTTGGCACGGAACACCATACGCTCTTGCATTTGCGGACGACGCATATCAAGATAACGATACTTTAGACGCAAGTCTTCAGATACAGTCGTTTTTTCGTCATTCAATGGGAATGGCGGCGTTTCAGATTTAGCCAGTACTTCAATTTCTTTGCCCAATAGCTCAATCTGGCCACTGGTCATATTATTATTTTCAGTACCTTCATAACGGCGACGTACGCGGCCAGTTATCTTTAGCACGTATTCAGGACGTACAGCATCTGCTGCTGCGAAAGCTTCTGGGGTATCAGGGTCGACCACGACCTGTAAGATACCAGCGCGGTCACGCATGTCTAAGAAAATCACGCCACCGTGATCGCGACGACGATGTACCCAGCCTACGATACTAATGGTTTGCTCAAGCAAGCTCTCGGTTACGGCTCCGCAATACTCGTCTCGGTATTCGCTATGCGTCATAGTGCTTTGCGTCATAATATGGTTATCCAGTTATCAGCCCAATTCGAAGTACAATAATGCAGCCATTGTTGTGCGTTTCAAGCTATTTGCAAAAAAAACACACAAACAACGCGATTAAGACATATGGTCATCACGTTGGCTGCAGAAAATTTGATATAAACGCATATTATGCCTAATCTGCCTTTGTTATACAACCGGCTGAGTTCAATCAAAGAACGGGAGTCTGCAAGTATCTGAGGTGTTTATTCAGTGATATTTATATTGGGTTAAATATTGTCATCATGCTTGAAAACACCGCTTAGTGTGCACATATCAACCGCACGCTAATAAAAACAGCCATATCAATATATTTACTGACTTGAGGATTTGTAACCATGCTATTTCATCCCCCTAAAAACCTTGTTGAGCTTAAAATACGCCACTTGAATGATGCTCAAAAGCAGTGCCGTGAAGATTTGATGGAAGCTACCCAAGGCAAAGCTGCCCTCAAACAGTTCAAAAAAGTCATGGCCAAAAAAGCCAAGCAAGCATTGAAAGCAAAAACCAAAAATAAGAAAAAACATTCTGATGATAAGGCACAAGTTTTTGTGCTCGATTTTGACGGTGATATCAAAGCAACTGCGGTCAAACATTTGCGTGAAGAAATCAGTACTCTAATTAGTACCGCAAATAAAGGTGACGAAGTTATCGTCCGTCTCGAATCAGGCGGTGGTTTGGTACACGGCTATGGTTTGGCCGCAGCACAATTGGTTCGCCTAAAAGATGCTGGTTTAAAACTGACAGTCTGTGTTGATAAGGTGGCGGCAAGCGGTGGTTATATGATGGCTTGTGTTGCAGACAAGGTAATAGCAGCACCATTTGCTATTATTGGCTCAATTGGTGTGGTATCACAGCTGCCAAATTTCCATAAATGGCTAAAAAATCATGACGTCGATTATGAGATGTTTACTGCGGGCGACTACAAGCGCACAGTTACTGTGTTCGGTGAGAACGATGCTGAAGATCGTGCCAAGTACCAAGAAGAACTGGAGCAGACACACGAGCTATTTAAACACTTTGTCAATAACTATCGCCCAACATTAGATGTGGCAAAAGTGGCCACTGGAGAACATTGGTATGGCGAAGATGCGCTAAAACTTAATTTGATTGATAGCTTGCAAACGTCAGACAGCTATATTTTGGAACGTATGGAAGACAACGAAGTGTACGCACTTTATTCACGTCAGAAGCCGACGTTAGCAGAAAAGTTAGGATTGGCTCAAGCAGCAGAAGCGACATTGAGCATGGCTGTAGATAAATTACCTAATGCACTTGCACGTTTTGATTTAAATAGTCGCCTAAATATTCTGAAATAATGTTAGTTATCATTATGATAGTTAAATAATGGTATTTCAGTGCTCAGAAATTTTTAGATACATTGTTTATATTTTGTAAAAGGTGTGGCCTAGCTGGTCGCGCCTTTTTGCTGTTTATTGACAATTGCTGTGTTATAAATGTAGCACACGGAAAACAGTATACGTGCGTGCACTAAAGCTCTAGTAGAGCTTTTTATCAACATTTGATTTAGACAATCAATAAAGAAAAGGAAGTCATTTATGTCTAACGACAATTTAATGTTTACCGCAACAGAACATGGTCAAGCCATGCATGCCAAAGTCAAAGCGTTCATCGAAACGAATATTGAGCCTATCGAATCACAATTCTGGGAAGATTGTCATAAGAAAAACCCTGATGGTAATTGGGAAAACTGGGAGTGGCCAGAAGCCTACGAAAATTTGCGCAAGCAAGCGCGTGAAGAAGGCTTGTGGAATTTATTCCTGCCAGATGACACACTAGGTGCAGGACTGTCAGTCACTGATTATGCGCCTATTGCAGAATTGACTGGTCGTAGTTTGCTAGCACCTCATGTATTTAACTGTAATGCCCCTGATAGCGGCAACATGGAGCTGTTATGGCGCTACGGTACTCAAGAGCAGCAAGACAAGTGGCTTACCCCAATCCTAGAAGGTAAGACACGCTCTGTATTCTGTATGACTGAGCCTGACGTGGCGTCAAGTGATGCAACCAATATGCAAGCAACCGCCGTAGTAGATGGTGATGAGATTGTCATCAATGGTAGTAAGTGGTGGTCATCTGGTCTTGGCGATCCAGCGGTTGATGTTTTGATTGTGATGGCATATACCGCGGATGAAAGTGCAGACCGTCATCATCAGCATTCGATGGTACTTGTGCCAGTCAACACACCAGGTGTAAATATTAAACGTATGCTTAAAGTGTTTGGTGATTATGATGCACCGCACGGCCATGGTGAAATTAGCTTTGAAAATGTGCGTGTGCCAGTCAGCCACTTTATTGGTGGGCCTGGTAAGGGATTTGAGATTGCGCAGGGTCGTCTAGGGCCAGGCCGTATTCATCATTGCATGCGCTGTATCGGTGCTGCCGAAAAATCTCTTGAGTTAGCGGTCAAGCGTGGTATGTCACGTACTGCCTTTGGTAAGCCATTACTACAATTGGGTGGTAACTTTGAGCGTATCAGCGAAGCCCGTATCAAAATCGACCAAGCACGCTTGCTCACATTGTACGCCGCCCAAAAAATGGATGCTCAAGGCACCAAAGCCGCATTGACTGAAATCTCTGCTATCAAAGTAGTGGCGCCAACTGTGCTACAAGAAGTCGTCGACATGGCGATTCAGATTCATGGTGGTATGGGCGTATGTCAAGATACCTTGTTACCAAATTTTTATGCGCAAGCACGTGTACTACGTTTAGCAGATGGTCCAGATGAAGTACATAAAACCATGATTGCTAAGCTAGAACTAAAACGTCAGGGCTTTAGTCGTTCTGCTAAATCTGACAAAGCTTAGCCTTAAGTTTAATCTTAACAAACGGTTGTGTGAGTTAGTTTTGATTTGCTCACGCAACTATCAAGAATAAGCCAATCAAAATGCTAATTGAAAATTCACTATTAACGACTTAGTAGTGAATTTTTCATCACTAAAGCGAGTCCTCATTTCAAAAATAGTGAGAAGAGTGAGATAAACTGAATTGAGAACTGGCTCGCATATCTGTTATAAAAATAAATGACCACATGATAAGGAATGTCTCATGGCAACTGATAATAAAGTACTAGACAAAGGCGGTGCCGTACGCGAAGGTGAAGAGCTTGATGCCAAAGCAGTCAGTGAATGGCTTCGCGGTCAAGGCGTCGACGTGGTAGGCGAGCCTAAGGTCACTCAGTTCTCAGGCGGCGCATCAAACTGGACGTATCGACTACAGTATGAGGGTGAAGATAAAAACCAAGACCTCATATTACGTCGTCCACCAAAAGGTACCAAGGCAAAATCTGCCCATGATATGGTGCGTGAGTACACCGTTCAAAAAGCATTAAAAGATGCTTATCCTTATGTACCTGAGATGATTGCGCTATGTACGGATGAAGCTGTTATCGGCGCTGACTTTTATGTGATGGAGCGGATGGAAGGTATTATTCCTCGTGCAGAATTACCAGAAGGTATCGATCTAAATCCTGAGCAAACGCGTCTGCTTTGCACCAATGTATTAGACGCTTTGGTAGAGCTGCATCAGATAGACTATACCGAGCATCCTGATTTGGTCAATTTGGGCCGCGGTGAAGGTTATTGCGAACGCCAGATCAGTGGTTGGGATAAACGTTATGTCAAAGCAAAGACACCTAACGTACCGAGCTTTGCACTGGTTAGACAATGGCTTGCTAAGCACACGCCTGCTGATAGCAAAACTTGTATCATTCATAATGATTGGCGCTTTGACAATGTCATACTTGATGCAGATGAGCCGACCAAAGTTATTGGCGTGCTCGATTGGGAGATGGCAACCCTTGGCGATCCATTAATGGACTTGGGTAGTGCGTTGGCTTACTGGATTGAAGAAGATGACAATATCATCATGCAGCAATTCCGTCGTCAGCCAACACATTTAGAAGGCATGATGACACGTGATGAAGTGGTTGAATATTATCTAAAACAGTCAGGTTTAGAGATAGATAACTGGACCTTTTATGAAGTGTTCGGATTGTTCCGCCTTTCAGGCATTATTCAGCAAATCTACTATCGTTATTATCATAAGCAAACCACCAATCCAGCTTTCAAAAATGCTTGGCTCGTTATACATGTCATGCATGCTAAATGTTTGAAGCTAATTGCGCAATATGAAGGCGAAGCCTTATTCAATGCGTATGTTCAGCCGCATTTAGAAGACATAGGTGTAGATGCTGCTGCTATCGAGCAGTTGCCAAGCCCTGTTCAAAAAGTGGTCAAAAGTATTTTACCAAAAGGTTATTTTGCAAAAGCACCTGACTCTCCTGAAGCGTAAGCATTCAGCAAACTGTACTTTAGCAAATATGATAAAAGGTAAGAATTTATGACAACCATACTTTTAGCACGTCATGGCCAAGCGTCTTTTGGACAAGAAAATTATGATCAACTCTCAGAACTAGGCACTATCCAAGCCCAAATGCTAGGTCAGCACTATGCAGCCACACAGCGCCGCATCGATGCCATATTTACTGGTAGGTTGGTTCGACAGCAAGACTCAGCACGTCATTTTTGGGAGCGTTACCAATCGTCTGTACATGTTAATAATAGCAATGGCACAGCTACTGCGCCCGCAATCAACTTTGATCAGCCAGATAGTTATATTCTGCCGCAGTTTGATGAATTTAATCATAAAGACGTGTTCGTTAAGTCAGCAGAGGCATCTGGTAATCGATCTGACATCTCAGCTGAAATCACCAAAGCAGAATCGCCAGCCACGCGACTGGCTGAGCTATTTGATCAAGCGATGCAGCGCTGGCATGCTGGTGACAATGACCAAGATTATCTTGAAAGTTGGCCACAGTTTAATGATCGTGCACAGCAAGCCCTTGAACAAGTACGTACAAAAGTAGCAAGTATGAGCTTAGATCAGGACAGCACCGTACTCGTATTCACTTCAGGCGGTGTCATCGCTGCAATCACTGCACAATTATTGCAACAAGGTAGTCAGACTGCTTATCAGCTGAATAAAAGCTTGGTTAATACGGGTGTGACCTCTATTACTTTAAAGAATCAAAGTTCTCGCTTATTGTCTTTAAATGAATACAGTCATTTATTTTCTGATGGCAAACCGTTTGTGACATGGCGGTAAATTTACACATGATTTGCGGTTAATATAGTGTCATATCTGCTTAAAGTATAAGCCTTATCGACGTTTATACTAAGAAATACCGATTTGATTCTGTGCAATATCGATATACAAAGGACGGTACATGCAAAACAAATTAATAAAATTGGTTGCTAAAAGTGCGCGCCATAGCAAAAACCAGATAGTAGGCGCGGTTCGACCTGCAAGCTATCTAAAAGACTTGAGTCAGCAGCAAGTAGGCAAAGGTAAAACGGTGCTTATCACAGGTGCCAGTTCAGGTCTGGGCGAGGGCATGGCTAGACTGTTTGCTAGCCTTGGCTACAACTTGGCTATATGTGCGCGTCGTACTGATCGTTTAGAGCACCTAAAATCAGAGATGATGGACAAGTACCCTGATATCCGAGTCGAATACCAAGCATTAGATGTAAGTGATTACGATACGGTCTTTCAAGTATTTGATGCTTTTGCAGATGACTTTGGTAGTATTGAGCGAGTAGTGGTCAATGCGGGTATTGGTGATAGCCGCCGCATTGGTAAAGGACATTTCGAAACCAATCGTCGCACTGCTGATGTCAATTTTGTCGCCGCACTGGCACAGTGTGAAGCTGCCATGAATATCTTCCGTGCTCAGAACAGCGGGCATTTGGTCGTGATATCTAGCATGTCAGCCATGCGTGGATTGCCCAGGCATCTGACAACCTATGGTGCAAGTAAAGCTGGCTTGGCTCACTTAGCAGAAGGCATCCGTGCTGATATGCTTTTGACCAATTTACCTATTAAAGTTTCTACGATTTACCCAGGTTATATTCGCACTGAAATCAACGAAGGCTCCAAACCATTACCGTTCGAAGTCGATACAGATACTGGTACTAAAGCCATTGTCGCGGCTATTGAAGCGGGCGTAGATGAAGCCTGTGTACCGAGCCTGCCTTGGTCTATGGTCAGTCACGCGATGAAGCACTTACCATTACAGGTGATGAATAAACTAAGTTAATAAAATTGGTTTCATTAATGCAGAAAGAAGAAGCCCACTATTGTAGTGGGCTTCTTCTTTTATTTACTCTGAAGCAGCACGGCAAGTATTACAACGTTTGAGGGTTGTTTGACATATGCTGTTCACGCAGCTTTTGACGCAGTACTTTACCAACATTACTCTTTGGTAGTTCACTGACAAACTCAATATGACGTGGACATTTATAACCAGTCAAATTTTCAAGTGCGAATTCCTTGATGACTTCTTTAGTGACGTTATTGTCAGCAGGTACTATATAAATTTTAACCGCTTCACCTTGATTTTCATCAGGAATACCAATTACGGCACAATCGACGATACCATCACAATCAAGCATGACAGATTCGATTTCATTCGGAAATACATTGAAGCCTGAAACTAAGATCATGTCTTTCTTACGATCTAGTAGAGTAAAGTAGCCTTTCTCATCCATGCTAACGATATCACCTGTGCGGAAGTAGCCATCGCGAGTAAAGTCATTGCTATTGTCTTTATTAAAATATCCTGACATAACGTTTGGACCTTTGATACACATCTCGCCTGCTTGATGCATGCCAACACGCTCACCGTTTTCGTCAATCACGATAATATCGACACTCGGTACAGGTATACCAATAGTACCGTTGAACTTGCGATCAGTGATAACGTTGGCAGTACCGCCAGCCACACCTTCCGTCATACCCCAACCTTCAACCATGGGGCAACCAGTCACTTCTAACCAACGTGCTGCGGTTTGCTCGGTTGCCGCCATACCACCTGCTTGCGTGATACGTAGCGAGCTAAAGTCTAAGTCTTTAAAGTTTGGTTGGTCAAGTAACCCTTTAAATAGAGTGTTTACAGCAGGGAAGATGTGGAATGGTTGTTTTGATAACGTTTTAATAAACCCAGGCATATCGCGCGGATTAGGCACTAGGATAAAGGTATAACCTGAACGCATACCAAGCAGACTTAGCATGAAGGCAAAAATATGATATAGCGGTAAGGCCATAACCATATTGATATATACTTCATTGATACCTGAGGTCACAGGACGATACCATGCCTCTGATTGCATAGCAGCAGCAACGACATTACGTTGTGTTAGGATAGCACCTTTAGATAATCCAGTCGTACCACCTGTATATTGCAAGATCGCTTTTTGTTGTAGGGTGGTTTTTGGTGCTTGAATCGGTAGGTTTTTTCCCTTTTTTAATACTTCAGGGAATTTAGTGACATTGTACTTAGGATCGTTCAGGTTGTATTTTGGAACCAAGCGTTTGACCTGACGGATGACTGTATTGACCAAAATACCTTTTAAACCCATCATATCGCCCATTTTTGACAGCACGATACGTTTGATATTGGTTTCTTCAATGACTTGTTCTAAAGCTTGAGCAAAGTTATCCACAACAAAAATAACCTGAGCGCCCGAGTCGTTCAATTGATGACGTAGCTCACGGCCTGTATATAGCGGATTGATAGGTGTACAAACGTAACCTGCACGCAGAATACCAATCATAGTCGGTAGGTATTGTGGAACGTTCGGCATCATGAGAGCCACTACGCTACCTTTAGGTAAACCTTGAGCTTGTAACCATGCTGCTACTGCCAGTGAAGCGTTATCAACATCACCATAAGTATGCGTCACACCCATACAGATAGTCATCGGATGCATACGAAAGCGGTTAAAACACTCTTCATATAACTCTATGAGGCTTTCATACTGATCAGGATTAATCGTCTTGGGTACATTTTCTGGGTATTGAGCAAGCCAAGGTTTATCTACAGTCATGATTAGCGTCCTTAAATATTAAAATAAATTAAGGCTCTATAAAAAAGTAGTCACATCCATGTCAACAATTTAAATCGCTGTTCCGTTAGCAAGAAATTGTCGAGTGCTATCCTATATGTTCACATACTGCTAAAATACGGGGCCCTTATAAAGTTTGATTTAATCACAGAGCATAAATAGCTCATCAGATTAAAAAACCAATTAATGTTTTGGTAATGAAAATAGCTACTAGTAATGCTGCTAATCAATCGATATGAATCATAATTATATAAGATCAAAATAACAGAAAGTATAGTGACACATTTTGGCAATACATTAACATAACTACAACCGTGCCTGTTATTCTTATACAAGAACTTGATAGTTTACAGTTAAATTTGATAAATGAAACAATATATGTTGAATAATCAGAAAATACCTAGACAAATAATTTACTTTCTTATCAAGTAATTAACATGAAATTTATTCAAAAAATGTCATATAATTGGATATAAAAGTAGATTTGTAGTAATTATAATAGAGAAATTTTATATTTGAATGACAGAAAATAAATATACAAAAAGGGCATCTTACAATTACTGTAAGATGCCTTTAGTAAAAATAAATTCATGTTTTTAGAATTTTTTAAAAATTGTCTCTATTTATACTTGAGGGTAGTCTGCATTGTGTTTTTCACGCAATTTTTGACGCAGTACTTTACCGACATTACTCTTTGGTAAGTCGCTCACAAACTCAATGTGACGTGGACACTTATAACCCGTTAGATTGTCTAACGCAAAATCTGTAATCACTTCTTTGGTAACATTATTGTCTTCAGGTACTACGTATATTTTGACCGCTTCACCTTGATGACTATCAGGAATGCCAATTACCGCGCAGTCAAGAATACCATCACAATCAAGCATCACGGACTCAATTTCGTTTGGAAATACATTGAAGCCTGAAACCAAGATCATGTCTTTTTTGCGATCTAGCAGTTTAATATAACCCTTGTCATCCATGCTGACGATATCACCAGTGCGGAAATAACCATCACTAGTAAAATCAGCACTACTGTCTCTATTCAGATATCCAGAGGTTACGTTAGGGCCTTTAATACATAGCTCGCCCCTTTCGTTTAGATCTACATGCCTGCCGTCTTCATCGATAATAATAACATCTACGCCAGGTGCTGGCACACCGATAGTACCGTTAAACTCACGATTGGTAATAACGTTGGCGGTGCCGACTGCAACGCCTTCTGTCATACCCCAACCTTCGATCATCGCGCAGCCAGTTACTTCTAACCAGCGATTCGCAGTTTGCTCAGTAGCCGCCATACCACCAGCTTGTGAGATACGTAAAGAGCTAAAGTCCAAATCTTTAAAATTAGGATTATCGAGCAGCCCCTTAAAGAGGGTATTAACCGCAGGGAAAATATGGAACGGCTGTTTTGACAAGGTTTTAACAAATCCAGGAATATCACGTGGATTAGGTACTAGTATAAAGGTATAGCCTGAACGCATACCAAGTAAACTCAACATAAATGCGAAGATATGATACAACGGCAGTGCCATCACCATATTGATATACACTTCGTTGATTTCTGACGTGATAGGGCGAGTCCATGCTTCTGATTGCATCGCTGCTGCTACGATATTACGCTGTGACAAAATAGCGCCTTTCGAAAGACCTGTGGTACCGCCTGTATATTGTAAAAATGCTTTTTGATCCAAAGACATTTTTGGTTGCTGAAAAGGTAGGTTTTTACCTTTTTTCAATACTTCAGGAAACTTAGTGACATGGTACTTAGGATCGTTAAGGTTGTATTTGGGTACTAAGCGTTTGACCTGACGAATAATTGTATTGACCAAAATACCTTTCAAACCCATCATATCGCCCATCTTCGATAGGATTACACGTTTGATAGCCGTTTCTTCAATAACTTGCTCAAGCGCTTGGGCAAAGTTATCAACCACAAAGATTGCCTGGGCACCTGAGTCGTTAAGCTGATGGCGTAATTCTCGGCCAGTATATAGTGGGTTAACAGGGGTACAAACGTAGCCTGCACGTAGTATTCCAATCATGGTGGGCAGATACTGTGGAACGTTTGGCATCATGAGAGCGACGACACTACCTTTTGGCAAGCCTTGATTCTGTAGCCAAGCGGCGACTGCCATTGAAGCATTATCAATATCACCATAAGTATGAGTCACTCCCATACAAATGCTCATTGGATGTCCACGGAAGCGATCGAAGCATTCTTCGTACAGCTCCATGATGCTGCTATATCTATCGGGATTAATGGTTTTTGGCACACCGGCTGGATATTGAGAAAGCCAAGGTTTGTTCGATATCATAGTTAGCATCCTTGCGATTTGATATAGGCTAAAGTATTTTGAAAAGGTAGTTATCAATCTATCAATGGTACAAACCACCATTTACTTAAGTGGTATCTACCGTAATCAATAGCATCCCTGTCTATTGATTAATAGCTAGTCTTTTTGCTGCTATAACAGCATTCTATTTAATGAGTATTTAGATAAAGCATTAAATAGAACAAACAAATAAAATGTTTAGTAAAAAAAACAATGCTCGTTCTAAAACTATTTATCTGCTGCTTACCAATAAAGTATCAAAAAAACGATACATTTGAGCAATACATTAGCATGAATTTAGTCTAAAACAATAACAGTAAGCGATACTGATCAGTACATATATTAACTTATAAGAATATAGTAACTTTGCTGGCTGACAAAAGAAGGATTAGTTAATTAATATTGGTAAGCTGATAAAATACAAAGGAGTTTAGATGCCAAAATTATTGCGGTAAAATGAATTGATCTTTTCTATTAAAGAAACGTCGATAGATGAGTAATGCACTAATAGTGCAGCCAAGCGTGCTGCTGACACATATCAGGAACATAGTGACTATTTGATAGCGTACGGCTTGAGTGGGATCGGCGCCCGCTAGGATTTGACCCGTCATCATGCCTGGTAAGCTAACAATACCGACGACTAGCATAGAGTTTAAAGTTGGAGTCATGCCATTGGTGATAGCTGCTTTTATCTGCTCATGGACGGCTTCGAATGGCTTAGCAGATAGACTGAGCATCATTTCTACGCGCCCTGATTGCTCATGAAAGGATTCAATCAATTGATTGCTCGTCAACGAAATGGCAGTCAGAGAGTTACCTAATATCAGACCCAATATAGGAATAATGAATTGCGGTGTATACCAAGGCTCAACATTCAAAATCGCTATAATCGCAATCGCTGTTACTAGTATTGCTGAGATACCGACTGCCAATAACGTATCTGTCAATAATCCTCTATAACTGCGTTTAACGCGATTTTTGGCCGCACTTCCTGCAATTAAAGTCATGACCGTTAAGATAAGTAGTACTTCATACCATTGTTCACGTGCAAAAATCCACGCCAGTATCAGCCCAATAAAGCTAAGCTGTATAATCGTACGAAGTGCCGCTATTAAAAGGGTCTTGCTTAGCTTTAAACGTAACCGCCAAGAGATGAGTAACACGATAATAATTAAACTACTGGCAAGAGCAATATCACTATAAGTGAGAAATATTTGCATATCATTCGTACCACTCATATGAGCTTATTTAGAAAGTAATTATAGTAATAATACAAGGTGAGGGTTAAGGTTATTAACGTGCTAAATTGTCTGAGCAACTATACGAAGACTTACTCATTTGATTAAATGTTTCTGATAAAAGCTCTTCAAGAGTCCGCAGTGAGCACACCGGCTTGCATGTGCCAATGTCTATTTGCCAAAGGCATAATATCTTTTGTGTCGTGAGTCACCCATAGGAGTGTGCGCTGTGCATCTGCGCGCAACCAGCTGATGAGTAAGTTGACTAGCTGTGTTGAAGTGTCAATGTCCAAAGCAGCAGTTGGCTCGTCTAGCAATAGAACTTTTGGACTAAGTTGTAATAGACGCAATGTATTGACCAGTTGGCGCTCGCCACCAGATAAGTGCTTGGCGTCCTGTTGCAAAAAATCTGCACTTCTATCTAAGTGTTCAAGCTGAGCAACATGCCAGTCTATGTCAAAAGTCTGCGATTGGTGAGCATATAATTGATAAGGCATTTGTAAGTTTTCAAGGACACTACCGTCTAACAGTTGTGGATGCTGAGCAAGTAGGGCGACCTGCTGGCGCCACCGTATAGGCGCAGTCTCATGCATATCGTGATAAACATTACTCGACGTGTCATCGTGCAAACGAACAGTACCGCTGCTCATTGGTAATAATCCTGCCAATACTCGCAATAGTACTGATTTACCGCTACCAGACGCTCCTGTCAAAACAGTGACTTGCCCTGACAATAGCATACCGCTCGCACCGCTTATTAGCGTTCGATCAGGAGTTGATGGCTCTTTATCCAGTGAAGCGTCTGCGGTTAGCTTGCTTGCCCATTTTTGATAAATGCTATACGGCATAGAGATTTTATTCGAGGCTTCTTTGCTATTTTTAATGCTTTGAGCATTTATCGTCCGTTGGCTATGTACCCATAGGTTATCAAATTCAAGCAACACTCTACCCGTATCTATGCTCATAGCGCTCTACTGCTGACCATGCACTTGCTCAGAGATAGCCTGTTCGATCGTAACGCGCAGTTTTTTTGGTACACGAATAGGACGCATTGGTGGGGTTGTCGCTGAAGTATCTGGTTTATCGCTGCCTATCTCGTCATTACTCATTGGCTCTGGTTTGACGAGATTTTGTACGCAGGCAATGACGATTTTGGTACTGCTTAGTAGCTGGCTATCATCTGTTTCGTTAGTACTATGATTTGGTAGATTGCGATAGATACTTTGATAAAATATGATGCTGGCAGGTTTTAGCTCCACTTTATCAATACGTACGCTAATTACCTCATCTAATAGAATGGCTCTTTTGTATTGCAAGTCCGCCTGACTCACGACAAAATGCTGTACTTCACCACTGTCAGTCTGCAAAAAATACCCATTTAAGCCAAGCTCAGTAAACCAGTCGCGTCGGCAGTTTTCAAAAAACACCAAATGATTGGCGTGATAGACTATACCGCCAGCATCAGTATGGTTAATATAGACGTTATAATCTTTAGCAAATAATGGTTTGGGGTCATCATTCATGGCTGATGTCGTATTTTTTTGCTTAATTGTTGTCATAGCGATGCTCGATATTTTTAATAAGTATTGTTGAATAAAAGTGTTTCAGATAGACCAATAATAGATAGTGCTTATAATAGAGTTACTCTAGCTCAAGATATCAGGCCATGCAACCGCTAGAACCGCTTACATTTGTTATCATAGTCGTTTATATTTCACCCATTTATAGAGCGCTATATTCTAACCAATCAGTATAGGACAGTTTATGACCCGTTTTGTCAGTTTTAACATCAATGGTATCCGTGCACGTCAGCATCAGCTCGAGGCAGTGCGCGAGGTAATCGATCCTGATGTCATGGGCCTACAAGAAACCAAGGTTCATGATGATCAATTTCCGCTTAGCGATATCGAAAGTCTAGGCTACCACGTCGAGTACTTTGGACAAAAAGGGCATTACGGCGTTGCACTGTTATCCAAAGCTGCACCTGTATTCATACAAAAGGGCTTTCCTGGCGAAGATGAAGAAGCCCAAAAGCGCTTTATCCATGCACGTTATGAGTTTGAAGGTCGTGAAGTAGATGTACTTAACGGGTATTTTCCGCAAGGAGAGAGCCAAGATCACCCGACCAAATTTCCAATGAAGCGCGCTTATTATGCCAATTTGATGGCTTATATTGATACGCTAAAAGCGGAGGGTCGTTCGATTATCGTCATGGGTGATATGAATATTGCACCAGAAGATATCGATATTGGTATTGGTGAAGTTAATGCCAAGCGTTGGCTGAAAAACAGAAAAACCTCATTTCTGCCAGAAGAGCGTGAATGGTATTCAGCATTGATGTCACGTGAGCTGACAGATACTTACCGTCTGCATTATCCAGAGAGTACCGAGTTATACAGCTGGTTTGATTATCGCAGTCGCGGCTTCAATGATGAACCTAAGCGCGGGTTACGTATTGATCATATCCTATGCACTTCAGACTTAATCGATAAATGTATCGATGCTGGTATCAGTTATGAGCTACGTGCTATGGAAAAACCGTCTGACCATGCACCGATTTGGTCAGCATTTGACCTAAAGAAACCGTAATACTTATATACCGTGATACCTACATATAGTCAATTATCATGTCAATTAGATACGATGATTAGCTTGTTCAGTCTGCTTATTGTAGTGCTGCAGCTAGTTCTTCTTGGATCTGAACTGTCTTGAACTGACTGTAGTGTTTATCACTTAGTATTCCGTAAATAACGATAAAAATTGAAAAATAAGGATTTTATTATGGCTGTTGGAAATGTATCAGTACCTGACGTTATCTATCCTATCGATGGTATTAAACTCAGTGCCACAGCGGCAGGTGTCCGTTATAAGGACCGCGATGATCTAGTAGTTATCGAAATATCTGACAAAGCTACTACTGCGGTTGTCACCACTAAAAACACCTTTTGTGCAGCGCCAGTGCGAGTATTGCGTGAGCACTTTGCTAAGGTTAGTCCGCGCTATTTAGTCACCAATACAGGTAACGCAAATGCAGGTACGGGCGCTGATGGTAAGCGCCGCGCTATTGATATCTGTACAGCATTAGCTGACAAAGCCGGTGTAGATACCAATACGATATTGCCATTCTCTACCGGTGTCATTGGTGAGCCGTTAAATAGTGATGCGGTTATCGCAGGTCTGGATAATGCATTGGCTAATCTAGCGCCTGATAGCTGGCTAGCCGCTGCTAATGGCATTCGCACGACAGATACCATTCCTAAATTAGCCAGCCAAAAAATTGATGTAGCAGGTACTAGCTATCATGTCACTGGTATGTCTAAAGGCTCAGGAATGATACGCCCAAATATGGCGACTATGCTGGGCTATGTGGCGACAGATGCTAATATCGCTGCTGACTTATTGCAAGAGATGCTAAGCGCTATCAATGAGCAGTCTTTCAACCGCATTACTGTCGATGGCGATACCTCAACCAATGACTGTTGTGTGTTAATCGCAACAGGTGCTGCTAGCTCAGAGGTGATTGATAGTCCAGAGCATCCACATTATCAGCCTGTATTTGATGCATTGGCTGATGTGTTTGTTCGTCTGGCACAACTGATTGTACGTGATGGCGAAGGCGCTACTAAATTCATGACGGTCAAGGTGACTGGCGGTCAAACCACGCAAGAATGCTGCGATGTGGCTTATGCAGTCGCACATTCACCTTTAGTAAAAACGGCATTCTTTGCCAGTGATGCTAACTGGGGACGCATATTAGCAGCAGTGGGCTATGCTGGTATCGAAAATTTAGATACAGAGCAAGTTGATGTGTATCTAGACGAGGTAATGATTTGTCAAAATGGCGGTGTTGCACCTGACTATACAGAGGAGGCGGGCAAAACAGTCATGAGCCGACCTGAGATTACCATTCATATCGACCTTGCACGTGGTGATGCTAGCGATACCGTATATACCTGCGACTTGTCATACGATTATGTCAAAATAAACGCTGATTATCGTAGCTAGTACTCTTCAATAAAACATAATTTGTATAGTTGTATAAGAGCCAGAACAGATATTGTTCTGGCTTTTTAACGTCAAACATATGCTCAGTAGCAAATCACTCTGCTATTCAATACGCTTCATTAACATCAGTTGCAAAAGCTGACGTTAATTTACAAAGTAGTCATAGAGGGTAAGACGACTAGCGACCTATACTGGTTTCAGTAAAAAGCAAACAACCTTATTAGCTTGTAGCAAAGCAAGATAAGGTGTTCAAAATAATAATTTTATCTAAGCAACCATAAGTTAGTAGTTAAGCCAGTAACTAAACTATTAATAAAGAATCAATAACAATTATCTGAGGATTGAATAATGAAGAAATTAGCACTTGCAGCATTGATGACAACTTTTGCCCTTTCTGGTTGCTCTACGATGAGTATGGATGATGAGCGCACAATGGTTGTTGAAGGACAACCTATGAATGTAAAAGTAGTAAATATCCCGAGTTTTGAAGTAGAAATTGCACCGCGTAAAGCAGTATGTGACTTGACTGCTACTGATGGCAGCATGGTTGAATCACAGTGCTTGCAGTATCGCCAAACCTATCAGAAAAACTACACTACGCTAAACGGTAATATTCAGGGCTTTACCTATGAGCCGAACTATCGTTATGTCCTAGATGTACGCCAAGAAGCAGTAACAGCAGAAGGCTCAAATGTCGTGCAGCCAGTATGGATTCTAAACGAAGTGGTATCAAAAACTGCTGAATAATATTGATAGCAATATATAGACGATAAAGCAGTTATACATGACAAAAAGGCCTCTAATTCGTTAGAGGCCTTTTTACGTGTTTATTGTTAGTAAATTATTTTTCGAGAAGTCGGATTAGCACTGACTATAATTAACACTGACACCGCGCGTTGCCGTAGGGATTCTATTGTCAGCATAAATCGCCAGACCGCCTCGTGCTGTTTCTTTATACTTATCAGACATATCAGCTCCTGTTTGCTTCATTGTCTCTATCGCTTTATCTAAAGAGACGAAGTGCTGACCATTGCCTCTACAGGCTAAGCGTGCTGCATTGATTGCCTTGACTGCGCCCATCGCATTACGCTCGATACAAGGCACTTGTACCAGTCCGCCAATAGGATCACAAGTAAGACCTAGATTGTGCTCAATGCCAATCTCTGCTGCATTCAGGCATTTAGCTGGTGTGCCATTCATGATTTCTGCCAGTGCAGAGCCTGCCATTGCACACGCAGAACCAACCTCACCTTGGCAACCGACTTCAGCACCAGAGATTGAAGCATTTTGCTTGATAAGGCTACCGATAGCAGTGGCGTTTAGCAAAAATTTACGAACGCCATCTTGGCTGTAGTTGGGCAAAAAATCACGATAGTAGTGCAGTACGGCAGGAATGATACCTGCTGCGCCATTGGTTGGAGCCGTGACTACTTTGCCGCCATTGGCGTTTTCTTCATTGACGGCGAGCGCGTACAAATCGACCCAGTCCATAGCGGCTAACTTATCAGTCTTGGTGATAGGTTGGTCTTTTTCAGCACACAGCTGCGTATGCAAATCTTGGGCACGGCGCTTTACATCTAATCCGCCCGGCAAGATACCGCCATTTTCACAGCCTTGTTTGACGCAGTCTTGCATCACTTCCCAAATGCTATCTAGATAAGCAAAGACTTCTTCTTTAGTATGGAAGTGACATTCGTTTGCCAGTACCAATTCGCTGATGTTCAAATCATGCTCACGACATTGCTCTAGTAGCTCTGCTGCGTTATTGAACGGATAGGGAACTCTATCGATGGTCGGACTGGCATGATCTTCGTCAGGGTTAGTCGCATCTTCTTCATTAATGACAAAACCACCACCGACTGAATAATAAGTCTGCTGATAGCGAACGCCTTCAGTTGAGATAGCGCGTAGCGTCAATGCATTAGGGTGATAAGGCAGCACAGTATCGTCATACCAGTAGATGTCTTGCTCTGTATCAAAAGCAATCGTATGCGTGCCTGATACATTGAGAATCTTGTCAGAGAAGATAGGAGATAGGTAGCTACTGGTCATACGTGTGTCTATCGTACTAGGCGTATGTCCAAGCAGTCCTAACAATATAGCCGTATCTGTTGCATGGCCTTTTCCAGTCGCCGCCAAAGAACCATACAGCTCAATCTCAATGGTCTTAATTGCAGTCAGTTCCATCTGCTCAGTTAGCGAGGTCAAAAATAAGTTTGCAGCGACCATCGGTCCGACTGTATGCGAACTGGATGGGCCGATGCCGATTTTAAATAAATCAAAAACACTGATCATAATAAGTCACCAAAAATTTTAAGCGCTTTAGCCTATTTTATCTATGGCATTGGGCGCTTTTGTGAAAAATATAATAGACAGCCGTCGCTCCTAGTCACCATTGATAGGTGGGCGCGAGACACTATTTATGAAGGTTATAAGGTAAATGAGCACTGAGGGCAGTTGAATAATAACTTTTATTTATTTTGAAACTCCGTTATCATGCTCGCAGTCAACAACTATGTAACATCCTGTAAGTTGGTTATCATCGTAAAATAAGACGGATTAAAAAAGACTAAATTTTTCAGTCAAACATATCCGTATTCATACATCTAGCAAGATATGGCTATCATACCAAATAATACTTTTGGTTTGTCATATTACAACATAAATGCATGAATTGGGATGACATATTATAGATAGGAAGACTTAACGTTCTGCTATTTATACAAGCCCTTAGAAATATGTCCATTTATTAATATTCTTATTTTATCAGTTATTCTAGCCTATTACTTTAGCTTAGCTCACATAGGACAAGCGCGCATGCCATCTCAAAAAGACCCTTCATCAGCGTCAGACAATAGCGCTCAAGATCTATCGACTCAAAATGCCTTGGAGTCTGCAGGCATTGATTCAGCTGCTATCAATTATCCGCACAATCCAGATTTTGAAAATGGCCGTTGGTTTCCGACATGGCGTCCTTATAAGGGCGACTTGGATCGTGATCCAGTCGGTATCAACGACTATTTACCTCCGTCAAAAAGCGTATTGCTCGGTATACAGCATACATTTGCGATGTTTGGTGCAACCGTGCTTGCACCTTTATTGATGGGGTTTGATCCTAACTTAGCTATCTTGATGTCCGGTATCTGTACGGTAATGTTTTTTATGATTACCGGTGGGCGCATGCCGAGCTACTTGGGATCAAGCTTTGCTTTTATTGGTCCAGTCATCGCGGTGACCGCTTATGCAGGCGCAGGGTTCAATGACAATCTAAATGTTGCGCTAGGCGGTATTATGGCCTGTGGTATTATTTATGCATTGATTGGTCTGCTAGTGATGAAGACGGGTACAGGTTGGATTGAGCGTTTGATGCCGCCTATTGTGACGGGTGCGATTGTCATGATTATCGGTCTTAACTTGGCGCCAGTGACCATTCAAGGCGTGTCTGCCAATCAGTTTGATGCTTGGATGGCCACTTTGACCGTACTGCTCATTAGTGGTGTGGCAGTATTTACTCGCGGTATGTTGCGTCGTCTGTTGCTACTCGTCGGTCTGGTTCTGTCGTATGTTGCTTATTTTGTCATGACCAATATTTTAGGCTTTGGTACAGCGATTGATTTTAGTACAGTAGCTGCCGCTTCATGGTTTGGACTACCAAGCATTCATACGCCTCGTTTTGAGCTGAGTGCTATTATCTTAATTGCACCTGTGGCCTTTATTTTGGTTGCTGAAAACCTAGGGCATTTTAAAGCAGTAGAGGGCATGACTAAGGCTCGTGTGACCCCTTATATGGGTCGAGCATTTTTGGCGGACGGTTTAGCCACGACTTTTTCAGCAGGATTTGGTGGTACAGGTGTTACTACTTATGCTGAAAACATCGGTGTCATGGCGGTTACCAAAGTATATAGCACGACGATATTTGTCGTAGCAGGATTGGTTGCTATCATATTGGGACTGTCACCAAAGTTTGGTGCGATCATTCAGACCATCCCAGCGGCTCTATTGGGCGGTGCTTCTATTGTTGTCTTTGGTCTTATCACGGTTGCTGGGATAAAAATCTGGATCGATAGCCATATTGATTTTAGTAAAAACAGCAATCTAATCATCGCGGCAGTGACGGTCATTATGGGTACTGGTAACTTTAGCTTGCATTTAGGTGGCTTTGATTTAGGCGGTATCGGTACTGCTACTTTAGCTGCTATCGTGTTAAATGCCTTGTTTAACCAAAGTTCTGAAACTAAATAAGTAATGCTTATGAAATTGAAGTTTGAGTCTGTCAGCTAAAGGTGGTCAAAGCATATCTCATCTAACAAAAAGCGCCCATGCTATCGATATCATGGGCGCTTTTTTGTATGGCAGTGTTGAGCAACAGTATTGAAAAAATCAATATTACTTATAATCTCGCTTATAAAATCTTGAAAAAAAACGATAGCGACGAAGGGCGCGTGGCTTTGGTTTTAAAGAGCCTAAGTAAATAGCAAACATCGTTAATAGTGCGCCACTCCACTGCAAAGTGTTAATCGGCTTGTCCAGCCAACTATAATCAATGACAAGGGCTGCAATAGGTTCAGTCAACAATAGCAGCCCAGTCAGTGCCAGAGATAGCTTAGGAATAGAGTAGGCAATCAATCCCCATGCCAGACACTGCATCACCGTACCATAGATAAGTACCCAGCCAATCTCAGACCATGTATTGGGTAGGATATTACCTGTGTCAAATACAAACATCGGTATAATCATGGCTAAGACGCCGCCGATACTGATCAGCTGCATTAGCATAAATATAGGCGTCGGTTCAGTGTCGTGCGTTTTGCGGATAAATGTCATCGAAGCCGCTAGCATGGCACCCGATACAATACCAGTGACAAAGCCCCAAGTCGCAGCGGTGTTGTGTGCGAATTCAGGGCTACCTATCATTGCCACGCCTATCATGGCTAAAAACAAACTAATAAGCTGTACGATAGACTGACGCTCATTGAAATACATAAACCCAATCGCGGCCAAGAAAAATATTTGCAGACTATTAAGCAGCGTCGAAATACCAGGCCCAACCGCATAAATACTCTCATGCCACAGCGCCAAATCTAATCCTAAAAACGCTCCTGATAATAGCGCATAAAAAATAGCCCGTCTTGATTTGGGCATTCGTTGGCCCATTATCTTAGCCAATGCCGCAAATACAATACCAGAAACAGCCAATCGCCAAAACGACATGGCCCAACCACCAATATCGACGTGAGCGACAATTAAGCTGCCCAATCCAAAAATGATACAACCAATGACTAAGCCAATAGGTGCAGATCGCGTTGAAGCAATAGCCATAATTTGTCCTTATAACAGTATTTGAATAACAGCACTTTGAATAACAGCACTCTTATTATCATTGCATCATGTCAGAACTTATGTTGACATAGAGCCATATTGTCGTAGTTTTAAGTGCAAAATGAAATGGTAAAACCACAATTTATTACGGTGAATACAGATACTATCGCTATGCGGAAAATTATTGAGCATGTTAGACGTAAATAAATAATCAAAGTGTTTGATATGGCTGCGTTTTTCGCAATAGACTTATGACAGTTGGGCAATAGTATTTATATCAAAATATTTGTATCAGGGCGCCGATTCGTAGGAGTATGAAAGCGCATAATGTATGCAAGTGATATTTCTGCACGGAGGATATGTGTGTAGCACTTTAAGCGACATTAACGCTGCAACACATGTATAGTAGATTGACGATATAATGTACTTAACGTCTGATTTGTTATACCAAACAATCTATATTATTTGTCTAGGTTTATTTATGCTTCAACGATTGCTATCAAAAAAACAGCCACATACACTGTCTGGTTTGCTACCAAAAATATCGCAATACAGTGTCGTCGTGACGATGCTATCTAGCGCATTGTTTTTAATGCCTAGCGCACATGCGGCTAGTTGTAAAATCCCAAAAAGTTATTACAAAAACGTCTCCTGCACGGCCAGTAGTAATTATTTTTTGGCGATTAAAGACTTTGGTGCGCCGGTGGCGTTAATCGATAAAAAAGGCAAACGAGTCGTGGATTTGTCACGTTATCAAAAAGTCGATGCCGATAAGCTATCGGGCGGTCTGTTGCCTGTACTGCGCAACAGTCGCGTTGGTTATCTTAATATGCAGGGCCGCGAAGTCGTGCCTGCCATGTACGATATATTGACAGAGAGTCAAGGTTGGGCGCGGCCTGTATCGGATGGGCGTATCGTGGTAAAAAAAGAGGGTAACTATGGTGTGATTAACACAGCTAATAGTACTGTTGTCTCGTTTTCTGCAGTGATTGATGATATCGACAATTATCGTAATGGGGTGGCGCGTGTACGTAAAGGTCGTGCAACCAGTTGGGTGGATAAAAACGGCAATGCGGCGAGTGATCCGAATGCCCAGAATAACACTCAGGCAGTGAATAAACCTACTTCTTCTAACGAAAAATCTAGCACAGCATTACAGTCTGTACCAGCGCGTTTTACGACGCTTCAATCGCGTCAGCAAGATGGCAAATGGGGTTTCGTCGATGACAATAATGTCACGATGATTACGTACTCATTTGATGAAGTGCGTCCGTTTTCTGAGGAATATGCTGGCGTGCGTATCGGTGAAGAGTGGGGCTTTGTCAATTTAGGCGGTGAGCTGGTGATTCCTTTTCGCTTTGCTAATAGTGGTGTGAACGCTAACGATAGCTATCAGGGCAAACCATCCTTTGTATTTACAGGTGGTAAGGCGTGGATTGGTAACCTAAAGAATGGGAATAAAATGTGTATAGATAAGGAAGGGGCTGGTGTCGCTTGTGATTGATGCAATTACTAGGGCGTGTCCTCGTTTTAAGAGTGGTGATAAAAATGAGATAAATCGCAGTCAAACAAGGAAAATAGCGCAGATAATATCGAGATATTAACCAGCTATTTGACGCTGTTTGGCAAGATTTAGCCATTTTTAACCCATTTAGATAACTATCGATTGAATTGAGGACACGCCCTAGGATTAAATAGGCAATAAAAAAGAGTGTAAAACCTATGAGTTTTCGATAGGTTTTACACTCTTTTTTTAACACTAATGCTTTTAGCTCACTTAGATGACTATCGATTGAATCGAAGACAAGGCTTAGTCTTCTACAGCTAGTTGCTCGATAAGTGATTACTGATTAAGTCAACCATATAAGGCTGATAATACTCTGGAATATCGTGTGCCATGCCTTCGATGAGATGGAACGTAGCATTAGGGATGGTCTTGGCAACGACTCGGCCCTGTGAGGCAGGCAGGAGTCCGTCAGCGCTACCATGTAATACAATCGTTGGTGCTTTGACTTGCTTACTAAACCGACTGATAGAGCCTGATGCCAAGATAGCATTGAGCTGCTGTACTGTACCAAGCGGGTGAAAATTGCGCTGATAGCGAATCTTGGCGATTTCACGGACCATACGCACATTCACATGACCTGGTGTACCAACGGTCTTCATAAACCAAACGCTATGACGCACGATATCACGCTCAGAGTGGCTCTCTGGACGATTGATAAGGGTATATAGCTGTTTAGGCTTGGGCGGCTTCAAAAACGCACGATTAGTCGTGGTGAACATAAGCGCCATTCGCTGCACTAAGCTTGGATAACGTGCCGCCACGATTTGTGCAATCATACCGCCCATTGAAGCCCCAATCAGATGTGTCTTACCGAGCTTGAGTGCTTTAATTAGACGTGCGGTGTCTTCAGCCATGTCCGTCAAGTTATAAGCAACCTGCGTGCTTTTGTTAGACAGCCCTGTCTGTAGACGTACCATCATTTTGAGCTGGCTAATACGTGGCAAGCCTTCTATCTGCACTTTAGAAGACAAGCCGATATCACGATTATCAAAACGAATCACAAAAAAACCAGCATCGATAAAGCGCTTAATAAAATTGTCTGGCCAAAATATCATTTGTGAGCCTAGCCCCATGATCATCAGCAGCGGCGGATTGTTGGGATTACCGCCAGCTTCGACACACAACTCAATACCATCACCGATGTCAATCATTGCTTGACGAAGGTGCTTACTCAAGTCAGAGTCGCGCCATTGATGCTCCCCAAACTTGCGCCACTCAGGAGTAGGGTAGTTATTCAGATGATCTTCTAGATTGTTATCTAGCGTTTCAGGCAATTTGGCACTATTGATGTCATTTGATTTTGTCATGAAGTGTCCTAATTAGAGGGTCATCTACTACAGCTCAAGCATCTCAAAATCAAGCTTACCGACACCGCACTCAGGGCAAGTCCAGTCATCAGGGATGTCTTCCCACTTAGTGCCAGGTGCGATACCTTCTTCTGGGCAGCCAAGCGCCTCATCATATATCCAGCCGCAGACAATACATTCATAACGTTTCATAAATAGTCCTATCGATCATTACCAGTATTACAGTTACAGCGTGCTATAAACGCTCATTTTTAATATTACAGCTATTATATTAGACTGCAAAAACGCACGTAGTTTAGCATATAACCGCAATTTTCATAGTTAAGTTTACACTTGTATATTGAGATGACTTTTCTTTTATCAAGTCAATCACATACGTTACCTTATTAGCGCTTAATAACGAGACTGGACGCCAGCCCGCCATACGAAAACCAATTATGCTATAATAATCGCCGCTAAATTCACAGTAATGCTTAGCATTTATCGCTGATATATCATCCAGTTGTTGTCTTATCTAAACTAACTAAACCATCTAAATACATAAGCTAAGGGTCATCATGAGTACCAATGCCGCCGCCACATCCGCCACCAACAATGAGACGTCTCATATGCTCAATACTGACCATCCGTTTTGGCAGATTATTCGCACAGTACCAGACTTTCCAAAAGCTGGCATTGATTTTTATGACATTACCCCATTACTGCGCAGTCATATTGACGCTGTTATCGATGCGCTACTTGCTGCATTGCCAGAAGGGCTTATGGACGAGGTAGATTGTCTGGGTGCGGTAGAAGCGCGCGGTTTTGTATTTGCCAGTATGCTAGCAGGTCGTCTGGGCAAAGGCATGATCTTACTACGTAAACCAGGTAAGCTGCCGCCACCGGTTGCCAACAAAGCCTATGCACTGGAATATGGTAAAGACACGCTTGAGATGCAAAACAATCTACCGCCTGAGCGCGTACTATTGGTCGATGATATCTTGGCGACTGGTGGTACGTTGACTACCGCTTACGAGCTGTGTCAATCGGCTGACCATACTGTGGTCGGTGCGTTAGTGTTACTGGACTTGGTCGACTTGCATGGCGAGTTCCCAGTACCTGTCTATACGGTACTCAAAGCTTAAAATGAATGGCAGTTTCTTTGACTACTAGACAGGTTGTATTGTTGATATAGTTAAACGATTCTCCAAATAAAAAGCGCCCTGATACTATGTCAGGGCGCTTTTTCGATACTGTATTGATGTTTTTTAGTATTGTGTTAAGTAGGCTGTATTTATTGCTCTTCGTCTTGTTCGTAGTCCTTACAAGACTGCTCTATCACCGTACGACCGACTGTCTTTGGGGTGGTGACTTTAAAATCTTTTGTGGTCAATATTGGTTTTTCTGACTGCCATGACTTGGTTACTTTGCCTTCAGCATCGTAGTTAACAAAGGCTCGTCTATAGTAACTGGCATCTTTGCATGAAATGAGTAGTTGTTGCTCACTATGGTCAATACTGTTTTTTTCTTCCTTCGAATCATCTGTATCGGCATCTTTGTCTTTAGGATAGGTTCTAAGGATAGATACCGTGATATTTTCGACGTCTTTTTCATCTATGATACTGATGTCAGAGCTTTCAATAGAATCCAAATCTATACTAAAAATTGATCCAGAGCTGCTCTCGGACACCTCTACCCAGTTGACTGCCTGGGCGCTGATCGCTAAAGCACTGCCTGCCAATAATATTGATAGCCGTTTCATATAAGCCTTGCTTCTTGTCATTTGAAGTAGGTAATGATAGCCAACTTACTATTAGTAGGCAAATATCTTTTGTGCCAGCTCAGTATCCGTCGTGCTCTGTCGTGTGGCTATTATTGTCCGCGAATGTCTGCTAATGTCTTGGCCAGCTCGTCACGCGCCCCGATAAAGCCATCAATACCCTTAGGTAACAAGTCCTGTGTAACCTTGTCTTGCTGATACGCAGCACTAAACTCTTCGTGCGTTAAGCTTACCTGAGTCATCGCCTTCATATCCATCGACATACTCGGAGACAGTTGGCGAGTTACCTCGGTATCCATGGCTGCCAACTCATCAATGAGGTTGGGAGCTATCGTCAACAAGTCACAACCTGCCAATGCCAAAATCTGCTCGGTAGAGCGGAAACTGGCGCCCATTACTTGCGTCTCGTAACCGTGCTGTTTGTAATACTGATAAATGAGCTTGACTGACTGTACGCCCATGTCATCAGAAGCTGGTACGTTTTGACGGCTTTGTTGGCGTTTTTGCCAATCTAGAATACGGCCAACGAAAGGTGATATCAGGGTCACACCAGCATCTGCACAGGCAATCGCTTGGTGTTGTCCAAACAGTAGGGTCAGGTTGCAGTGGATATTTTGAGTCTCAAGATAGCGCGCCGCCTCGATACCTTGCCAAGTTGCCGCCATTTTGATCAATACTCGCTCTGAATCGACGCCTGCTTTTTGATAAGCATCAATAAAGGCCAGTGCCTTATCTATCGTCGCTTGAGTATCATAAGATAAGCGAGCGTCCACTTCAGTAGAGACTCGGCCTTCGATCAGCTCTAAAATATCGCAGCCAACCTGAATGGTCAGCGCATCGATCACGGCATCCACGTCACCATTGTGACGGCTCATGGTCTCTGACAACATGCCTTGGTTGTCAGGATGAATCAGAGCCTTGGTAATAAGGCTTGGGTTGGTGGTTGCATCGATAGGTTTTAAACGGGCAATAGCGGCAAGGTCACCAGTATCAGCAACAATCGTGGTCATAGTGCGTAGCTGTTGTAATGCGCTCATCAGGTATCCTTTTTTTTATTAATCATATGATGCTCCTCTTATATATAACAGGGTAGGGAGCTGAACTGGAACTGTAACACAGTTTTGGGCAGGTGTTGCCTCATAGTTATGCTATGCGTCACTGTTATCTGGCTCAACTGTGCTAATATTAATAACAGTTGGTATATTTATACGCATTTACGCATGGGCACTGACCTTAGTTTTTGCTATAGTAGAGCCGGCTATGTATCAAGCTGCTGTATTTGGCAGTAAATATAGCATTAACGCCAAATGGCACTAGCAATATAAGGTGTTTTTGATAGACTGTTTTGAGGTTGATTTTGAACATAGTTTCTATCATCAGCCTTTAACTAAAAACAGCAAACAGTCAGATTTGGCAATAGAGCTACCTAAGTTATAGCAATGTAATAGCAATATTTAAATAATAGTAATATCTAACAGCGATAAAATCTAAAAAGGATGGGCGGTAATGAGCGAGCAGTCACCAGAGCAAACAATGGATAATCTAAATCAAACCACTACAGGCGCTAGCGATACCGCAACTGAAAAAGAGTTTTTAGACAATATTCGCCAAAATATTGACGCAGTAGACTGTGAGATCCAAACGTTAATCAACAACCGTGCAAAGTTGGCTCAGCAAGTAGCCATGGTAAAGAAAAATCATACCGCTGCTGATGACAATAGCAATCCTATCTTTTACCGCCCTGAACGTGAAGCACAGGTACTAAAAGCTGTCATGGAGCGTAATGCAGGTCCCATTGCTGATGAAAAAATGGCGCGCTTGTTTCGTGAAATCATGTCAGTATGCTTGGATTTAGAAGCGCCGCAGCGTATTTCCTTCTTGGGCCCTGTCGGCACCTTTACGCATGCCGCTGCGCTCAAGCACTTTGGTAAAGCCGCTGATACTGTGCCAATGACAACCATTACTGATGTGTTCCGCGAAGTCGAAGCGGGTACAGCGATGTATGGCGTGGTCCCTGTTGAAAACTCTTCAGAAGGCGTCGTCAACCATACTCTAGATGGTTTCTTATCTTCTACTTTGAAAATCATTGGCGAAGTTGAACTGCCAATTCATCAAAACTTCTTAGTTGCTGAGCATACTAAGATTGATGGCTTGAGCCGTATTTATTCACACCAGCAGTCGCTTGCTCAGTGCCGTCATTGGCTAGATGTAAACTTCCCTAATGTCGAACGTGTGGCAGTATCAAGCAATGGTGAAGCTGCTCGCCGCCTTAAAAACGAATGGCATTCAGCTGCGATTGCAGGTGATGTCGCTGTTGCAGAGTATGGCTTACATAAGCTCTACTCAAATATTGAAGACAATCCAAGTAACACCACACGCTTCCTTATTATCGGTCATGAGGCGATTGCGCCATCTGGTCAAGACAAAACTTCTATCGTCGTCTCCGCTCACGATAAAGCAGGCGCACTGATCGAAATCTTGAAACCTTTGTCATATCATGGCGTATCGATGACCAGTATTGAGACGCGTCCTGAGCGTCCTAACAAGTGGGCATACGTATTCTTTATCGATATGAATGGTCATGTTAATGATCCAAACGTTAGCGCTGCCATCAATGATATTCGTCCATTGGTCAAAGATTTGCGCATATTGGGCTCATATCCAAAAGCTGTCCTATAGGCGACTACCTATAGATAACTATAGGCTTATTCACTGGTATTCATACATAATAGATGGGTCTTAGCTTTTGCAGATAGTATTCAAAAAAAGCATTTATAGATACCATCTAAGGATAAACCATGCAGACTACTCAATTGACCGCGTCAGATCTATCGCCGTTAACGCCAGCTTACGACAGTATTTTGGCATTGGCACCTTATCAAACCGGTAAGCCAATTGAGGAGCTGACACGTGAGTATGGTGTCTCAGATGTGGTCAAGCTGGCTAGCAATGAGAATCCAATGGGATGCTCCCCACGAGTGACGCTAGCAGTGACCGAGCAGCTAGGGCAGTTGTCACGTTATCCTGATGGCAATGGTTACTATCTAAAGCAAGCGCTGGCTGACTTTAACGATGTCAATGCCAATCAAATTACCTTAGGTAATGGCTCTGATGATTTGCTCGATATTTTAGCACGCAGCTTTGTGGGTGCTGATGATGCCATCGTCTATAGCCAGTATGCTTTTGTGGTTTATCCTATGCTAGCGAAGATGCAAGGTGCCACGGGCATTGAAGTGCCTGCTCAGCGCTTTGGCCACAACCTAAAAGCCATGAGCCAAGCGGTACAAGATAATCCGAATACCAAAATCGTTTTTATTGCCAATCCGAATAATCCAACGGGTACGCAGCTAGAGCAAAAAGAGCTGCGCCAGTTCGTTGCCAGTGTGCCAAGCTCAGTCTTGGTGGTACTAGATGAAGCTTATATCGAGTATAGTCCTGAGAGTAACAACCGCGCACTATTAAATGAGTTCGATAATGTCATTATTGTGCGTACTTTTTCTAAAGCTTATGGGCTGGCAGGTTTACGCGTCGGTTATGCTCTAAGCTCGGTGGCAGTGGCGAATTTACTAAACCGAATTCGTCAGCCATTTAACGTCAGCCGTGTTGGTTTAGCTGCCGCTGCTGCTGCACTTGCCGATCAAGACTTTATCGAAAAAACTCGTCTGATAAACGATGAGCAAATGCGTTGGTTAGAAAAGCAGTTTGACGCGCTAGGGCTGGGTTTTGTGAAGTCGCATGCCAATTTTATTATGGTCGAAGTGCAGGTTGAGATGGAAGATATAACTGCTGCCTCTATCCATCAGGCACTACTTGAACAAGGCGTTATTGTCCGTCCGTTGGATGCTTACGGATTGCCTAACTGGCTACGTATCACAGTAGGTGTGGCTGAAGACAATCTGCGTTTGATTGATACTCTGCGTTCTATTTTGACTGAAGACTAAGCGCATCTATAAGTGCTTTGTAATTTAAAAATTGTTCTTAATTAGCCATTAAAATTTATAACACTAAGACTGGCTCTATCTATGTCTTAGTGTGTCCAACGAGAAAAGCCGTGAGTAGTCAGAAAAATAATAAACTTCAATCGTCTCTAAATACTACGCCGCCTATATTCAAACAAGTTTGTGTGATTGGGCTTGGGCTGATTGGTGCCAGTTTTGCGCAAGCTATTAAAGACAATGGCTTAAGCGCGCGTCTGGTAGCAGTCGATAGACATGCACCAAGTATCACAGAAGCCATCGAGCATGGTCTGCTAGATGCAGGTAGTGCAAACTTACAAGACGTCATCGCTGGCAGTGATTTAATCATTATTGCAGTGCCAGTACAGGCAGTTCAAGCAGTGTTCGTTGATATCAAACAAGCGATAGATAACGGACAGCTTGCCAGTGATTGCATCATGACGGATGTCTGTAGCACTAAGGTCAATATCATTGATGCCGCTAAAGCAATGTTCGGCTCGCTGCCGACAGGATTGGTGCCAGCGCATCCAATTGCTGGGGCTGAAAATTCAGGGTATCATGCGCGCCGCGCCAGTTTATTTGTCAATCATAGCGTCATTATTTGCGAGCTACCGACAACCAGTGCAACTGCTATTGCAAAGTTGCGACTATTGTGGGAATCAGTAGGCGCAAATGTCATGTCAATGGATGCTGAGCACCATGACCGCATATTAGCGCACACCAGCCATTTGCCACATTTACTTGCCTTTAATTTGGTTGAGCAATTGGCAAGCCATGATGACAATTTAGATATGTTTCGTTATGCCGCTGGTGGATTCCGCGATTTCACGCGTATCGCTGCCAGTGACCCTAAAATGTGGCATGATATATTTTTTGCCAACCAAAGCGCGATTGTCAGCGCCCTTGATGAGTATGGTGTCTATTTACAGACGATGCGCCAGCTTATCATTGATCAAGATTCAACTGCCCTGATGGGACTTTTGGGCCGCGCGCAAGCCGCACGGCGACATTTCGGCCATATGTTAGCCAGCACCCCTTATACGGATACTTCTGCTATGTCAGCTTCTTATAATATTACCCCTAGCAATACTGTTTCTGGCACCATCGCGATTCCTGGTGATAAATCTATCTCGCATCGCAGCGTTATGCTCGGCAGTCTTGCCACAGGCGTGACAAATGTGACTGGGTTTTTGGAAGGGGAAGATGCGCTAGCAACGCTACAAGCATTCCGTGACATGGGTGTGACTATCGAAGGCCCTGATAATGGCAATTTGACCATTCATGGTGTTGGTATGAATGGTTTAAAACCTAGCAAAACACCACTGTATATGGGTAACTCTGGTACCAGTATGCGCCTGCTATCTGGTATTTTGGCAGCACAATCATTTGATAGCGTACTGACAGGTGATACTAGCTTGAATAAACGCCCGATGGAGCGCGTGGCGGCACCGTTACGGTCTATGGGTGCCGTTATCCAAAGCACTGGTCATAGTGGTACTGCGCCGCTGAGTATCACTGGTCGTGATACAGCTGGTAAGCCATTACAAGGTGCTGAGTATGATATGCCAGTTGCTTCAGCTCAGGTAAAGTCTTGTTTGCTACTAGCAGGTCTATGGGCCGAGGGTACGACAACGGTCACACAGCCTGAGATCAGCCGTGACCATACTGAGCGTATGCTATCGGCCTTTGGTTATCCGGTAACCGTAGAAGGCAATCGTATCAGTGTCACTGGCGGCGGCACACTAACAGGCGGCGATATCGCGGTTCCTGCTGATATCTCATCTGCAGCGTTTTTTATGGTGGCAGCAGCCATCAGTCAAGACAGCGAGCTGACCTTAACCCAAGTAGGTATCAACCCTACGCGTACTGGCGTCATTGATATTCTAAAATTAATGAATGCAGATATTAGCCTAAGCAATGAAACACATGTGGGCGGCGAGCCAGTTGCTGATATTACGATTCGCAGCTCAAACCTAGTCGGTATTGAAATACCAGAGCATCTCGTACCACTGGCGATTGATGAATTCCCTGTGCTATTTATCGCAGCCAGCTGTGCCCAAGGTCGTACGGTATTGACTGGTGCCAAGGAGCTGCGTGTCAAAGAGTCAGATCGTATCGCTGTGATGGCAGAAGGATTACATACGCTTGGTATTGATTGTACTGTAACTGATGATGGTCTGATTATCGAAGGCAAAGGCGCCGCTACTGAAAGCGGTGAAGTCAACAATGACCAACCTGTCTTTGGTGGCGGTCATATTGTCTCGCATCATGATCACCGTATTGCAATGAGCTTCTCTGTTGCCAGTCTGCGTGCATCCCAGCAAATTACCATTGAAGGGGTTGAAACGGTTAATACCAGTTTCCCGGGATTTGCTGAGCTTGCCAACCAAATTGGTATATCTATCCAAGTGGATACTGGTGCTGAGTAAGTCGCTAAGCTACCGTTAACTCTTAAAGATTTAATCTAACATCGTTAGCAATGTACTCATGTCACTATTGGCATGAGTACATTGCTTTTTACCTTATAATCTCACTGTAGTAACCCTGCACTCTCACGATTCGATTGACAATAATAATTAGAATTAGGTGAGAGTGCGCTTTGCTCTAAAAAGTTGTCCTATATTATGACTACCCAAAATGTCATCAAAAAACCCGTTGCCCCAATCACCACAACCAGACGCGGCATTATTACTGCGCTTATCGCGTTCTTTATTTGGGGTGGATTTCCGTTATACTTCAAGCAGCTATCTGATTATGATGCGACGGAGATCATAGGTCACCGTATCACTTGGACGTTTTGTTGCCTATTGATTGTGTTAGTGGCTACCAAACGCTGGGGATGGATAGAAACGCTCAAGCAAAACCCAAGATGGATCGCGCTATCACTGGTCTCTGGGTTAATTATCGCAACCAACTGGCTGACCTATGTATGGGCGGTTAATCAAGACCGTATCCTTGAGGCCAGTTTGGGTTACTTTATCGGGCCATTGGTAGGTGTTGCGCTATCGATGATTTTATTCAAAGAGCGTTTGCGTCCTTTACAGTGGGTCGCTATTGGATTTGCACTGTTGTCTGTCATCATTCAAGTGGTGATGCTTGGTAGTCTGCCGTGGATATCATTGATTTTGGCATTTAGTTTTAGTACTTACGGGACGATTCAACGACAAACGCCATTGACTGCTGTCGATGCCATGTTTGTCGAGACTGCAATGCTAGTACCGTTATGTCTTTGGTGGTTTTGGCAGTCTGATGTGGCAAGCCACCAACTGAGCTTTTGGTTTAGCTCAAACATTTGGCTACTGATGATCGCAGGTCCGATTACGCTAATACCACTTTTATTATTCAATAAATCTACCAAGCTCGTTGCATACAGTATTCTGAGCTTCATGAATTATCTGACGCCGACCTTCATTTTCTTTTTGGCGGTGTTCTATTATAAAGAACCGTTCGATTCACAACGTTTGGCAGTATTTGGTCTGATTTGGTTAGGTCTGCTATTATTTAGCATCGATCTGTGGCGCCATCGTCCAAGTAAAGTGTTAAAAGCGGCGCGCCTACGTGAAGAAGCGCTAAAATCGGTTAAGTAAATATTAATAATACGGAAAAAATTAGCAAACAAGGATGAAAGCATGTTTCATACTCAGTCTGATGTTGTATTTATAAAAGGTCTAAAAGTTGAGGCAGTAATTGGTGTTTATGATTGGGAGCGTGCTATCACTCAGCCATTACTCATTGATATCGTGCTTGAAACGGATATTAGCCGTGCGACTGTGTCAGATGATGTCAGCGATGCGCTGAGCTATAAAGAAGTCTGCGATGATGTGAGCGAGTGGTGCAAAGAGATTCAAGCAAAGCTGCTTGAGCATTTGGCTGGTCAGATCTCTGATAAGGTATTCGCAAAATATGACTGTCAAAAAATAACGTTGAGCATTGCTAAGCCTACCGCTATTGCCCAAGCTGATGCGGTAGGGGTGCAAATAACGCGCTATGCGCCAGCATCAACTAACGAGCTAACTACTAAAGAAGCTGCCAAAGAAGTTAACGTCAGCCAAGCTGATGATGCATAAAACGTCAGTGGATTTGAATTTGGAAATGCTAACACAATGCGCACCTGAGACTGTGCAAGCACAGCCTGTAGTAGAGGTAGTGTTAGCATTAGGTAGTAATTATCAAGCCGACAAGTATCTCCCGCTTGCTCGGCAGCGCTTGGCAGCGCTAGGTGCAGTGCAATTGTCTACGGCCTTCCAAAATCCTGATTTTACCGCGACTTTAGACCAGCCAAAACCTGACTATACCAATCAATGTGTCCATCTAGTACTGACCACACCGATGCGCCTACAACAACTACAGAAAACCTTCAAAACTCTTGAAGGCGATTGTAATAGGTGTCGACAGACTGAGCCAAATCAAGTACGGCGAGTGACGATGGACATTGATATTTTGATGGTCAAGTTGGCTAATATAGAAAATAGCCTAAGCAAAAAACCGAAATTTAAATCAGTGTTTGATTGGATTGTCATGGCCGATCGTTATCCATTTAAAGCGCATGAGGAAGCGGGAGTTAAAGAATTGATTTTAACTAAGCTATAGTTTGGCTAATAAGTAGCCGTATCTTAATCACCATTATATCTTTTCATCTAAAACTACCGTTGTTCAGTACTCACTCTGCCTTAACCCATCAGTTTACTAGACAAAAATCTAATAAAAACTATGCGATTATCTAAGCAATTGTTAGTATAAGTGACGATGTAATCTTCAAGATACTACTACCTATTCAAAAACCAATGAACTTTTTGAATAAAAAAATAATCATGAGTTTAGCAATCATACTCATGATGTCTACTTTGTCTGCCTGCGATAAAACGCCTTCCGAGCATCTTCAATCTCTTACCAAAGATAACTACCCTGTGGCAAATATGCCAGACGAGCCACTAGAAACTCCACTTGAGATTAATATTGAGCCCAAGCGCTTAGCCATGACCAGCTCATGGAGCGCAGGGGTAAAAGACGATGGTACGCTTTGGACATGGGGTACAGATGGTCTACTGCGTGATACCAAGACAGGACAAGATCCAACGCCTAGGCAAGTCGAGGGTGTCAATGATGCGGTGGCTGTGTCAGGTGCTGGTCATATGTTACTACTACGAAAAGATGGCACAGTGTGGGGTTGGGGTAGTAACTCTCATGGAGAGATAGACCCTAGTGATGGTGACATCTTTATTGAAGAATTGAGACAGATTAAAGGGATTGAGAATGTTGTAGATATCGCTGCTGGTGAAATGGACTCCATATTCTTAACTAATAACGGTGAAGTCTATGTATTAGGCAGTAATGAAGGTGGTTGGGTTAATGAAATCCCAAAGCAACTTATTATCCCAACTAAAGTTCCTAATCTTTCAGATATAATCCGTATTGAATTTAGAAATGGAGTTCTATTAGCGTTAGATAAAAAAGGCGAGTTGTACTCTACAGGAAAATCAGAACGTGCGTTAGGACGTCTTCTCTATCAATCACAAGAACCTGAAATAGAATATCATCCTGCTGCTAAAGTCGCATTACCTAAAAAAACTATCGATTTCTCAGTAACCTCTACAAGCGCAATGGCAGTTCTTGAAGATGGAAGCGTATGGAACTGGGGAAGCAATAGCTCTGCTAACCTAGCCTTATCAGATTCTGAAGATATTAAAATGCCAGAAAAAAATCCATATTTACATAAGGTTGTAAATATTGGAATACATGCTGCTGTAACTTCTCAAGGTGACTTATATACTTTGAGTAAATACGGGTTTGGGAAGAATAAAAACTCTATTTCAGCGTATACATATAATAAACCTTTTTTAATAATGCAAAATATTGATCCAGACCAAATAGTTTATGGGTACTTATCATATGCTGTGGTCACAAATGATGGCAATGTCTGGTTTTGGAATTGGAATGAAAATGGGCAACGCGGCACGGGTGAAATTGTAGAAAGCATGGAAAAAGATTATGTATTAACCCCCGAAAAATCACTATTTACGTTAAATTAAACTTCTTAATTATCAGGAAACTTACTATGTCACAGTCAATAAAAGATATCTTTTATCATGCTTTATTAGCTCGTGCAGATTACTCTGAGATGAAAAGCAACGATTTGCTAAGTCGAAATTTGCTAGAAAATCAAAAAAGTTAATCTACCATGTATGCGGACATGGTAGATTTTATCTAAGACTACTTTGACTCTATTGTTTCTCTACTAAAATCTATATAAGCATTTGTTATCACTCTATACGGCAATAGTACTGCCTACATTTAACGACTGTCTTAGCGATTTTTCTCATTATTGACATCATCTACATCAGCACGACCAATCACATCTAAATCTTCTAGACAAAGCTTGTCATATTCTTTTTTGCAAAAATTAGGATCAATATCACACATCGCTGACTGTAGTTGATCGAGGCGATTCTCTGACTGTTGAATGTGTTCGAGCATTTTAGCAAATGCTTCTGCGACTGGGTCTTGTGAATAAGGGTCGATACCATAAGCACGGAAAGTATTGGTACGTTTGGCAGTAGGGGTAGTGTCGTTAGTTTGATCGCTGTTCTCGCCAGCTTGCGCAACTTTTTCTTGTTGCTTAGCGTCTTGTACTTTTGTCGCGATTGGGTTGCCTTTTTCATCGTGATGATCTGAGATCATACGCGCGGCACTGCCGACCATTGTGGCGCCTGCTGGTACTGGTTTGACTACCACTGCATTCGAGCCGATTTTAGCGTTTTTACCGACTGTAAATGGTCCCAAAACTTTTGCACCAGCACCGACCGTTACACCGTCTTCTAGCGTTGGGTGACGCTTGCCATTATTCCAAGACACACCGCCCAAAGTAACACCATGGTATAGCGTCACATCGTTGCCGATCTCAGCAGTCTCACCGATGACGACGCCGACACCATGATCGATAAAAAAGCGTCTACCAATCTTGGCAGCAGGGTGAATTTCGATACCTGTCATGATGCGCGAGCCGTAGGAAATCACGCGTGCCGCTAGTTTTTGTTCATTGTTCCAAAGACAGTGTGCACCGCGATGCAAAACAAGCGCATGTATGCCCGGATAAGTTAGGATCACTTCCAGACTATTACGCGCCGCAGGATCTCGGGTGAATACTGCATCAATATCTTCTTTCAAATCGTTTTTGATAGTAATAAGCGATTTGAATAATTTGGATGGCAATGACATAAAGCGTCCTATCTATTCGTCGGTAGAGTGTCGTTGCGAAAACAGCGATGTCTCTAATCTGTGGTCATAAAGTTCGGATAATCAGGAATATATATTTTCGCTAAGCTTCTGCAAGTTATAACAGCTTTATACCGCAAAATATAGTAAAAAGCTGTCAAACAAAGGCAAGCTTATAAACTACGGCTTGTTTTAGTCTTTCGATAGTTTGGCAATCAAAGCGCTTAATAGCTGATATTCTTTTTGATCAAGCTGTAGGCGTGACCCAAGTCTAGACAAGCGTGATGGCAATGACTTTAGATGTTCGTTATTTGCTAGGCCACGCTGTACCATAAGGTCAGTGGTGCGCTGAGTGAGCTGTTGCAGCTGCTGCTGATTAATAGCAGGCTCATCCCATTGCTGACGCAAATTCACATTGATTATCGATTGGGCGTCTGTGCTTGCATCCGAATCTAAACTATCAGCTGTCTGAGTATGCGTTTGAGCATAAGCAAAAATAAAGCTGGCGATGACTTGCACCGCTGATGCAACATTTAGCACAGGGTAAGCAGGATTGGCATCGATTTGAACGTGATAATCAGCATAAGCCAATTCTTCATTGGTCAATCCACGGTCTTCACGTCCAAACAATATAGCAATATTTGGTTTGTTAGAAGTAGCAGCAGATGAGGTATCAACATTACTATCGTCTGCACTTAACGCTGCCTGTGCATCGATAAAGTCAAACATAATCTTAGCGGCTTGCGTAGGTGTCACGACAGGGCGCGGCATATGACGGCTACGACTGCTAGCGGCAAATACCAACTGACAGTCTGAAATAGCAGATTCTAAAGTGGGTGTAATCAAAGATGAGGATAATAATTCACTGCCACCCGCTGCATGAGACACACTGGTTTCGTCAATCGGTAATTTGGGATCAACCACCGTTAAGCGAGACAAGCCCATGGTATGCATTGCACGGGCAGCCGAACCAATATTGGCAGGCAAAGTCGTATTAACCATGACTACTTGTAGGCAATCAAGGTAGTCGCTTACTGTATGTGATGATACGGCTAATGAAGCGTCGTTACTCATTATTGTCCCAGTCTCTGATTGATTTCTTGTTCAGCACGGTGTAATGCAATGGCAATCTCTTCGATCAGGACGGCTTGCTCATTAATCCGGCGCTCACGGCAGTATTCTTGTAACTGGCTGCTAAGACGGACTAATTGAGTCGTACCTAAGTTGGCGCTGGCGCCTTTTAAAGCATGAGCAGTTTCGAAGCCATTGGCGTTATCGTCTTTTTGATGGGCAATTCGCAGCGCTGCAACTCTTTGCTTACTATCAGAAAAATATACTTGTATCAAATCAACAAAGTCTTCTTCGAGCAGGTCACGCATGTCCTCGAACTGTTCATGATTGATGATTTCTTCATCAGTTTGTCCGAGCATATTATTATTTGTAGTGTCATCCATCGTGGTTGTCCAATTTATAAAAGTTAAAGCAATAAGATTACTATAATGAATTTTTAAAACGTAATGTACGTCTTAGCTGTAATGAAAATGTAAGTTCTCTTCACTGACCAAAGTCTTTAATGTCTGCAAGTTATCGTCATTTGGGTAAACGCGCCAGTGTTCAGACAGTCCAACATTTGCGATGCCATAGACCTCATAAATGCTTAGTCCAAGTGGCAGACAGTTATCATTGATAGAAGCGTCAGTATTACTCAGGGCATTATTGGCATAACTGGCTGACATACCGTTTTGATTGGCCGCGTCATGATTCATGTCGCTCTCTAATGCCAATAAGTCATTACCGTTCTCATCATACAAGCTACCACCCATTGCAGGGTCGTAGACGTTACTACCGCTGCTACTTTGCTCGTCTTGCTCTTGGTTATATGCCAGACGCGGCTCAGGAATAATGTCAGCTTGGGCTGATTTAAGTAACGGCTGTAGACGTGTGAGCAGATTAATATCACTACCATGAACTTTGATACTGATTTTTTTGAGCCAACGTAGTCTGGCATCTACCATACTCATGGCACTATCAAGACGTGCAAACAAACGTCCATCGCGCTCACGGATGCTGCCTTTGATGATGACGACTTCATCGATTTTCAACTGCTCTTTGACACGATTAAAACGCTCAGCGTAGCAGCTGACCTCGAGTCTCGATGTACCATCATCCAAAGTAATCACGTTGCGATTACCAAAGTTGGCAATATCTATAATAAGCCCCGAGAAATAACAGCTACCGTTATAGCCAGTATCGGTCAACTTGTCGAGACGCGCACCAGAGGTATAGCGTTTGAGCTCATCCAAATACTCATTGATTGGATGTCCCGTTAAGTACAGTCCCAAGGTGTTTTTTTCGGCTTTTAGGCGGTGTTTGTCACCCCAGATGAGTTCTGGCGTCATGACTAACGGCGGCGCTGCGACCACACCGTCCATTTCACCAAACAAATCCATCATACCGATTTCGCGGTTTTGACGGTCTTGCTCAGCGGCTTGTACGGCGCTTGGCAATTGACTCATTAAGGCACCGCGAATCTCGTAAGCTTCATCGGCTGGCAAGTCAGGTCGTAGCGTGGCGGCAAAGTCATCAAAACAGCCAGCGCTAACCAATGCTTCTAGTGTGCGTTTATTGACTTTTTTGATGTCCACACGGCGGCAGAAGTCATACAAGTCCTTAAAAGGACCATCCGTGCGACGTGCATCTACGATAGACTCTACCGCGCCTTCACCCACGCCTTTGATTGCGCCAAGACCATAGATGATATTGGTTGGAGTATCGGCAACGAAATGCCACTCACTACGATTGACCGAAGGATTGACTACGGTTAACCCAAAGTTTTCACGGCAGTCATTGATAAAGAACACGACGTTGTCGGTGTTGTTCATATCTGAAGTTAAGACCGCTGCCATAAATTCGGCAGGGTAGTATTGCTTTAGGTAGGCCGTTTGATAAGCCAATACGCCATAAGCCGCAGAATGCGAGCGGTTAAAACCGTAACCTGCGAACTTTTCCATCAAGTCAAATACACCGCCTGACGTGACTTCATCAATGCCTTGTGAGGTGGCACCAGTGACAAAAATATCGCGCTGCTTGGCCATCTCTTCAGGTTTCTTTTTACCCATCGCACGGCGTAGCATATCAGCACCGCCCAAACTATAGCCTGCCATCACCTGCGAGATTTGCATCACCTGTTCTTGATAGACAATAACGCCATTGGTGTTTTCTAAAATCGGCTCAAGATTGGGATGGTCATAAATGACTTCCTCGCGACCATGCTTACGGTCGATATACATCTCTACCATACCTGCATCGAGTGGGCCGGGACGATACAGCGCACACATGGCGATGACATCTTCGATATTGGTCGGTTGCAGTTTGGCCAAATACTTTTTCATGCCCATACTTTCTAGCTGAAAGACCGCCGTGGTTTTGGCATCTTGCAGCAGCTTATAGGCTTTGCTGTCATCTAACGGCAAATCCTCTAAAACTAAGGCAGGTACGTTTTCTTTTGCACGGCGTAAATTGATATTTTCAACCGCTGCGTTGATAACGGTTAAGTTGCGTAGACCCAAAAAGTCAAACTTCACCAAACCGACAGCTTCTACATCGTCTTTATCAAACTGGCTGACACGGTGACCTTCATCATCACAGTAAATGGCGCTAAAGTCAGTGATCTTGTGCGGAGCAATCAATACACCACCAGCATGTTTACCGACATTTCGGCAGACGCCTTCCAGCTTAATCGCCATCTCCCAAATCTCAATGGCATCTTCATAATCCATATTATCAGGATTAGAGATCAAGTCTTTGAGTTGTGGTTCTTGCTCAAGCGCTTGGCTCAGTGTGATGCCAGGCGTTTTTGGAATCAGCTTGGATATTTTATTGGCCAAAAAATACGATTTGCTTTGTACGCGTGCCACATCACGCACAACCGCTTTTGCGGCCATAGTACCAAAGGTAATAATCTGTGAGACGGCATCACGACCATAGGTTTGCGCGACATAATCAATAACGCGGTCACGACCTTCGATACAAAAGTCGATATCGAAATCGGGCATCGATACACGCTCAGGGTTCAAGAAGCGCTCGAATAGTAGATCGTAATGAATCGGGTCAAGGTCGGTAATGTTTAGTGCATAGGCAACCAACGAACCTGCACCAGAACCACGTCCAGGGCCTACTGGCACACCATTGGCTTTTGCCCAGCGGATAAAGTCCATGACGATTAGGAAATAACCGGGGAAGCCCATGGATAGAATAATATCCAACTCATATGCGAGGCGTTCATCGTATCTCTGACGGAAATCGTTCCAATTGTCCGTACGTGCTTCGACAGGAAACAGCTTGTCTAAGCGCTGCTCAAGACCGCGTTGTGACTCGGCACGGAAAAACGACTCAATCGTTTCGCCTGCAGGCACAGGAAAATCAGGTAGGACGTTAATACCAAGCGTTAAGGTGACATTGCAGCGTGTAGCGAGGCGCAAGGTATTGTCAATGACCTGCGGAATATCAGCAAATAATTGCTCCATCTGAGCTTGTGTTTTTAGATACTGCTCATCTGAGTAAGTCTGTGGGCGATTTGGATCAGCAAGGACATAAGAGCCTGCAATACACACGCGGGCTTCATGAGCATCAAAATCATCTTGCTCTAAGAAACGCACGTCATTATGCGCAATGATAGGAATGTTGTGTTTGGCACCTGAATGGATGGCTGCTCTAATAAAAGCATCTTCGCCTGAGCGATTGGTACGCTTGATCGCAAAGTATAAACGATCGTCAAACTGTGCCTGCCACTCAGTAAGTAGTTCATCGGCTTTTTCTGGCATCGAGCCGACCAATGCTTGACCCACGTCTGACTTTTCTGTGAGCAGTACAATCACACCTGCTGCATGCTCTAAGATATGACTGCGCTTAATAACCGGGGTACCATGATTGATAGGATCAGCGCGACCTTCGGTAAACCCGAGCGATACGATACGGGTAATGTTTTGATACCCTTCGTTATTCATCGCAAGTAAGGTAAGGCGTGTGTCTTCATTATCCATGATGACTTCACTGCCAATAATAGGCTTGATACCCGCACCTAAGCAGGCACGATAAAATTTCACCGTGGCATATAAATTGGACAAATCGGTCAATGCCAACGCTCGCTGATTGTCAGCCGCAGCAGCTTTTACCAGCGGTTTAATACGCACGATAGAATCGGTGATGGAATATTCGCTGTGAATGCCAAGGTGTACAAATGCCATAGAAGACTCTTACTGGTACGATCAAAGAAATAAGCTAGCGATAAAATAATTGATTACTATCAATCAATTACGCTGATATCTAGAGGCCGACAAGACCTCGATAGCCATATTGATACGTTTTAAATGGGGTCGTCAATAATAGCATTATTTGCCGCAGACAGCCACAGGTTCAAAGGGTTTAATCTGCGTAAGTTAAGTCATTAAGGTATAAAAACTCGGTTATAGACAACAGCAAAAAGCCCTCAATACAACGAGGTATAGAGGGCTATGTAATTGATAATTAAAGTCAGTTTGTTTAATAACCAACCACTGCCGCATCGACAATACGTGGATCAGACGATCCATAAACACCGTTTGGTGTGAGCATGATCGATTGTGTAGATCCCATTGCAGATTTTGGACTGACCGTATGACCCATTGATTCGAGCTTTTTCACTGTGTCGATATTCAGTGCTTTTTCTACTCGAATTTCATCAGGTAACCATTGATCGTGGATACGCGGCGCATGCGTTGCTTCAGCGATATTCATATCATGGTCGATGACGTTGGATATAATCTGAGTGACAGTCGTGATGATACGGCTACCACCTGGGCTACCAGTAACGATGTAAGGTTTGCTGTCTTTGAATACGAGTGTCGGACTCATAGAAGACAGTGGACGCTTATTGGCTTCCACAGCATTAGCGTCGCCACCAAGTAAACCGTAGCCATTTGGTACGCCAGGTTTGGCAGAAAAATCATCCATTTCATTATTGAGCAAAATGCCTGTACCGTCCGCAACGAGACCAGTACCATAAGAGAAATTCAACGTATAAGTATTGGCTATCGCATTACCGTCTTTATCAACGATAGAGAAGTGTGTGGTCTGATCACTCTCATAGGGCAGAGGATTGTTCGCTTTGATAGTCGCTGCTGGCGTGGCTTTATTGGGATCAATCAACGTACGCAGTTTGTCTGCATAGGCTTGTGAGGTTAAGCCGCTGGCAGGTACATCGATAAAGTCGGCATCTCCCAGATACTCAGCTCGATCTGCATACGCTAACTGCATTGCTTCTGCCATTAAGTGAATAGTCTGTGCGCTGTTTTGTCCGTAGTCTTTGAGCGGATAGCCTTCTAATATATTCAAAATCTGCACGATGTGAATACCACCAGAGGAGGGCGGCGGCATAGAAACAATCTCATAGCCACGGTAGTCGCCTTTGACAGGTTCGCGAGCAATGGCTTGATAATTGGCCAAATCTTGCAGGCTCATGCTACCGCCTGCTTCGTTGACTGCTTTGACCAGTTTTTGAGCGGTCTCACCCTTATAAAACCCATCGGTACCCTGTACCGCAATCCGCTTTAACGAACGCGCAAGCTCAGGCTGCTTTAAACGTTCACCTGGCTGATAAGCGCTGCCATCAGGCTTAAAAAACACTTTTTTAGTACTTGGCCATTTCTGTAAGCGATCACTCAACGCCGTGAGTGACTCGGACAAGCCAGCGGTGACTTCTATACCGTTTTCAGCCAGTGCTATCGCTGGTGCCATAACTTGCTCGCGGCTCATCGTACCATGCTCTTCTAGCGCTTTTAGTAGTCCTGCTACTGTCCCTGGCACGCCAACGGCCAAGCCATGATAGCGAGATAAGTCGCTGACAGCATTGCCTTCTTTATCAAGGTACATATCGCGTGAGGCGCTACTTGGTGCTTTTTCACGGTAATCAAGCGCCACCGTTTTGCCTTGTTTGGCATCATAAATCATCATAAAACCACCACCACCGATATTACCTGCGCGCGGCAAGGTTACTGCTAGGGCAAAACCCACTGCAACGCCAGCATCTACCGCATTACCGCCGTCCTTTAGAATCTGTAAACCAATGTCAGAGGCAAGCGCTTCTTGGGTAGCGACCATGCCGTTCTTTGCCCAAACTGGATGATGAATGGCGTCTTCAGAATAGATGGCTTGGTCACTATTAGCATTGTTAGCATTGTTCGATTCGGTGCTAAGTGTATTGGTCTTTGCTCGCGTGATGCGCTTGGTTTCAGAGAGTACCGTTGGACTATCAGCCATGATGGCCAAGTTTATAGCACTGGTATTGATTGATGTATTGTTGACCGTGGCGTTACTTGTTGAGTTCGTTGGCTCTACAGCCTGTGTGGATATAGATAGCAGTAGCGTACTTGTAATGAGCACGACGCTAGATTTGAGTAAGGTATTAATTTTTGGTTTACGTTGCTGAGCGGTTCGATGGTGGCGAGATAATAACTGTGACATCGCAAAGTCCTTTTTACGCGAGTGGAGAGAATAGAGTTAGGAAATAGATAAGCCTAAATAGTAACGAAAATATGAAATAGTAGAAAGTTGTTTATTATCTTTTGTGGTGTACGCTTTTATAGCGTTCAGCTGTATCAGCTGTATTTCAAATAAATGAAGCTAATTTTCAAGTAAATGAAGCTAATGATAAGACAGCTGTTATGCAGAGAAAATTATTTATCAATGAAGAAATTCTTTAAAAATATTCGCTAATATTACTAAATTGTAACGTCTTGTGATATAAATAACGGTACCACTGTACACTCATTATCGACTGTCTATTCATACAAAGAGATTACTATGTCATCACACCATATTAATAACCGCAATCGACAGCGCTACTCTGAGACTGCGCCCACTTATTTATCTAGCACTGATCATAAAAACTATAATGGTAAAAATAACAATGGTCATCTATATCCAACCAGTAAATTGACTTCTATCGCACTGCTAGTTGGTAGTGCTTCACTTGTACTCGCAGGTTGCCAATCAACTCCAGCCAGCTCAGCTTCCAATCTGTCGTCGAATAGCAGCGTCTCTAGTACCATGATGGACTTTAGTATCGCAGATGCCGCGCAGAGCCAACGTCAGGGTCAAGCCTTTACTGCTAGTCAAAATGCTCAGGCCGCGCGTTATGAGCAGCTGTTTGATCAAGAGAAGTATCCAAGCACCGAAAACCAAGCCAAATCACACTTGCTAGCAGCCATTCGTCAGCACTTGGCGACCGAGCATGTCGCAGTCGCCACAGCCAACTATCGCTCAGCACCATTCATTGACCCAGATAGTATCGATGCAGGATCTAGTAGCTTGCTTAGAACGATCATAGAAACCTATGCGTATCAGCCTGAGGGTATGTATGATAGTAGCGATGATGAGGCGCAAGCTGAGGCTAGAGCAGAATTAGCAGCGGTAGGTGTAGAGTCGAATAAATGCAATGAAAACGAAGATGATGACGCTTATAAAGTCTGTGTGGTAGAGGGTATTAACTACGATTATGATGATGCGAAAGATTCGATAGAGTCCGACTATCCTAGTGACTATGATAAGTCTAGAGCAGAAGCTGAAGCAGAGAGAAGAGCCATTGCTGCTATATTGGCGGAAGCAGGGGAGAATGAGCCGACGATCAGTGATGCTAGCAGCGATAACGATTATGCTTACGATACAGCAGATGACTATAGTAGCGATGATTACAGTAGTGAGGACTATGATAATTATGATGAATACAGTAGCGGTACTGAAGGTAGGCTCTCAGGGATGTCAGGGTTAAGTCCCAAGTCAATGGCTGCAAAATATGAAGCCATGCAAATGGCAAAACAGCAAGCTAAGACAGAGACGGTAAATCGTGGCAGCCTACCAATGTCATCTACAGGCATGATTGGCAATATACTTGATATGTTCCACCGCACTCCTGAGCAAATAGCTGCATCCAATGCTTATCAGTATGAGCATTTAACGTTTAATAGCGTCAGTCAATACCGTCCCAAGCAGCGCCAACTACAAAGTGTCTATAGCTACGACTACGCCACACCAACGATTAGCTCATCGATACAGATACCGTTAGCATTTGATTTTAATAATAGCAGTGTCGTAGTAGATCCATCGGCCATTATGCCGATTGTTGCACTTGTTAACCCTGAGAATACGCCATTGCCAGCACAGATGACCTCGCACACGGTGAGCTTTGGTTTGCCTGAAAGTGTCACGGCACAGTTGCCACCAGCGGTGCTCTACGATGCGGTGCTCAATGCGATACAGAGCAGCATGGCTGAGCTGGCGCCTGAGCATTTTAGCGCAGTCGATATCAGTGGTGATGCGTTTGCCAAAGAAGTCGGTGCGACTCGCGCCGTAAAAGTCTATTTCGGTAGTCAGCAAAGCGGTGAGATGATCGGTAAGACCCTTAAATATGTAACGAAATCACTGCAAGAATACGTAGATGCCAATCCAGATAAATATCCTGATGGTGCCGCACTAAAGACAGCACTTGCTAAAGTGCAGTTATACAATAAAGGCTATCAAAGCGCGGATGTCGGTTCGCTATTGCAGCTGATCGAAGCTATCGGTCCTATCTCGTTTAATCAAATCAACTACTATTACTTAGACAGCTCAGATCGACTGCTGGCCAAGCAGCAACGTGTCAATATCGGTGGTGATTTGATGGGGTCGACCACAACCATGCTAAACCAAGTGCGTTACGATAAAGCCAGCTTCAACCGTCATGCCTTGACACCATTGCTTACAGAGTCTTTTGGTCCAGACGCTATGCCTCCTATCGATGGCAATGCATGGATAGCTACGCAGCGCGAGAAAAAAGACAGATTACAAACGGCCCGCTATGCACGCTACGACTATCAAGATAGCGGTAACGAGGGTGCTTATAGCAGTAATGAATATGGCACTGATGAGTATGGTAACGATAACGACAATGGCACAGACGCTGTCGATGAGAGCCGAGTTGACGATGCTCAAGATGATATGAATGAAAAATAGAAATCAAATGACATCATCGCATTGCATTTACGCTCATATCTATTAAGGATAAAAAATGAAAATAGTACATCACACCATTGCACAACGTCTGCCATGTAAGACTAAAAACAATCTGTTAGTCACCAGCGCATTTTTGACAGGGGCACTGTTGATAACAGGTTGCCAGTCTACCAGTTTGGGCCAGTCCAACACGGCGGCTGTAAAACAAGCACCTAGCATTGCCAAAAAGACACTAGAAACAGCACTACAAAAACAGCGTCGTCAGTCATTTAGCTATCATAGCAATCTTGAAATTGGCAATAACCAACAATTTACAGATGCAGATGCAGATGCAGATGCCGATGCCGATACTAATACTGGTACGGAGAAAATGGCAGCATCAGTCTATGTAGACGAACATTGCGAAGAGGCACATGACCAAGCGTATGCCGCTCTAATTCTGCAAGCCGAACAGCAAAACAAAGATGTCTTAGCGGTGGATTACGATACTAAGCGTGACAGCATAAGGCAGTCGTATTTTGAGTGCGTAGATGCCTATCATGCATGGGATGACCATCAATACGATAGCGATGTAAAAGTAGTACCAGATTATCAAGCGCTATTTGATAATTATGAAGATAAACAAAGACCGTTAGATAGGAAGAAAGCACAGTTATTAGATGAGTACCTACTGAAGCCGCTCTCTATCGACTCTCAAGGGATCTATCAACCGATGGCAGGCAAGGCTACGATGCTCGCTAGTGCGCAATACCAAGCACGTAATCATCACAGCAGTATCAACCAGCCTATTTATATGGATTTTAAAAACGGTGATATTTACCTATGGGCAGATAATTTTGCGATTCTAAACTCAGAATTGTTGGACGATAAACTCGGTACAAAATGGCAAAACAAGTGGTTAAAAATAGCTATTGATGATGGTACATTGCCTAAAGGATTTGGTGGTGAAGTCATCAAAAGCCACTTTGCAGCGTTAGATGCGACTTATGATGCGGCTCCTGTCAGCCAGTTTAATTATGTTGCCCCTAACTCACTTGCTTCAATATCGCCAAAACTGCCTGCGCACCAGTTATCGGCTATGCTACCAAGCGATCAAATCATTCGCCGAGTACAAAGCTTTGGGGATTATCAAGCGTCGCAACAGAAATATATGCAGATTTTCTACGATCGGATCAGTGAAAAATACCCAGAGTTGGTACAAGAACCCGAACCGATGACAGCGTTTGAGTCGATTCAAAATCCAAAGGCATTTACCAGTAAGTCTATTGTACAAAAAATACTGGCTATGATAGAAGATCAAATGAATGAGGAAGCCACGACAGGTGAGGCCGTTGCCAATACAGAAGTACAGGAACTGTACGGGTTTGATAAAAGTGGTCAACTCAAATGGGAGCACTTACGTCGTCAGTTGGACAATACTAGCGAAGCGAATAGTAATAAGGGCATGAGGATAGATGTGTTGCAGCAGTATTCTGCTATCAGCACTAAGGACTTGGCGTTTCCTAACTTACCAAGTAATGTGCAGATGCCGAACGCTAGCAATAGCATTGATTTACGAAAGTATGCTCCAGAGCTGCTGCAATACTACCAAGATGGTAATGGCACGGCAGTAGGTAAGATGGTCTTTAACATGTTGCCGATGGTCAGAGAGCGTATTGGTTCGGTTGAGTAACTTATTAGAGTATTAATGAGTAAATAGAAAGCATTATTAGTTTTTGAACAGGATAATTTTGCACTAAAAAAAGCGCACCTATTAACGGCGCGCTTTTTTAGTTTATACGTATACAGCTGGGTAAAATAACACTTTTCCGGAGTGGTTTATTACATACCTTGCTGTGCACGATCACCACGTTGCTCACGATGGTCTGGACCACGACGGCCTTCGTCGTCACCTTTTCTATCTTCTTTCATTTGTGCAAGTTTTGCACGTTGCTCAGCAGTCAACACTTGAGCGATGGCGTGTTGTGTTTGTACACGTTCGATAAAGCGTTGCTTTTCTTTTGCCGCACGTTGATCAGCCAGACGGTTCAAAGCAGCAGTATTCAAAGTGCTGGCATTGGTCAGTGCTTGTATTTGCTGATCCATTTGCGCGCGTTCTGCTTGATGTTCTGCACGGTCAGCAGTGCGATCGCCACGTTTGTTTTGCATGATGGCTTTGATTTGCGCTTGCTGTGTCGCTGTTAGATCCAGTTTTGACATTGGGCCTCTCATCGCACCATCTTTGTGGTTCTTTTGCATTTGTGCAGTTGGCGTTGTATCAGTGGTTGCGTTAACGCTGGTGCAAGCCGTTACTGTAAATATGCTAGACGCTGCTAATACTGAGCCTAATAGTAATTTTTTCATCATAATATCCTTGATTACATTGAGTTTGATTTCATAAGCACTAAATTTTTATCTTGCAAGTACCATCTGTTGAACGTTATCGCTCGTTATGGTCAGCCATCTTAGAAATGCAATACTTGCTGTTGATAGGAGTATATTACGACAGTTAAAGGTTACGAACATTTATGAAGTATTAAGAAAGGTAACGTTTCTGGTGAATTGGCAAGTGCTTGCCTGATAATATGGTTAACTACAGTCTACCGACAATAAAAATGCCACGGCGGCAATTTCGCTAACCATATCACAATGACACTTGTACGCGGATTTATTGCGTCATGATTACTATAGAGTGATTGGATTGAGTAAATAGAGATAAATAAAAATTAAAGGAGAGAAGCATGCCAAATATCCTGATAGGCGATGACGACGAAGAGTTGACTCAGTTATTGCAAGAGTACTTGGACAATCATGGCATTCGCTGTGACTGCGTGCATGATGGTGCAGCAGTCATACAACGACTCAAGGCAGTAGCACACGAAGATACGGTTTATGATTTACTCGTACTCGATATTATGATGCCAAAATTAGATGGATTAAGTGTCTTGCGCCAATTACCAAATATTATTGATATTCCTGTCATTATGTTAACGGCGAAAGGGGAGGAGATTGATCGTATTATTGGTCTAGAGCTTGGTGCCGATGACTATATCACCAAACCTTGTAACCCTCGAGAGCTGCTGGCTCGTATCAATGCAGTGATTAAACGTACCAATACGACCGCATCAGAGCATACTCCGTTGCCAGAGAGTCGTTTGCATCTCGATCAAAACCAACGCGCCTGTCAGATAGATGGGGTAACGCTACAAGTCACTGGTACAGAGTTTGATCTGCTCGTGGCTCTGCTCAAGCAAAAAGGGGAGGTGGTGAGTAAAGCATGGCTGTCAGAAAATGTCCTGCAACGCGAATTGCAGCCCTTCGACCGTAGTCTCGATGTACATGTATCTCGCTTACGCAAAAAACTTCAACCTTTCCACGATGAACCAATAAAAGCGGTGCGTGGCAAAGGTTATCAACTGGTGCTGTAATGACGGACATATCGATGAAAGCTTCTGAGCAGACCCTCAAAAAAGCACCTAAGTTTAAGGTGCGCATTACCTTGTTTTGGCGTCTGTTTCTGAGCTTATTACTGACGATTTTAATCACCTCTGTATTGTCTATCGTGGTAGAGCGCTGGCTGGCTGAAAAAGAGCTGACCTCTCGTATGGACGTACAAATCGATAGTCTATTGATAAAGCGTGAAGAGATGGTCGCGGCGCTACGGGCTGGTGATGTAGACTCTGTCAGGCAGATGTATCGTCAAGACCGACAGCTGATGAATCAAATCAGAGTCTATGATGAGCAGGGCGCTATTGTATTCCCGCGTTACCGTGACCAAGACGATCGTGCGCAAGGACAGTTGCAAAGTGGTCGGCGGCTAATGGATCGTGCGATACAACCGTTGCAGCAAATACCACCTAGGCCACCTAGAGTAGAGAATAGCGTTTATGGTCTAGAAGGTCGCAATGCTGACAATAGACTTCGTGAACACGACAATGAAATACCGAAAATTGAGCCGTCTTTTTGGCAAAAATTCCTAAAGTCAAGAACAGCAAGTAGTGCAGCAGTAGCTGATATCGATACTCGTCCTGAACTGGCTGATATGTCTGTTGAATTACCTGATGGTCAGTCAATTATCATACAGTTGCGTCCGCACCTACGTTTTTCGGACGTAGTTGAGCTACAGCACGGTAATTTTCCAATACGTTTGCTATTGATCGTTATCTTTAGTGTATTGGTCTGCATATGGCTCAGTCGTACGCTAACTCAGCGGATTGGCCGTGTACAAAATACCGTACACCGTATGATCGATGGTAATTATCAAGCCAACCCAGAACTGTCCAAGATGGGCGATGATGAGTTGGGGCTACTTGCCAAAGACGTTGCCCATCTCTCGACCAGACTGGTTGACAGTGAGCTGGCACGTAAGCAAATGCTCAGTGATATCTCACATGAGCTGCGTTCGCCACTTGCTCGTCTGGATGTAGCGACTGAGCTGACTCGAGACTTTGCGCCCAATGCCAATCGTTATCTGGACCGTATCGATAAAGAATCTACACGAATGAATGAGCTAATTGAGCAAATCATTCATATTCAGTCTCTACAAATGCAGCAATATACCGTCGATAATTTGGAGAGTGAGGCAGTCGATATATCCGACACTATTAGTAATATCGGAGAGGATGTCTGCTTTGAATTTCAACATAAAGACGTGCATTGGCAATGGCAACCGCATGAAGCCTCAGCGCTAGATAGTTTGGAAGGATTTTGGACAGTTCAAGGTAATGCAGAGCAGTTGTATAGTGCACTTGAAAATGTCATTCGCAATGCTTTTATGCACACGGCAGCGGGTTCGACAGTGATTGCGGAAATCAAAGCAATACAAATGGACAATAAGGCACCAGCTGTTCAAATTAATATAACAGACGAAGGCGGCGGTGTCGCAGACAAAGACTTAGAACGTATTTTTCATCCCTTTGTGCGGCTCGATACTGCTCGGCATCGTGACACTGGCGGCTATGGTCTTGGATTGGCTATTGTTCACGCTGTAGTCATGGCTCATAAAGGATATATCAATGCTCATAATCGGCAAGATGGTATTCAAGGGTTAGTGGTTCAAATAGTGCTACCTAGCAGATAAAAAGATAAATAATGCAGAAATAATTTATGTAACCAATATGCGCTTATCATGTATTTTTAATGTGTATAAGCGCATGTTTAGTAGTAGATAAAAGCTGACTCTTTTTAAAACCGACGTAATTTATTATAAATAGACACAAATTAAAAGTAATTATATTCGTTTATATGAATATAAATGACGAACGGTATCAAAACACGGATGAACGGCATTGTCTCTCTGTATATATTCGGTAATACTAATATATACAGAGAGTGATAAAGATTATACAAAACAGAACGTCTTATTCCTTAAAGACTACTACAACTATTATTTGAACAAGGTCTCGTTATTATAAGCTTATAACCCGTTTTATTTTGTCACATCGTCTCTCTGACATGGATCTTATCTCTGATTTTTTAAATCTGACAAGTCTGTAAGGGAGTACGCATCATGAACCGTATCTATAAAGTCATCTGGAATGAAGCCTTAAGTTGTTTTACCGCTGTTGGTGAATACGCGAAGGGACGTGGCAAATCTTCCAAATCTAGCGTTAGCTCTAACGCTACCATCAACACAACGTCTAACCTGTCCGTTATCCATACGTTACGTCTGAGCACTATAGCGCTTGGGCTACTAGCTGCTGGCTTTGGCATGCAGGCAAATGCATTGGGTACCTACTTTGTTGGAGACGATCCAACACCTAGAATACATACCAATTCATTCCTTCATCAAACACTAACGGTGCAGGGTGGAGAAACGGTCATTGGTGATCCAAATACCAAAAATATTAGCGTGACTGCCAATAGACATGATAAGTCGCTAACGATAAAGCTCGATGAAAATGTCGACTTGGGGGCTGATGGTAGTCTCAAAACGGGTGATACCTTAGTCGATAACTCTGGCATTAAGATTACAGCCATAAATCCAGCCAATAGTGTCACTTTGAGCAGTAGTGGCTTAAACAATGGTAATAATAAAATCACCAATGTATCCAATGGTGCTGTGATGGCAGGGAGTAAAGATGCAGTTAATGGCTCGCAGCTATATAGGCTAGTTAATATAGTCAAGGATAACAAGACTAAATATTATAGTGTTGACTCTGAAGCTATTGGCAATGCCAACAACGATGGCGCAACAGGTTATAACGCTATGGCCATGGGTGGCAATGCAAAGGCAACAGGCAGTCAAACTATTGCTATTGGTAGCTCGGAATCTGGACAGCAAACGTTGGCAAGTGGCGAGCAGTCTATTGCTATTGGTGCGAATGTCGTTTCAAGAGGCGGCTCTTCTATTGCCATCGGTGGCGATGACCTAAACTTAGCATCAATATACAATATCGACGGTAGTATCACTAGCACTGATCTAAACAGTGGTACAGTCAATACGGCTTTTAATGAATATGCGGGTCGAGATCTACTGGATGCAAGCGACCCATATACAGGAAATACTGAATCGGGCGGGGCAGCTTCCATAGCAATTGGTGTCAAAGCTCGTACGGCGGGTCATCTTGCAACTGCAATAGGTACGCATGCGAATGCTGCTGCAACCGCGTCATCAGCGTTCGGTGTGGCTGCCTCTGCTACTGAAAAAGGGGCCTTGGCACTGGGTGCTGGCGCTCAGTCTAATACTCAAGATGGCGTGGCGCTAGGATCACAATCTGTAGCTAACGTTGCAGGTGGTGCGCTTGGGTTTGCTCCATCAAGTGCTAGTGTCATAGACAAAGCAGTTATTACAGCAACTAATAGTACAGATCTTGGTGCAGTTTCTGTTGGTAGCTCTACTAATGGTACTCGCCAAATTGTTAATGTCGCAGCAGGTACTCAAAACAGTGATGCAGTAAACGTATCTCAATTAAAAGCGTTAGATACTATCGTTGCTGGCATTGATTTCCCGATTCGTTCTAGCAGTGCACAGCCATACACCACGTCAGTAACAGGTACTGACGCTCTTGCCGTTGGCTCGAATGCCAATGCAAACGGTAATAACTCTACCGTGGTTGGAGAGAACGCATTTGCAAACGCAAACGCAACAGTCATTGGTGAAGGCGCAAGGTCTTCATTCAACGGCTTTGCTGGTGGTCAAGATGCAAAAGCAGGGGTTAATTCAGTGGCGATAGGTCAACGAGCCACAAACGGAACTGCAAGTCGTGCGGTTGCGATAGGCTATCAAGCAAAAGCCATGGCTCAAGACACCATTGCAATTGGTCTTGATGCACAAGCTAAAGCGCAAGGCGGTGTAGCACTCGGTAAAGGTGCTAGTGCAAATGCTCTAAACAGCGTGGCTTTAGGTCAAAACTCTATTGGGGCGGTACAAAGCGGCGCATCTTTCTTAACCAACGTTGCTGCTGATGCCAATAACGGCACCGTCTCAGTAGGCGCTGTTGAAAGCGAACGTCGTATCATTAACGTTGCAGGTGGTTCAGCAGATACGGATGCAGTGAACGTATCTCAGCTAAAAGTGGTTACAGAAACTGCTAATAGAGGTTGGGATATTAGTGCACAAGGTGATAGTGCTACCGCAAGTACGGTAGAACCTGGCGAATCAGTTGACTTCAATAGTAAAAACAGCAACATCACTGTCTCCAAAACAGCAAACAACAATGATGTCTCGTTCGAACTCAACAACAACTTAGACCTAGGTAATAACGGTAGTGTAAGAATGGGTTCGAGCTCTCCATTCGGTCTTGGTAATACAACGACACTTGATCGCTCTGGCCTCAAAACAGGTAACGTATTATCTAGTACTACCGTTGATGGCTTAGGTGTTAGAACGGGTAATGCACTGGCTAGTACATCAGTTAATGGCTTAGGAGTATTTGTGAATGGTCCACTAGGTATTCCTAGTACTGTTCTAACCATGGATGGTTTAACAATTATCGGTGGTCCAAGCGTAACAAGATCTGGTGGTATCAACGCTGGTAATAGAAGGGTTGTCAATGTTGATAACGGTGAAGACCCAAATGATGCTGTCAATGTCAGTCAGCTCAATAGTGCCTCCGCTGCCGCTAAAACAGAGGTCGCTGCAGGTACTAACGTGGCTGACGTTGTAAAGTCTACAGGTGGTAACGGTCAAGATGTCTATACCGTTAATGCGGATGGTGTGACTGCTTCAGCAGGCTCTGATGCTGTCACAGTAACAGCAGGTGAAAAAGACGAGACGACTAACACGACCGATTATGCTGTTGATTTAAGTGCTGATAGCAAAGCCAGTCTGGTAAAAGCGGACAGTGCCATGCAGACCATTGTTGCTCAAATAGATGGCGTTGATGTCAAAACGCTTAACCAAACGGACAATACGGCTAATTTCCTAACAGGAGATAACATTGTTCTCACTGCTGAGGATGGTGGTATTAAAATCGCTACAAAAGAGGATGTCACTTTCACGAGTGCCAGCTTTGCTAATAGTACAGTTCGTGTGAGTAGTGAAGGTCTTGATAATGGCGGTAATAGAATCATCAATGTAGATGATGGTCAGGGAGATACAGATGCCGTCAATGTTAGACAATTAAATGCAACCAACAATACAGTGGACCTAGGACTGAACTTCACAGGAGATGATACAACCGTTGTCGTCAATCGCAAGTTGGGTCAAACGTTGACACTCCAAGGAGGCGCGACAGAGTTAACTGAGAACAATATCGGTGTGATCGCTGATGAAGAGGGCAATCTAAATGTTAGATTGGCTGAAGATGTCATGCTTGGTAAAAACGGTAGCGTGAGAATGGAAAGCACGGTACTTAACAATGCAGGCGTCACCATCACTGATGGTCCTAATCAGACCATTACGTTAAGCAACGAAGGTCTTGATAATGGTAATAATAGAATTATCAAAGTTGATAAGGGAATTGCCCCAACCGATGCCGTAAACTTTGCACAGCTCACTATGACTAATGATGAAATCGCTAAAGGCATCAAAATTGGTGACGGCAATAGTGCCAATGATCAGCAATTTGCATTAGGCGATACCATCAATGTCACAGGAGATAACAATCTGACTACTGTCGCTTCTGCGACTGGCGTCCAAGTGAAACTGAATAATCAGTTAGACCTCGGAGATGATGGCAGTATACAGATAGGCAATAGCATCATGAGTGATGCAGGCTTTACCTTCGTTGGAAATGGCGTGAATAGAATGGTTTCGCAGGTCTCATTGAGTAGTCGTGGTCTAGATAATGGAGGCAACACCATTCGCAACGTTGGGGAAGGTGTGCTAAATACGGATGCTGTCAATGTTGGGCAGTTAAAAGATGTCGCCATTGCCTTGGATCAAGGTTGGGGCATCACCGCTCAAGGTGATATCGCTACGATGGTAAAACAAGGAGATGCCGTCGACCTCAGTAGTAAAGACGGTAATATCAAGGTATCTAGGAAATCAGTGAGTGATGTCGCTGCTTTCGATAGTAGTCCATCACTACAAGCTGTAGCCATCCCTACCAATGCTAATGACATTAGCTTTGATTTGAACCCAGATATTACTTTGAATAGCGTAACCACTGGTGGTACGGTCATGAATGACGATGGACTGACCATTGCAGGTGGCCCAAGCATCACAAAAAGTGGTATTGATGCCGCTGATACCAAAATTACCAACGTTCAAAATGGGGAAGTTTCGGCGACAAGTCAGGACGCTATAAATGGTGGTCAGCTTTATGCCCAAGGAACTGGTATCAGCAGTATTATCGGTGGTGACATTGTTTACAATGCCGAAGATGGTACTTTCACCAACAGCGACATTGGTGGAACGGGTGAAAGCAATATTGATGGTGCGATTGCTTCTATCAGACAAGGCACGATTGAAATTAGTGAAAATGTGCAAATTAACACAGAGAGCATTACCACTAATACAACCAATATCGCGACCAATACGACAAATATTGCTACGAATATCAGCAATATCACGACCAATACCACGAATATCAGAACCAATACGGATAAGCTAAATGCTGGACTCAATTTTGGCGCAGACAGTGGTGCCAATATCAACAAACCAATTGGCGATGATAGTGTCCTAAGCTTTACTGGTGGCAATAACATCACCACCACAGCAGATGGCAGTAGTATTAAGTTTGATCTAAACGGTAATATCAGCGTTGATAGTGTCACAGTTGGGACAACGATTATCAATAGTGAGGGCATCAGTATGCAAGATGGGCCAAGTATGACGTCTCAAGGTCTATATGCTGGTAACCAACGTATGACTGGTGTCGCCGATGGTGTCGAAGCGACAGACGCCGTCAACTATAGTCAGCTTAGCGCGCTTGATAGTCGACTCAATAATAATATGAGCGATCTTGGCTACAAAATCGACGAAGTAGAAGACGATGCAAACGCAGGTATTTCAGCCGCGATGGCAATGTCGGCAATGCCTCAGGCTTATATCGCAGGTAAGTCACTGATTGGTGGCGGTGTCGGTACCTATAACGGAGAAAGTGCTGTAGCAATTGGTTTCTCTAAATTATCTAACGACGGTCGCTGGGTCATTAAGGTAAATGGTTCGGCAGATACTCAAGGAAACGTAGGCGGCGCAGTGGGTGCAGGTTTCCATTTTGACTAACAAAACCTCTCAATTGTAGCTATCGGTAGACTATAAAAAAGCAAGACATCTAATGTTTTGCTTTTTTACGGCTTAAAGATAAACAATTGATGCAGCAATAATGTCGATGAATCAAAATAAGCGCTTGTAAATTGTGTCTCACAAGCGCTTATTATTTATAATTAAGGGCTTCTATATTCTGAACATTGCACCATTCGGTTTCAGTCCAACATAGGCCATACCTGCTTGATTCATCCAGTGAGGTTGAATAATGCCATGCTGCAAAATCGCATGAATATCTCTATGCGCCCTTTCTATCTTATGCTTTTTATATAGGGAGGCTGTGCCTGCGACTGCGTAAATTTCAGATACCATGTCACGAGCTTCTCTTGCGCCTTCACAAGACGCTGCCCATACATCTGCAAGCTGTATATCAGTAAAGGTGTTCTGCTGCTGTGCCTCTTCCCATAGTACCTCGACACTATGATGCAGTTGGGCGCGTTTTGATGCCAGTATTGTTTTGCTCTTAGCAATGGTAGCTTGTACCGTTGCACGGTCGCGTAGATCTGGACTCTTACCAGGCGTTACTCTCTCAAGGCACATATCAACTAAGTCATCCATAGCGGCTTTTAATACGCCTAGCGCCATAGCTGCACAGCCAGCAGCATTGATACAACCAATAGGCAGTCGACTGTAGGCAGTATCGACAGCCACAGGACTATCAAAGTCAACTGCATAAGCCTCTTTGACAAAAGCGTCTTTAACAACGATATCGTGGCTACCTGTGCCATTTAGGCCGCCCACATCCCACGTATCAATGATTTTTACATCTTTCTTGGGAATAAAAAATAGCTTTAAGTTTGCACCTGGGCCAAGGGTCGTAGGAGAGCCTTCGGAGATAACGAGACAACGGAGCACAAACCAGTCAGCCAATTGGCATCCAGAGACGAGTGTCCATTGTCCTGATACCATATAGCCATTATCTACTGTTTGTGCCACGCCTTCAGGACGTGCGGAATTGGCATAAATATGAGAGGGGTCGCTGTATACTTCTTTCATGCTGGATTCATCCAAAAATCGACCGAATGTACAGGCCAAATGGTTGTTCCAAACAATCCAAGCAACGGAGGCTTCAGCACTGGCCAACGTCTCATAAGTTTTTAGCGTTTCTATTGGGTTTCCTGCCCATCCTCCTAACGATTTAGGCAGCCCCATTCTAAATAATGCAAATTCTGAAAGTTTATTGACTACCACGGGTGCAATTTTTCTAGCGCTTTCTGTTTCATCTCTGAACATGATTGCTGATGCATAAATCTTGTTTGCTGCATTCGATGGTAGGGTGGTTATCTCTGCTGAGGATATATCATTCATATTGTGCAACCTTATCTTGATGAATAAGACAGTACTTTTTTCTACAGCTGATAAAGTACAAATTTGAGCGATGACAAATGCTTATATAAAGAATAACCAACAGCTGCCCACCATACAACCGTTAATATGAATATATTAAAAATTATATTGTAAAAATTGAATAAATAATAGTCAATGAGACAAAATTCAGCAATTAAGCTAGGAATTAAGCTGTAAAGATAGGTAGGGGTAAAGAATATTGAAGAACGAAGCTAGACCAAATACTAAGTGTTAATTCTAAGTCACTTAATATTTGGCCGAGAAGATAAATATTCTATAAAGATAGGTATCCTATAAAAACTATCTTAAATTAGGCATCACGTTTCGGCGCATCAGGCTGCATCATAGGATCGGCATCTGCAAATGCCTTTAGTGTACGGCAATGAGTATCAATGGCGACGATATTGGGATAAGCGCTCAAATCTACTTTGAAGCGGCGAGCAGAAGAGACTTGCGGAATCAAATAACAATCTGCGAGAGTAGGACTGTCCCCATAGCAGAACTGTCCGCGATTGTTATCCGCTGCCAAACGTGTCTCTAAAGCGGCAAAACCTTCACTGATCCAGCGATTGCACCATGCAATCACATCTTTCTCGTCTACTGACAGCTCATTGCGTAGGTACTGTAAAATGCGGCGATTATTAATTGGGTGGATGTCGCAACCAATCATGGCGCTCAGCGCGCGTACCTGCATACGTCCAGCAGCATCGTTAGGTAATAATGGATGCTCAGGGTAGACCTCTTCTAACCACTCCAAGATAGCTGGACTTTGATATAATAATAAATCGTCAGCTTGTAGGACAGGCACCAGTCCTTGCGGATTAATCGCTTTGAAAGCATATTCTAACTGTTCATCCTGTGCCAGATTGATCGTGATATCATCGTAATCTAAGCCTTTTAGGTTCATAGCGATACGAGTACGGTAAGACGTGCTACTACGAAAGTAGCCATAAAGTGTCATCATGATTCATGTCCTTATATTGATGTGTTTTTATAAAGATAAATATTATGAAGTAGGGGCTGTATCTTAGTGATATTTGATCGGGTAAACCCTTATTGAACAAACCACTAACAAGCAAACCATCATTAAAAATAACCAAGCACACCAGAATCGAGCAAATCATGCCAGCAGACAAAACCCTTGTAGACAGTTCTATCAGCAGTAAAAACCAAAGTGGGGTTCAGTCGCTTGAGATTGGGCTGTCGATACTCGATGTGCTGATCGACCGCAATGAGCCTATGATGTTAAAAGATATCGCTGAAGCCATGCAAATGCATCCAGCAAAATCCCATCGTTACTTGGTCAGCCTCATCCGCAAAAACTACGCGCGTAAGCTTGATGATGGGCGCTATGGGCTTGGCGATAGAGTCAATGCATTGGCATCACTAGGACATACTGGACTCAACCAAAACAATCTTTTGGCACGTCTCACGCAAGTGGCTGATGAAATCAAAGACACCTTAAATTGCGGTGTGCAAATTGCCAAATGGTTTAGCGAAGGCCCTATTATTATTCAGTCCGTTGAGCCAGACAGTCCGATTAGTATCATTACTCGCATCGGCTCACGTATGCCTCTGACGACATCGGCCACAGGGCAGTTATTTGCCAGTTATCAACCTGATGCCGTCATTCAGCCATTGGTCACAGCTGAATGGCATACGAGTAATACCGCCGCAGATATGGCCGAGAAGTGGCAGCACTTTACCCAGCTACAGGCCAAAATTCGTACTCAAGGCTATGCGACAGTGACGGGCGATATGCTTATGGGGATTAACGCCATTACGATTCCTGTTATATTGCCACAGCTTGCCAATAGTGCTACTAAACCATCCACGAGTAGTGAAAAAACTGATAGTGAAGATTTACCGCTAGAATATGCTATCACTATCATTGGAACAACAGAGCAGTTACCGATGAGCGAGCAACATAACGTGGTTAAGCAAATACTGGCGATAGCACAGCGTTATCAAATTGCCTAGTCAGTATGTGGTGCTATAAGCTAGGGCGTGCCTTCAATTCATCCTTTAAACCATACAGGCGCTACTGGCCGCTTTTGCTTTTTCGTATACGTTATCAGCGTCTAGACCAGTTGCATTTACTTCATCTAGGTAATGCTGAGAGCCCTCCATTAATGGGCCTCTCCAATCTGGGTCGTTGAGTGGATCAGGAATATCAATCATAATATCGCCTTTTTCTTTGGCAGCGGCCATTGCTTTGGCATTGCTGACGTCAAATACTTTAGAGATATGCGCTGCCAGCTCTGCGCCAGAATTATCATCAATCACTTTTTTGAGGTCATCAGGCAAGCTGTTGTATTTCTCTTTGTTCATGCTAATCACAAAGGTGGAATTATAAAAAGGAATGTTGGTGTGCGTATTGATCAGCTCATCAAGGCGAAACGCTTGAATGGGTTGCCAAGTAAAGCTGAGCCCCTCAATGACACCGCGCTGCAGAGAGGTATAGGTATCACTGGCAGGCATGCCAACAGGTGCAGCACCAGTGGCTTCGATAATGTGGCTAGCAACCGCAGAAGGTTGGCGAATACGGAGACCTTTCATATCAGCTGGCGTGCGAATCGGCTTATCAACCGTATGAAGCGCGCCTTGTCCAGTCCCTATCAAAGCGAGCAAATGCGTGTCTTCATACTCATCTTTAATGACACCATCATCATATAGCTTATGAAGTATACAGCTCTGCTGCTGTGCGGTATTTGTGATACCTGGCAACTCTACAATTTGCGTTAAAGGAAAACGTCCTGCTGTATATCCTTGCGCTTGCATACCAATATCCACACTACCTTTCGCCGTAGCGTCATAGGTAGCACCTGGTTTGCTGAGCGTTGCAGAAGGGTAGATCTCAATCTTTAAGCGACCTTTTGAATCTGCTTCAATTTTCTTTGCCCATGGCTCTAACGCTTCGGTATTTATATTGTCAGTGGCAGTCATGAAATGCGAGAACCGCAACGTTGTCACTTTACCTGCATCTGTAGACGCGCCTGCTGCTTGGTCGTTATTGGAGCAGCCAGTTATCGAAATTGAGGCGGCTAAGAGTATTCCTAGAGGGGTTCTTATTTTCATCATAGAATCCTTTCATGATGGTTAGATAGGGTTCGCTATTTATTGATACCTAGGGTATGTCGTCAATTAGCACTTCTATGATTAAAGTGATGATTAACTGATCATGTAAAAAGGTAGTAAACAGAATGACAGGAGAGTTACTCGCCGACAGGAGCAGCCTCGCGTGCTTCAGCCAACTCATCACTATGCAAAAACTGCGTGTGTGCTGGTGCGCGTTTGGTACGAGACCATTCATCTAACATGTCTTGCTTAATGGCATCTGTAATCATCGATACTTTGTCTTCTGAAGTTGGATCGTCATAGGTCAGCTCTAGACGATGACCGTTGGGATCAAAGAAGTAAATCGAGTGGAATATACCGTGATTGGTCACGCCAATGACATCAATGCCTGCATTTTCTAAATGCTCTTTGGCAACAATAAGCTCGTCACGGTCCTTAACCTTTAGCGCCAAATGCTGCACCCAGCTTGGGGTATTAGGATCAAAGCCCATCTCAGGTTGATTGGGTACTTCAAAAAACGCTAAGACATTTCCATTACCAGCGTCCAAAAAGACGTGCATATAAGGGTCAAAGGCTTTGGTCGAAGGCACATGATCTTCTGCGAATGCCAGAATAAAATCCATATTTAGATTCTTTTTATACCATTCGACGGTTTCTTTGGCATCTTTGCAGCGATAAGCCACATGATGGATTTTCTCAATTTGAAAGCTCATATCAAACTCCTTTTGATAAGGCGCGTCACTCATTTGGCTGTATTCACATAACGATGAGTAGGTGAATGCATTTGTCTTCCTATCAGCCTGCATGAGAGTTTTCACGCCTATTTTGCTATTTCTCTATCTATGTTATTTCTTAAATACTATTTATCAAAATCAAAGCTCAGTGCTGGTAATACCTTGCCGCGTACTTCACCAAAGCCAACACGGATGCCGTCTTTTTCGCTATAGCCTTTCATAATGACTGTGTCACCATCTTCGATAAAGCTGCGTGTTTCGCCACCTTCAAGCGTGACTGGTTTGGTAGCATTCCAAGCAATCTCTAGCATCGAGCCATAAGAATCAGGCGTTGGTCCTGAAATCGTGCCTGAACCCATCATGTCACCGACTTCAACTTTGCAGCCAGTGATGGTGTGGTGGGTAAGCTGCTGTGCCATTGACCAATACATGTATTTGAAGTTGGTCTCACAAATGATGGTCGCTGTTTCCGCATTTTTAGGTAGTAATTCAACCGATAGATTGATGTCAAAGCTGTTGTCGCTCGATTTTTCATTTAAATAAGCGAGTGGCTTGGGTTCTTGTGTTGGACAAGCTGTTTTGAACGGAGCCAACGCATCCATGGTGACAATCCAAGGAGAAACCTCGGAGGCAAAGGTCTTAGCATTAAATGGACCTAAAGGCACGTATTCCCATTTTTGGATATCTCGTGCTGACCAGTCATTGAGCAACACAATGCCAAAAATATGATCAGCGGCATCATCTACGGCGATTGGCTGACCGATATGATTGCCTTTACCAACGACAAATGCGGTCTCTAGCTCAAAATCCAAGCGCTTACAGGCAGAGAAGATAGGGCGGTCGTCAGGGCTAGGCTTTAGCTGACCGGATGGACGCACGATATCAGTTCCACTGACGATGACGGTGCTGGCGCGTCCGTTATAGCCGACAGGCATTTCGGTCCAATTAGGTAGCAGGGCGTTGTTTGGATCGCGGAACATGGTGCCGACGTTGGTCGCGTGCTCTTTCGATGAGTAAAAATCGGTAAAGCCCGGTACTTGCACTGGCAAATGCATGGTGACGTCTGCTTGCTTAAACAGGACTTTGTTCTGTAAGTCTGCATTGTCACGTAGGGTGTCATTGTCGCTAGACAGCAGTGTCTGAATCGTCGTACGTGCTTGCGTCCAATTGTCTCGACCAGAATCAATAAAAGCATTTAGAGTGGACTGGTCAAAATACGGACCACCGTTCAAACTTAATAATCCTTCGGCTTCGAGTACAGATAGATCCAGTACATGCTCACCGATGGCAACGCCTGCACGGCGCTTGCTATCACTAGCAGCGTCTTTGGTTTCACTAAAGATGCCATAAGGGAGATTGTGAATAGAAAAGTCAGAGTCAGCAGCGATATCAATAAAAGAGGTGAGGGTGCTGTCAGTCGTTGACATGATTTGCTCCTTGCTAATATAAATTACGAATTACGTTATAATTAATCACTTACGTATAATGTAATTTATTGATATATGGATTGCAAGTTTTTTCTGCAACGTCTTTTGTGAAAAGGCTGCTTTGAAAAGTTGTTGCCGTTGTTTGACTAAAGGGTTTTAGCTAAACGGTTCTGACTAGATGGTTTTGATTAAATGCTAGGCGCAAAAAAAGGCCGCGCAATCGCTCAGCCTTTCTTATCTATGTTTATTTTTTATAAAGTTATATATTGAGTAATATGTTAAGTAACTTGGACTAATTAGTCTTTTAAGACGTCTGCCATGGCATTAGCCACATAGTCGATGTTACTAGTATTTAGGCCAGCCACACACATACGTGAGTTAGATACCATATAGATCCCAAACTCAATCTGTAAACGCTCGACTTGCTCAGGCGTGAGACCAGTAAAGCTAAACATACCATTTTGACGAGTGATGTAATCAAAGTTACGGTTAGGGATTTTAGCTTCTAATACCGATTTTAGCTTTAGGCGCATCGCTTTGATACGGTCGCGCATCGCATAAACTTCGCCAACCCACTGCTCATGTAGTGTTTCATCGTTCATAACGATATCGACCACACGTCCACCATGTGATGGCGGGCTTGAGTAGATACGGCGTACGGTCGCATTTAGCTGACCGAATACGCGCTCGGTTTCGTCTACGGTTGGGCAGACGACTGATAGGCCACCGACACGCTCACCGTATAGCGACAAGTTTTTAGAGAATGAGTTGCTAACAAACAATGGCAAGCCCATCTCAACCGCTTTACGAATAGCGTAAGCGTCGCTGTCCATGTCTTCGCCAAACCCTTGATAAGCGATGTCCATGAATGGAATCAGCTCACGCGCCTTCACGACGTTGAGTACAGTATCCCATTGCGCTTGAGTCAAATCCATACCGGTTGGGTTATGGCAGCATGGGTGTAGCAAAATGACGTCATTTTTGTTTAATGTTTCAAAAAACGCAATCATTTCATCAAATTTGATGCTGCTGTTGGCTTTGTCGTAGTACGGGTATTTACCCACTTCTACATCAGAGCCTTCAAAGATAGCGATATGGTTGCCCCATGTCGGATCGCTCACATAGCATTTGGCTTGTGGGAACCATGTGTGGATAAATTCAGCACCAACTTTCAACGCGCCAGAACCACCGATTGTAGCGATAGTAGCGACCAAGCCGTCCTTTAAAATCTGGGCGTCTTTACCAAATAGTAATTCCTGACAGCCTTTACGGTGACCTGGCAGGCCTGCCATTGGCAGGTATGGACGCGGTGCGATAGGATCAGCAATACGCTCTTCGGCTGTTTTTACACAGTCGAGTACAGGCAATACGCCATTCTCATCATAATAAATACCAATACCTAAATTGACCTTGTTAGGATTGCTATCTGCTGAGTATTTTTCCATAAGACCTAAGATTGGATCACCAGCGTAATAATCGATACGTTCAAACATGCCATTTCCTTATAAAAATATAAATCGAGCAGCCGAAAATCATAGAGCAAATCGCGGCTGAACTCAACACGAGAGTGGGTTATATGAGGCAATTAATAAAATAAATAGCCAAATAGATTGTTTATCCATCTATCAAGCGCATTTGACATGCTATACGTCATTCGCTAGACGATGATTCAGAGTGATGTAGGTCGTTATAATGAGTCGCAAAATAGGTTTGCAAGAACTGCTTAAAAGCAATGGTCGCCGGAGAGAGCGCACGTGAAGCACGTTGATAGATAAAGAATTGCCGCATTTTGACTGGTTGAGTGAGTGGTCGCATCAGCAGACCATTAGCACTGACCCAATCAATAACTTCAGGCATATAGGGCAGACACAGCGTGATACCAAAGCCTTGCCGCGTCATCTCAAGCGCAGTGGACATAAAGTTCACCTTGTAGCGGGCCTGTTGAACGTGAGCGGAGATAGAATCATCGAGCTCTGCGGTTACTTGCTCAAGGAACGGACCTTGTAAGGTAATCAGCGGCGTTTCTAATAAATCTTGCCAAGTAATTTCGTCTCTTTTTGCTAACGGATGGCTGTCTGGCATAACCACACAAAATGGTAGCTGATATAACAAGTCAGCCCTGATATCATCTTCAGTTTCTATAAAACCAAGCTCAGTACCAACGCCTAAATCGACTTCGATATCTTGGATATGCTTAAGCAAATTCTCGGCTGAACAGTCCAATAGCGAGACACCGATATTTGGATATTCTTTGGCAAATTGAGCGATGACAGCAGGTAGGGAAGACGCTGCAAACTGTGATACCGCCAAGCGCACTTGACCTTGGGCCAAGCTGGTCAAGCTACTCGCTTCATTTTCAAACAGCTGCATCTCATTCAAGATACGCCGCGCTTGCGGTAGTAGATGCCGTCCGACTGCTGACAAAGATAACTGGCGAGTGGTGCGATCAAACAACACGATACCTAGGCCAGTCTCTAATTCCTTAATCAATCCACTGACGGCAGATTGGGTCAAATACATCTGTTCGCTGGCACGAGTAAAACTGCCGTTGTCAGCGACTTTGATAAATGCGGTCAATTGGCGAATGCTGATATTCATAAGTAAACCTGATAAATAAATCATAAAAAACAATTAGTCTTATAAATAAAGCTAATCTAATATAAATACAACGTCAACAATAAAGATTGATTATTAATCGTTTTATAGACTTTTACTAATAATCGACTTTTACCACTCATCGATTTTCTATTACCAATTGAAATTAAGGATAATTACAATGGCAGATTTATTTGACAACCCAATGGGACTAAATGGATTTGATTTTGTCGAGTTTGCTTCTCCGCAGCCTGATGCAGTCGACGCATTGTTTAAGCAGCTTGGTTTTGCCCATGTCGCCAATCACCGTTCAAAAGACGTTGCTCTATATCGCCAAGGTGATATCAACCTTATCTTAAACCGTGAGCCAAAAAGCCAATCCAGTTACTTCGTTGAAGAGCATGGTGCTGGTGCTTGTAGCATGGGCTTTCGGGTAAAAGATGCCAAAAAAGCATATGAGCTTGCGGTGGAAATGGGTGCGCAGCCAGTAGATGTGCCAACTGGGGTGATGGAGCTTAGATTGCCTGCTATCAAAGGCATTGGCGGATCATTAATCTATTTGATTGACCGTTATAAAGACGGCGAATCTATCTATGATGTCGACTTTGAGTTCTTTGCAGATATCGACAGAAACCCTGTCGGCTATGGCTTCAAAGTTATCGACCATCTAACGCACAACGTCTATCGTGGACGCATGGCATACTGGGCAAAATTCTATGAGCGTATCTTTAATTTCCGCGAGATTCGCTACTTTGATATCAAAGGTGAGTACACGGGACTAACCAGTAAAGCCATGACAGCACCGGATGGAAAAATCCGTATTCCACTGAATGAAGAAGCCAAGCAGGGCGGTGGCCAAATCGAAGAGTATCTAATGCACTTCAATGGCGAAGGTATTCAGCATATTGCTTTAGCCAGTGATGACTTGTTTGCCAGTATTGATAAGCTAAAAGCAGCTGGTATTCCGCTGATGACCGCACCAAATGCCGCTTATTATGAAATGCTGAGCGAGCGTTTACCGAACCATGGTGAAAATGTCGCTGACTTGCAAACGCGCGGTATCTTGTTAGACGGTACAACAGAAGGCGGCGCACCGCGTCTATTACTACAGATTTTCTCGGAAACCATCTTAGGTAGCCCAGTGTTCTTTGAGTTTATTCAACGTAAAGGCGATTATGCAGATGGCTTTGGTGAAGGCAACTTTAAAGCGTTGTTTGAATCGATAGAGCGTGACCAAGTACGTCGCGGCACAGTCGGTCAGCCAGAGACTGAAACCCTATAATATTGTCTAATGCTCGGGCCACGTTTAATCAATGGACAAGACAAAAGGAGTTTGTGTTGTCCTTAATAGGAGTATTACCTAAAAGCATACTGCAAAGGTAATGCTCTCATTGCGATAAAAGGAATACAGGCATGGAACGCCTATCACAGATAGATTCTCTTAATACTGCCATCGGTACCAATAGCGTTGCGACTAATAAGCAAAGCGACGATGCGTCCAGTCATTCTAACGCGACAAATAAAAAACAGCCCTATATCTCACACCAGCCAGATAGCAATGGTCATATTCACTATAGTGATGATGAGCATGCGATGTGGCAAGCGTTGCTGGCACGTCAAGCAGAGCAAACGCCTAATCGTGCTTGTACTGCATATCTAGATGGTTTGACTAAGTTAAATTTACCGACGACGCATATCCCGCAGCTGCATGATATCGATGAGGTATTACAAGCGACCACAGGTTGGCAAACGGCTGCTGTGCCTGCATTAATTAGCTTTGGTAAATTTTTCAAACTGCTCGCCAATAAGTCCTTTCCTGTGGCGACGTTTATTCGTCGATTCGATGATATGGACTATATCGAAGAGCCTGATATCTTTCACGAAATCGTTGGGCATTGTCCGCTATTGACCCATCCTGCGTTTGCAGCCTTTAATGAGACGTATGGTAAGCTTGGTCTTAGTGCAACCAAAGAGGAGCGCTGGTTTTTAGCAAGGCTTTATTGGTTTACCATCGAGTTTGGATTAGTAGGCAGCCGCGTGGAAGATCGTAGAATTTATGGCGGCGGTATATTAAGCTCACCTTTTGAAACGATCTACGCACTTGATCGGACGCCGCAAGAGCTTCCAATCGCTCAAAATAAGCCGCAATCTCAACCTCAGTCTCAACCTGAGCACCGAGCGTTTGATTTGCTCGATGTGTTGCGGACGCCTTATCGTATCGATCAGATACAGCCGATCTACTATGTCATCGATGAATTAGATACCTTATTTGATATCGTCAATAGTGACATTATGGGTACGGTCAAAAAAGCTATGTCGCTTGGACTATTTGAGCCGACCTATCCAGAAAAAACTCGTTAAAGACGTCAATTCAAAATTAAACATGAAAACTATCACTTCAGTACGAAGTATTGAGATAGCAATACAGCTATATCAACATCGATGTACGAGTATTAGAAACTAGCTATCAAAACAACCATTAAAAACTGACATCGAAAACAGCCACTATAAAAGGATTTTATTATGACAGCGTTATCACAAAATAGCTGCGAAGCTTGCCGCATTGGCGCACCGAAAGTCGATGAAGCCGAAGCAAAAGAATTATTACCGCAAATTCCTGATTGGTCACTAATTGAGGTGGATGGTATTCAGCAATTGCAGCGTCAGTACAAATTTAAAAACTTCGTCTCAGCAATGGCATTTGCCAATCAACTGGCAGAAATCGCTGAAGCAGAAGGACATCATCCGGGTATATTGGTAGAGTGGGGTAAGGCTACGGTCACTTGGTGGTCGCATAGTATCAAGGGTTTGCATCGCAATGATTTCGTCATGGCAGCTAAGACCGATGACTTACTGAGCAAGTAATAGGTTTCCTCATTAGCAAATCACTTCAATCATACTTTCACAATCAAAATTAAAATAAAACCCAATCTAGTGCCAGTATTTACTGGCATTTTAAGGATGTGTCATGCCACCAAAACCCCTCACATTAATCAGTGCCAAGCTCGCCTTTATTATATCCGCCATCGTCATCGGTATCATGGGCATCACCATGATTGGCTTTGGCTGGGTGCCGCACCTGTCTCTTATATTGGCTATCTGTGTGCTACTGGCTATCGGTATGTATAAAGGACTCAGCTTTGATGACATGCAAGCGCAAATGGCCTCAGGTGTCATGCGTGGTATCGGTGCCATCTACCTATTCTTCTTTATTGGACTGATGGTTGCGGCTTTGATGATGTCGGGTGCGATTCCCACACTGATGTATGTAGGCTTTCAGCTGATCTCACCTGAGTACTACTATATCTCTGCCTTTATCTTAACCTCTATTATCGGTATTGCTCTAGGCAGTAGTTTGACGACTGCAGCTACTTTGGGCGTGGCGTTTATTGGTATGAGTAATGCTTTCGATGCCAATGTGGCGATAGCAGCAGGGGCAGTGGTTTCAGGGGCGTTCTTTGGTGATAAGATGTCGCCCTTGTCTGATACTTGTACGATTGCGTCCTCTGTCGTAGGTATCGATCTGTTTGAGCACATTCGTAATATGATGTATACGACAGTACCTGCATGGATATTGACGGTGATCTTGTTTTGGATGTTCTCAGGACAGACGACTAGCGCTGATCTAAGTCAAGTAACCATGCTACAAGGACAATTGATAGATAGTGGTTTGGTACATGGGTATTCGGTATTACCCTTTGTGGTATTGGTGGGGTTAGCCCTGTTTCGGGTCAATGCGATCTATACGATTATCTGTACTATTGCTGCGGCACTAATCATTACTTATGTACACAGTTCACCAAGCTTTGGTCAATTAGGTGGCTATCTATTTGCAGGCTACGCTCCTGCTGAGTCATTGGAGCTAGGTGAGGTAGGTGGTATGCTGTCGCGTGGCGGTGTACAGAGTATGTTCTTTACCCAGGCGATTGTGATACTGGCATTAAGCTTAGGTGGTCTATTAACGGCACTGGGTATTCTGCCAGCACTGCTATCTGGTATTAAGGACACATTGACGACATCAGGCCGAGCGATATTCGCCGCAGCGATGTCGGCACTGAGCATTAACGTGCTGATTGGTGAGCAGTACTTGAGTATTCTACTATCAGGTACGGCGTTTCGTTCGACGTTTGAGCGCTTGAACTTACATCCTAAGAATTTGTCTCGGACGATTGAAGATGCGGGAACGGTGATTAATCCATTAGTGCCTTGGAGTGTGTGCGGGGTGTTTATCAGTCAGGCGTTAGGGGTACCGGTATTAGACTATCTACCTTATGCATTCTTCTGTTATTTGTCACTGCTACTGACGCTACTATTCGGGTTCACGGGGCTGACGATTAGTCGAGTAAAAGAGGGGAAGGTGGTCGAAGCGTGATAGATAATGATTGATAAAAAAAGGTGGGGCTAATATTAGCCCCACCTTTTTTGTTTCGAAATACGTAACTACTGATCTTCCGTTTGTGCATCCTGACTTTTGACGATTTTATGCTGATCCTCTGTGCTATCGACTTTCCAGTAGCTAGAAACATATAAATGCGTCTTTGGTACCGCGCGCTCAACTTTGAAGTACTGGCGCAGTGCACGCATACTATGGAACTCACAAGCTGCCCAAACAGCAGGTTGACCATCAAGCCAGTTCAATGATTTAACACAGTCCAGTAAAGGTCTATCGTCTGCATTTGGATGCGCATTAATCACCCAATGTATCTCGACGTTCTCTGGTTTTTTGAGTGTCTGACGATCTGCCTCAGTCGTCACTTCAAGTACTGCGTAACCACGAGCCTCAGTAGGCAACTGGGCTAAGTTGACCGTAATCGCTGGTAGCGCAGTCATATCGCCGACTAATAAAAACCAATCCGCTTCATTGTTAATGAGCTTTTTTGGCCCTGGACCACCTATCAGAATCTGATCACCGACTTGCGCATTACGTGCCCATGCCGATGCGGGCCCTTCCGTCTCATGTAAAGCAAAATCAACATCTATTTCGCCATCACGTTGCACGCTCACCGTATAAGTGCGCATCAGTGGGCGGCTACCTGCATCTTGAGGGAATATCAGTTTGATATAAGCACTTTCTTGATCGATAGGAAAATCAACCATGCCAGCACCGCCAAGCGTGACACGGCACATATTTGGCGTAATGTATCTAGTGCCAATAACTTCTAGTACTCTTGGAGTAGGTTTTGCCATATTGTGCTTTCCTTCTAACAGCGGGTTAGGGGTTAGCTTACTAATAGAACCAACCCGCTGCTTGTAAATTTGATTAAAAATTGGCTTTTAGGCTGACTGACATTTGACGTTCAGGGCCCATCCAGCAGTTATTGATGTCGTAACAAGCACCAACATAGGTCTTATCAAACAGATTGTTGATACTAGCACCCACAGCCAGCATAGGGTTTATCTGATAGCTGCCTCCGACATCTACCAGCGTCACACTTGGCAGTTCATCTGAGTTTTGCTTGTCAATCTGCATACCATCTTCATAGCGAACACCAGCATTGAGAGTGAGTTTGTCTGTAGCATAGTAGTCTGCCCATAGCGTGGCTTTGTGTTTGGCAGTTTGAGCAGGGGTATTACCGACTATATCAGGGTTGAACTCATCTTCTGTGATCTCAGCATCGGTGTAGCTGTAGCTTGCCGCGAGATCTACCCAGTCATTAAGCATACGACTGCCTGATATCTCAAAGCCTTTTGATTCAATTTCACCGGTTTGAACTTTTTGTTGAGAATTAGCGGGGTTGGTTACTATGACATTTTTCTGTGTGATATCAAATACGGCAAGCGTCCCTTGAGTGGCACGGTCTGGAGAAAGATATTTGAAGCCAGCTTCGAGCTGATCAGCAGTGCTTGGTTCAAAAGGTTCATTAGTAATAAAGTTGCTACCAACAACGGGCTGAAAAGATTCTGAGTAGCTAGCAAACGGTGATAGACCATTACCAAAGTCATAGATAGCAGCAAAACGACCACTAGTTTCCTTGGCATCGTTAATAATAGTTTTTTCGCCAGGTGTACCTAGATAGCTTGATCTTTGCTCATTGGTACTTTTAAAATCGTCATGGCGTAGGCCTGCCACCACTGTCCAGTCTTGCCACCTCATTTCATCCTGCACATAGAGTCCAAGCTGGCTTTGTTCAATATCATCTTTCTGATAATAGGTATCCAGTGGTAGCATGTCAGTACTAATTTGAGAAAAGCTAGGTTTAGATAGATCAATAGGTAAATCTTTGCTGTCTAGCGTATCTCGATAACTCACCGTGCTGTCTGTCTCTTGATACTCAACACCGAACAGTAGATTGTGTGAGGTGTTAGCAGTATCGAATTGGTAAGCCAATTGGTTATCTGTGGTCCAGTTGTTCATACTTTCATCAGTAGTGTAGGCGCTACGCTTCAAAACCTTATCACTACCATCAATGAACCCTCTGTTATACATATTGCGTTGCTGCGCCTCGGCATCGGTATAGCGCGTGATATGTTTAAAAGCTAACTGGTCATTGATATCCCAGTTTACGGTGACGCTTGGCATAAATACTTCTTTACTAAACTTATTCCAGTCATCGCCTGCATAGGCATCACTGCCCAATTTGCCATAGCTTGCCTTATATACGGTGCCGACAGCAGGCAATGGGGTAGAAGGTATCATCTCTGGATCATCTTGATAAAACAGATTAGCAAGTACTGAGACATCATCCGTCGCTTGCCATTTAAGCGATGGATTAATCAGCAATCGCTCTTCTTCTGTGGTTTGCATTTGACCATCTTTTTGGCGTTTTAGCGCAACAAATCGATAATCCAAGGTGTCCGTGATTGGGCCTGTACTATCGACGGCCACTTCTTTTAGGTTCTGATTACCAAGTCGTAGCTGTACTTCATTTTCTTGAGTGCTCTTAGGGGCTTTAGCTATTTGATTCACCATACCGCCGGGTGCTGCATAGCCATAAAGGGATGAAGCAGGACCTTTCACGACTTCTACCGCTTCAGTCGCATAGACATCGACTTGTGGCATCAGATTCCAAGCGCCATCGTAGGGCAGTCTTAGTCCGTCATAAAAATTGGAATAGGTCTTAAACCCACGGATATTGTACTCATCAAAGACAGATACTGTACCGCGGCTCTCAGAGCTTACGCCTGGCTCATAACGTAGGGCAGCATTGACGCTATCTGCCTGACGCTTTTGCAACAGGTCTTGATCGATTCTGGTATAGCTCATTGGCGCATCGTTTGGGTCCAATGCAGTCTTGGTGCCAGTACTACGATAGCCATCTGAGTAGACGGTAATAGCATCTAAGGTGGCTGATGGTGTGGCAGCCTCATCGTTTTCAGTATTGTTTGTCGTCTCTACAGCGTAAGCGGCGTGACTCATACCCATGATCAGGCCAATTTGTACTGCTGTGGTGAGATATTTTTTGCGAATGACGTTAGTGGTTAGATGAGACCGCATCAGATTTCCTCTTGGACTAAAATGATTAAATATTATTGGTAACAGTTAAAGCAAATTTATAACGACGCTAATAATAACACTAATGATAATTATTATCATTAAAAAATTACAACGAGACAGTTTTGAGAAGTATTTGCACTATTAATAAGAGGCTAAAGATAGAGTATTGCGAATAGAGTCACACAGACTTACTGTTTTGAGCGATGTATTTTAAACGATGGTTTTTGTCAGACTTTTCTCGTATTATGCAGCAGCATTCTGAATACAATTATTTACAGTAGAGTTTTTACATCGCTGTATTGCCGTCACTGTACGGCTTTATTCTAGCTCGCTTTGAGATTCTTTAAGATTGGTCTTGCAAGCAGATATACCATTATTATCGATAGGTTTACGTTGTTCATTGAGCAACCAAAGATTGTTTAAGGTCACATTTATGGACACACCCTCCAACCAATCCACCAACAACCAACGCTATTTCACAGTGTGGCGTTGGCATTTTTATACAGGTATTTTTGTTGCTCCCTTTTTAATTGTCTTAGCGATAACGGCGCTCGGTATGCTGTTTATGTCCAACTCAGTAGGACGTGACAACGACCGCTTAACGGTTGTCGTGCCAGAGTCTACAGTTCAATCACCTGTCTCTACTCAAGCAAAGAACGCACTGAGCACCTTGCCTGATAGCACACTGGTTAAATATATCGCTCCTCGTGATACCGATACGGTAGCTTTGTTTCAGATAAAATCAGATGACCAAAGCAATATGGTGGCAGTTAACCCCTATACGGCTGATATCGTTCAAAGTGTGCCTACCAGTAGCGGTCTTTATAGTACGTTCAATGATATTCACAGTGATTTGCTGATTGGCAAAGTCGGTGATTATTTGTTAGAAACGGCGGCATCATTGACTATTTTGATGATTTTGTCTGGTTGGTATCTGTGGTGGCAAAAACGTAAATCAGTCAAAGCGATGTTGATACCTAACGAAAGGGTAACCAATAAGAAAAAGCGCTCTTTTATCCGTACGATTCATGCGACATTGGGTAGTTGGATATCTGTGCTGCTACTGTTTTTCTGTATATCAGGTATGGCATGGGCAGGTGTATGGGGCGAAAGAGTGGTGCAAGCATGGAGCCAGTTTCCTGCGGGTAAGTGGGGCGTTGCACCTGTTCCTGTATCGATTGATCACAGTCAACACGCTGCTATGCAAGAGTCTACACCAGCGCCGCATGTACATGGTGCGGCAGCGTCTGAAGCGCATACTGAAGCACCCACGCATGGCAGTGCTCTAAACTCAAGCGACACCAAAGAAGTTCCTTGGGTGCTTGAGCTGACGCCGATGCCTGTGTCAGGCACGACCATGGGTAAAGATGGTATCGCTGCTAATATCCCGATTATGATTGATACAGTGGATCGCTACGCTCGTGAAATCGGTTTTGTAGGGCGTTATCAATTGAACCTACCACAAGGTAGTACAGGCGTCTGGACCATTAGCCAAGATTCAATGAGCTATGATATGAAAAGTCCGACAGCAGATCGTACAGTACATATCGACCGTTATTCGGGCAATGTCTTAGCTGATATTCATTTTGATGACTATAATGCGTTTGGTAAGTTTATGGCGGCTGGTATCGCGCTGCATATGGGCACACTCGGATGGTGGAGCGTATTGGCTAATGTACTATTTTGCCTAGCAGTAATCGCTATTTGTGTCAGTGGCTATATCATGTGGTGGCAGCGTCGCCCTCGTCATGCGCGCGATAGCGCGGGATTAAACCCACCAGCTCGCGGCTTAAATGTTTCCGTCTGGTGGCCGCTTGCTATTCCATTATTAGTTGTGGCTATCATATTCCCGACTGCTATTATTGCAATTATAGCTATCGCGCTATTAGACTTCTTGGTGATTTCTCGAGTTGGGTTTTTGCAGAAATGGTTAAAATAAGCGCATAGCAGAATACAGCTGTTCCTTATATAGTAAAAGAGCGCCTTATAGTAAGGCGCTCCTTTTTTTGCTTAAAAAATGCTTAGATTAACTGCCATTTAGCTTAAAGTTGATCAAACGTTTTATGGGATTGAAATAGCTCGGTCCATGCTAGTAGTTAAAGCATTGCTTACTTAAGCATAGCAATGGCATCTTTGCTAGCACGCTGTCGCTCTTCGGCATTTAACTCAATGAGACGGCCTTCTTTCATCAGTAATAATCGATCAGCATGCTCAAAATAACCGTCATCATGACTAATAATAAACAATGTCTTACCCATGGCTTTTAGCTCAGGGATGAGCGTTTGGTAAAACACGCGGCGAAAGGCAGGGTCTTGGTCGGCTGCCCACTCATCGAGCAGTAATATGTCTTTTTGTTCGGCGACAGCGATTAGCATAGCCAAGCGTTTGCGCTGACCTTGCGACAACTTATCTGTAGAGAGCTTATGGTCAGACACACTTACTTTTTCTTGTAGATTGAGCTTATGCAGCCAGTCAGACACTAGAACCGTATCAGGCTCATTGCCTTGATCTCCAATCAGCTGCTTAAATAGATGCTGGTCGCTAAAAATTGCAGAAAACAGCTGTCTAAAGTCGGCATTGCTCTCTGAGTCGACGCTCTGTCCATCGACTTGTACCGTCCCTGTAGTGGGGGTAAAGATACCAGTAATGATTTTGGCAAGAGTCGATTTACCGCTACCATTCGCACCGATTAAGAAAACCACGTCACCTCGTTGCAACGTTAAATTGACGGATTTTAAGATATTATTGGCAGGGTTTTGGTTGTTATCACTGTTATCGCTATTTTGAACATTATCATTAACTGCTGTGTCTGGTGCATGACTACTATTGCTATTACTACTGCCTACATAGCGATAATTGATATTATTTAGAGTTATGGACTGCCAGTCCTGTGCAACCGTGTCTGTCGCAAAGCTCGGCTGATGCTCGGCCAATTCTAAAGACTGTATCTTTTCTAGCGCAACTTGAGCGGTCTGCAATGTTGGGTAAGCACCAACCGCATGTAGAAGCGGCGACTGCATAAACAAAATCGTCAAAGAAAAAGTAGTGGCAACCCCCATCGGAATATCGAGATAATTGGCTACTGCAAACACGATACCAATCGATGCGAACATCATAATATTGGACCAGTTCACCGCTGATAAATGAAAAGTATCAGATTTGGTTACGGTCTTTTCATACGATTTGGCATGAGCCAAAAAATCATCTGTATACAGTTTTTCTGCTCGGTGTTGGTTAAGTGCTAGCTCTTTGCGACCTTCTATTATCGATTGATAATCCTGATATAACGCGTCATTAATCTCTCTCAACTCGGTCAAATGCGTATAGACATGCTTGACCAATATGGTACTGATCCAAATCGTCATCACAATCCAAAACATGACAATGAACAATAATGGCAACGATAACCAGCCCAGATATAGCCCAACGCCAACAGATAAAATAATACCTTGTACTAGCTCTGGCATACGGACAAAAGCAACGGTAATCGATTGGATATCTGAGGATAAGCTGGCAAGTAGGCGTGCACTACCCAAATGATCTATCTGAGGAACGGTGGTATCGATGATTTGTTTGACCAGTTTTGTTCTAAGCTCATAGACAAATCGATGTCCCAATCGCGTTAAGGCATATTGCGACAAAAATGTCGTCACCAGCAGTAACAGTACTAGCAGTGAAAACTGCCCCAAGCTGAGCCAAGATAAAGTGTCAAATACTGGCTGACTAATAAAGGTGTGGTTGATATAAGCAATAATACCGACGCTGACAGCGGCATTGACCAAATTTAGCAGAATGACTTTGAGAAAAGGCAGACGATAATTCGCCCAAATCATATGATATAAAGAAGCGGTCGTACGAGAGGACGCTGTGGTACGAGAAGACATAGTAACTCAGTAATAAAATAAATTTTTGATAGCAGAAAAGGGAGTAGGTCGCGCCTAATCCCTTTTATAAAACCTAAGAAAGCCTACTAATAAATCTTAAAAATCGAACGTTGCCGATACTTTTAAGGCCGTTGGTTCACCTGCATTTAGATAGCCTGCATCTGAATAACCGCCTACTGACTGCCAGTAGTCTTCACCTGTGACATTGGTTACCATGCCTTTTAGAGTAACGTCTTGTCCTGCCAACATAGTGCGATAGCGTGCACCAAGGTCTAAGGTAGTATAACCATCAACCTTTAAGGTATTGGCATTATCCGAATAACGAGAGCCTGTGTGGATAATATCACCCGTCAATGTCAGTCCTTCAACGGCGGCTAAATCATACTCTAGGTTGACATTGCTCTGTAAGGTAGGCACACCAATCACTCGATTACCATCTAATGCACTATCACCAGTGTCTTTTTGCTTAGCACTTAAGTAAGTAACACCAGCATTGAGGCGCATGTTTTCACTTGGGCTACCAAAGACAGTCAACTCCACACCTTGATGACGATTTTCTCCAGCAGCAGTAAACGTATTTGAGTTGTTGATATAAGCACGCGGTTCATCAGTTCGGAAGACAGCGAGACTACTGCCAATCATACCATTGTCGTATTTCACACCCAGTTCAGTTTGCTCACTCACGTACGGATCTAGATTTTGACCACCATTAGTGACAGCGTCATTATCGTTAGTTAGAGGCGCTCTTTTTCCTGGTGCTAGACTTTCGATATAATTACCATATACAGACCAGTCCATCGTTGGCTGATAAATGATACCGACGCTTGGTGTCCATGCGCTTTCATCATAGCTAGCTGTTTTGGCTTGGGTATTATAGTCATAGCTGGTGGTTTTTATATTTTGATGACGCACACCCAAGGTGGTTTTCAGTTTGTCATCGAACAGCGATATGGTGTCTGCTAGCGCAAAGCTTTGGAACTGCTTTTCATTGGTTAATTTTGGATCGTCTAAGTTGCCGCCAAAACCTGCCTTATTCGACCAGGTATTATCTCGATACTTAGTGGGACTATATAAGTTAGTAGGGCGTGCGCTATCAAAAGCATAAGCGCCTTTTTCTTCTTGATCATAGAGGTTTGCGGCAAACACTAAGCTATGAGCCACTTCACCGGTTTGTAATTTACCACGTAGACCAAGCTCGGCGCTTTGGACTTTATCTTCTCGAATATTATCAAATCGAGAGGTAGTGCCACTGCCATCATTATTAGTTACTGTGAGGTCTGATAAAGAATTGTCTTCATCACCACGTCGCACACCGTAAGCACCATAAGCGGTGATATTGTCATTAAAGTCATATTCTCCTCGGATCGTACCAAAGACATCCTTTTCATCTGAGTAGGTCCAAGGCTGCGCCCAATTTTTTGAGCCGTCTGGCGCATTTGGTACACTAGAAACCCCACCAAGATTGACACTAGGACGAGTCTCTGACAGCTTATTGTCTTGCCAACCTAAATCTGCTGATAGTCGGTACTGATCCGCTCTATAATCCAAACCGAGGGCCGCCAAACCCAAAGTCGACGACTCATCATCGATAGCACTGTCACCATCTTGATAAGCAGCATTAAAACGAACACCAATAGCATCATCGCTACCAAAGCGATCACTGACATCTACCGCGACCTTACCTTGGTCACCTTGACCATAACCAAGCGTCACTTCACGTAGTGGCTCATTACTAGCACGTTTCGGTAGCAAATTGATTGTACCACCTGCGTTACCGCCACTGGGTGCTGCACCATTTAGCATGGCAGAAGCGCCGCGTTGGACTTCCACCCGTTCAAACAATTCAGTTGCAATGTACTGTCTTGGTAAGATGCCGTATAGACCATTGTACATGGTGTCATCTGATGTGGTGATGAAACCGCGCATAAAGTAGGCTTCTTGAAAGTTACCAAAACCCCTTGCCACGCGGACGGTTGGGTCTTTTTTGAGTAGATCGCCTACACTTTGGGCTTGCTGATTGGTGATATATTCATTGGTGTATGAGGTGGTAGAGAACGGCGTATCCATGATGTCTTGGTTACCCAAGAGTCCGACGCGGCTACCGGTCGCAACTTGGCCACCTTCATAAGCATCTGGCAATCCATCCGCTGAAGCATCAGCGCTACTAGTGACGACGATAGTATCAAGTACCACATTAGGAGTGGTTTGAGCATCTACATCATCTGCCTGTGCCCATGCCGATTGACTCGTTGTTAATACGATGACAGAAGTAGATAGACAGGTTGAGCATAGTGTCTTTAAAGAGAGGGATTTAGTCGATACCAATCTAGAAGGTATAGATGCTAATCGTAGAGAAGAACCAGATACATTCGAAAGATTAAATAACGCAGCAGATAAGCGAGACAATTGCATGAATATTTCCAGCATGTAATTTAAATCGTTATTATATTGATAATAATTTTCATTATCAATATTATTACGGAGCTAATGCTAAATATATTTTCAGGTTAAAATTTTAAATGTATTATTTATATTGCCAATAGTGGTCTTGCCTGCTCAATTTCTTGTTTTGAAATGTACTTTTAATTATCTATGAATGTCAGGTAGATTATTCACTACTTTAAAGTTCGAATTCTTAGTTTCCTAAGCTCCTCTTAAGGTTTGTTTGTTGTAATAGCGGTAGAGCAAACGATGTGATGGCGAGTCTACTAGCGGTATCTCGCCTAGATTCGATGTTTAGCAATCATGTCGTCAAAAACAAACGAACCATTAAAGGAGTGACGGTCATGACCCAACATAGCACAAGCAATCCGGCACACGAGCCTGATATGTCTTTATCAAATACTCCTAAAACTCGACAAGTACGAGTTTGGGACACTTTGGTTAGAGTGACTCACTGGGCCGTCGCGGCTGGTATCACTGCCAATTTGCTGTTTACCGAAGAAGGTAGTGAGCTGCATCAATATGTCGGTTATATCGTGGTGGGGCTAGTGGTTATCCGTCTACTTTGGGGCTTTGTGGGGACGCGTTATGCACGTTTCAGTGACTTTTTCCCCACGCCGTCTCGTATTAAGCACCACCTATCTGATTTGAGTATTCGCCACACAGACGAGCAGCATTTGGGTCATAATCCATTGGCTGCCCTGATGATGTTTGCGTTATGGGCGGTGATTATTGGCTTGGGTATTAGTGGCTATCTGATGGAAGCCAACATTTTTGCCAGTAAAGATGTCCTTGAAGAAGTTCATGAGATACTGGCCAATAGTTTATACTTGTTGGTGCCGCTGCATATTATCTCTGCGATTGCCATGAGCTATTGGGAAAGGCAAAACCTGATCAAGTCGATGATAACGGGTAATAAAACGGTGACGCCGCGTCGCCCACAATAAAAAAGACAATAGAGTACATAACGTAATAGGACAATCATGGCACGCATACTATTAATAGAAGATGATAGCAATATCGCTGAAAGTCTCGTTGTTGGACTCAAAAGCCATGGTATGATGGTCGATTGGTTTAGTGATGCCAAGCAAGGTGAGATGGCACTGCAAGAGGGTATGTTTGACGCGGTGCTACTTGATTTGACCTTGCCAAGAGGGGATGGCATGACGGTGCTACAAAATTGGCGCTACAAACAGCTAGATACGCCGGTATTGATCATTACGGCTCGTGACGCGATTGCCAACCGCGTGGCTGGACTCAATGCGGGCGCCGATGATTATCTGGTCAAGCCATTTGCACTAGATGAAGTGGTTGCCCGCCTGCAGGCGTTGATACGGCGCAGTCAAGGACGTAGCCAGCCTGAGATTCGTTATGGTGACGTCGCTTATTGGCCGCACAATCACCGAGTCTCTTATCAAGGCCAAGTCGTTGAGCTCACCATCAAAGAAGTGGCGATACTCGAGCAAATGCTGACCCATCCCAAACAGATTCACAGCCGCGCAAGCTTAGAGGACAAGCTCTATGGCTGGCAACAGGATATTGAGAGCAATGCCATTGAAGTACATATCCATCATTTACGCAAAAAGCTGGGCAATGACTTTATTTTAACCAAACGTGGCATCGGCTACTATCTCAATCCAGCCCATAATCATTAATATGTTTATATTCAATTTGGCTTTCAATATACAAACCATATATGAGCAACCTATGAGCTTATGAAAAGTATCCAGCAGCGACTGTTCATCTCCTTACTCATTGGTCTGCCTGTGCTATGGCTTATCACATCGAGCTTTATTGCTTGGCGATTGTGGCACGAAATCAATGAGATGAATGACACACAAATCACCCAAGTAGTTCGTTATTTGATGGGCATATCCGCCAATGATGATGAGCAAAGTGACCGCGACAATAATAACGAGACAGAGCACAATGGAAAACCTGTCGCCAAAATATATAATTTAAAAAGTAAGGCGCTGTCAGGTGATCTGGGTGATGCAAAAGACGATTACATGGGCTTTGCCATTTGGGATAAAGAGGGGCATTTATTAGCGGCTGACGAGAACGGACAGTCGTTTTCTTTTTTGCCAGATCAGCGCGGTTTTGTAGAAGAGGACAACGCTATTTATCAGCGTCTAAACCCTTTTAGTAAACGCTGGCGGTTGTTTTATGCGCATGATGACTATCGTAGCGATGATATGGGTGAGGAGCGTGTGATTGCTATTGGTCAAAGCCTTGCCTCTCGCCGAGAAATGATTGTTGAAGCGATGTCTGTGCAAGTACTGCCGATGTTAATTGGGCTGCTTTCCTTAATGATCTTGACTATCGGATTGATACGACACGGACTGATGCCATTAAGTCAGATTAGTTCTGAGGTAGAACAGCGCAAGCCGCAAGACGATCGTCCGATTACAGCAGACGTCCCACAAGAGATTCAGCCTTTAGTGACCGCGTTAAACGTGTTGTTTGTGAAAGTGGCAGACACTCTAGCACGGGAGCAGCGCTTTACCGCTGATGCCTCTCATGAGCTGCGTAGCCCACTGGCTGCGCTCAAACTACAAGCCGATCTTTTGCAGCAGCAGCTATTACAGCTGTCTGGTATAGAAAACGACAGTCAACTGTTTTATCACACGCAAAAAATCAGCGATGGTATTGAGCGCGCCACCCATTTGGTCGATCAGTTATTGGTGTTAGCCAAAATAGAGCCGCAACAGCAGTTGCCTTTTGAGCAATTAGAACGTCCAGACTGGCTGACGCTCACCGATACTGTGCTGAGTGATGTCAACCGCTTGGCTCGAGAAAAATACATCCAATTAAGACGCACGGTACACTGTGACAATCATGCCGATATTTTACCCATTCTTATTAATCCAGTGTTATTTAAATTGCTAATCCGCAACCTATTAGACAATGCCATTCGCTATTGCCCAGAGGGCTGCCAGATCGAACTGCAGTTGGATACTGATAGTATCAAAGTGGTGGATAATGGCTTGGGCGCAGACCCAGAGCAGCTAGCGCGGCTAAGCGAGCGCTTCTATCGTCCAGCCGGTCAAACCCAAATAGGTAGTGGGCTGGGGCTATCAATTGCCAATCGAATTGCCGATCTGCACAATCTTACCTTAGCATTTGCCAACCGCCCTCAACCAGAAACAGGCTTTATCGTAACGGTCAGCAGTAAGAACGCACTCTCAAAACCGTTATAAGATATAAAGCATACTGTCTTAATCTGTATCAGCTACACTAGGGCATACCCATTCGCGTCTCTACCTTTTGAGGATTTTATGCATCATTCTATTCATGACGAAGCACATTTGAGCAATCGCAATCATTGGTTGAGGGCAGCAGTGCTGGGGGCGAACGATGGGTTGATTTCGACCGCCAGTCTATTGGTTGGGGTGGCTGCTGCCAGTACAAGCAGTCAGACATTGCTGCTGACAGGTATGGCGGCGCTGACCGCAGGTGCATTATCAATGGCGGCTGGCGAGTATATCTCGGTCTCATCACAGGCGGATACCGAAAAGGCGGATCTCGATAAAGAGCGACATGAGCTGAGGCACAATGCTGAGCGCGAGCTGCTTGAGCTTACCAAGATTTATGAGGCGCGTGGACTTGAGCATGATTTGGCGCATCAAGTGGCCGTGAGCTTGACTGAGCACAATGCGTTAGAAGCCCATGCCCGTGATGAGATTGGCCTGACGGATATTAGTGAAGCAAAGCCCATTCATGCCTCAGTGGCTTCGGGACTATCATTTATAGCGGGGGCAATACTACCCATTATTGGGATATTACTGTTACCAGCGGAAACACTGGTTTGGTCATTGTCATCTTTGACGATAGTGGGCTTGATGTTACTTGGTATTATCTCTGCTCGTCTAGGCGGTGCACCTGTGATTCCGGCGACTACCAGAGTCGTGGTTTGGGGCGTGCTTGCCATGGTGGCAACCTCGTTAATTGGTCGCTTATTTGGCGTGGCGATTTAACAGCAGATTTATGCCATGACACCCTAACCGATTATTATGATTTTTTAGCATATTGTTTGATGGTGGGCAGGTCTTTGACAATGGCGTTGCCAACGATGTTGGGAAACAATCGATTGAGCCATGCAAAAAAACGCTCAGGAAACCCCAAATGCTGATGCGCCTGATCGGTTGATATAAAGTGAATCAGTGCTTTTGCGACAGTCTCAGGTAAGTCCATTTTTACTTTCAATGCCTCATTCATAGCGACGACTGCGTCTTTATTCATGGTGGTTTTGGTGGCTCTGGGCGCAAAATAGCGAAACGTCACTGAGGTGTCGGCATACTCGCGGCCTAACGCTTCACTTGCACCGCGTAAGGCAAACTTGCTCGCGCCATAAGCACTAAAACCTGGGTAGCCAATACTGCCAAAGGTTGAGCCAACGCTGATAATTTGGCTCGGGCTAGGCTGCGCTATCAAGATAGGTAGCAGTCTTTTTATAAGCTGTAGTGGATACGCCACATTGACGAGCATCATCTGTTCAATCGTGTCATCATTTTGATCCGTGAGCAAAGCAAAATCATTGATACCTGCGTTGAGTATGACCGTATCAATGACGTTTCTATGGCCTTGTGTCATTTCACCCAGTCCCTCTACCAGTAGCGATTGCGATGTCTGCGAGCTTAAATCACACGTATGAGACACAAGCGGGACATCAGGATAGTCTTTGGTCAACTCATCTACCAAATGAGTCAAGGTCTGGTTGTTACGCCCGACCAAAATGACAGGCTGATTATTGGCACATAATTGCCGTGCGATCTCCTGCCCGATACCACCCGTGGCACCGATTAGCATGGTGTAATTGAGCGTAGCTTGTACTAGGTCTGATTGGCCATTAGCTGGTGTCATGATATCGAATCCTTGTTGAACATTGATTGTTAGAGCACGGACTATTGAAGCGCGGATTGTGGTGAGATGTGCTGTTGCTAATCGTTTGAGTGATTAATGCCATGCCTAATGCCAAGCCCCATCGCAATATACAGCTTACGCTCTGTTAAAGGCACATCAATTTGTCGACGACCATGCATGATGCGTTTGTTGTCGAGTATCACCACATCGCCATTTTGCCACGCAATGTCTTGAGTGTATTTTTCACAAAGCTGAGTCAGCTCATCTAGGAGCGCATCATCAACGTGTTGACCGTTTGCTAGGGTGAACTCAGGTTTTTCATAGTTAAATGAGGGCCCAAGTAAAGTATTTGCAAAGGCCAGTTGTCCGCTTACGTTGTCTTCTCGAATTGCAGGTATCTGTAATACGTACCGAACGCCGCCGTCTGTCTGAGGTTCTACGTGATGCGTTAACGTCTTGCTCGTCGTCGCCGTGATAAATGTCTCTAAATCATCCAAGCTTATTTGATCGGCGTCTGCTCTGCCGGTCGCAGTCGCCACGTAATTTTGCCATATTGCCTGAGGTAAATAGCGACTGATCCGCATCGGCTGATTAAAGATGGTCTTTAGCTCAGGTGATAGCGCTTGATATACAGCATGCCCATCACATATCGTTGTTTGTGAGCCTTTTTTGGCGCTCAATTCACTAAAAAAAGCAATGACGTCAGGCGGCATCGGCGTATTGCCATTTTCGATATGTAGTCCAATAGCATGCGTGCCTGCATCCACTTTTTGCGCTTCAGAAGTGATGTTTTGGCGGGCGGGATCGTAGGTCAAGGTTTGACAAAGTTGACTCATCAATTGGCTAAACGTCTCTACATCGTAGTGATAGCCTCGAAGTAACGTCCAACCATGGGTTTGCAACTCCATTAAAATATCAGCGATTTTAGGCAGGGATACGCTAGCAGACGCGTGGGAGGTTGGTGCCTCAAAAGTGTCAAGTTCGATAACGTCGCTTTTTATCAAGTTGCTTTGTATCAGGTCGTTTTCTATCAAATTATTTGGCATAAGAGTGGTTTGCATAATATGGTCCTATTGTTGTACTGCTGGTAAAATCGTCCGTTATAAGCCGAGTACCGATTGATAAGCGGTAAAAATGTGCGCGCGTCGTAGCTTACCGTTATCAGTCAATAATTCATTGTCCGTACTAAAAGGGTGCTCGGCGAGATGCCACTGTTGGATACGCGCATAGTCAGGCAAGGTTTGGTTAACGACATCTATCGCTTGCGCAATCGCAGATTGTGGATTATTGCTCGTTGCGACCATGTTGGGGTTGGCGACTATCACCGCAGACAAATGCGGCTCACCGTCTCCGAGTACCGCGACCTGATAAATAATGGGCTGCGTTGAGAGCTGCGCTTCTACCCATTCAGGCGAGATATTACGGCCAAAACTACTGATGAGCACGTTTTTGCGTCGACCCGTGATGTATAAATAGCCGTCGTCATCTAAATGACCGATATCCCCTGTGGCAATGATGCCATTGTCATCCTTACTATTGTCATGGTTTAAGTAGCCTTGCATCGCATTGCCCTTTACCATTACTTCGCCACTATCTGCGATGCTGACCGAGGCGTGAGGCATAGGTTTGCCCACACTGCCTTCGCGCTTTGCTTTTGGCGTATTGAGACTGACTACCGAGCCGCATTCAGACAAACCATAGCCTTCATAAACAGGCAAGCTTAAGGCACTGGCGTCTTGTAGTAATTGAGGGGAGACTTTGCCGCCGCCGACTGCCATAAACTTTAACGATGGCACAGCAGCATTGGCGCTGGATTTGGTTGCTCCCTTGTCTGCCATGTGCTCACAAATGGCTTTTAGCATTTGCGGTAATAAAATAACGCTGGCGATATGGTATGTTTGTACCGTTGTCATCAAGCGCTTGGCATCAAAAGCTTGATTGGATAACAAACCGAATTGATCAATGTGCCCTGTCATCAAAGTACGGCCCATGTATAGGCTCACGTAGACGCCTGCCACATTTTCTAATAAAGTGGCAAAAGGCAACACGCTCAAATGACTAAAATTGCTTGTGGTATCGGTCACTTCTAGCACGTTATTAGTGTTATCTGTCAAGGTGTCAGCGAGCGCGCCCGATAACGACTCGACAATACGCATCAATGTCTCTTGACCCAAACACACGCCTTTTGGCATACCCGTACTGCCTGAAGTGTAAGTCACTTTGCAAAAGTCGCTAGTGGTAGAGAAATTTTGAGCGGTGAAGGTATGGTCAGTGATGGTGCCAGCAAGTTGATAAAAACGGCCTGTGATATGAGTCGCCTGCTCAGACTTGATGGTTTTTGTCTCTGGTGTATCAGCAATTATCCAATTATCCGTCTTGTCTATGGTTGGCAGTTGTAAACCAGCGCCAACGTATACCATCTCTATCTGCGCATCTTGTAGTAAGTGCGCAATTTGCGCGGCACTAAAAAATAAGGGGATGGGCACAACGACCGCGCCGACGGTACTCAATGCCAAATCGAGTATGATCCAATCTATATCGTTATGCGCATATAAGGCGACACGCTTGCCTTGCCATGTTTCTAATGTTTGATGAAGCGCGGATAGCGTGCGTTGTAGCTGGCCATAGGTCAGACTGGTCGTGTTATAGTCAGCTATCGTTTGTATCGCCACCTGCTTGGGAGTTTGGCGGGCATGCTGACATATCGCCGTATAAATGGGGGGCATAGTATTCTCACTGTCTTGTGGTGGTGCAGTGTTATTGGTTGGCTAATGCATGCGTATTAAACGGCTATCTTATTTAGCGTCAAACGCGTGGTAGCATTCATCTCTAACGTTTCGGTATAGCGATAATGTGGGGCGCATACCCGCTTAGCATCGGCCACATTGATAGCAACTACTAAAGGATTGTGCTGATAGTAATGGCCCCATGATGATACTTGCTCAGGGTCTTCTAGCGCTTCTGCAGTGGCCTTGGCAATGACATGACTGCGAATGCCCATATGTGCCAGTATATGCCTTACCGCATCGGTGCCAGTACACACGACCCAGTCTGCTTTGGTTTGGTATTTATGAGTCGTAGGATTCAGGGTAGGGGTAGATAAATAAAACACCAAAAATGCTATCATCAGCCGCGCGCTACCAGCACAGCCTGATGCCAAATTGCCAATCTCAAAAATACGCTGACGACTGACAGGCTCGCCTGCCACTTTGCTGATTTCGTTTTGTATCGGAGCATTTAAATACTGCTCTAAAAATATCTTATCTTCACAGATGGGCTTTAGACCGATAGCAACGCTCGTACCTCTAAACGCAGGCAATGCATTACTATTATCAGCAGATAACCAATCACCATAAGACGGCATATCGGCAAAACCTGAAAACAAGATGGGCATAAAGTAGCTTAACCGTGCATGATGGATGTACTCATATATGCGTTTGATAAATGCTTGGGCATCTTGGTTTTGGGCATATGAAGTAGGCGATGTCGCTATTGGCATTTGCGTACTGGCACGAATATAGAGGGAGGAGGGTATGCCTTGCACTTCCAATATTGACATTGGCTTAACCGCTTCAATATAAAAGGTCGTATTTAGAACATTCTGTAAGGTATGAGTGCTATCAATAGATAATGACATCAGCTGTCTCCAAATGTTTAAAAGCTTTTAGCACGATTAACATCATGAAAGCATCATAAAGGAGCAACCTTAACTGAACCTTAAGATAGTATCGTCTTTAACAGGCGATATAGTTAGTTAGCAGTCGATATAGTTAGAAACGAGTATTTAGCCCAGTATTTAACCTCTAACATTCATGTGCAGTAATCACGGACATGATTCGCCCTAAAGCCGTAAACCGACTCAACTGCTGACTTATCATCCTCAAAAACTGCATGTATCAGTCCTTATACTATAGAAAATAGTCCAGTATAAATTCAAAAAAATGATATTTACAATAGGTGTCAATGGTTTTTAGCCAACAATAAGTTGCCATTATAATAACTTTGACTGTGATTATATTTTGAGTTTTTTGGTGTTTATTTATCAGTCAAACAAGAATTTAGGTGCTGCAAACGCCGTCAACATCGAGAGTGAAATCGGTGTGAATCTCATCGCGCCTAATAATATTTACCTACTCCCTAATAAAAACCATATCAGTGTGTTTGAGCCTACTGGTTCTTATTGATATGCTATTTAGTTTTTATTCAATTGTGGAAGACAACTATGACTTTACCGCGCCATCGATTGTATTCTTTTCGTCGCTGTCCTTATGCTATGCGCGCTCGTCTCGGTCTAATGTTCGCCGAGTTACCACTAGAGCTACGAGAAATAACGTTAAAGAATAAGCCAGATCAGATGCTAGCGATTAGTCCAAAAGGCACGGTGCCAGTTTTACAGTTAGCGGATGGGACCGTCATTGAAGAGAGTGCAGAGATCATGATGTGGGCGCTTGAGCAAAACGATCCTCAAGGACTGCTAGATGAAAAGATTTCATCTGAGGCTAATGCACTGATAGCACAAAACGACAATGAGTTTAAGCAGTGGCTCGATCGCTACAAATATGCCGATCGTCACCCTGAGATGACTCAAATAGAATATCGACAAAAAGGTGAAATTTTTCTGCAGTATTTAGAAGCGTTATTGACTAAGAATACATATCTACTAGACAATAGCGTGACCGTTGCTGACATCGGTATCATGCCGTTTGTTCGTCAATTTGCACATGTTGATCGTGAGGTGTTTTATGGTTTGCCATACCCTAAATTGCAGCAGTGGTTACAAGATTGGCTTGCGCATCCGTTATTTTTGCAAGTTATGACTAAGTTTGAACCATGGCAAGAAGGCGATGAGGTGGTGATTTTTCCTTGTTAATATCTGGTATTTGAAGTTATTTATATGATCACATGAGTGGTGAGTGGTGAGTGGTAGGTAAAGTATAGATTTGAAAGAACGTAGGAGAATACACATTTTATACTTGTAGTGGTCAAATATTTTTAGACAGTACTTAAGAGGTTTTTGTTGAAATAAAGTCTCTTTTTCTCGCTCGGTGTTAAATACTCATTAAAGCTGTGTGGTCTTACACTTTGATAATAGCCCCAAATATAATCATTTACTGCCTGCCGAGCCTCATCAATATTGTCATAGCCGTTTTTTGGCATCCACTCTGTCTTAAAGCTTCTAAAGAACCTCTCTGTAGGTGCATTGTCCCAACAGTTGCCTCGTCGGCTCATACTATGCGACATACCATTGCACTTGGCTACGCATTTAGCATACTCTTCACTGGTATAATGACTGCCTTGATCTGAATGAAACAGCACGCCTTTAGGCTCAAGTCTTATGTGATATGCCATTTTTAGTGCAGATGTGGTCAGCTGGGTATTCGGGCTATCTGACAAGGCAAAACCAACAATACGTCGAGCATATAAATCCATAACGATGGCTAAATAACACCATCCGGCTTTGATACGAATATAAGTAACATCACCTGTCCACACTTGGTTTGGTGCAGTGGGCGCAAACTGACGGTCTAGTATGTTTCCATAAGCTTTATGGAATTCTTCACAACGCCTGTACTTATGTGATTTTATCTGTCGACTAATCAACCCCATTTGTGCCATCAGTTTACCTGCTCTGTAGCGTGTGAGTTTAATGTCATGTTGATGCGTGACGATAGCAGATACCGTCCTTGCACCAGCCGAGCCATTTGACTGCTCAAATACTTCTCTGATTAAGGCTTTGAGCCTTATAAGTTCAATGTCTATAGACCTAGATTTAGTACTGTTGTAATAGCTGCTTCTAACAACCCCAATGCGTCATAGGAGCAACTACCAAACGGTTTTTGATGACGATGCCATTATTAAGGGTAAAAGGTTGAAATAAAGGGTGGTATTTTGATTTCATAAGAAAATTCTCCTAACAGTATATTGGGTAACTTGAGCTTATGTATCAGCTATCTTAAAATTTAATTAATTTGCCATTGGTTAAAATCTTCTAGCGTGGCTTGTAAAATTGCCTCTTTATCACAAATGGCTGTGCCTTCTGCTCGAATCAAGGTGCGTTTTTTAAAGCCCATTTTTGCAAACATCATATCCAAATAACGGTAAGCAAATTCCATTTGTTGGCATTCTTTATCCAATGAGAACATCGACCCACTAATTTGTAGAAACAACACGGCTCTATTATCGGTCAATAAGGGTTCAATTTTACCTGCCTCGCTGTACTGGAAAGTCTCTCGTGGCACCAACACCATATCCATATAATCTTTGAGTCGAGCAGGGATATTGTAGTTATACATCGGATAGATAATAACGATTTTTTGATGCGCTTTAAACTGCTGTAACATCGATTGCCGAGTGTCGGCGATAGCTTGCTCCGCCACACTCAAAGCCTCCCCTGCTTTTTGTTTATAAATGACCGTTAGGGTTGCCTCATCCAAGGTAGGTAAATCCATGTCATTTAATGGCAAATAGGTTGTGCTTTCAGCAAATTGCTGTTTGATTTGTTGTAGTAACTGAGCCGAAAATGACTCAGTATGGGCATTGATTGTGGTATCAATGACAAGCGTTTTCATGGTTTTATACCCCATTTTTATTGGTTTAATTTGGCTAACACATTTTCTGCTAAGTCTTGCAACGTTTCTTTGACAGGGCGTTTGGTAGGCTTTAAATTAATGGTGACATGAGATAAGCCTTGTTCTTTCTGCTCTTGCCAAAATTCCAGCAAACTATGTGACCCGCCTCGTAGATAAATATTGCGAGATAATTGAGCAGGCTCATTCGGATTCTCACTAAGTTCGACAAAATTGGCATAACCAAAAGGATGCCAAGCGTCATCTTGATTTAAATCCGCCAAGGTTTGCACGATATTTTTGGTATCTTTTGGGTTTACCCCATGCCAAATCCACGCATCGGCAGTATTAGCAAGCCAATCTAGTTCCTGTCTGGCACGACCAATAGCAACCATCGGTAAGCGTTGTTCAAGGGTAGGGATAAAGCCAATATTGCCTGTTAAATCCCCATAATGTTGCCCTTTAAACTGCGGAAATTTTTGGGTGGTTAAGGCACGAATCATGTCCCAACTTTCTCGAAAACGCTCGGCACGATTGTCAAAGTTTTGCTGAAACACAGGGTATTCCACAGGTCTATCGCCACTCGACATCCCCAAAATAAAGCGATTATTGCTTAATACTGCTGTACTTGCTGAGGCTTTGGCGATATGAATGGGACTCCGCAAAGGTGCAACGATGCCTGCTGAACCTATCGCAATTCGTTGGGTTTTCGCAGTCAAATAGCCCATGGCAACCATGGGGTCAAATGCTTGTCCAACATCGCCAAAACTTGGGTCATAAAATGGCACATCTCGCAACCATAGTGCAGAAAATCCAAGCTGTTTCCCCAAAGTCTTCTAAGCTCGGAATCGGACTATTGGGATAGCCTTTAAACGGGGCAATCAATCCCAAGGTGAGTTTATCCGCTTGAAACACCTCACTAAATGCAGGGTGATTGGCAAGATGAGGGGGTAGTTGTTTTTGTTGCGGGGTTATATTTTCATTCGTCTCAGCGGTGTGAAATAATTGGCTATTGTCTTGTCCAAGAACAGAGAGGTTTGGTACAGCAGTTTGTGAGCTTGTGGTCATGGGAGTCACTCCGTTAAATTAAGCATTAAAAAATATAGCCCTAGTATAATGCTTTTATTTTTAATGATAATTGGGGTAAAATTAGAAACAGTTTTGCTTTTTTTGCAAAAATATGTTTATTCAAAAATACACTTAACTGCTAACAAACCCATGACCATCAATTACTTCTATGCCCTCACTATTTTTCACCATGTGGCGAATACTAATAGCTTTACTGCCACGGCAAGTCAGCTTGGGCTGGCGGTGTCGTCTGTCACTCGGCAAATTGATAACTTAGAACAATCCTTGCAAGTTAAGCTATTGAATCGCTCAACCAGACATTTGGATTTGACCCATGCAGGGATGCGTTATTTACAACAGACCGAGCCGATATTAGCTGAATTACAACAGGTAAATGAAGCGATTAAAGAGGAGCAAATTGAGCCACAAGGGCGATTGTGCCTTACTTTTCCCAGTGCCTATGGGATTGAAAAAATCGCCCCATTGCTTGCCGAATTTGCCCATTTATACCCAAAAATTGAATTGGAGCTATTTGCCAGTGATGAATTTGTAGATTTATTTAATGAGAAATATGATGTAGGGGTGCGGTTAGGGCGTGTGGAGGATGACCGCTTGGTAGCAAAATTTATTGCCTCTCAGCAACGGCTGTTATGTGCCAGTCCCGATTATCTACGATTGCATGGAACACCACAAATACCGTCACAATTAGCCGAGCATAATTGTTTGCCGTTTATGTATCAAGGCTATGCGTCAAAGTGGTATTTCCATCAAACGGGTAAAACGCAAAGTTTGCGGGTGACAGGGAATTTGATGGGTAATAATATAGAAATGCTGAAACAAGCCACGCTTGATGGACAAGGGATTAGCCATTTACCTAATTGGCTGATTGAGAAAGCGTTGCAGTCTGGGGCGTTGGTACAGGTGTTGTCTGATTGGCAAGTGACCCCGTCTTTGGCGACAGATGACGGGATTTATTTGGTGTATCCGCCCACTAGCCGTAATGTGGTAAAAATTGGCGTGTTGGTGAATTTTTTAGCACAGCGTTTGATAGGTTAAACTGTAGATGGTGATATTGTGAAAAGCAGTAGAATATTATGCGTATCTAATTTAGGAAAGGCTTTCTTCATCATACTATTCTGATTTAAGTAACTGAACAAATTTAAATTATAAAAAACCGTTCGTGGTGAGCTTGTCGAACCATAACGGTTTTCCTACTCTTCAACAGGCTCAGGGTGAACGGAAAACCATATATAATTTTGTTTCATTACTTACTAGAATAATAGCTTAATACTTTTGTTTGTGCGGTGTGTAGTGGTCATATCTTCTCTCCAGTCTTGGTGATAGTATAACCTCTTATCTACTGTCCTATTTCATTATGCCACTACAATGACACCTGCTGAGTACAGGCAGGTGGCTTAATTATTCTACGATGATGTTGTGTTAAGAATGGGGTATTTACAATGAGGTAATTCCGCTTATGGAACATTTAGCAGGCCTAACAAGACCATAAGTTGACCTCCCTGCGCTACACTTCAGCCGGTAAATTATGGCAGCGTTGATATCACTACCACTTGTCAAGTTGAATACACTGATGACTATCTAACTTTTAAGCCATAATTACTTTAGTTTGAATTAAAGTGAGTTAATGCATAGACTGAAGCAAGTAATGTCTTCAGTCTATGTTCGTAGTTCGATTACACTTATTCTATCGGAGACGGCTTGCCATGTGGGCTTGAGCGCAGATATTGTTTAGGCGCTTTGACGGTTGCGCCAAGCTCGGCCGCCGCATGCCAAGGCCAGTGCGGGTCATAAAGCATACCGCGTGCTAATGCAACCGCATCCGCTTGCTGCTCAGCAATGATGCTTTGCGCTTGCTCGGCTTCGGTGATTAAGCCCACTGCGATGACGGGTATATTGACGGCTTCTTTTATCGCGGTTGCAAAAGGCACTTGAAAGTTCGCTTCCACAGGAATTTGCTGGTCTGGGCTAAGTCCTGCGGTACTCACATGGATATAATCACAGCCTAATGCCTCTAATGCTTTAGCCAGCTCGATCGTTTGGGCAAGGTCCCAGCCGCCTTGGGCCCAATCGGTTGCAGACACACGCACACCCACTGGCTTTTTACTTGAAAACTCAGCTCGAACCGCTGTAAACACGTCAAGTAACAAGCGCATTCTGTTTTCAAGACTGCCGCCGTATTGATCATCACGCTTGTTAGAAAGCGGCGATAAAAACTGATGCAATAGATAGCCGTGCGCACCATGAAGCTCAATCAGGTCAAGACCCAGCGCATCGGCACGTCTTGCCGCATCGACAAAATCGCTGATGAGCGAATCAATGTTTTTTTGGTCCATGGCTGTGGGTACAGTAGAGTTTTCGTCATACGCAAGCGCTGATGGTGCCACCGTTTGCCACCCATTTACCTCATCAGGGGCAATCGAACCGCCGCCGTCCCATGGCTTTTCGGTTGACGCTTTACGTCCAGCATGGGCCAGTTGTAGGCCTATTGGCATAGGACTGTACTGTCTGATTGCTGTTAGCGTTTTATCTAGTGCAGCTTGAGTCCTGTCATCCCATAAACCTAAATCAGCATAGCTGATACGTCCTTGTGGATTGACCGCTGTTGCTTCTAAAATAAGTAGTCCTGCGCCGCTCAAACTCATTTGGCCCAAATGGATCATATGCCAATCACTTGCCGCTCCATCGTTGGCAGAGTATTGGCACATGGGTGCGATGATAATACGGTTATCTAATGTGAGTTGCCCAAGTTTCAAAGGCGAAAAAAGCTGGCTCATGGTGAATCCTCAAAAAACGTCTAAAGGCACTGAAAATAAAAAGACACGTAACATAAAATGTCAAAACGATATGAGTGACTTATATGACTATCGCTTGAATAGTTGGTGGAGATGAATCGTTATTTTCATGGGGCACATTTAAGCGATGCTAGCTAATATATAGATTACTCTCGATCATGTTTTTCATATGCAGCAGGCGAGGGGCAATGTCTTCTTCTAGTTTGGTACGACTAAGGATAAAACTTGGTGCGCCGCAGTTAAAAGTGAGCAAGCCTTCCGTTGGGTGCATCAGCGCAATGGCTACCGCGTTGACATCCTTTTGCCATTCACTAATTGAAAAACAATAACCGTAGTCTTCATAGTCTTGAAAGGCTTTATCTAATCCTCGTCTAATCTTTAGCCAATCATCTTTATACTTACTACGAATCGCATTAAGAATAAACTCTTGCTCAGCAGGTGGCATACTTGCCAAGCAGGCTCTCCCCATCGAACTTAAATGAATAGGCAAATAAGAGCCGACATTGCGTTGCATGGTCGTGGTCCCTTGGCCTTGCACAACGTTGAGATACACCATCATCAGTCGATCACGAGTAGCCATGGCAACGGCGCTATTGGCATAGTCTGCCAGCTCTTCCATATAAGGAGTCGCAAGGTTATTGATAGAGATATTAGTCATCATGGTATAACCAAAGCTTAGTACCCCTGTCGAAAGCTGGTACTTACTACTATTGGTCGATTGTTTTAAATATCCCAATTTGACCAACGTATAGGTCAGACGAGTAATGGTGCCTTTAGGAAGGCCTGTCAGTTGACTTAGGTCTTGGTTGCCTAGATAAGGTCGCTGCGGGGTAAAACAACGCAGCAGCTCTAACCCTCGAGCCAACGCTGTGACAAACTGTCGGTCATTTTTATCTCTCATCTCTGCAATGGGTTCTAACAATTCAATATGCATCTCGTTGTTAGCGTCTTCATCGGTAAGGGTATCATTAGTCATATGTCGTCTATTATCCCCAATCAAATTCATACAAGCGTTATAAAATCACAAAACTTTATTATTCATAGCATTCTGTGAGCTAATATCAGCTCACAGTTACCCACTGTCTCTTTAATTATATTATATCAATTTACTTTCACATTCTCATTCTCATTCTCAGCATAGCATAACGAGAAACTATTGTTTCGCTATGCGGTATGAACGGTAGCAATAGTCGTTATAAGAGGTATGGTTAGGCTTGTTGTGGATCATATTGCTTTTCTTTAATAAACAAAGTAGGGATAAGACCACATAAGAAATATGCACCTGCCATAAGTAATAAACCTGCGCCGATAGAGTTATGCATGGCCATATAACCAATGGCAACAGGAGCAATTACAGAGCCAAGCCGTCCAATATTAAATGCACCACCGATAGCAGTACCTCGGATAGCAGTAGGGAAACTTTCGGTTAGATAGGTGGCATTAATGGCATAGGGGATACCATATAAGAAACCAAAGGTGATCATTAACCAACCGATATTTTCTGGAGTATGCATATACACTAGAATAGGAATAAACAATGCAGTGCCCATCGTACCAAAGGCAAATACTATCTTACGTCCGATTTTATCAGCCATAAATCCAGCCACAACTTTGGCAAACATCATAGTCAGGTACGTTCCCGCCATATACAGTGCCATTTCTTTGAACTTGATACCCAATTCAGTTTCTAGATAAGAAGGTAGCCAGTTACTGACACCAAAATAGCCGAATAACAAAAGTCCCGAGCTCATTGACCATAGGATAAACATGATACGGTGTTTTGGATTTTCCATTATCGCTTTGTATGGGTTCTCTGCTTTTTTGAGAGTATCTAGTGCGCCGCTCAGTTTTAATGCACGAGCGTCTTTCCAAGACTGGGGTTCAGGGACTAAAAAGTACATAGATACTGCCAAAAGTATCGGCAAAAACGTCAGTAGATATAGTGTGCGCCAACCATAGCTAGGGATAATCCAAGCGGATACACTGGTGATAACCAATGAGCCTAAAGTAAATCCAGTCATTAATGCAGCAAGGACGGTGGTTCGATGCTTGGTAGGTACCATCTCTGACATAAGTGTATTGGTAGCGATATAAAGACTACCAAGTCCCAAGCAGGCAATAACCCGTAGCGTGACAAACTGCTCATAGCTCTGCACCAATCCACTAAAACCAGACAATATAGAGAACATGCCAGTCGCAAGGACGATGACACGTACTCGGCCAAAGCGATCGCAAGCCCAACCACCAAAGAACCCACCGATTGCCATCCCAAATAACGACCAACTGCCTAGAGCGCCAGCTTGTACGTTGGTCAGTGCAAACTCTAGTTTTAGGCTGGATAAGGTAAAGGCAAGAATACCGATATCAGCCCCATCACATAGTAAAACTAAAAAACAAAAAACAAAGGCCAGTTTCCAAGGTTGTTTTTGGGTGGAGCTCATACTTGGATCTGCAGTTATAGCGACACTTTTCACAATTTATATCCTTAACGTTGTGAGAATGAAAAACTAATTTGATGCGTAGTGGTAAAAATAGAGGGGAACGGTATCAGCATCCTAGCAAATACCGCCGTGCATTCTGGTGGATAAAAAAGTGGTAGGGATTACTCGCTGGCTTCTTTAATCATATTGCGGGCAATGATGACTTGCTGAATTTGTGTGGTACCTTCATACAAACGATATAGACGTACATCACGATAAAAACGCTCAATACCGTAGTCTGCGATATAACCGGCACCGCCATGGATTTGTACCGCTCTATCAGCAACACGGCCACACATCTCAGTGGCAAACATTTTAGCGCATGAGGATTCAGTAACGACGTCTTTGCCTTCGTCACGCAGACGTGCAGCGTCTAGCACCATGGATTTGGCGGCATAGATTTCTGCTTTTGAGTCAGCGAGCATGCCTTGAATCAGCTGAAAACTGGCAATCGGTTGACCAAATTGCTTACGCTCGACAGCATAGTTCAGTGCATCGTTCAGCATGCGAGTGGCGGCTCCAGTACTGGCTGCTGCAATATGCAAGCGCCCTTTATCAAGAACTTTCATGGCCGTTTTAAAGCCAACACCCTCAACACCGCCGATGAGAGCGTCCGCTGGTACGACGCAATTATCAAAGATCACATCACAGGTATGCGCGCCTTTTTGACCCATTTTTTTATCAATTTTGCCCAGAGTAATACCAGGCGTGTCGCTTTCGACAATAAATGCTGAAATACCGCCAGAGCGTTTGTTTTGTGGGTCAGTACGTGCCATGACAGTGAATACACCAGCCTGCGGGGCGTTGGTGATATAGCGCTTGGTACCATTGATGATATAAGTATCACCATCCTTAATAGCCGTCGTTTTCAATGAGGCGGCATCTGATCCTGACTCCGGCTCGGTCAAACAGAATGAACCGATGATTTCACCACTGGCCAACCGAGGTAGGTACTTCTGCTTTTGTGCTTCAGTGCCATCAATCACTAGGCCAGATGAGCCAATACCATTATTTGTCCCTATTAATGAGCGAAACGCAGGGGAGGTACGTCCTAACTCAAATGCCAGCGTGACCTCTTCTTCCATAGTGACACCAAGTCCGCCGTACTCTTCAGGTATGGTCAATCCGAAGAGCCCTAATTCTCGCATTTGCTCAATGATCTCTTCTGGAAGGCGGTCATTTTCGGCAACCCAATGTTCCATAGGGATAAGTTGATCATTAACGAAGTTACGAATAGTCTGAGTGATGTGGTCGAGGGTCTCTTTATCTCTAATCATATGAATCTTCCTTGTTTGATTGATGCCTGATATCAATATCGGCACTGTGACAGTACTAAATAATGTGACGTCCTTGGATAAACAGCATAATCGATGAATTATTAAATTACAATAGTTTTGGTTTAAAAAACCGCATTGCGGTATTTATATAATTTAATACAACCTTTTATCCCGATTTTATTCTAAATTATCTATTTTTTCTACTTCACAAACCAAAATAAACAGTATATATTGATATTAAATACCGCATAGCGATATTTAATATTTAAAATAAATGCTTTGCTAGAGTGTTTGTACTTTATACAAAAATGATGTTTAAGGAGTCGATCATGGAAGAGCCGCTCATTATTTGTGAGAAAAAAGGAGAGGGCGTGAGTGTCGTTAGACTTAATCGCCCCAAAGTGCGCAATGCACTAAACAGTGAGCTACGCCAACAAATGGCAGACCTGTTCATTCAATTAAATGATGACTCACAAACCAAAGCGATCGTCCTTACTGGTGGTGACAAGGTGTTTGCCGCTGGTGCGGATATCAACGATTTTTTGACTACTAGCACAGTGGATATGTACTTGCGTCATAGTGAACGCTATTGGAATGCCATCACTAACTGCCGAAAGCCTATTATTGCTGCCGTCAATGGTTACGCTCTGGGCGGTGGCTGTGAGTTGGCCATGCATGCTGACATCATCATCGCAGGTAAGTCTGCCAAATTTGGTCAACCCGAAATCAAGATAGGACTCATGCCAGGTGCTGGCGGAACGCAGCGTTTGTTTCGCGCGATTGGCAAACATAAGGCCATGAAAATGGTACTAACGGGCGATATGATCAGCGCTGATGAGGCGGACACAATGGGGCTGGTATCTGAAGTCGTTGAAGATGAGGCTACTATCACACGCGCCATTGAGATTGCTGAGCAGCTATCACATTACTCTCCCATTGCCTTAGCGCAAATCAAAGAAGTGGCAAATCTAGGTGTTGATATGCCCTTAGAAGGTGCATTGGCTTTAGAGCGTAAGGCTTTCCAGATTTTGTTCAATACTCACGACCAAAAAGAAGGCGCTAAAGCCTTCTTAGAAAAGCGTCCTGCGGAGTACAAAGGGCATTAATCCCTAGCCGCGTTAATTCATAAGCACGTGAATTCATAGGCACGTGAATTCAGAGCCACATTGTGATTGCTTTTGAAGCAAGTTATCACCTTTGAACCAAAATTTCATAGCACACTATGTAGAGAGTTATTATGACTGTGAACACAATTGCCATTATCGGCACTGGTATTATGGGCATGGGTATTGCTCAAATTGCTGCTCAAGCTGGCATCCAAGTACTCTTGTATGACGCTAAGTCAGGCGCTGCTGAACAAGGACGACAATCCTTGCAAAGTACCCTAGAAAAACTAACTGCTAAAGGTAAGTTTACCGATGCGCAGTTACAGGATACTTTAAGTAATTTGACGGTACTACAGGAGCTTAACCAAATTGCGACTGCTGAGATAGTGGTTGAAGCCATTATCGAAAATCTAGACATCAAAAAACAGCTTTTTGCCCAGTTAGAAGGTGTGGTCACTGCCGATACTATTTTGGCGACCAATACCTCATCCTTATCAGTGACCGCAATTGCTGCTGACTGTGATCATCCGGAGCGCGTGGCAGGATTTCACTTCTTTAATCCAGTCCCCTTAATGAAAATTGTAGAGGTCATTCCAGGTCTGTCTACTCAGCAATCAGTGATTGACGTTCTCTCCGATTTGGCCAAACGTATGGGTCATCTAGGTGTGGTAGCAAAAGACACACCGGGTTTTATCGTCAATCATGGCGGTAGAGCGTACGGCACAGAAGCGTTAAAAATATTGGGTGAAGGGGTAACCACGTTTGAGAATATTGACCAAATTTTGCGTGAAGGCGCAGGATTTCGCATGGGGCCGTTTGAGCTATTAGACCTCACTGGTATCGATGTATCGCACCCCGTGATGGAGTCGATTTACAACCAGTTCTATCACGAAGCGCGTTATCGCCCGCATCCATTGACCCGTCAAATGCTAGTAGGTAAAAAGCTTGGTCGTAAGGTTGGTGCAGGGTTCTATCACTATGAAAACGGTCAGAAGTTGTCAGCAGCTACTGCTCAAGATCGGTCGTCCGAAGCACTCATATCTGATGCCGTTATTACCTCAGTTTGGGTTGGCGCTGATCTGGCAGAAGACAAAACTCAACTGGTCGATTACCTAAAGTCTCAGGGTGTCGCGATCGATGACAACGACAAGCCAAACCCTGATAGTTTGGTGCTGCTCGCACCCTATGGCGAAGATACGACCAATGCTGCCATTCGTTATCAAGTTAATCCTAAGCAAGCCGTTGCCATTGATATGCTCACTGGACTAGCAAAGCATCGTACTTTGATGCCAAGTCTCGTCACGCAGGAAACATTTATCGCACAAGCTTATGCATTATTCAGTAAGGGCTTGGATGACAGTGAAGCAACCACGCAATCCGCTGTCGGTGCCACGCTAATTACAGAAAGCATCGGCTTTGTGGCACAACGTGTGGTCGCTATGGTGATTAACCTTGGTTGTGACATTGCTATGCAAGGGATTGCTTCACCTGAGGACATCGATAATGCTGTCAAGCTTGGGTTAGGTTATCCATATGGTCCTATCTCTTGGGGCGACCATCTTGGGGCCTCGCGTGTGCTGCTTATTTTAGGGCGCATCTACGGGCTGACAGGTGACCCACGTTATCGTCCAAGCTCTTGGCTGCAACGCCGTGCCAAGCTTGACATGTCATTGTTTACTCAGCAAAACACTTACTAATTTGAACGACAAGATATGGTTATTAAACCATAAAACCATTATTTAGAGTTAAAAAATACGACAAGGAAACGTTATGTTAGATGCTTATATTTATGACGGATTAAGAAGTCCATTTGGTCGCTATGTTGGCGCATTAGCAACCGTACGTGCTGATGATTTGGTTGCTACCGTGATGAAAGCATTGGTCGAAAAACACCAACTATCTGCTGATATCTTTGATGAAGTGTTGCTAGGTAGTGCCAACCAAGCAGGCGAGGACTCTCGCAATATCGCGCGTAACGCGGCTCTATTAGCAGGGTTGGATGTAACAACTCCAGGTCAGACAGTAAACCGTCTATGTGCATCAGGTCTGTCTACTGTTGTCGATGCTGCTCGCAGTATTACGTGCAATGAAGGGGATATTATTTTAGCAGGTGGGGTCGAGTCGATGACGCGTGCGCCGTTTGTATTTGCCAAGACAGAACAGCCTTTTAGCCGTGACTTTAAAGTTTTTGATACCACCATTGGTAGCCGTTTTCCCAACCCAAAAATTATTGAGCAGTTCGGCAGTGATACCATGCCGCAGACGGGCGATAATGTCGCGCAGAAGTATGGTATTACGCGCGAGGAAGCCGATAAATTTGCAGCCGCATCGCAAGCCAAGTACCAAGCCGCCAAGCAAGCAGGGTTTTTTGACGATGAGATAACACCTATTACTGTATCCCAAGGTAAGAAATTGCCTGCAAAAGTAGTCATAGATGATGAGCATCCGCGTGCCAGCTCTAATATTGAAGCACTACAAAAACTCAAACCGTTGAATCAAGATGGAGTCGTCACCGCAGGTAATGCGTCTGGCATCAATGATGGTGCTGCCGCGCTCATCATTGGTTCAAAGCAAGCAGAGAAAAAGCTAGGCTTTAAACCGATTGCCAAGATCTTATCATCAGGTGCAATGGGTGTTGAACCCAATATCATGGGCGTGGGTCCTGTTGAAGCGATTAAGCTAGCACTAAAGCGTGCGGATCTGACCCTTGAGGACATGTCTGTCATTGAGATCAATGAAGCTTTTGCCTCACAGGTACTGGGTTGTCTAAAAGGGTTAGATATTGATTTTGATGATAAGCGTGTCAATCCCAATGGTGGGGCCATCGCTGTCGGTCATCCGCTTGGCGCATCAGGTGCCAGAATCGCCTTGAGTACTGCTCGAGAGCTACAGCGTACGGGCGGCAAATATGCCGTGGTCAGCTTGTGTATTGGTATTGGGCAAGGGCTTGCCATGGTGATAGAACGCGTTTGAGACTCAAAAGCATGCTCGCCCCATTATTGATTATAGTTGATTCAGTTTAGAAGAGAGACAAGGCAACCGATCGCAGATGTAACTGTGATACTTCAAGTGAGGGTAACGCTGTCACTCTTTTATAGAGAATTGACTATATCAAGGACAATTTATTATCAAGGAAGATACCATGACAACCATACTCAACGAACACGATAATTACCATCAAGCCGAAGACGCGTATGGTTTCCCATTAATTATCAAACAGCTACTAAACCGCGCCAAGATTGCTTCCACTAACCAAACCATTAGCTATGCCGACAAAGTCACTTATACCTATGCTGAGTTTTTTAAACGTATCAATCGCTTGGCCAATGTATTAAAAAATATGGGCTTGCAGGCAGGTGATGTGGTCGCGGTCATGGACTGGGATAGTCATCGTTACCTTGAGGCCTACTTTGCAGTACCAATGTCGGGCATGATTTTGCAAACCGTTAATGTGCGCCTGTCTGAAGAAAAAGTGCTATATACCGTCAATCATGCTGCGCCAAAAGCCTTATTGTTGAATGCTGAATTTGCGCCGATGATTAAAGATTATCGTGACGATGCGCCTTCTATCGAGCATGTAATGTGGGCTGATGATGAAGATGACAATAAAGCAGAAAGTGATAAAGCTGAGCTGCCAGACTATGTCGATGGCGAATATGAGGCGCTATTAGCAGCTGCTAGTGACGAGTTTGACTTCCCAGATTTTGATGAAAACACTATTGCTACGACATTCTACACCAGTGGCACGACAGGCGATCCAAAAGGGGTTTTCTTTACTCATCGCCAGATCGTACTACAGACGATGGCAAGCACTTTGGCGTCAGCCCTCAATGCCGAAGGTCAAGGTGCGCGCTACAACGATGTCTATATGCCAATGACGCCTTTGTTTCATGTACATGCGTGGTGCTGGCCATATGGCGCAACCATGATAGGGCTCAAGCAAGTATATCCCGGGAGATATCTGGCACCAAAATTGGTCGACTTGATCGAGCAGCATAAAGTCACGCTATCACATGGTGTCCCTGCAATACTACAGATGCTTCTCAAAGAAATGGCAGAACGTGGCCGAAAATTTGAGGATCTTAAACTGTTACTAGGTGGCTCAAAGCTCAATGAGGGCTTAGCCAAAGCGGCAATCGAATGTGGCATAGAATTTATGTCAGGGTTTGGTATGTCAGAATCATGCCCTGTACTGTCTCGAGCAGTATTCGATGACAAAACAGAGTCGATGACGCTAGAGGATAACCTTAACTATCGTTGTCTGTCAGGTTCACCCATTATGTTAGTGTCGATGGAAATTTGGGATGAAAATGGTAAACCACAACCCATGGATGGCAAATCGACAGGTGAGCTTGTGATACGCGCGCCGTGGTTGACCCAAAGCTATTTTAAAAATCCTGACGCAGGTAATGAGTTATGGAAAGGCGGCTGGATGCATACGCAAGACATCGCCTGTATGACTGCTGATGGCACGCTAAGCATTACAGACAGACTCAAAGATGTCATTAAATCCGGCGGCGAATGGGTATCCTCGCTTGAGGTCGAAACCATTTTGTCCTTTCATCCTAGCGTCGCTGATATCGCGGTGATTGGTGTGCCAGATGAGCGTTGGGGTGAGCGTCCCTTGGCGTTGATCGTGCTAAAACCAGACCATGTCGACACAAAAATGGAAGATATTTTGGCATTGGGTCATCAAGCAGTAGAGAGAGGCCATTTGCCAAAATACGGTGTACCAAGTGAAGTGAGGTTTTTGCCAGACATGCCAAAAACCAGCGTCGGTAAACTCGATAAAAAACGCATGCGTTCGATGTACTCAGAAAATCTCATCTAGTCAAACAATCCGGTCACCATCAAATCGACTCTGACAAAAGTGAAAACTTGCATAAACCCTAGTGCTTGACTAAATGCTAGGGATAGGGAGGTGTGTGAGTCACGAGCACCCTGAGTCACATTCATCCTCTATATAACAAAACCTGTCTAATAAAAAGAGAGAAACTATGGAAGCTGCGCCTACGTTCCCAGAAATACAAGAGATTGTCACAAGCGATGAAAATCACCCATTGCATGACTTTACAGTTATCTACCCTCAGCAAGTGGAATGGGGTGATATGGACTCCTTTGGTCATGTCAATAATGTGGTTTATTACGAATATGCTCAAAATGCTCGTATCTACTACAACAGGCGGCTTGGTTTATTTAACGAACAAACGTCTTCGGTGATGGCAGCCTCATCATGTCGTTACCTCAAATCGGTTGCCTATCCCGATGAGTTATGGATTGGCGTCAAGGTCAAAAAAATCGGTAATTCAAGTCTGATTCATGAATATACCTATTACAGTACGGTGCAGAAAACAGTCGTTGCAATCGGTGAGTCGGTGTTGGTATACCTCGATAAATTGAGTGGGCAAAAAAAGCCTATCAGTGAGTCGAAAAAAGAGGCGATTGCTGCGTTAGAGAATATTGACCAAGAAGCGTAACACCCAATATATCGGTCAAATTATGATTGGGGTTTTTAATTGAACAGTAGTTATTAAGTAGCAGTTGGTTTTCATCTAAAAGGATTATTTATTTTTATGGATTAAAGAAAACGTAGTAGCAATTGGGATTGATAAGGATATCAACATAAAACAGGGAAGAAATGAATGATGCTTTATATAAAAAGGCTATCTGTAGGTTTTGCTATGGTTGTAACATGCGTATCTGCACAAGCAATAGATCTTGTGACAACAGGTGACACGACTTTGAGTATCGGTGGTTACATCAAAGCAGAAGGTGCTTTTAACTTTCCTGATGAAGGCGAGTCGGAATTTAAGGGTAATTTACGCCAGTCTCGTATCAATGTGAAAACGACTAAGTCGGTAGATGATAAAAAACTCACGGGGTTTATCGAAGGTGATTTTTATGGCGATTACGCCAAGGGCGGCTCAAATCTGCGTTTGCGTCATGCTTATGTTCAGGTTGATGATTTGACAGTGGGTAAGACTTGGAACGGTCAATTTTTGGCAGTGGCACCTCTGTCTACGGAGCAGCTTGATTTTTGGGGCACTGGTTTGGGCACGGCCTCTGGTGGTGGTTCTTATATTCGTCCAGATTTGACGTTGCACTATACTTATAAGGGGCTACGTTTTACGGCGCAAGACCCTGTTTACGATAATGCGAGCTTACCTGATATGGTGGTAAGCTACAAAGATAAGATATCTAACTTTGACTATAACGTGGCTGTCACGGCTCGTGATGCTGAGAACGGAGATGGTTCAGATGTGGGTATCGGTGTTTCTTTAGCTGGCAAGCTAACATTGGGTAAAGATTCGCTCCATGCCAGTATATATAATGGTAAAGGCATGGGTGCCTATTCTGCCATCTGTGTTGGAGGACCGCTAATTATGAATGGCGGCGTAGACTGTGATGCCGAGGATGGGAAGCTGATCTCGCAAACTGGCTATAGCGTAGGATATAAGCATCAGTTTACCCAAAAGCTGCGTGGCAACTTGCGTTATGGTGAAGTAAATGTAAACGATGCGGCAGACACTTCTGCTAATGTAAAAAGCGCAAACCTTATCTATGAGTATCTACCAGATCTAGATTTGGGTATTGAGTGGAGAAATCAGGACGTAACGACATTCCCATGGATGCCAGCAGGTCAGCAAATTGAAATAATGGCAAAATATGATTTTTGAGTTGAAGTGTTGAGAGGAGTAAGCGATACGATGGCGCATCTTCATAGTTATAGTGGGGATGTATTATCTTGATTAATGATTTTTTATTGATACTTATCATGTTATTCAGGTATTAGAATATATACTAGGAGCTTTTTTATAAATATAACTGACGTTGCAATTGTAAGAATCGAAACGCCAGTTATATTAGTTTATAAAAAGATAAGGTACTATGTGTTTTCTACGGTAACAGAAATACGATTTTTAAAGTCAATATTACTTTTACGCTGCTGAAGTATCTAATCTTGTTGGTTGCAGTTTGCTTTCTTTGCTGTCGACCGCTGCGCTCAGATTTACTAAGAAGATAGCGATGGCTGCGATAATACCTGGTATAGCGATAAATAAGAAGTTCATCTGATGGGTCAGCTCTAAGGTGAGAAGCGCACCAGTTAGGATTGGACCTACGATAGCACCAATACGTCCAATCCCTGACGCCCAACCCATAGCAGTCGTACGTACAGCGGTAGGATAATATTGAGCCACAAAAGTATAGAGCAGAATTTGTGAGCCGATGGTTGTAGCACCTGCAATCGCAATGAGCGTATATAGTACAATCTGAGGACTGTTGTAGCCAAGCAAAATTAATGCTATTGCCCCAGCGACAAACATAATAGTTAGTACAGGTTTTAAATGGAATTTATCAGCTAGGACACCACCGCCAATAGCCCCAATCATCCCACCAATATTAAGTGCAAATAGAAATAACATACTAGCACCTAATGAGTAACCGGCTTGAATCATTAGCTTTGGTAACCAGCTTGCTAAAGCGTAAACCATCAGCAAACACATAAAAAATGCTACCCAAAACATAATAGTAGTGAATCCACGTCTGTTCAGAAATAACGCTTTAATTGGTGCATCATCACCTTTGGTGGGTTCGTCTAGTACTAACGTAGTAGAGGGTGTAACTTTTTCTTGAGGAGCCAATTTTTGAACGATATTTTTAGCTTCGTCTTCTCGCTTTTCTTTGACCAAATACATCAAGGATTCAGGTAGCATCTTCCAGATAATTGGCAATAGCAAAGTAGGGATGCCCGCAATATAAAACATAATTTCCCAGCCAAAATCTAGCACCAAAAAAGATCCTAATAATGCTGACGTCATACCACCAATTGCATAACCGCTGAACATAATAGCGACTAAAGTACTGCGCATACGTTTCGGTGCGTATTCAGATGTTAGTGCCACGCAGATTGGCATCACGCCGCCAATACCTAGACCTGCAATGAAGCGCAAAGCCGCAAACTGCATAGGCCCGCTAGCGAAAGCACCAAAAAAAGTAAAGCTACTGAATAGAGCGACACAAATCATAATTGTTTTTTTACGACCGATTTTGTCAGATAAAGTGCCAAAAATCATGGCACCAAACATCATACCGAATAGTGCTGCGCTAGCAAGAAAACCTGCTTGTACCGAAGTCAATGACCACTCCTCCATAAGTAATGGCAGGGCCACGCCGTAAATAATGAGGTCGTAGCCGTCAAAGATAATAATCAGTAAGCACCAAAACAGGACTTTCCAATGAAAAGGTGAAAATTTGGCTTCATCAATAACTTTATTGATGTTTAAGGTTTGAGATTCCATTCATATTCTCCGTTGATGATATCCTTATACGTGCTTTACAAGTTAGGGTTTTACAGGTGCTAAGTCAAAAACCATCTAAGTATAAATTTATACCTAAAAGGTATATTTTTCTATATAACATTCTATTGAAACAATGTTGACTTTTATCTTTATTAGAGTATTCGGTACTCTTATAAAGTATTAGATACGAAGAATGATGCTTGCAGTGAGTGTGTGTAAGACAACTAACGCCAAGAAGTTTCATTAATTTCTATTATGAAAATACTGAATACGCAGAAAATCATCCATATACTAAAAAAATATATAGATGATTAAAAATATAAGATAAATAGATAAAATTAGCCTAATTAATCAACGCTAATGAATGTGTTTTTTAAAAGCATTTATTGGCGTTATTGCAGGTAATATTTAATATACTCATTAAGTGCTTCAGGTTGTTCAATATTTGAGATATGCGAGGCATTGATAGTGGCGAGCTTAGCACTAGGAATATGATCGACTATATATTGACCATCGGCAACCGTTGTCACTGGATCCTCGATACCTGCAACTACTGTGACTGGTACACGAATATTTTGTAACTGCTCGCGAGTATCAGCGACAGATAGTGCATCGCAGCAGCTGGCATAACCCTCGCTACTGCCAGCTGCGAGAGCGTCAGATAGTGCTTTAACTACATCAGGATGATTATCGATAAAACTTGCTGTGAACCAACGCGGAGCGGCTGTAGCGGCAATAGGATCTAGACCTTGCTCACGTACCAAGTGCGCGCGATCTACCCATGCTGCCTCATTGCCAATCTTCGCGGCGGTATTGCATAGCATTAAATGATCAAAGCGCTCAGGATGATGAATAGCTAACCATTGACCAGTCATACCACCCATAGAAATGCCACAAAAAAATGCTTTATCTATGTTCAGATAATCAAGCAAATCAATGACGTCTTGCCCAAGCTGATCGAAACTATAAGGACCTCTTGGTGCAGAAGAATTACCATGGCCACGAGTGTCATAGCAGATGATAAAATAATCGTTTTGCAAAGCATCGATTTGTGGCTGCCACATATGATAGCTGGTACCTAAAGAGTTAGAGAATATCAGAGCAGGGTTACTGCTATCACCAAAAGTGGCATAGTTTAGCGTTATATCTTTATTGTCAAATTCAGGCATGATGAACGTCCTTGTTTGTGATTGTCATGTGAGTAAGGTATTGGTTTTTGCCTATCAATGAGTGCATCTATTTTTTGAGCTATCTATATATTCTCAACACGCTTAACTCTCAACACGCTCAATAATCATCGCGATACCTTGTCCAACTCCGATACACATTGAGCAGATAGCATAACGCTTACCTGTTTTTTCCAGTTGATTAAGGGCGGTTAAGATCAAACGTCCACCTGAGGCGCCGAGTGGATGACCAAGGGCAATCGCACCGCCGTTAGGATTGACGCGCTCGCTATCATCAGCTAACCCTAAGTCACGTGTGCAAGCTAGAGCTTGCGCGGCAAAGGCTTCGTTTAATTCAATGACATCCATCTCATCGAGAGACAGGCCGGTTTGCTTAAGCAGCTTTTTCATTGCGGGTGCTGGGGCGAAACCCATAATACGTGGCTCAACGCCTACCGTAGTTGAGGCCACAATACGTGCCCGTGGCTTTAGATTAAATTCTCTAACCGCTTGCTCTGACGCTACTAGGAAGGCTGCTGCACCATCATTAATTCCAGAGGCATTACCAGCAGTCACCGTACCATCTGCGGTGACGATAGGACGCAGTTTAGTCAACTTCTCAAGGGTGGTGTCAGCACGAGGATGCTCATCAGTATCGACGGTGACAGGCTCGCCTTTACGCTGCGGAATGACGACAGGGGTCATCTCATCTTTAAAAAATCCTGACTTTTGCGCCGCTGCGGTACGTTGTTGGCTACGTAGCGCAAATGCATCTTGGTCAGCTCGATTGACATTGAATTGCTCTGCGACATTTTCAGCGGTTTGCGGCATAGTCTCTGTGCCATATAGCTCATCAAGCTTTGGATTGATAAAGCGCCAGCCCATAGTAGTATCTTCCAGCTTTTGACTACGACCAAATGCCTGACCTGATTTGCCCATCACAAATGGCGCACGGCTCATGCTCTCAACACCACCTGCGATAATTAAATTGGCTTCACCAGCTTTAATCGCACGCGCCGCTATCGCTAACGCATCCATCGACGAGCCGCACAAGCGGTTAACAGTTGTCGCAGGCACTTGATAAGGTAGGCCGGCTAGCAATGACGACATACGTCCGACGTTGCGATTGTCTTCGCCGCTTTGGTTGGCACAGCCATAGATGACGTCATCTACTTGTACCCAGTCGACATTAGCATTACGTTCTATTAACGCATTGATAGGGATAGCGCCTAGGTCGTCTGCACGTACGGGTGCTAGACCGCCGCCGTAGCGTCCAAAAGGGGTGCGAATGGCGTCAATGATATAAGCGTTTGTTAAGTTATCCATTGTAGATATTATCCTTTTTATTATTTTACTGTAGTAGCGTCAGTCAGTGTGGCACCCGTCAAGGCCTGTAAGTCTTCGAAGCTAATGCCATCGACCATTTCGGTGACTACTAAGCCTTTATCGGTGACATTAATGACACATAAATCAGTATAAATGCGATCAACGCAGTTTTTGCCAGTCACAGGATAAGTAAGCTCGCTGACGATTTTAGGGTCGCCCGTCTTGGTGGTATGATTGGTCATGACAAAGACTTTTTTGGCACCGACGGCTAAGTCCATTGCGCCGCCAACGGCAGGTATTGCATCCTCTGCACCGGTACTCCAGTTGGCTAAGTCGCCATTGGCTGCCACTTGAAACGCGCCCAATACGCAAATGTCGATATGACCACCACGCATCATCGCAAAAGAGTCGCCATGATGGAAGAAGCTACCGCCATCGAGCATGGTGACGTATTCTTTGCCGGCATTAATCAGCTCGGGATCCTCTTCACCTTTAGCAGGTGGTGGCCCAAAAGCTAGTAAGCCATTTTCTGAATGTAAAAATACATCTTTATCATCCGGTAGGTATTGGGCAATTTTGGTCGGTAGTCCGATGCCTAAATTGACATAAGCACCATCTGGAATATCTTGTGCAGCGCGCTCGGCAATTTGATCGCGGGTCAAAACGGTGTAGGAAGTATGGCTCATGATGACGATCCTTATAATTGGCAGTATTAAGCGGTGGCTGTCGTTGCTGTGCTAGCATATTCATCACTAGCAGGTTCAGTACTAGTAGGCTGGATTTGCACCACATGCTGCACAAAGATACCCGGTGTAATAACATACTCAGGATCAAGTTCACCAAGATCCACCGTTTCAGAGACTTGGGCGATAGTTACTTCAGCTGCCATTGCCATGATTGGACCAAAGTTGCGTGCAGACTTGCGGTACACCAAGTTGCCCCAGCGATCGCCTTTATTGGCTTTAATTAAGGCAAAATCAGCCTTTATCGGATATTCAAGAACATAGTCTTTACCATCGATATGACGAGTCTCTTTACCTTCTGCGAGTAAAGTGCCAAAGCCTGTTGGCGTATATACTGCGCCGAGTCCCATACCTGCTGCTTGAATACGACAAGCCAAATTACCTTGTGGTACTAGCTCCAGTTCAATCTTGCCAGCATGATAAAGCTCATCAAATACCCAAGAGTCTGATTGACGGGGAAAAGAGCAAATTATCTTACGTACAGCACCTGTTTGTAAGAGTTTGGCAAGGCCATGGTCGCCGTTACCGGCATTATTATTAATGATGACCAAATCTTTTACGCCCAAATTAATAAGCCCGTCAATGAGTTCAGCGGGTTGACCTGCCGTGCCAAAGCCACCAATCATAATGGTGGCGCCATCTTTGATTTGACTAAGTACGTCAGTGATACCTTTATCAGCTTTGTTAATCATGTTTATATCCTATAAAAAGTCATATGAGGTAGTGTCTTTAAAATTAATAAGTGGTACATGGGTTAGACTCATTGCTCTGACACTACTTAAATTTTTTGTAAGAGACTTGCTTTTAATTGGCTTCATTATTAGAGGTCGTTAATGAGATAGATGATGTTGGTAGTAGGCGTTTTTTGGTCAGAATATAGTGAGCAATCATGCCAATAAGAATGCCCCAAAACACAGAGCTTAATCCCAAAAAGCTCATACCCGATGCTGTCGCCAAAAAGGTAATTAACGCTGCATCTCTTTGCTCATCATTTTTCATAGCAATGGTGATATTGGCAGAAATGGCACCGATTAACGCAAGGCCGGCCAGTGCCGCGACAAGCTCTTTTGGAAGCAAGCTAAATACCATCACGATACTGCCAGCAAATAAACCGCCAAATAAATAGAAGATGCCATTAGCGACACCTGCGATATAGCGCTTTTCCTTAAGTTCATGCGCATCTTTGCCAGTACAAAGCGCGGCTGTGATAGCGGCAAGTACGATAGTGATACCACCAACACATGCAACTGCTAAAGAGGCGAGGCTTGTAACACTCACAATAGGCTTGGCTGGCGTGTCATAGCCACTTAGATTTAAAATAGCCATGCCGGGTAAGAATTGACCAGTTAAGCTCACAAGGATGAGTGGTATAGCGAGGTTAAACGTTGAGTTCCACGACCATTCAGGTGCAATAAAATTAGGTATGGTAACGGCTAAATCGAAATGGACAGGGTTCATTTTGCCAAGTAAGACGCTTAAGATAACACCGCATATCAACACCCAGATCATCGTATAGCGCGGCGAAAAGCGTTTGGCTAATAAATAGCAACCGAGCATGCTAAAGACGATAAATGGCATGCTATCAGTGGCTTTAAATAATTCTAAGCCGAACTGAAATAGGATGCCTGCCATCATGCCAGCGGCAATACCGTTAGGAATCCATTTTAATATTTTGTCGAAGTAACCTGTCGCTCCAATAATAAATATGACAATCGCTGAGATGATATAACCGGCAACAGCTTCATTAATACTCATCTGTGGAAATAGGGTAACCAGTAAAGCGGTACCAGGTGCGGACCATGCTGTAATAACCGGTGTTTTATATTTAATAGATAAATAAATACCAGGAATGGCAGCACCAATGGAGACACCCCAAATCCAAGACGCCATCATGGCATCCGATACTTGTGCGGCTTGTGCGGCCTGAAAAAAAATAATCAAAGGACCTGCATAGGAAATAAGAACCGCTAAGAACCCTGCAACCGATGCAGAGAGCGACCAGTCGTTTTTTAAGGTTTGGATTACAGAGGCCATATTGCTTCCTTGCAAATTAGCATTCGTTACGGGGTTGCAAATTAAGATGCATGCTACTGATTGACAGATTTATTATTAGCCTTCGTCGCCACCGCCTACAGGAATGGTACTACCAGTAATATAAGAAGACTCATCGGATGCTAAAAACAAGATGGCATTGACTTGCTCATCTATCGTGCCGTAGCGTTTCATAAAGGTGCGATCAATGGTCTGATCAACCACCGCATTCATCCATGATTTTTCATCATCAGTTAATGGTTTGGCGTTACGTGGAATCTTTCTGGGCGGCGCTTCAGTACCGCCAGTTGCCACGGCATTCACACGGATGCCATCGTTTGCATACTCAAAAGCGAGCGATGCGGTCATGGCGTTCACGCCGCCTTTCGCTGTCGAGTAGGGTATGCGGTTGATACCACGAGTAGCGATAGAGGACACATTAACAATAATGCCTGACTGCTGTTTGACCATGGTTGGTAATACCGCATGACAACACCATAATGTTGGAAATAATGAGCGACTGATTTCCTTTTGGATTTCTGCTTCAGAGAAGCAGGTAAAAGGTTTCATCCATATTGCGCCGCCGACATTGTTGACTAATATATCGATACGCCCATAGCTATCAAGTGCCTTATCAATAGCCTCTTTAGCACCTTGACGGGTTTCAAGGTCAGCTTGAATGGTAACGGCTTGTCCACCATTAGCAATGATTTCAGCCAGCACCTCTTCTACTAATGGAGAAAAGTCTGCCATGACGATTTTTCCGCCCTCACTTGCTAAGCGTAATGCGACTCCGCGCCCGATGCCTTGGGCGGCACCAGTAACGATACATACTTTATTATCAAATCTTTTACTCATGACAGTCTCCTAAAAATCTTGCTCATGCTTTGCTAGTAGAGTAATACGGCTAAGCTATGTTATTGTTCACTGGGCGTGAATTTTTCATAGTAAAAATTGCACGGTTTTAGATTACTGCTGTCTAACCAATTACTCACCGCATCCACCATCCCTAACGGACCACACAAGTACACATCGACGTCACCATCGTTCAGCCACTCATTATCAACATGACCGGTAACATAACCTTTACGCTCATGACTACTATCTTCTGTGGCGACACAGGTGCGGTAGTCAAACCAAGGGTGGTTTTGTTTTACTTCTTCTAGTTTCTCGACTTCTATCAGATCAAAATCGTTGGTGACGCCGTAGACCATCCTGACAGGATGATGAGCACCAGACACTTCTAAACTTTTTAGCATCGATAAAAAAGGCGCGATACCGGTACCGCCTGCTAGAAATAGGGTCGGGCGGATTAGAGGGCGCAGGTAAAAGCTACCAAATGGACCCTCAAAATTAATCTCTTGGCCTATAGTTGCAGTATCAGATAAAAAGGTGCTCATTTTGCCGTTAGGAATATTGCGGACGACAAATTCGGCCTGATTGGCACTAGGTATAGAGCTAAATGAATAGGAGCGTGTCTCGTTAGAATCAGGAATACTGACATTGACATACTGGCCTGGCAAAAATACTAGCGCATCTGGATTATCGACTTCGACGCCAAAGTGAATGGTAGACTCAGACAGTACATTCAGCTGCTGTAGTTTGCCTTTGAATACAGACTTGCCAACTTTGCAAGCTTCAGAGGAGGTTGGTACTTTGATCACGCAGTCGCTTTCAGGAATCATCTGACAGGTGAGTACATAACCTTCTTCAGCTTCAGCTTCTGTGAGTGCATCTTCGATATACATATCAGGGTGCATGTCATAGCTGCCAGATTCACAATGGCAACGGCAAGTACCGCAAGCACCATCTAGGCAGTCCACAGGGATATTAAATTTTTGACGATACGCTGCTTCGGCAACTGTTTCGTCGGCTTCACATTTGATGAAGCCCGTGACGCCGTCTTCGAACTGTAGAGCAATATTATATTCCATGAGAAATATCCCTTTTCAACACGTATTAATTAAAAGCTAGTGATTAAGTAATGAGTGAATAATGATTAGACGTGATAGACATCCATGATTTGATGCACATAGTCGTCTTTTAAGACCACATACTTATCCAAAATTTTTGGTTGGTCTTGAGTCATGTCTATTTTGTACTGAGAGTAACCCCAATAGGTATTGGTCTCGTGATAGCGAAAGGACTTGTTGATCCAGTTGAAACGTACCGTCACAATACCGTCATTGTTTTCGAGTAATTCAATATTTGATAAATTGTGCGTGGTACGTGTATCAGGTATGGTCGCTGATGAGCGCTCAGTCTCGATGCGGAAGATACGATCTTCAAGACCACGGCGGTCCGGATAATAAATCAGCGAAATTTCTCGTTGTGGGTCGCTGATGAGCTGACCATCATCATCCCAACTTGGCATCCAGAAAGGGCAGTCTTCATCGTAATAAGTGAGCCATTCTTCCCATTTTTTCTCATCCAATAAACGCGCTTCACGGTATAGAAACTGTCTAATGTCTTCAATGTTAACAGTTGTGTTTTTCATGATTGATATCCTTATTTTTTGTCAGTTCTACAATAAATAGCAGAGTAATAATAAAAATGTATTAGTCGCTATTAGCACCGTGTAGCTGCTGCTCTTGCTCTAGAGCTTTTTTCATCTCTTCATGCCAGTAGCGATGTTGGACGGTATATAGCCCTTCATCTTCAGTCTTAACACCGCTCATTAAAGGTTTTAAGTCAATAGCGGCAGCGCCTTCATCTGCTCCTTGAATCCAGTGCTCGGAGCCTCGGCACATATCATTCCATTCAAGTTTGATACCGTTATAACCTTCTTGGCATGAGCGGAACTCTTCTAAGTCATCAGGTGTTGCCATACCAGTAACGTTAAAGAAATCTTCATACTGACGGATACGGCGTGCACGTGACTCATCGCTTTCGCCTTTTGGTGCGATACACCATATGCTGACTTCAGTTTTGTCAACCGCGATAGGGCGGAGCATACGAATTTGTGAGCTGAACTGATCCATAATGTAGACGTTTGGATATAGGCATAAGTTACGTGAACGTCCAATCATCCAGTCCGCCATTGCTTCACCGTATTTAGCGACATAATCATCGCGATAGGCATAGTTTGGACGGTCCTGTGGGTTTTCCCACTGTGTCCATAACAGCATGTGTCCGTTTTCAAAAGAGTAGAAACCGCCACCTTGACGTCCCCATTTTCCAGCGTTCATGGCTTTGATGTTGTCTTCTTTGACTGCTTCTTGTTCTTTACGACGTGCAGTGGTAGCCGCATAATTCCAATGCACAGCTGATACGTGATAGCCATCAGCACCGTTTTCAGCTTGCAGTTTCCAGTTACCATCAAAAGTATAGGTTGATGTGCCGCGTAGAACTTCTAGACCTTCTGGCGACTGATTGACAATCATGTCAAGAATTTTGGTAGAACCACCAAGCCAGTCTTCAATTGACTGAACATCATCATTTAAGCTAGCAAAGATAAAGCCTTTATAATTGGCCATTTTCACTTGTTTTAGGTCGTGTGAACCTTCTTTATTGAAACATTCTGGGTAGCCGGCGTGTCTTGGGTCTTTAACTTTAAGCAGCTTACCTGAGTTGTTAAAAGTCCAACCGTGAAAAGGGCAAGTGTAAGTGGCTTTATTGCCTTTCTTATGACGGCAGAGCTGTGCACCACGATGTGAGCATGAGTTAATCATGCAATGCAGCTCGCCTTCTTTATTGCGGGCAAGAATCACGGGCTGACGACCGATGTATGAGGTGTAGTAGTCATTGTTATCAGGAACTTGAGACTCATGAGCCAAATAGACCCAGTTGCTCTCAAAGATGTACTTCATCTCAAGCTCGAACAGCTCTTCGTTAGTGAAGGCGCTACGATGCAGACGATAAATCCCTTTTTCACTGTTCTCTTCTAAAAAATCATCAATAGTGATGTCTGATCCTTCAGGTACTAAATTGATACGCTCGCTCATGGCTGCCTTCCTTGTATAATGACGGTATAAAATGAGATTAGAATTTTACGTTTGATACGGCAACTGAGGGCATATCAAACGTAAGTCGCTAGTAGTGATCAATTAATTAATGCTATTTAATATGAGTGCTCATTAACCTTGAGCACGGCGGCGTTCTACTTCGCTGCCTTGTACAGCTTGGTCAATGTCTTTTACTAAATGAAAGTCAAAGTCGATACTTGCGTAAGGCTTATCCAGCGCTTTTTCTTTTAGCTTGTCCGCATCTTCGACCATCGTTACCTCTGGTACCAAACCTTCGCGGCTTGCAAAAGCAAAGTCATCCCATAGGTACTCATCGCCATCGATGTTAATCTGCGTGGTCAGTTTGCGATGACCGTCAGCACTGGCGAAGAAATGAATGTGAGCTGGGCGATGACCATGACGTCCTAGCGCGCCCAATACTTTTTGCGTCATTCCTTCTGGTGGTACCGAGTAACCTAGCGGAACGATGCTGCGGAATGCATAATTGCCGTTCTCATCTGTAATGATGCTACGACGCAAGTTGAAGTGAGACTGTGATTCATCAAAGAAAGAGTAGTTACCTAAGCTGTTGGCATGCCATACTTCTACCTTTGCGTTTGGAAGAGGTTTTCCATTTTCACCATAAACAGTGCCTTGCATAAATAGCACCGTGCCATTATCAATATCTGTACCGTCATCAAGACGTGCAAACCCTTTTTCTTCTGGTGCGCCAGCGACATAGAGAGGGCCTTCAATAGTACGTACAGTCCCGCCATCCAATCCTGCTTCTTTTAAATCTTCTTCAATCATTAAATCCATGAAGTGATCAAAACCAAGACCTGGTGATAACAAACCGGCTTCTTTGCCTAAATCACCAATGAACTCAACCCCAGACCAATACTCATCGGCGGTTATTTTTAAGTCATTAATGGTTTGCATAAGGTCGGTCACAATACGTAATACAATCTCTTGTACACGTGGATTTACTTGTTCAGGGAAGTCGATTTTGCCTTTGATGAACTGAGTGGCTAATGCTTCAATTTGGCTGCGTTCCATGTCTCTCTCCTTGTTGAGGACTGTTTTATTAAGGGGTAACTACAGTGAGTATTCTTACCCACCTTTTATAGATTCTGATTACAGATTTAATGCCTTGATTTAACTGTCATCACTACGAACAGATGATGGGTGACGCAATAACGGTGTCACTTCAACCTTCATGTATGGATAAAGTGGTAATGACATCATAATATCGTGTAGCTCTTCATTACTCTCAACATCAAAGATACTGAAGTTAGAATACTGACCTGCTATACGCCAAATATGACGCCATTTACCTTGCTCTTGCAGCTTCTGTGACAGTGCTTTCTCAGTTGCCTTAAGCTCGTTGACTTTATCGGTATCCATATCTGTTGGGATTAAGACATCCATTCTGACGTGGTATAACATAATTATTTCCTTATACGTGATGAAAGATAATTTGGCTGACTTTTACAGCGTTTCAGTTTGAGCGTTGGTAGAGAATTATGGATTTGATGGTTTAGGTAACGTAGGGACTGCTTGTTTGGCGTAGTGATAGACTTTATCGCTATCTACTTCGATACCAAGGCCTGCGCCCGTAGGTACACTCAATCCAAAATTTTGATAATCAAGAGGCTGTGCTAAAACGTCGTCAGTTAATAACAAAGGACCAAAGAGTTCAGTGTCGAAGTTGAGACTTGGATATGTCGAGAACACATGGGCGGATGCTGCCGTACCGATAGGTCCTTCAAGCATCGTCCCGCCATAAAGCTCGATACCTGCTAGATGTGCCATTTGTCCGATTAAGCATGCAGCTTTTAATCCACCAGCTTGATTGATTTTTACAGCAAAGACATCGGCACAATGATCCGTTGCCAATTGGAACGCATTATGTGGATCTTGCACGACTTCGTCAGCCATAATAGCCACGTCAAAGTGTTCAGTTAAACGCTTTAGCGCTGATTTATTACGCATCGATACTGGTTGCTCGATTAAATCAACACCGCCATTTTGCAACAGACTAATACCTTTCATAGCTTCAAGCTCTGTCCATGCTTGATTAACATCAACGGTGATGCGGCAATCAGGTAAAGCTTGTTTAATAGCTAACACATGGGCGACATCATCAAGGATAGGGTTGCTACCTATTTTTAATTTAAAAATCCGATGCTTTCTCTGTTCAATCATCTGATGAGCTTCAGCGATATCGGTATCAGTATTTCCGCTAGCAAGCGTCCATGCCACTTCGATACGATCACGGACGCGACCACCGATGAGCTCGCTGATAGGTAGATTGAGTCTTTTGCCTTCGATGTCGAGTAGAGCAGTTTCAATCGCGCATTTTGCAAAACGATTGCCGCTGATGTGGGTATTCAATAGCTGCATTGCTTTTGCTGTGCTTGTAGGCTTTTCTTTCATCAAGAGAGGGGTAAAGTAAGTATCGATATTAGTTTTGATACTATGAGGACTTTCTTCAGCATAACTTAAGCCGCCAATCGTCGTTGCTTCGCCCCAACCTTCGTAGCCATCTTCGGTTTGGATATGCACCAGAACCAATACTTGTTCATTCATCACGGTACAAGCCAGTTTATGCGCTCGAATAGTAGGTATTGGTACTAGTAAAGTATTAATTGAACGAATCATATCTATCCTTAGTATAAAATTTTGGCTTCCTTATGCTTAATAAGAACTATAAGTGTTAAATATCGACATGTCTAAGACCTATTTAGTCTTTTTTTAATACTTTTTAGGTATTTTGTCGAAAGGTAGGTGGTATGTTATGTTCTTTAGGTATGGATGTTTTGTATATGAAGTAGGTGATGGATAAAAGGGAAGAAATTAGAACGACTTAGGATAGAAACAATAGGAAGTCAATCAAGGAAGAATAATGGAACTCAGGCATTTACGCTATTTCATAGCCGTGGCAGAAGAAAAAAGCTTCAATAAAGCAGCTGCTCGTTTATACATCTCGCAGCCACCACTTAGCCGGCAGATAAAACAGTTGGAAGAAGAGATTGGCGTTACGCTTATCGATAGGGAGAATCGTCCCTTGAAACTCACTGAGGCTGGCGAATTTTTTTATGATCATGCTATTCAAATTTTAAAAAAATCAGACGATCTGCGTACTATGACTATTCGTAAGGGAAATTTTGATAATTCGCTCTCAATAGGCTTTGTATCATCTATATTGTATGGCATATTGCCGAGAGTAATATCCCGTTTCAGAGAAGTTCATCCGAATATCGAAGTTAAATTGTATGAGCTAAACTCTTGGCAACAAATGCAAGCATTGACAGAAGGTAAGATAGATGTAGGTTTTGGCAGGTTATTATTTGAAGATGCTTCTATTAGGCGAATGGTGCTTAGAGAGGAAGATTTAGTAGTTGCTGTTCCTATCGAACACCCATTATCAAAAGAAAAACGCGACAGTTTAAGCTTGATCGATTTAACAAATGAAAACCTCTTACTTTATCCAACAGCACCGAGGCCCAGTTTCATTGATTACGTATTAGAACTATTTGAAAATCGTAATTTGAAGGCGAATTATTTCATGGAAGTACGTGAATTGCATATTGCCCTAGGGTTAGTAGCAGCAGGAGAAGGGTTGACTATCGTACCAAAGACACTTGAGCATTTACGTCATCAAGAGATAACCTATATCCCATTTGAAGAGGGGATATTAACTTCGCCAATCGTGATGAGTGTTAGACATTTTGATAAGTCTGGATTACTGGAAACGTTATTAGATGTTACTTATCAAATTTATGACGAAGAAGGCTTCATATATAAGCGTGAAAAAATTTGATCAAGTATAAGTTTTAAGGGCTTTACTTATTTAAGGCAAAAGCAATAGGCATACTAACATCGTCAATTTTTCTATAAAAATCGCTAATAATGCTAAAGTAGCAATAAAAAGTTCACATTAACTAAGGTTGCTATGTCTAATATAGAGTCCAATACAGAAAAACCAATATTCAAACAGAGTATCGCGCTGTCAAAGAATAGCGAATATATATCTAATGACATAAATACAGCGCAATCTGCTTTCTTAACACTACCAGTCGTTATACAGACTGCACTAGAGCAAGCTAAACGAGTTGTTCTAATTGCAAATAATCCTGCTGTAACCACGACGCAGCTTGAGATGTTGTTACAGCCCGATGATGTCTTAGTGTTATTTAATCACTTTATTCACGCTGATTTTTTTGCTAGCCATCAGCTAGCTAGTTTACTGCCTAAGCTGTTGTTTTTTCGTCAGATTGGTGACAGTAAACTGCATTTTGGCCTACCGCCTAGAAGCAATCATATATCAGTGGTGGAGCAAATGGCAGAGACCGCGCCATTAGGGATATTGACGAGCAACCAGCCTTATCAGTTTCCAACATTAGCTGATGATCCAAGCCCTAATGACGATCCTACCACTGCTCATCGCATCTTAGATATTCCCTCGAACATGCAAAAACTATTATCAAGCCCTACCTATCACAGTGTGCTATCAGAGCATCATAAAGTCGTTGCTGACTATCCATGCTTTACCGAGATTCATTCGTCAGCACCCTCATCAGGTTTTCTGTTATATCGGCTGATGCTGGTAGCTCGAGCATACTTACACCATATTCAAAAGACAAAACTACCATTAGAGATATTAATGATCGGCTTCAATGACAATGATAAAACTGCTCACTTTTGGCATGGTCATAATTGGGATTTTGAACGTCAGGAAATGAGTCGACTACCTAAAGGAGTGACTATTCATCGGTACTAGAATATTGATTAGCTAAGTTTTCGTTAGCTAAAAATTGCTAGAAATAGTTAAACATAAGGAGCGTCTGGGCAATGAGCGCGCTTTATCTCGTTATCGTCAGGCTCTCGTCGGACGGCTATCAATGATGACTGTTCTTCTTTCCAATCAATCAGATCCATATCGGAAAATTGGGACAGCCATCCTGTCATGGGCCAACAGTGCCATTTTTGATAGAAGCGATTGGCATTGACAATGATACTGTCCAGATGATTAAGAGGTGGCCGGTAGACACTGTGCTGCTGATGATAAGCGATATCAGCAGTAAGGTAAAAATTGATACCTAATCGACGTGCTGTAAAGGCAAAATCGGTATCTTCTGCACCATAACCTGTATATTGGGTGTCAAAACCGCCAATTTTATCAAAAGTCTGCCGCTTGATAGCGAAGCATAGGCTCCAAAATGCACCGTAATCATCAGTTTGTTTGATGGCTGTTTGCTCTGTTTCAGTAGGATATGAGTCAGCTTCATCAAAATTATAACGATAAGGGTTATAGACAGACAGCTCGTCTAAAAGAGACAAAGGCAGATGATTGATTTTTAATTGTGCATTTTCTTCTACTGATAATGGTCGCGTTAGATAGCGCGGTTGACCCATCAAAAGCGCACTAGGATATTGTAGAAGCTTCTTATACATTTGCTCAATAAACGTAGGCGCTACGATACAATCAACATCCAAAAAAATCAGCATATCGTGAGTTGCCTGCAACGCTCCAAGATTGCGATTATGTCCGATATCAAACTCTGTAGTTGTAGTATCACCACCATCATTTACAGCTGATTTAACCGTAGTTGGTAATTTCACGATATTTAGTGAAAATTCAGCTAACCGATTGGGATCGGCATCGTCATTGACGATAATGACTTCGGCTGGCTTTACACTACTATTTTCTAGACTGCTCAGTAGGTTGTAGAGATGACGATTACGACCATAGCAAGTCGTAATGACGGTCATCGATACAGTATCAGAAGTTGTGCTAGCGTTATTCGTTGGCTGAATGGTCATCGCTTGTCTTTACCTCGCTATCAGGTTGCCTGTTATTTTTAATAAGTCAGTATTTAATTGTTGATTCGGGCATTAAGTTGAGTCGAGGAAGCAACCAGTTTTCAAACCAAAGATTAGTAGTAGGATAATCAGTGGTGCTATGCATAAACGCTTGAGCAGCTATTGGCGTAACTGCGTTGATTTCCTCAATGCTATCTTCCTCACTGTTATTTTTTTCAATGCTATCAACCGAGGTAGTGGGGTGTTGTTTGCTTCGGTAATGAATTGTTTGGGCAATAGATTCAGATTGACCATCATTGACGCTCATTAAGGTTTTAAACTGCTGCCAATTTAGCGCTTTATTTTGAGCGACTAACGCTTCAGCCATGACCGCTTGTTCATTATGAGGTCTGTCATCAGGCACTACTATGAGCGGCGTATCGTAATGATACGCTTGCGCGACAGCATTTAGGCCACAGGCCATCATTAGATAATCGCTATGGCAAATAAATGGTGTGACGTCATCTACCTCAGCTGAGATATCGACATAACATCGTTTGTCATCGTCTATAGGCCCGAGAGAGACAATTAATGCATTGGGTAGCAGTGAGCGCAACTCCGGTAGTTTTTCGTCAATCGCTTTATGTCCACCATAGCCTTTAATAACGGTGATAATAGGTGTTGTAGTTTCGGACTTGTATGCTAATTGAGCTTCGATAGATGGTAGGTTTGTAGATTTAAGATCAGAAGTTTCATTGTTCACGCTTAATTTTGCCAAAATATCTATAAAGCTCTCATAAGTATATGGCTCAGCTTTTTGAGAGTAGATAAAGTCAAGATAGAGCGTTTTATCACAGACCCACTCAGATGTCTGGGTAGACTCTAATGCTTTAGGATAAGGTGCTAGTAAGGCAAGCGCACCAGCAAATGCACCCAAATGTGGCGCATCATCGCGAATACCAGGAAGCCTAACGTAAAGGTAAGGAATACTTGCCGCACGGCAGAGCATTGCCACCTCGACGCTGACATCGATAATCATCAGATCAATCTTACATTGAAAGATAGTGTCTAGTATTTGGTGACTGCGTTTTTGAATGTCGCCATTGCCTACGGGCGAGTAATGTAGGCTGGCTGGTTGCCAATATTCTCCTGCACGACCTGCTAGTATGTCATCTGGGCGTTCATCTTCTGCATTTAAACGTACGATTTGTTGTTCATCAATAGCGGTAAAACGATAGCTATCTATATCTAAGCTCGTAAATACCGTTAATTGCGCTCTTGCGTCATTAGGTAGCAATGCAGCCAGTTTGTCTGCCTGTCGGCAATGTCCTGAGCCGTGATGATGAGCATAATATCCAATACGCATCATTACGATCCCTCAGAAAAGCTAACAAGATCATTATCAGTTTCAATTGGTGCTTGAATGGCCTGATTGAAAAACTGCAGGGAGTCTTTTGTTAAATCAGAGAGCTCATAGCTGTTGATATTGTTGATATAACTTACTGAATTGTCTTCTATTAACGCAGTTCTATTTTTTAACGCTGCTCGGTAAAGTTCCAGATAGCCGTCTACCATGGCTGACACTGAACAAAACTCTAAAGCACGGTCACGGCAGGCTTGGCGTGATATGTTTTTAATCGTAGCAAAGCCATTGATAAAGGCGGCTTTGTCTTTTTTAGGTACGATGACTCCTGTCTCTGGAGTAATAATTTCTGCACTGGCTCCAGCATCGAAACCAATCACTGGTGTGCCACATGCCAAACTTTCAGCCAAGGTCAATCCATATGGCTCGTCCCAAGTACTGGTGAATAGCATGGCAGTTGCTTGGCATAAGTAATTGTTAATCTCGTCCTTGGTGACATGACCTACGTAACTGAATAGTTTGTCATCGCCACTCTTACTGTCTTTAAATAATAAAGGGGCTACTTTTTGATTAAAGTAGTCTTCGTTGCTTTTAGGTCCTGCTATGATAAGTTTCTTCCCAGCTTCCATACAGTACCGCATGGCTAAATGAGTGCCTTTTTCAGGGCAGATGCGTCCATACCACAAATACACCTCGTCATCGCTACCATTAGTATTGCCAAGCGATTCTGTATTGGCAGTAAAGGATTCGACATCGATGCCGTTATACACCACTTGTGAGGGAACAAACTCAGCGAATAACTGCTGTTGATGTTTACTAATCGCTGTAAACTGAGTGGTTGTACCAGAGCGTAGCGTCAAAAGTGCCAAACGTAACTGTGGAAAAATAGGCGTATGAAAAGTGGTAAAAAACCTTTCGCCAAATGCTTGGCCTGTCATCATCGGAATATGATGCAGACTGTGGTTATGTACGATATCAATCTCACCGCGCTCATCACGTTCGATAATATCTCGTAGGGCTATCTGATAGGTGAGATATTGGTACATCTCTTCACGGCCCATGGCGACCGTTTCATGCTCATTATCATAGACCATCTTGTTAAACTCATGACGAGTCAATAATGGCACCAGCGTTGCTTTCGTCTCGCTATCTTTATGAGCGTAAAGCAATACCTCATGACCTTGCGCCACTAGCTCATCACAAATCAATTGGGTAATCATTTCTAGACCACCCGCGTAAGGCTGGGCAATGGGATACAGTGAATGCGCAATAATGGCAATACGTAGCGGTGAATTCGAAGACCTAATCATGTTTTTAAGACCTTTATAGTTATAAGCATCATGGCTATAAGCGTTTTGGTTAGTAGAGTGGCGTATAGGGAACTTAGTATAGAAACAATAAAAGACAATAGAATGACCTTGTTTCAAAATTGGCTTATATAAACCGCTATCTTTATAAGTACTGATTCTTACGAGTCGATGGTCTTTTTATCTTTAAATAAAGACGTCGCATAAGATGTCGTGATAGTCGTCTTCTTTTCATGGGCTACTTTTAGAGTCTGTCTCAGAACCTTACTCATACTTAATATATCTGCTCGAGCATCAGAGAAATTATCCATTGCGACCTTGGCGGCGCTTAGTTTAAGAATACAAACTGCCGCTGCACATATAAATAGTACTGGCGAATAGAGCGGTGAAAATGGCGCTACAACTATGGCTGTAATGATATTTAGCACCAACAGCAGTTTTGGTAACGCCGCTATATTCTTAAGGAATAAGGAATGACGATTTTGGATATAGTTTTGTTTTGGCGTACAGACAAAAGGTTTTTCTCGTCCCCACAGCACAGGAAGCCATGACAACGCGCCAATTTCCCAAAAATTCAAATGCATCAACCATGCACGTATCTTTCTGCTAAAACGCGGCTGATGGTTGTCATCTATTTGTTGATTGAGAGGCGATTGATCACGGCAGTAAGCCCATAGACGTCTAAGGATAAAAAATGTGTAGCCTGCATAAACCAGATATAAAGGTGCAAGCATCGACACGTCAGCGTTATTTATTAAAAGCATATCAACCATTACCAATAATGAGCAGATATGCAAAAGGATAAAGAACCCCGTGAAGTTTGCCCAAGCACTTAATTGAGACAGATGAGCGCGTATATATGCTAAACGTTCATCCATACTTTTAGATTGCGAGACATGTTGAAATGGAGAGTTGTACGGGACTGACAAGTAATCCGTGAGCACTTGCATATTGCCGTAGATCCAGCGTCGGCGTTGACATATTAGGTCATCTAGCGTGTTAGGTAGTAAGCCTGTGGCAATAACTTCTGGCACAAACTGACTGCGAAAACCTTGTCGATGCATAAGCACGCCCATCTGAGCATCTTCAGTGATAGAAGCGCCTGACCAGCCTCCTATGCTCAAAAGGTCTGAGCGTCGAATGACTGCATAAGTACCCGTTGATAAGGCGCGATTGCGATTAAAAGGACGATACAAATGATGATTGAAATAGTGATTCAACTCGCTATGCGCATCGAGCTGTCCTTCATTACGATAAAACTGCGGAAACTGCAGTAGGGTATACTCAGGATATTGAGCGATAGCCTGCGTAATAGAGGCTCTAGCATGTGGTAATGCTTGGTAATCACTATCGACCACCACAATGTGACTACAGTCTGGACACATTAACCCAAGTGCCAAGTTTAAAGCACCCGCTTTGAATCCTTCGACACGATCAATATGATAAAAATGGACGTTCAATTTAACGTCTAAGCTTTGGCAAAATGCTGCTAATGGCTTATATAACGACGTCTCCCTATTATTATTATCGATAATCAATATCTCATCGCGCGCTTCTTTTACTGCTAATAACGACTTTATCGTGGCAATAACCAACTCTGGAGGCTCAGCTCGCGTCATCAACTGAAAACTGAGTGCTGCGCTAGTCAAAGCTTCTTGTGTGTTAGCAGTCATGTCTGGTCCTTAAGCATGTACAACAAGTGAAATTTATATAAAGAATAGTATGCTTATGGGTAATGTAAGTACTTGTATCTTCAGTCATTTAATGAATACCAATGCATACTAATACAGAATTAAGTAATGATTTAGCCGATAATTGTTTGTGATAAATTAACTGTGTAAGTTGTACGTAATGTGACATAAAAACTTAGTATTTTAATCGCGTAAAAATAGGGCGTTTTTTGATTGAGAAGGGGGTAGGTAACTGTGTTTTATTTTTGAGTTAGGGTAGTTAGTAAAAGGATAAAACGAGGAAAAAAGACGAGGAGAGAAAAGCAGAGAGGTCTGAATCAATATATTGAAGCACGACTGTGATTGGATAGAAAAGCACGACTGAAATCGTAGTTAGCCTCAGAAGCTAATTACGTTAATAAGTTTGAGATTAGATTATTTATATTGACGCTTAACTAGCTAGGTCTGACTAAATAAAATCAGTGCTAAGCCAGTGTTAAGCCAGTGCTAAATGAGTGACACACCAGTTCCAGACAGCGTCGACAGTTGATGATGATGACGAACTCTTTTTGCGAACGAGATAATAATCTGGATCGACTGTTAGCGTTGACTCGCTCACCTGAACCAACCTTCCTGCATTCAAATCCGCTTGTACAAAAGCCTGACAAGCAATCGCAACGCCTTGACCCGCTAGCGCTGCATCTAAAGCTAATGCCGTTTGGTTAAATACAGCGCCGGGCAACTTACCTGTAGTACCAAAAAATCTTGGCCAATGATGATGTGAGTCATGGAGCAATGGCATCTCTTGTAGCGCTTCAAGTGATATGGGTAGTTCTCTATTGACCATTAGGTGAGGGCTGGCTACAGCTACGAGCGTTTGTTTGAACAGCAGCTGAGTATCAAATGCTGCAGGGAATGGTGGGCGCGTCAGGCGTACCGCGATATCTACCTGATCACGGTCAAAGTCTGCAACGGATTCAGTCGCTACAGTACGCAACTCGACATCAGGAGCCGCCGCAGTCAAAGCCGATAATCGCGGCAATAATAGCTTAGTGGCAAAAGTCGGCGTCACGCTGATAGTGACAGTCTTAGGTTCTCTGAGTAGCTGAGCTGTTGCTTTGTCTAAAATCTTAAAAGCGCGTGTGACTTCTGCAAAGTAAACAGAACCTTGGCTGGTGAGCGCTACGCCTCTTGGTAGTCTTTGAAACAAAGGAAAGCCGATATGCTCCTCTAGCATTCTTACCTGCTGAGCGACCGCGCCTTGTGTTACAAACAGCTCATCCGCCGCCGCCCGAAAATTAAGATGACGCCCAGCAGCCTCAAATGCACGTAAGGCATTGAGCGGTGGCAATGTACGATGGCTGTTTGACACTTTGTTTTCCTAGACTGTAGATTTTCTATAGTCTAGCATCTTTTATTACGATGTTAGGAATCTGATTTTATTGGTTATGATAAATGAAACGATAACTAATGGAGAAAGACAGATGAATAATATTACAACGACAAAAAAAGTGGCGCTTATCACCGCAGGCAGGTCAGGCATGGGTGCTGCCGCTGCTCGCAAACTTGCAGCAGATGGTTATCATGTCGCTATTCTATCTTCCTCTGGGAAAGGTGAGGCTTTAGCAAAAGAGTTGGGCGGCATTGGTGTTACTGGCTCCAACCTTATTAATGAAGATGTGCAGCGCTTGGTCGATTCGGCGATGCAACAGTGGGGACGTATTGATGCGCTTGTAAACTCTGCTGGTCACGGCCCGCGCGCACCTATTTTAGACATCACTGATGAGGATTGGCATAAAGGGCTAGAGGTTTACTTTCTTAGTGCGGTACGTGCAATTCGTTTGGTCACGCCAATCATGGTCGCACAGGGTAGCGGTGCTATCGTCAATATATCTAACTCTTGGGTAACGCAGCCGACTGCGCTTTTTCCTACGTCAACGGCTTTTCGTGCCAGCCTTGGCGCTTTTACCAAGATTTTCTCAGATGACTATGCAGCAAAAGGTGTGCGTATTAATAATGTCTTGCCTGGCTGGATTGATAGCTTGCCTGAAGTCGATGAGCGACGTGAGAGTGTGCCGATGGGACGTTATGGCAAATCTGAAGAGGTCGCCTCAACGATTGCCTTTTTATTATCTGAAGCTGCCGGATACATCACTGGTCAGAATATACGGGTTGATGGTGGCGTCATTCGCTCTGTGTAACGAATCAATCAATACAAGCCTATTGATACAAGATAGTTAATACCAGACTGTTAGTACAAGCAATAAAACACTATCGACGCTAGCTGCTTGAAAAAAGCAGCTCATCTATTTGTTAAGGCCAATGTTATGTTTCGAGCATACGCTGCACTGGTGCTCCTCGGTATCACCTGGGGGTCGAATTTTATTTTTATGAAATGGGCGACGGCTCTAATCAGCCCCTCACAAACCGTATTTTTACGCCTGCTATTTGGGTTTTTGCCGTTGGTTGCAGTTGCTTGGCACAGCAAAGTAATTACTCGGGCGCAGTTACAGCATTTGCCACACTTTATAGTGATGTCAGTGCTCGCAACGTCTTTTTACTATTATGGATTTGTCGCAGGTACGGCGCTATTGCCCAGTAGCATTGCAGGTCTATTAAGTGGCTCAATCCCTATATTTACCTTTTTGGGCGCGGCGCTGTTCTTACCTGATGAGCGTCCGACCAAGCAAATGGCGATTGGACTTGCGCTAGGATTTGCTGGTATCGCATTAAGTGCGCGACCATGGCAAGGCGCTACTGGTGTCTCTCTCGTTGGCGTTTTGTGGATGTTGGCAGGATCTTTGAGTGTGGGTGCGTCTTTTGTATATGCGCGGCGCTATCTGTCTCCTTTGAGGTTGCCGCCACTGGCGTTAGCCACTTGGCAAGTGGGGTTGGCTGTCATAACGCTTTCGATACTCATCGATTTCGATGGTATAACCCAGCTGTCGACAGATACTAGGGCAATGTGGGGAACGATACTTGGTCTGGGTGCTTTGGGTACTGGCGCTGCTTTTTTGATTTATTATTTTATTATCGAGACGTTGGGTTCGGTGCGGGCTGCTGGTGCTACTTATATTGCTCCAGTCGTTGCTGTCATCATTGGCGCTGTAATTGGAGAGGACATCACCAGCTTAGAAATTATAGCGTTGGTACTGATTTTAAGTGGTGTCCTACTGATACAAACGGGTAGAAAGACTTCAGGGTAGCGGTAGGAATGGTAGGCTGTTAAAAATACAATACGCATATTTATGACAAGCTAGTCAATGATTTCATTCAAGCCTGTAGCTGCTACTGAATTTTTCGATACGTTTACAGCATAGCTCCATGACCAGCAACATGCCGACCATTAAATAACATTCGATGGTCGTCAGCATGATGAACTCAACGATCTAATTATCTTACATTTTCTATGTTCAGATCAGCCTATGTCTAGGCAGTAGCAGTGAAATGTTGGCTTAATTCCTGAATATGCTCAGGGCCAATACCGCAGCAGCCACCGATTAATGAAGCACCCTGTGCTTGCCACTTTTGTGCCCAGAGCAGATAGGCAGGCGGGGTCAAATCATCACGTACTTCATTAAGCGTATCATTTGCCGCAGCATTTTTTGGTTGCGGCGGGAAAGCATTGGCATAAGCGCCAAGTTTGATATGCTGCGCTTGTTTTGCTTGCAGTACAGTTTGTGCGACATCTAGTGCTTGCTCGATGACATCAGGTTGGCAGCAGTTAAAGAGTATCGCCTCGACATCGAGAGCAGCCATCGTTGCCACAGCTTCCTCGACGGTTTCTCCTGAACGCAGACGTGGTACATCGATATCCATACTGTCTTCTAAAGTAAAAGCTACCCATAGCGGTTTATTGTCTGTATCTAGCGTACTAAGTAGCTCACGAACAGCGATAGACTCGGCGATTAGACTCTGAGTCTCAGCGAGCCAAAAATCGACATACGGATTTAGACCTTTGATTAGTGGGGTGGCGATATCTTCTACGTGGTCAGCATCAAACAAGTCTGCACGGTAGGAGCCAAATAGTGGCGGGATAGAGCCAGCTACTTTGGTTGCTGCGCCTTCTAGCGTCACTGCTGCACGTGCCATTTCGCCTGATGCTGCTGCCAAATCTTGTGCTTGCGCCACAAAACGCTCCTCGCCGATATGAAAGGGTACTAGGGCGTAACTGTTGGTCGTAATGACTGCCGCGCCGCTCTTTATATAAGCACGGTGTACATCACGAACGATCTCTGGCGCTTCTATCATTGCCAGTGCTGACCATTCAGGTTGACGAAACGGTGCACCACGTTTCGCCAATTCTCGTCCCATGCCACCATCAATAATTGTGGTTGTATTTATTGGCATAACGAATCCTTCTTTATTGTGAGTAGACAAACCTATGGAGGTGCTATTGTTAAAAATAGAGTTATTTAAAGGAGCGAAATACTAGGCGTAATAAGCGTCAGATGCAACTATAGGTTTGTTAGTGATGTTAATTCATGGCTCTTGGTATTTGGTTGTCCAATTTTGACACCGCTATCGCAAGATTTTTTTGATAACGTTTATATAAATTGCGAGTAAATACGATGGGTTGAATGGTAACGGGTTTTGTGCAAATCTGGTGGGTAATGGTTTTATAATATATCTTAGTTATAACCCTCCACGTTTTATTGAATATAAATAGAATGATATTAGAGAATAACCAGTAATACTAATTTCTTATAGTTTAATATTAAGATTGATAATGCCGGAATTATATTGGTTATAACTAACTGTTAGTATTGAGCAAGTGCTTTTTTCGATCATTAAACTGATATTTGTGAGCTTATCTTTACAAATCCTCATCAACGTTGTATCGCGCTGAATTTCTACTTTTCCTATAAAGGATTGAAAGTGATGAATATCGAACAAGAAAAAGTAATCGCTAACCTGTTAAAGGAGATGGAGCAGGTTGCTACAAAAATACGTATTTTAATAAATGGGATCCCACCAGAAGAACTGCTTGGGTACATTTATGGCCAACTTATGATGATGAACAGTAATACCACTTCGCCAGAACTAAGCTCCGATACTCAAAATAAAGAAAAAAATGAAATTCAATTCTTATTAGAGTACGTGCATGCGGTTCTTGCTTCTGATGTAGCCCAAGAATATGTGGTGTTTGATGAAAGAAAATGCGGTGAATTATTTGCACTTAGTCGAAATTTACGAGAAAAATCCATGTGTTTTGCGATGGTTTCTTCTATAAATACTCAGAATAAAGACTTCGGTTCTAATACGGCGGATATTGAATTTCAGGCCAAATCATCTTGGCTTATGCTCAGAGGAAATCGCTATCAGGTGTTAGAAGGTGAGTTTTATCAATATGTTCTTGCACCACATGATGATGTTTTAAAAGATATTTATGGTATTGGAGCTATTGAAATTGCTGAGGGGTTTCAACAGTTAGCCAATGCAACGCGTGTAGGCCAGGCTAATGCTATTGAAGAAATGATGAAGCAGTTTCAAGCTGCTCAAGATTTCGCTGAAAAGCAGAATAAACCGCTCGAAGATGCTATGGAAGAATGGGTCGAAGCAAACGCTCAACAAACGAAAAGTGCGGGCTTAGCTGTGGATGATATGCTAAGAGGTGGTATATCCAATGTCAGTAGACATACAAAACTACCTTCAGAACTTTTAGCAGATTTGGCGTACTCACGTGGTGAGGAGCTTGATTTCTTCAGTGAAGGTGATTTTTCCGGCACACCTTACAGGACATTACCTGCTCGTAAAAAACCTTTAATCAAACTTGGTGAAGACTATTATGCTGTAGATCCTTGTTTTATCCGGGACGCAGGGTACCGTTCGCTTCTTTTTAATTTGTTGCAAAAGAAGCCTGATTACAAAGAAGCTTTTAAAGAACGACAGAAAGTAATGAGTGAAGCTGCGTTCCCCGAAATACTTGCTGAACAACTGAGTGGAGCAGTAATCTATCAAGAAGTCTATTATAAAGACCCCAAAACTAAACAATGGGCTGAAAACGATACCCTAGTTTTAATTGATGATGTACTTTACCTCGTTGAAGCTAAAGCTGGCGCAGCTGCGAGCATAGCTTCACCTGAACTTGATTTTAAGCGCCATTCACAATCTATAAAAGATTTGATAATAAAGGCTTACAAGCAGTGTGAACGTTTCTTTGAATATTTAAAATCTGCTGACGAAGTCCCACTATTCAACCTAATAAATGGAAAATATGAGGAAGTAGGAAAACTCCGTCATTCAGACTATCGTGTAATGATCCCCATTGGGCTAACAGTTGAGTCATTCTCTCCATTTTCATCATTTTCTAAAAACTTACCCCAAGTAAAACCACTGGTTGGGCAATATAGTTTTGTTTCGATTTCCATTGATGACCTTTTTGTTCTAAGACGTATGTTGCCTACTCCTGGAGTATTTGCACATTATATGGAAGTGCGACAAGCAATTGCAGGCATTAAACAAGGACTTCTTTTCGATGAATTCGATCATCTAGGAGCTTACCTAACTAAAAATCGCTTTGATCAGGATATCATTGACCAGTCTAAGGACGAAAATGCTAGTTTAGTAATATATAATGGGATGAGTGACGTTGTAGACAGCGCTTTCGCAAGTGAACAATGGGAAACAAGCTCAAAACCTACTCAAGAATTTCCTGAAGTGGTTTTAAAGGTACTTTCAGCACTTGATATTTCTCGTGAACCAGGATGGCTCTCTGTCGATAGCCTAATTCGAGATTTTGGTGAGGAAGCACGTAATAACTTTGCAAAATACCTTACTGATCTAGACAAAACTATCGAACAGCATCCAGCTCGCTATTTCGCATTTGGTGGGGAAGCTAATCCAATTCTTGTCTGGATGCAAAACTCAAAATATGAAGTTGAATGGGAGAAGGTAAACCATAAAGCAAGTGTTGTTGCTATATCGATTAAAGTAGAAAACCTAATAGGGGTACTACTTAAAGTTGGTAAACGAGGTGTTTATGAAGCGGCACAACCTCTAAAAATTAATGTTCCAGTGGAGCAGACTAAAGAAAATATGCTCATATTTGAAGATGCGAAACGGATGAATCAGCAAATAAAATCTAGAGCCGATCATGCCGTTAAGGGAAAGTTAGAGCCAAAGCAAAAACGAAAAGTCGGCCGTAATGCTTCATGTCCTTGCGGAAGTGGAAAAAAGTATAAAAGATGTCATGGCCTTTAGGTATTAACAATTTTCTGATTAGAAATTTACGCTAAAAAATATTTCATAATAGAAACTTAAAGAAGAATTATTACAATGAATAAATATTATTCGACTCTAAAATAAACGTTGCTATAGCAATCAAGCACAAAAAAGCAGACATCCTAGAATATCTGCTTTTTTTATTTCTATATTATGCTTCAAACAATTATTAAGCTTGAGGTTTGATCAAGTACTTCTCACCAGTCGCCTGTTTGCCATAAGCGGCGATTGATTTCAATTGTAGTGCTTCCTCTAGCGTCACTTCATGCGTATAGCTGCTCGCAAAGGTGGTGGTGATTTCTTCTGCCACGCGTTTGCGCATGGACTGAACCGTTTCACTACCAAGTTTGCCAAGTGCATTGAATAATAAGAAACCATTCACACCCCACGCAAAACCAAAGTTACGGTTTAAGGTGATTGGACCACGGTCTAAGGCGCCATAAATATAAGCTTGTTTAAAGGTATTTGAGCCATAGACGCTGTATTCTTCTACGTCACGAGTGATAGCGGCTTCCATACAGTTTAGAATATCGCTGGTGAGCTTACCGCCACCGATAGGGTCAAACGAAATCGTAGCGCCTGTTTCAGTAATCGCGGCGGTCAAATCAGCAAGGAACGTCTCGCTGCTTGAGTTCACCACATACTTTGCGCCCATATCGCGCAATAGCTTTTCTTGCGAGTCTTTACGTACGATATTCACCAAATCAACACCGTCTGCCATACAGATACGGTTTAGCATTTGACCAAGGCTAGAAGCGGCTGCTGCATGTACGATGGCTTTGTGGCCTTCAGCGCGCATGGTTTCGACCATTGCCAGTGAAGTGAGCGGGTTTACAAAAGACGATGCAGCCTCGGTAGCTGTCGTGCCGTCTTGCATTTCTATGCAGCTCCTTACATTGACACAGTGGTATTGACGATATGTACCGCCACCAATCACCGCAACCATTTTGCCCATGAGTGCTTGTGCGGCTTCTGATGAGCCTGCGGCGACGACTGTACCAGCGCCTTCATTGCCGACAGGCGTGTCTTTATTTACCCGAGTTTTGAGTGATGGCATGAATTTCGCAGGCACATCAGCAGTAATGATCGGGTTGTCATCAGTGCCTGATTGTACAGCGGTTGACATATCAGCGGCGCTGAACATCACACCAAAGTCAGAAGGGTTCAATGGCATGGCTTCCATGCGAACGACAATTTCGTCAGCACCGGGTTGCGGCATCTCGATATCTTTTAAAGACAGGGTTAATTTGTTGTCATCACTGATGGTTGAAACCAGTTGTTTATTTTTATCGGTCATAAGATTTGCTCCTGCAAATAGTTAGATTTTTAGACCAATCCCTTTACGGCATTGGTCGTTCTTTAGGTTATTGAATTTTAGTAATTTTCTTAATGTGGCTCATTTTTAGTAGCCACATTGCCACAAGTTATTTAGCGTTTGCGGCTTGGATTAGAGCCTTAACGTGTTGCATAAACTCAGGCATGTTTGCTTGACTATCTGCCTGAACACTTTTTGCAATCTCGGTTTCACTCATGGCTTTGTTCCATTCTTTCATGCCGTCCACTTCTGCCAGTACATCCCACTCAAGCTGAGTCGCGCCAAAAGCGTTGACAATAGTATTGACGTAATGCACGTAAATATCAGCCATGGTGAATTGCTCGCCTGCAATCCAAGGCGAAAATTGACATAAGCGATTCATAGCAATAATGCCGCGGCCCAATACTTGACGAACTTCCTCTTTGATTGCGTTAGGTGCTTGAGTACCAGAAAATACATATGGAATTAGACGACGACTTGGTAGCTCAAAATATAGCTCTGCTATTTTCATAATCTGACGTACAGACGCGCGTTTTGCTGCATCGGCAGGATATAGTGGCTTTTCAGGATACGTTTCTTCAAGGAAGTCACAAATCACGTTAGATTCCGACAGATTAAAACCGTCCGGCATGGTGATCGCAGGTACTTTACCCACTGGACTGACGGTGAGTAGATCATCACTACCAGCGTACAAAAGGTCCTCTTGGAATGGGATGCCTTTATATAAAAGAGCGTGTTTTACGATGTTGTAATAGTTGCTTGCAGCAAAGCCGTGCAAAGTAATCATAAGTCATTCTTCCATTGTTGACGTAAAAGTTATTTTTAATCGTGTTTTCATTGCAACGTTTAGGGCGTGTTTGATATTCACAAATAGGCACTGCTGATTGCTAAAACGGTTCCAGACAAGGCGTAAAACGACGGTAATGCTCGTGCCTTAACTAGATTTACAACACAGTATGGGGCAGTTTTAGCATCAGCTCCAATATAAACAGAAGGAGACAGGACTATTTTTTAGACAGTTCGACGTTAAAAATAGTAAGTTTAGTCATTCTAAGCGTCTATGTTTTAACAATGAAGTGGCAAAAAATAGTCTCTGTCAGTGCCATGGTCGAATATCAAGCACGCCCTAAGTTAAACACATTATTACTGGTTTTAATGTGGTTATATATAAGGAATAACGTGAATCACTATTGCTTTTAAGACAATAATAAAGCGAAAATGCTCACATATTCATCTAAATGGAGAGGTCAGTTGGATCAATTACGTGCCATTAAGTATTTTAGCAAAGTCGTAGAAACGGGCAGTTTTACTAAAGCAGCAAATGCATTCAAAGTGCCACCATCCTCACTGTCAAGACGAGTATCTGATTTAGAAAAGAGCTTGGGCGCGACACTGTTAAAGCGCTCGACTCGAATCGTTAAATTGACCGAAGTAGGGCAGGTTTATTATGACGATATGCAGCAAATATTGGATCGGCTCGAGCAAAGCAAAGAAACAGTACGCAGTTATCAAACGACGCCGATGGGACGGTTACGCGTCAGCTCTATGGTGGGTTTTGGTGAAAAAATACTGCTACCACTGTTGGATGAGTTTGGTGAGTTGTATCCAGAGATTGTGCTAGATGTCAGTCTCAGTGATGAATTATCCGCATTGGGACGTGACGATGTCGATATTGCGATTCGCGGTGGTTATGCGCCAAATGAGCACGTGATTGCTATTAGGCTCATGGACAATGGCTTTATACCGGTTGCGTCGCCCAGTTATTTAAAGATGCATGGCGAACCTAGTCATGTGATGGCATTAAAGGAACATAAAGGCCTGTATTTCAAAGCACCAAACGGGCCAACGCCTTGGCTCTGCTATGTGGACGATCAGTGGCATGATGTCTCAGGGCCAGCAGTGGCAATTTCAAACAATGGACCATGGCTAGCCAAAAAGGCTTGTGATGGTGAAGGGATTTTGATGTCAACAAGGTGGGCACTATCCTCATATCTTGAGTCAGGGGCATTGCAAGAGATTAAATTTGAGCATCCATTAGCAATCACGCAGCATGCTGATATGGCCGTATATCTGCTGTATCAAAAGCAGCGCTATCTAGTGCCTAAGGTAAAAGCCGCCGTCGATTTCTTGGTTGAGAGGATAAAAGTAGGAAGTATAAAATAATAGCCTAAGCAGAAATTTTATAATCAATTCATACTAGTTAGATTTTCTGCTAGTCTAATCCGCATAGGCGCGGGCTAAAATTCTCGAAATACTATACGTACGTGATAGTAAAGAATCGAATAATGGGCTAGCAAGAAAGTTGAGATCTCCTGATAATAAGCGTAGTGGATTATCTGAAGACTTACGACCAGTTTTGCCATTAATCATTAATTGGTAGGCATCAAAATATGACAAGTAACTGCTATGGGCTGCAACACGAATTGCGCTCTGCAACCCAAGAATTAAGCCCTAGGTGAATTAAAATGGAGTTGATATATGCTGGAAATTAGACCTAATTGTGAATGTTGTGATAAAGACTTAGTACCAGATTCTACCGAAGCAATGATTTGCACATACGAATGCACTTTTTGCGTCACATGTGTAAATGAAATACTAGAAAATGTATGCCCAAATTGTGGCGGTGGTTTTGTTCCTCGACCTATTCGACCTAAAATGGCTAGACGTATAGGTTTAAGTATCAACCATCAGCCTCCTTCAATTGAAAGAGTACATACCAAATATAGCATTGAAGAACTTAAAGAGTTCTCAGCAAAAGTTAAACACACAAAACCTGAAGATCGATGATTAATACATTTATATAACAAGCAGTTTAAACGGAAATAAAAAAGTTGGTTCGGCTTCGCTCAAAATGCTAACACACGTTTTTTGCAGTTTAACCCGGCGTTATGTTTCTAGGAGTTCTCTTTCATGAATTTGCGACCTACATCACAAGAAGAAGTTTTTTTAAGCCTTGCTTACAATAGGTTTTATGATCTTGCCGATGAAATAATTGAAGACTCATTTTGGGAACAAGAAGACTGGTATCGTTTTAGCAAAGTGATTAACCTATTTTCAGTTTATGCAGAGTTACTAGCTTATGAGCCCTTTAAGTATGTTCTTGAGGCAATTAAGAAACAAAGACCTCCAATGGAATCTGAAATTGGTGGCCCATTGTTTAAATTTATTAGAAATACTTTTGCTCACTTTCCCTTGTTTGAGAGTTGGAATGAGGTTTGGTTAACAAAAGGCTTAGTAAATTGGCAAAAAGAAGGGTTAACCATTGATCGCTTTCTCCAAAAGTACGCTGGTCATACCGAAATAAAGTATAGATTCTGGGAAGCTGAGAAGAAAAAAATGACATATATAAGTATCAATTTTCCAGAACAATATGATGATAAAAAAATATATTTAAGCGAGATTCTTTCCGAAAAAGATGGCGTAAAGTTCTCGCTTATAATGATGCGGAATATATTAAACACACAAGTAGAGTCTATTAAAAACGGGATATAACAAGCATTTGAAGCGGAACTGCTAACAGTTTTCTCGGTTCTGCTCCACTACACATTTGAGCCAGATAATACTCACAACTTATGACTGTGTTACCACCGACTACTATGGGCACTAAGCTGACCGTCAATACTTGAACAGTATGAATATTTACTTTTATTTTAGTTGTGCAAAACAGCATGACCTGACATTTTAACGCCTTCTACATTAGGAGATGCTCGTTAAGAGCTCTATTTAGCTTGCCCAAGATCATCCAGAATAGCGCAGTCTGCATTATCATCGCCTGCACAATGATCAAAAGAGTTCTGTAGCGAATTGACCATCTCTTGCAATTGGGCAATTTTTTGGTTTAGCGTTTCAATATGCTCTTGTGTCAGTTGCTTAACATCTGCACTCTGACGGTTGGCATTTTTGCGCAAATACAGTAACTCTTTCATTTGCTTGGATGAGAATCCCAAGTCACGAGAATGTCTTAAAAAGCATAAGTCGTCTATATCGTCTTTAGAATACAAGCGATAACCTGAGTTCGACCGATTGACTGTTTCTAGCAAGCCAATCTGTTCATAGTAGCGAATCATTTTGGTAGAGATGCCGGATTTTTTGGATGCTTGACCAATATTCATATTTTTCCTCCTAACCTAGAAAGGGCTTAAGCATTAATGTTTAAACCCTATATGGATATCCTTTACGATTCTATATTTACTCTGTAGCGGTTTAGTAGTTCGCTGACTATACTTTAAAGTACTTGAGGCGTAACGCATTACCCAATACGAAAATAGAAGACAGTGCCATGGCGCCTGCCGCAAAAATGGGTGAGAGCAGGATACCAAATGCGGGATACAAGACACCTGCGGCAATCGGAATCAAGGCAATATTATAAATAAATGCCCAAGCCAGATTTTGTTTGATATTACTGATGGTAGCTTTACTCAAGGCAATCGCAGTAGGAACGCCTTGCAGACTACCTGACATTAGCACCACTTCAGCCGCCTCAATCGCCACGTCTGTGCCTGTACCAATGGCCAATCCAACATCAGATTGAGCCAATGCAGGGGCATCATTGATACCGTCACCAACAAATGCCACTCGGCCATATTGCTCTTGCAACTGGCGTATTGCATCCACTTTTCCTTCAGGTAATACTTCTGCTACTACCTGATCGATATTCAATTTTGTGGCAATCGCTTGGGCGGTATGGCGATTATCACCTGTAATCATGGCCACTTTTAAGCCCAACTGATGTAGTGCGGCGATGGCGGCATGAGTCGTCTCTTTAATAGGGTCGGCAACGGCGATGATAGCAGCCAATTGCTGGTCAATCGATACATAGAGTGGGGTTTTACCTTCTTGTCCCAAACGTAGCGCATCTTGTGCAAAAGGCGCAACATCAAGCCCCAATTGTTGCATATAACGATCCGCGCCAATATGAATCACTTGGCCTGCCACGTTTGCTTGGATACCCAAACCTGTCATCGCCTCAAAGTCAGTGATAGGCAGCAGTTGAATATTCTGTTGTTCTGCGGCTTGTACAATGGCTAAGGCAATTGGATGCTCAGATTTTGCTTCAACCGATGCCACCACACGTAGGACTTGTTCTTTCTCAAACCCTTTTTGGACTTGGAAATCCGTTAACGTAGGTTTGCCTTCAGTCAATGTGCCTGTTTTATCAACGGCAACCACGCTCACGTCCTGAAGCATTTGTAGCGCTTCACCTTTACGGAATAGCACACCCAATTCGGCGCCACGACCCGTACCGACCATAATAGAGGTGGGAGTGGCCAATCCCATTGCACAAGGGCAGGCCACAATGAGCACGGCAACCGCATTGATTAAGCCAAAGGTCAAGGCAGGGTCAGGGCCAAAAATCAACCAAACTATAAAGGTCAATGCTGATAAAAACATCACCGCTGGTACAAACCACAGGGTGACTTTATCCACCAATGCTTGAATTGGTAATTTAGAGCCTTGGGCTTGTTCTACCATACGAATGATTTGCGCCAATACCGAATCTTCACCAATGGCCGTTGCTCGAATATTCACGGTACCGTTTTGATTGATAGTACCGCCGACCACTTGATCGCCTGCTTGTTTTTTCACAGGAACAGGTTCACCAGTAATCATAGATTCATCAATATAACTGTGACCGTCAACCACCTCGCCATCGATAGGCACACGCTCTCCTGGGCGAATCTCAACGATCATTTGTGCGGTGACATCTTCTACAGGGACCTCAATGACTTTGCCATCTTGATGTACACGGGCCGTTTTTGCCTGCATGCCCACTAAATGCTGAATGGCCCCAGAAGTACGACCTTTAGCCTTTGCTTCAAAATAGCGTCCTAATAAAATCAAGCTCACAATCATAGCAGCGGCTTCGTAATAGACGTGCACCGTGCCTTCAGGTAACGCTTGCGGGATAAAGGTCGCTATGAGAGAAAAGCCATATGCTGCGACGGTACCAATCGCCACTAGCGAATTCATATCTGGCGCAAAACGCAATAAGGCTGGCACGCCTTTTTGATAAAAGCGTTGACCTGGAAAGAGTAGTACCAGTGTGGTCAAGACAAACTGTATCAGCCAACTTTGCTGAGTGCCGAGGTTATTCACTACCCACATATGAAAGGCTGGAATCATATGCGAGCCCATTGCTAGAATGAATACGGGCAGTGACAACAGCGCAGAAAGCCCTAAATCTCGTTTAAGCTGATTTTGCTCTGAGGCTTTTTTATCTTGTCGATCACTTTGATCTTGTTCTACCAGTTTGGCCTCGTAGCCCGCTTTTTTAACGGCCTCAATTAAGTCGCTCGTTTGTATTTGAGCATCGCCTTTAATCCAAGCGCGTTCAGTCGCAAGGTTTACAGTAGCTTGTTGCACGCCAGCGACTTTGGCCAAGGATTTTTCTACTCGTCCAACGCAAGAGGCACAGCTCATGCCTTCTATAGATAGCTCGATAGGCTTGGTTTCAGTCACCTTATAACCTGCGCGCTCTACCGCTTTGTTTAACTGGGCTACATCTAAAGGCTGAGATGAGTAAACAGTCGCCTGTTCAGTGGCAAGGTTTACCTCGGCATTTTCAACATGCTCAATATTTTTTAATTGTTTTTCGATACGCCCAACACAAGACGCGCAACTCATGCCTTCAATGCTCAGTATTTCTTGATAAATAGGGGCTTTAGTATTTTTTGTTTTCATAACAACCTCTGTCGTTTTTAACTATATTTTTAATCTTATTTTCAAATCTATAGTGACAGCATATAGGTTGACATCATGGTAAGGTCAAGCAGATTTCTTTAAATACTTTTAAACCCGTTTATAGTAGCGTCTTATATTTATCGTTGAATACAAAATAGCTCGATTATGGTTTATTGTTGAAGGTATGGCGGCATTAATTCTAAAATAGGGCAGGATAAATGACTGATAATAAGATAAACTGCCCAGCGAGCGCTGATAGGGTTCGATAACTCTCGATAGCTCTAGATCAATTCACTGTATTTGACTGCTAGCGAAGAAAATACCAATAATAAGAAATGCTGCTAGCAATGACAGAGTACAACGTCAATAGCAGGTGATATCAGCACCGTTAACATAAAACATTTATACAAGACCATTGATATTAAGGCACATCACTATGGAAGAAGTACCAAATACGATAGAACAAAGACCTGTATTCATGCCCAAAGTCAACAGTGACAATTTGGTAAAAACGGATATGGTTATGTTTGAGCGGCATGTGGGATTTGCGACCAGACAAAAGAAAAAATCCATCAATGACTTACAACAAGTCATTCGTAAAAAGTATGGGTTTAAGCATGTGTTAGAGCTGTCTAGCAAATCTGGTAATAAGCTGAGTTTTCCATTAAGCCCGTTTAGCTTAAAAATTACTGATGAGCATGATGACAATCCATATAGTGTCGAAAATGCTTTTCAAGCCAGTATGGTTTTTGAAGATGGTGGTCCTTACACGGATTTGCTGACTGCGCCGCCAAGACAAGCCCGAAAGGATGAGCGATTGATGACTTCGGGCGAGCTCATTGGCTACAATTACTTTGGAATGGAATGGGGCGTAGAGCCCTTAACGACATTTTATGATTGGCTGTACGTGAATGCGCTCAAGCAAAATCCTCAGCTGCATGAAGAAGTGATTCAATATCAGGGCTTCACTGATATTACCTTTAATCCTAAAAAATCTATTCATAGCGCGGCGTATGCGTTAGCGTTATTTGTGGCGCTGCATAAACGAGAATTGCTCGATAATGTTGAAGACCCAATGGCATTCTATGACTTATGCAATAATTTTAAAATCAGCAATACTGAGCACCTATTAGAAGAAGGTTGGATCTAATCGTCAAATTAGATCGCTTAAGTTTGCTTGAACCGAAAGCTACGATACATAATGTGTCGTGGCTTTTTTATTTCTCTATATTTAGAGCTATATATTCTCATCCCAATACGGCGGCGTGCCATAGTAGTTGGTCATAAAGTCGATAAAGCATCTGACTTTGTGAGGTAGTAGTTTTCTATGGGCATAGACTGCATACAACCCCAAAGGGCTAGGTTCATATTCTGGCAACACTACAACCAACTTACCAGTACTTAATGCTTCGCTAGCAATAAAAGTTGGCTGTAATATCAATCCTCCGCCTGCAATAGCTGCTTCAACGAGTACGTCACCATTATTACTATGGAAAACGCTACGTTCTTTGAATTGTTTGGTCTTTAGGTATTTGTAGATTTGACCCTTAGTTTCTACATTCATATAGCTATAATGCAAATAGCGATGCGACTCTAAATCCTCAAGTTGCTTAGGGGTGCCATGAGCTTTGAGGTACTCAGGCGAGGCGCATAGCACCACGCGAATCGGAGCAATCTGCTTGGCGATAAGCGATGAGCTTTGGAGCTGTCCGATACGCAGGGCAATATCAAACCCTTCTTCAACGATATCTACTTTTCGATCACTCAACTGCAGATCAACGGTAACTGACGGATAGCGCTCCTGAAAATCAGTGATGAGTTTTGCCATATGCTTTAAGGCAAAGGAGACGGGCGCACTGATGCGCAGGACGCCTTTGGGATGCTGCTGTAAGCCGCCTAACTGCGATGCCATCTCATCAATACTCAATAAAATCTGCTGCGCGTGTGTAAAGTATTGACTGCCAGCTTCTGTCAGGCTGACTTTGCGTGTAGTACGGTTGAGCAGGCGAGTATGTAGTTCCTCCTCTAGCTTTGCTACATACTTGCTTACTAGCTGCGGCGAGAGCTGCATCGTAATTGCCGCCTTACTAAAGCTGCCTTCTGTCACTACCGCGACAAAAGCACGCATGGCATCGATTCTATCCATATCTGTCCCTATAATTCTCTCGATATCAAATCCATTATAAACAGTATGTTGATAATTATTCAATATAACTGATCTTACTCTTTTATAGCGTTGATAGTAAAGTGTGCCTATATCATTTTCGACACTATTTATTCTAATCATACGTTATGGAGTGAGCATCAATGAAATCATCACTATTAAATACTATTTTGACATCAAAAGCTGGAGCAGCGGCCTTAGTTCTTCGTGTACCCGTTGGCCTAATTTTAGCAGCCCATGGCGCCCAAAAATTATTTGGTTGGTTCGGTGGTAACGGACTGGCAGGTACGGCTCAATGGTTAAGCAGTATGGGTATGGAGCCTGGCTACCTGATGGCAATACTCGCAGGCGGTGCTGAGTTCTTCGGTGGTCTGGCTATGGTATTAGGTTTGCTAACCAGACCGGCCGCTTTAGCCGCAGCTTTTACCATGTTGGTGGCTATTTTTTCTGTCCATATCAGTAATGGGCTGTTCGCTGATAATGGTGGTTATGAATACGCGCTAACATTGATGGTGGCTTCGCTTGCTCTAGCCATCCAAGGTGGCGGTTCCTTCAGTATGGATAAGGTATTGTCAGAAAAATTAGGATAGGTTTTATAGTTGTAAATAGCTTTATTCAATTTTCGTGAATAAAGCTGTTTAATTAGAGCCATTTAAGAAAAGCAACAAGGGGAAAGCCATGATAACACTTCTATCTAATGAGTCAGTTAGCCAGCCTGTATTGTTTATACCGCATGGTGCAGGGCCGTGCTTTTTCATGGATTGGCAACCAGCGGATACGTGGTATGAGATGGCAACGTTTTTAAAGAGCATTTCTGCTCGTTTGCCTGAGCGACCAAAGGCTATCTTAATCATTAGTGCACATTGGCAGACAGCTGAATTTAGTATCACCGCTAGTAAGCAACCTGATCTCATTTATGATTATTATGGCTTTCCTGAACATACTTACAGTTTGACTTATCCAGCCTCAGGCGCACCAGCATTGGCGGAGAAAGTCAGTAGTCTACTGACAGAGGCAGGGGTAAGCAATAAACAAGATGCGGAGCGTGGGTTTGATCACGGGGTATTTATACCGCTCAAGCTAATGTTCCCTGAGGCGGATATTCCAGTGGTCCAACTATCCCTGCGTCATGATTTAGACCCACAAGCGCATTTGGCTGCTGGTCAGGCATTGGCGTCATTGCGTACAGAGGGTGTGCTAATCATCGGTAGCGGCATGAGCTTTCATAATATGCGCGGTTATGGCGATACCAGTTTTACTGAACCGTCAGAGCGTTTTGATGAATGGCTAACGAACACTGTAGAATCAGCAGATTCGAATAAACGACTCACGGCCTTGGCTAATTGGAAAAATGCTCCTCATGCGCTTGACTCACATCCGTTAGGGGCAGAAGAGCATTTGTTACCGCTTATGATAGCGGTGGGTGCAGCAGGACGTGATAAAGGCCAAAAGACTTACTCCCAGCAAGTGCTAAAAACGCAATTGTCAGCTTTTCAGTTTGGGTAAGTATTTTGAAAATCATAGATCACGGTGTTTCAGCGTAATTGTCAAAAATAAAACATCCTTTGAATCTCAGAATCAAAGGATGTCTTAGATTAATACAGCAATTATTAATGGCATATCAAATTAGAGATAACGTCGCTTATTATTCGTAGTTTGCCACCACATTATTCCCATCAAGTTTGAATTTATAAGTATTGAGCACAATACTCTCATCATCTAAACACTGGCCAGTAGCTAGGTTAAAGCGTTGTTTATAGATGGGCGAGGCCACATAAAGCACTTCTTTTGCTGTTCCTGTATCATCTGTAATCGTGGTTCCACCAATCAACCCCCGTGACAGTACATTGGCTTGACTGAATGGATCGTAGTTATCAAGAGCAAATAAATCGTTCTCTTTGGTACGAAAGATAGCAATTTGTTTGCCATCTATCAGGGCGCAGACACCGGTTTCAGGAATGATATCGTCAAGTGTACAAATAGTCTGTTGGTTCATGAGGCGGTATCCTTAGTGATGATAATATTGCTCTGTATGAATGATAAATCGTGAGTGATAAGCTGCAATTTGCAAAACATGATTTGAGAAAAATGAGTCGTAAAACTTGAGTCTAAAAACATGAGTGGAAAAAACAGCACCTTGCTTGTTGTGATAACAAACAAGGCACTCATCATTGGCTAGGCCAATTCAACCAGGTTGATGGTTGCTTTTTCCGCATCAGTCGCTGGGCGAATCTGCTCACGATCAGTCACGAAAACGACATTATCATCGCCTTTCTCACTGTTTACAAAATGACGGAAACGTTTGAGTTTTTCGGTGTCATTAATCGTCGCTGCCCACTCACACACGTAATTGTCGACCAATAATTGCATTTGTGCTTCGAGCTCATCTGCTATGCCCAAACTGTCTTCGATAATGACGGCTTTTAGATAATCAAGCCCGCCATCTAAGCTTTCACGCCACTTTGAGGTGCGCTGTAGCTTGTCCGCTGTTTTGATATAGAACATAATGATGCGGTCGATGTATTTGACCATGGTTTCGGTATCCAGATCGGTGGCGAACAGCTCACCATGACGCGGGGTAATACCGCCATTACCACAGACAAATAAATTCCAGCCGTTTTCAGTCGCAATCATGCCAAAGTCTTTACTTTGCGCCTCAGCACATTCGCGCATACAGCCTGACACACCCATCTTGATTTTGTGCGGCGAGCGCACGCCTTTGTAACGATCTTCTAATCTCAAGGCGAGGCCAATGCTGTCATCGACGCCGTAGCGGCACCAGTTATTACCGATACAAGATTTCACGGTACGTAAAGATTTACCATAGGCATGGCCAGTCTCAAAGCCTGCTTGCACCAGTTGCGTCCAAATATCAGGCAATTGCTCCATGCGTGCGCCAAACAGATCGACCCGCATCCCACCAGTGATTTTAGTGTATAAATTAAACTGCTTCGCCACTTGACCCAGTACGATGAGCTTGTCTGCAGTAATTTCACCGCCCGGCACACGCGGTACGACGGAATAAGTGCCGTCTTTTTGGATGTTACCTAAGTAGTAATCGTTACTGTCCTGTAGTGGTGTCAGCTCAGTCTTGAGTACGTAGTCATTCCAGCACGATGCCAAAATAGAGGCGACCGTTGGTTTACATATCTCACAACCATGACCGCTACCATGTTCAGTTAGTAATTCATCAAAGGTTTTGATACCGTGCACGCGAATCAAGCTATATAAATCTTGACGAGAGTAAGCAAAGTGCTCACACAAGTCATTGTTTACTTCAAAGCCCATGGCGGTGAGTTGATAGCTGACCGTATCTTTGACCATAGGGGCACAGCCGCCACAGCCACTACCAGCACTGGTCATGGTTTTTACATCGCTGACGGAGTATGCGCCGTTTTCGACGGCTGAGCAGATAGCACCTTTGGTCACGTTATAACAAGAACAAATCGTGGCGGTATCTGGCAGATTGTCGATGCCCATCACGGGTTTTTCGACATTGGGTAATATCAGGCTTTCTGGGTGTGCGGGTAGGTCAATGTCATTTAAATATAATTGCAATAGGTTGTTATAGTCTTCGGTGTCGCCTACCAATACAGCGCCAAGCAATCGTTTGTTATCTGGTGTGGTGACCAGTTTTTTATAAATTCCCTCAGCAGGGTTCTGATACAGGTAGCTTAAGCTGCCTTCACTTGAGCCATGTGCGTCGCCAATACTACCTACATCCACACCCATCAGTTTTAACTTGGTGCTCATGTCAGCACCCGTAAATATCTGTTTGCTATCACCAGCGATTTGCGCGGCACAGATACTGGCCATGTTGTAACCGGGAGCTACCAGACCAAATACTTTATTGTCCCATACTGCGCATTCGCCTACGGCATAAACATGATCTACATTGGTGCGACATTGCTCATTGATCAAGATGCCACCACGCCCGCCCATTTCGATACCGCATTCGGGATTGTTTTTAATGAGACCGTCTTGCGGTCTAATACCAGCGCTAAACACAATCATATCGGTCGTTAGAGAGGTGCCATCTGTAAACTGCATGGTTAAATGTTGACCATCACTGCTAGTGTCATCAGAGTGGCGTGCAGTATTAGACAGAATCTCTTTGGTGTTTTTGCCTGTCAGTACTTTGACACCCAGTGCTTCTATTTTACGCTTTAAGATCTCACCACCAGCGGCATCAAGCTGAACGCCCATCAATTGCGGTGCGAACTCGACCACATAGGTATCAAGCCCTAGCGTCACGAGCGCTTTTGCGGCCTCAAGCCCCAGTAAGCCACCACCAACCACCACGCCTTTTTTGACAGTGGGTAGCTCAGCAATCGCTAGAATCTCATCTAAATCTGCAATGGTACGGTATACGTGGCAGTGCGGATGCTCGCGGCCTGGGATGGGCGGCACAAAAGGATATGAGCCCGTCGCTAGCACCAATTCAGAGTATTCAATAATCTCGCCTGCCTCAGTAGTAATACGCTGACTGGCAGAATCGATATCTACAATGCATTGATTCAAATGCAAATTAACTTTTGATAATTCGTAAGCCGTTAAATCTACTAGGTTCAGCTTACTGGCATCTTTATGTTCAAAGTAGCTCGACAAATAAACACGGTCATAAGCAGGGCGGTCTTCTTCAGCAAATACATGAATATCAAATTGCTGGTGCAGTCCTTGCTCAATTGCTCGTTCAATAAAGTGATGACCGACCATACCGTTGCCAATCACCACCAAATTGCCTTTGTTTTCTGTGTTCAATGCAGTGCTAATCATGCGTCTGTCCTTAGTAATGGGGCTGGTTGAATACGGACATCGTTTATTTTTTATCACGCTATAAACGGCTCCGTCTCTCAACAACAGCTGATAAACAGCATTTAATACCTACTATTACAGAGCATTCAATAATCATGCCAGAGCACTTCGATTAGCTAGGTTTTTGCGTGTTGCCATCAGACATAAAGGTATACCGTATCGGTTCGAGTCACTTATGTACAAAGGTTTTTACGTGAGTATAGTTAGCGCCACTATTTGCCAAAAATCAGGGTGAACACGATTGTTAACGACAGTGATATCAAAAATTAATGCACCAAAATAGACACTACAGTGCCCCAAGTTGGATGTTATTGCTGTTTATAAGGGAGGCTGATGGAGTGTTTTAAATCTGCTGTGTTAATGCTTTATTAGCATAAGCGTCAGGTGTGGTAATGGTTATAGACCCGCCAGTAAAGGCGCTTGGATAATTAACGAGTGCTGATCTTTATACGGATTTGGCAGCGTACATAAATAACTGGCATAACCATTGCACTGCTTGAAACATTGCTACTTATCATATTTGAATACTGCATTTTTTGAACACTTAGTACCTTTAGTACGTTGTCAGAACCCTGAAGTTAATCATTTGAGGAAGTTGCCTATGTCATCATCAGCCCCCGTTGCACCTAGTAAAGACAAGCTTAATGTTTTGTCATTTACGGGTAAAAATAAAATCCTTCATTTAGGTTGGATGGCATTTTTCCTTACCTTTTTTGTATGGTTTAACCATGCACCATTTTTATCAGCGATTGGAGAAACACTCAATCTGAGTAAAGATCAAGTCAAAACGCTACTCATTTTAAACGTGGCACTGACTATTCCTGCCCGCGTGATTATCGGGATGCTGACAGACCGTTTTGGCCCTCGTATTGTTTATACCGCCATTTTAGCCATTGGTGCTATTCCTTGTTTTACCTTTGCGTTCGCGCAGGATTACAACACCTTGGCACTGTCTCGGTTTTTACTGGGTTTTGTGGGTGCAGGTTTTGTGGTGGGTATCCGTTTGATGAGCGATTGGTTTCCAACCAATGAATTGGGAACAGCTGAGGGCATTTATGGGGGGTGGGGTAATTTCGGCTCAGCAGCAGCGGCACTGTTATTGCCGACTATCGCGATTGGTGCCGCAGCAGTGTTCGGTGGTGATGAAGGTTGGCGTTATGCAACAGCCACGTCAGGAGTTGTGATGGCGATTTATAGCATCATTTTTTATAAGATGGCGCGTAATACACCCAAAGGAGCTACTTATTTTAAACCCAAAAAATCAGGTGCCATGATGGTGACGTCATCAGGTGATTTTTGGTTAATGATGGTTTTTAAACTGCCTATGTATTTGGCATTGGCCCTATTGGCGTGGAAACTATCACCTGATGGTGTGAGCTTGCTGAGCCAGTCTAGTGTCACCATGGTCTATATCGGCCTTGCGATACTGTATGTTTACGAGTTCATCAGTAGCTACCGCTTTAATAAAGAGGTTTTCACCACGCCTGTACCAGTGGCGCATCGTTATGATTTTAAGCAAGTAGGTATTTTAAATATTTTGTATTTTGCTACGTTCGGCTCAGAGCTTGCCGTCGTGTCGATGCTTCCTTTGTTTTACCAAGAAACTTTTAGTTTATCGATTGTGATGGCAGGGGTATTGGCATCGAGCTATGCCTTTATGAATCTCATGTCACGCCCAGGTGGCGGTTGGCTCAGTGATAAGTTTGGTCGCAAAATTACTTTGTTGATTTTGACAGCTGGTTTGGCCATCGGGTATCTATTAATGGGCTTCCTTGACTCAACGTGGCCACTGGCATTGGCATTGTTAATCACAATGTTTTGCTCATTCTTTGTACAGGCAGGTGAGGGTGCTGTTTTTGCAGTGATTCCTCTGATCAAACGCAGTATGACAGGGCAGTTTGCAGGGATGACAGGCGCGTATGGCAATGTTGGATCAGTGGTGTATTTAACGGTGTTGAGCCTGGTGTCTTATCAAGTGTTTTTCTTTGTAATTGCCGCGACAGCAGTGGCTGGATTCTTTGCTTTGTTTCTCTTAAAAGAGCCAGAAGGCATCATTATTGAAGAGATGCCAGATGGCACATTTGCCGAAATACAAGTGAGTCATAGATAGTACGGGGTGAAGACAGATGACGATAGCACACGCCAATAGAAACAATAGTCAAAATGCGGATGGTGATATGTACCAAAACGCTGATGAGATGGCGGTTCATTTTAATACAGGCAATCCGTCATCTCTAATAGGCTCAGGTCAGTTTGTTACCAACGATGTCAGCCAGCGCATTGATAGCCACGCTATTGATAAGACTGGTGACAGTAAGGATATTGTTGATGCCAGTACTGCATTATGGTGGCTTGATTTTTTCACTATGGCAGGTCGCAAGACTGAAAACCAAGACAGCTTACTTATCACCACCTGCTTGCCCTATCAATGCTCAGGTGCAGAATCATCTAATGCTAATCGCTCAATGCCTCATGCAGTATCTCACCCGTCCTCATCAGCCCCATTATTGGTGCTGATGGCAGATGGGGTCAGCGCTTGTCAGTTTCCAAAACAGGCAAGTCGACTGGTAGTGAATACCATTGCTCACAAAATCACATTAGGGTTGACTGCACTGGCACAATCACAAGATGAGACGTCATCCATCAGTTTTGATGATGATCAAGTCGCCACTATCATCAAAACAGCAGTCAACAAAGCCAACGATATTCTATATTTTCCTCAATCGTATCAACGGGTACCGCCGTTGTTGTCTACGTTATCAGGCTTGCTCTGTATCGGTGACCGTATTCACCTGTTTCATACAGGCGACTCTCGAATATACCGCGTTGGGGTAGATTGTCTGACAGTATTGAGCAAAGATCATCGCGTGCACCGCGGCCAAGACAAAGGAGCGCTTGCTGCAGCTATCGGCGCAGATAGCCAGTTAGAGCTACAACAATCGGTATTTACCCTTCATCAAAACGAATGTTTGGCCATTATGACAGATGGGGTTTATGAGCATATAGAGCCCACAGAGTTGCAATTTGAGCTGTGCAGCAGTGCGACTGATATATTTCAGTTGATGGCCACCACGCACAAATTACCGCTAGGGTTTAACACCAGTCAAGCCGTGTGCGAGCAAGCCTTTAGTGCAGGCAGTCATGATAATCTAAGCATGGTCATGCTGAGTATGAACACACGATCAGCCCATTTTACTTCTATCAATGGCTCAAAGGGTATTGGTCATTTTGATGGCATTGACTTTGATAATCTGGATACGGTCATACATGATGTGAATCGCTACCAGCTGCCAACCGATTTACAGATAGGCGATCATATTGATGGTTTTACTGTGATTGGTATCATTGCTCGTACGGCTCGCAGTCACGTGTACTGGGTGCAAGATGAATACAATCATGACTTTGTTCTAAAATCACCCAGTTTAGACTCTGTTGCCGATGGTCACTATCTGCGTGATTTTCTAAAAGAACGTAAAATCGGTTTGAGCCTATCAAAACATCGCCGCGCAGGAGAGTCGGCTTACAATCAAGCTGATCCCAATCGATTGTCTGTCAATCCTGCATCCAACAATAGTGGTCATAACGTGGGTTCTGGGCTCAGTGAGTCGGGGCTGCTGCGTTACTATCCAGTACCAGCAAGTACCACATACTTATATCATTTGACTGAATATATCGCCGGTGAGAGTCTACGGGACTTTATGGATCGTCATGAGCCTTGTGATGTGTGGCAAACCTTTGATTTACTCACCAAAATTGGCATGGCGGTTCGAGTCATGCATCGCAACTATCTGTTGCATCAAGACATCAAACCCGAAAACATTCTTTTAACCAAATCAGGCGCCGTCAAACTGATTGATTTTGGTTCCGCCAGTTCCTCTATCTTAAAAGACAGCACCCGACCACCAAATGGTGATTTGCACTATGCTGCACCAGAATATTACACCGATGCACCAAAAGGCGTGCATTCTGACTTGTTCTCGATTGCAGTGATTGGTTATGAACTGCTGACGGGGCAATTGCCATTTAATACCCAAACACTAATGATGCCAAACCAAACACTAATGATGCCCGCGCAGCCGCTACGGCAACAGAACGTACCTGACACCAGCCAACAGGCACTCATGCGTGCGCTGCATGTCAATACTAACGCGCGCTATCAAGCCATTGGTGAGTTTTTACAAGATTTTAACCCCGATAATAAGGCGCACAGCCGCGACCCAGAGCCTCTCATTAAGCGTAACCCTCTACTAGTATGGCATGGCATTTGCTTCATAGAGTTTGTCATCATTTTATTGTTGTTGGCGTACTTTTCATGACACGCTGTTTTGCATTCAATGCTGCTCCGCGCGGCTAAGGAATTTTCTGTTTATGTCGCTATCTATGTCGCAAGCCTCCACTAGGGTAGATACTCATACCAACACTCACGCCTTAGCATCAGACCATCAAAAAAACGCTGGCATCGTTATTATCGGAGCGGGCATGGCAGGCAGTCGTTTTGCCATTGAGCTTGCTCGCACGCAATCAAATGATGACACCGCCCGTTTGCCAATTACGTTAATCAGTAAAGAGCCGCAAGTGGGCTATAACCGCATTATGCTGTCACCAGTATTGGCTGGCGACACAGCGTTTGAAGATACTTATTTATATGACAACTCAGAGTATGAGCAGCTGGGTATTACCGTGCTGGCTGGGGTTGCAGTAGAGACAATAGATACTAAGTGCCAGTGTATTGAGCTAGATGATGGGCAAACACTCAACTATGCCAAGTTAATAATGGCCACAGGATCAACTGCTCGAGTCATTCCGTTCCCCAATCACACGGCTAAGGGCGTGCATGTGTTTCGAGACCTTGCCGATGTGACCGCTCTGATGGACTATGCCCGCCAAGGAAAAACGGGTTTGGTGATTGGCGGTGGCGTACTGGGATTGGAGGCTGCCTGCGCGTTAGCGGCACAGGGCGCGAGTATGACGGTCATTCATATGGATGGTTATGTCCTCAATCGTCAATTAGACCTGCCAGCCGCCGAACTTTTGCAAGCCGAGCTCCGCCGCCGAGGGGTTTGTCTCGCGGTTTCTGCACACACTGAAGCCATTGAGATGAATGACGCAGGAGAAGTATGCGGACTATCTTTAAAAGACGGGCGCATGCTAGCGGCCGATTTTATCGTGATGGCAGTGGGTGTGATACCCAATACAGCGCTTGCTAAGCAAAGCGGACTCGAGGTTAATCGCGGTATTGTGGTCGATGATTTTATGCATACCAGTTGTCCCAATGTTTATGCGATTGGTGAGTGTATAGAGCGAGAGGGCGAGCTATTTGGAATGGTGGCGCCGGTCAATCAACAAGTAGATACGTTGGTCACGGTTTTAAAAGATGCTTTGATAAAAAACGATACAAATGTGATAGACAATAAAACTGCCGTACCAGATCACTGGGTTTCTTTTGTGAGCAAACCGTTGTCATTAAAATTAAAAGTATCTGGTATGTCGGCATTTTCTGCAGGGCAAATCGCTTTTGATGACGAAGCCGCTGATACTGTTGAAACCCTCGTATATCGTCAGCCTGAATTAAACCATTATCATTGTCTGTACCTCAAAGAAAACAAACTCATTGGTGCTGTGCTTTATGGGGACACCAGCGATGGCAGCTTTTATAGCCAGTTGATTATAGATAACGTTGATATTACGTCCATCAAAGACACACTCATATTTGGTGAGGCATATTGTCATTTGGATGAAATCACACTTAACAATTTGCCAACTACGGAAGTAGATATAGAATTTAATGAGACAGACAAGAACGTCGATCATCATAAAGCGGCTGAACTGTTAGAGGATGCATTATGAATGACGCTATTGCCAATGAATCTGCTGCAAGCAAAGTAGTATCAGCTAATAAATCGAACGGCCTACCTAATAGCGTGCAAAAAGCAACAGACTGCGTCATTGAAACACATGATATAAGTGCTGCCAAAAATATAAAAAAAGCACTGACGTCTTCTGATGGCGATTTGATTGATAGCTCGATTGATAGCTCTATCACTACTATCCGCACGACGTGCCCTTATTGCGGAGTGGGATGCGGTGTTTTAGCGAGCGTAAATGAGACAGAGGTGCTGAGCGTTAAAGGAGATCCTGAGCATCCGGCTAACTTTGGTAAATTGTGCTCCAAAGGGAGTGCGCTAGCACAAACACTGGGCACTGCGCGCCGCTTGACCGAGCCATATTATCAAAACAAGCAAGCAGTCATGAAACAGCATCAGCCTATGCAATTGGGTAATGATTTCAATGCTATAGACGTATCCGACAAGCCACTTATAAATCAGACAGACTGGGACACCGTTTTAGATGACGTAGCCAGTCGTTTAAATGACACTATCGCTAAACACGGGCGAGACAGCATTATGTTTTATGTCTCAGGTCAATTGCTGACTGAAGACTATTACGTGGCTAACAAATTTATAAAAGGGTTTATTGGTAATAATAACATCGACTCCAACTCTCGGCTGTGTATGTCATCTGCAGTAGCTGGGCACAAACGTGCGTTTGGTGCAGACCTTGTGCCGGGTAATTACGAGGATTTGGAAGCTTGTGATTTATTGGTACTGGTAGGCTCCAATATGGCGTGGTGCCATCCTATTTTGTTTGGTCGATTTTTAGCAGCCAAAAAAGCCAATCCTAATAAAAAACTGATTGTAATAGACCCGCGCCGTACGGACTCTTGTGAATTTGCTGATTTGCATTTACCAATTGCTGCGGGTACGGATACACATTTATATAATGGGTTGCTGCATTACCTAGATCAGCAGGGTTGCCAAGATGATGAATATGTTAACCAAAGCTTGGGCGTTGATGATGCGGTGAATGCTGCCAAAGCATGGAGCATTGACAAAGTTGCACACGCCTGCCAAGTGTCGGCAGATAGTATCCGCCAGTTCTATGAATGCGTTGCCGCCACTGATAAAACAGTCACTGCCTTTAGTATGGGCGTTAATCAATCACAAAGCGGAACCGATAAGGTCAATGCTATTACCAATACCCATTTGTTCACGGGGCGTGTGGGCAAAGTAGGGGCCAGTCCGTTTTCACTTACTGGACAGCCTAATGCAATGGGTGGACGAGAAGTCGGCGCCCTTGCAAATCTGTTGGCGGCGCATTTAGAACTAGACAATGCCGATCATCGTCAGCTTGTGGCAGACTTTTGGCAGTCGCCTCAACCTATCTCCCCAAACGTGGGTGTCAAAGCCTGCGATGCTGCCGCTGCCATATTGGATGGTCGTATCAAGGCCATTTGGATTATGGCCACCAACCCTGTGGTCAGCTTGCCAGATGCGGATAATTTTCGTCAAGCGCTTGCTGCATGTGATTTGGTAATTGTCTCTGATTGCTCGGTAGACAGTGATACGGTAAAGTGTGCCGACATTGTACTGCCTGCTCAAGGGTGGGGTGAAAAATCTGGAACGGTCACCAATTCTGAACGGCGTATCTCTCGGCAGCGGACATTAATGCCTGCAGCAGGGCTTGCCAAACCAGATTGGTGGATACTGTCTCAAGTTGCCACACGAATGGGATTAACGGGGTTTGATTACCAACATCCTAGCGAGATATTTAATGAGCATGTGGCATTGACCGCTGATGGTAATACGCATAGCCACAGAACATCTCACTCTAATAAGAATTACCCTCGTTATCTGAACCTTAGCAAAGACTTGTCTGCTTTAATGACAGATGAGGTACCAGCCGATAAACCTGCTCAACAATATATTAGCCAGCATATTAACCAGAACGGCAATCAAATACATCAGCCAATCGTACTCAGTCAGCAAGCATACGAAGAGATGCTACCGTTTCAATGGGGTGGCACGCGTATCTCTATGATTGATAAGATAAAACCTTTAGAAAACGAGATTATTAATTCCGCTGCTACTATTACTAAGTCACAGTTAATCGCTATTACACCCTCTAATGAAGCGAGCGTAGCTAATGTGCATCGATATCAAAGCAGGCAAAAACCCCAACTGATTGTTGATAATCGAACACCCTCTAAACACGAGGTTGAGTATGATACTCAATCTGAAAACGAAGTGTTTCATGTACGCCTGATTACTGGCAGGCTGCGTGATCAATGGCACACCATGACTCGCACTGGCCTTGCATCGCAGTTAAATCAACATCAGCCAGTACCGACACTGACCATACATCCTAATGATGCACGGCAGCTAGGTGTTCAAGACAATGATTTTGTGCAACTGCATCGTAGGTATGAAAACTACGGAAAGTATGAAAGTTATGAGAACGGCGTGACCAATAATGGCATAGTCATTGATATCGCGATGAGTACGGCTAGGGATGGCAACGAGCCCGCAAGTACCGTAATGGCGCAAGTTGCCATTAGCGATACGTTGCGCGTTGGTGATGCGTTTATGCCCATGCATTGGAGCAATGCTTTTGCTAGCTTTGCTCGGGTAGGTCCCCTTATTCCAACAGTCGTCGATCCACATTCAGGGCAGCCAGAGCTCAAAAATTCGGCGATCAGTGTCACGTCCGTTCCTATGCAATCATTTGGCAAGATTTTGGTGCATCCTGAGTGGCAAGACGCCGTTATAGTGCAACTACGTACTATTTTGGCCAATTTTTCTGCGCAATCGTCAGAGAAAGAATTGTCTGAAACAAAATGCGAAGCACATTCGAATAATATTTTGCCAGAGGCATTACCTGCACTTACTTGGAGTTTGAGTCATCAAAATAACAGTGTCTTGATAAATCTCGCTAGCCCGATGGTGGAGGCTAGCAGTACCTTAGCGTGCCCCGAGTTTTGGCAGCAGTTTATGGCCTCTATGCAATCATTATCACAGCCAAACTGTCAAGAGCGTGTCATGCATACGGCGTTTACGGTCGATAATGTACAGAATCAATTGCGTTTTATTGTGACGCAATCTGCGCCTGAGACGGACTCAAATAACGCTGCCATAAATAGTGGGTCATCTGATGATGAGAGACCCAGCACACAACTGATTATGGCTATTTATGTTGCTCCAACGCAAAAGCAATTACCGAGTGTACGTTGGCTCGATAGCTGCTTTACGGATACTAGTCAAATACCTGTTAATCAACGATATAAATGGTTGCTAGCGGGGCGGCCTGCCAGCGGCTATGTTGATCCAGGACCTTTAGTGTGCTCATGTATGTCAGTTGGAAAAAATACCATTCTCAACGCTATCACACAGCATGGTTGTATTAGTGCGACGGCAGTGGGTAAGCAGTGCCGAGCAGGTACCAATTGTGGCTCTTGCGTGGGGCAAATTAACGCATTAATCGCAGAATGCGGCCCATTGGCACAAGCTTAAATGATGTTATGGCACGTCGCTTGCAGCCTTTTATATGCAATTACTGGTTGAGTGTTGTGTTATGAACAATAAGCCATTTTAGGGTAGGGGTTTATTGACAACTTTGCTTGTGGTTGCCCATTTTGCTGTATTCACGCTGTTATCAGGAGTCACCACCATGACCAATATATCTGCCGCTACCTCAATGCATGAGACCTATCAGCTAATGGATCAACACTGCGCAGAAAACGTGCAAACTTGCACCAAAAGAGGCACTGTGCATCTGATTGGCGCAGGATCTGGTGACCCTGAGCTATTAACATTAAAAGCGTGGCGAGTAATGCAGCGCGCAGAGGTAGTGTTATACGACAGTCTGGTGTCTGAGGATATTTTGGATATGTGCGCGAGCACGGCTGAAAAAATATTCGTTGGTAAGCGCCGCGCCAATCATGCATTGCCACAAGAAAGTATTAACGAGCTACTGGTCAAACACGCGCTGGCAGGTAAGATGGTGGTTCGCTTAAAAGGTGGCGACCCTTTTATTTTTGGACGCGGCGGCGAAGAGCTACAGGAAGTGGTACGTCATGGCATTCATTTTGAGTCTATTCCAGGTATTACTGCCGCCAGTGCCGCTGCTAGCCGTACAGGAATTCCACTAACGCACCGTGACCATGCTCAATCGGTCAAGTTTGTTACTGCTTGCAAAAAAAATGGCGCGCCTAATAACGATTATAGTGAGCTAATGGACAGCAGCCAGACAGTTGTGTTTTACATGGGTTTGCACCGTTTGCATGAGATGACACAAGGGTTGATAGCAGGCGGACGTGACAGCGAAACGCCTTTTGCTATCATTAGTCATGCCAGTATGCCAACGCAGCAAGTACTTATCGGCACATTAAGTGATATCGCTGATCAGCAAGCTGAAGCAAAACTGCCAACCCCTGCACTATTGATTATGGGTGATGTGGTCACTTTATATCATGAGTTTGCAGACTATAATCTTGGCGCCATGGGTAAAGGTGAGTTTGTTGATGTTGATAAAGTGATAAGCAGTAATGATTTAATACCCAATTTGGAGAGTATTGCGTAGGATAACTATGTTTAAAAGACTGTTATTTTAAGAAACTGTTACTAAGGTGATTATGTGCACCCGTCTAGAATCTTGTGTAGAACCATGTTTAGTCTAGATAATACTTACATCAAGTTTAAGAGTGTTCGATGTCGTTTCAAGGTTGGCTATAGCTAAGTTAATTATTATAGATTTCGTAATTGCTCGATTAACCAACGATGTATGCCACTGTCAGTAGTACGTGGATGCCATGCTGCGATGACCTTAAAAGTAGGCGGCAATGCTTCCACCTCAAGTTCTTTGACCTTATTGCTCGGCAATAATCGCGAAGGATAAAACGCAATCATGTCAGTCGTGTGCAAAATATCTGGTACAGCCGAAAAGCTAGGAACCGACATCACAATGTTTCGTTTTAGACCTTTTTCTGCAAACCATTGATCATGAGAGCCGCGCAAATTAGCACGCGAGGGTGACACGACTAGCTGCGCGTGTGCAGCCACTTGCGACAGCGTTAATGGCTCTGTGGCAAAGGTATTTTCACAACCCGTCACGCATAAATGTTGCTCTTCAAACAGAGTGACATACGATAAGTTATCAGGGATAAATTCAGGAAAGGTAATCAACAAATCAAGCTCACCTGCTGCTATCAGCTGATTGATATTGTCCGAGGCAAAGTCGCGCACGATTAACTTCAAATCTGGTGCGTTGCGTCGCGTTATGTTAAACAACTGCGGTAATAAGGCTTGCGTCGCATAGTCGGTCGCGCTAATCGTAAAGACGCCTTTGTATGTGTGCGGCATAAAAATCTCTGGCTCTAACAAATCTTCCAACTGCTTTAATATATGGTCAATAGGTTGCTGCATCGATAGCGCTTTTGGTGTTGCCACCATGCTATTGCCTTGACGAATAAACAAACGATCATCAAACACCTCACGTAACTTGCGTAACTGCTCACTGATGGCTTGTTGGGTCAGCCCCATTTTGCGTGCGACTTGCGACAAGTTTTTTAGATCAAGTAGCGCCTGCAATACTCTAAGTTGCTTGATATCGAGCCGATTCATACCATTCATAATTTCATACCATTAATAATTGTATCTTAAACAAGAAACGGTTGTTTCTAATTGTACCTGCAAAACGCTATGCTGACCAACATTGCTTAAGTAGCCACTAAATGAGCTGTTAAGCATTAAAACAGGCTCAATACATTCAATAATAAGCCATCAGCTGCTTTAAAAGAGATACTTATGACACAAACTATTCCAGGTACAAAGACATTATTTTCCTCTGTAGCACTTGGGCCTTATACGCTCAACAACCGTATCGTAATGCCGCCATTGACACGCTCTCGTAGCACGCAACCTGACAATATCCCTAATGACTTAATGGCCAGCTATTATGCACAGCGTGCGTCAGCAGGCTTTATGGTGACGGAAGGTACGCAGATTGAGCCAAGAGGTCAAGGTTATGCTTGGACACCGGGTATCCATTCACCAGCCCAAGTTGAAGGCTGGAAAAAAGTCACGCAAGCAGTACATGACAAAGGCGGTATTATTTTTGCTCAGCTTTGGCATGTAGGCCGTGTGTCGCACACCAGCTTGCAGCCTAATGGTGCTCAGCCGGTAGGGCCGTCTGATATTACCGCTGATAACGTCAAAGTATTTATTGAAACAGGTCCAGGTGCAGGTGCATTGGCTGATCCAAGTGAGCCACGCGCTCTCAGTACCGATGAAGTTGGTGAGTTGGTAACGATGTATGCGGCCGCTGCGCGCAATGCATTGGAGGCGGGTTTTGATGGGGTAGAGCTGCATTGTGCTAACGGTTATTTGGTCAATCAGTTTATCTCTGAGCACACCAATCACCGTGATGATCAATATGGTGGGTCGTTGACCAATCGTTTGCGCTTCTTAAAAGAAATCGTCGCTGCTGTCAGTGATGTGGTGGGTGCTGATCGTTTAGGCGTACGCTTTGCGCCATTATTTGCGAGTACGGATGAGACGCGCGTGTATTTAGGCTTGGTAGAGTCAGATCCCCATCATACCTATGTCGAAGCAGTCAAATTGCTTGAGCAAGCGGGTATTGCTTATTTGTCCATTGCAGAAGCTGATTGGGATAATGCGCCTGATTTACCAGACACTTTTTATCAAGCAGTCAGAGAAGAGTTTTCAGGCCGTATTATTTATGCTGGCAAGTACACGGTACAAAAAGCTGTGAACATTTTAGAAAAAGGCTACGGTGATTTATTCGCGTTTGGTCGTCCTTTTATCGCCAATCCTGATCTGCCAGAGCGTATTGCCAATAACTGGCCATTGAATGAAGTAGATCCTACCACGATGTATGGTGGTACTGATGTGGGCTACAGTGATTATCCTTACTATCAAGAATAGCAAAGTACATAAACAGTGACTGAGATAAGGCCATTAATACTAATGGCCTTATTTTCATTTATAAATTTGTGACTTGTTGGATATTCACAGACAGTCAATCTTTAAGCGACAATTATTGTTTTTGTCGCTTAAAGGTTTTTCTTTTATCGTTTTATCAATAGGTAGTAGGCAATGAATCAGAATTCCAAAGACAGACTTATACGCATATTGATAGGATATGTCGGACTTTATCCAACGCTCCTAATCGTATTGACGTTATTGAAGCCTGTGACCCAAGGATTAAGCCTGCCAGTGGTGGTATTAATTGAAACGATAATACTTGTTCCACTGACACAGTTGGTGTCTTTCCCACTAGCAGGCTGGGTCATTGAGCGTCTGAGCAGAAAAGAGTGATCACTTTTCGCAGCGTTCACTGGTACACCATTCTCTTATTCAAGCTCATCAATCAACTGCTTCATTTCATCAATTTCACGTTTTTGTGCTTTTATAATATCATCAGCAAGCTTTTGTACACGCGGATCTTCAATATCAGCGCGACTACTAGTGAGAATGGCAATCGAGTGATGCGGTATCATCGCCTGCATCCAATCGACTTGATCGACAGTCGCTTGAGATCTAACGCCCCAGATACCAACTGCAAACATCAATACACTTAGACCATAGATCATCAAATTGACCTTGGTCTTTTTATACATATTGGTCATAAATGCCAACATGACGACTGCCATACCGGCACCCATATATAGCGCCATATAAGCTCGGGTTTCACTAAAGTAAATGTGATCCCACTGGTAGGTGTTAAAATACATCATGATATACATGATGACAGTCGATGTCAGAATCATTAAGGTGAATTTTACATAAGGGTTCATATTTTTTTGCTTAGAAGCTTCCATGATATGACCTCCATTGTTTTGTTAAATTAAAATGGGTAGACAGTTAAAACCAGAATTTAACCCCCGCAGTCAAACTACTGCTATCAACTGATTCATTTTCTTGACGTCGTTGGCCACGAGCCTTGCCAAGCGCTGTCTCATAACTAACACCTACATAAGGAGCTAGCTGGCGACTGAATGTCTCGTAAGTCAGCCTGACCTCAGTTTCCATCTCATTAAAGCCTTTGGTAATACCATTATCATGGTCATCTTTACTAAAGGCAGTCAGTCCAACCTCCGGTATGACTACCCAATGCTGATCCAAACGCCATTCGTACTCTGCGCCCAAATCAAGACGAAGTTGACCATCGGTATATAAGTAGGCTCTCGCATCCGTTTCGATAAAATAAGGCGCGGTACCGACAATACCTGCCATTATGGCAGCGTTATCGTTTTCAGTATCGTAAGCGACACCAGCTTCACCATTCCAGAAAATGCTCAGTGGTTTCCAATAAGCAAGCGAGCTCAAGCTATCGATTTCTTTATCATCTTTAGTCTGAGCACTACCTTCCGTCCGTAGTCTTATACGGTTACTATCAGTACCATACCAACCCATCGCTTCGAAGTTGATTTGATCCTCATCAAACTGATAGCCCAAGTCGTCTACTGAGACTCCCCATAATGGCATGCTGCCCATCATCATGGGTTTACCATACTGCCCGTATGGAACCCCATTTGAATAGTCTGGACTGCGAGCATCAGCTGGTGGCTGCCCACCTTGCATACCCGACATATCCATACTGCTGTGCTCCATATCAGACATATCGCCTGACATATCCATACTGCTGTGCTCCATATCAGACATATCGCCTGACATATCCATGCCGCTGTGGTCCATACTAGACATATCACCCGACATATCCATGCCGCTATGATCCATATCGGACATATCCATGCCGCTGTGATCCATACCAGACATATCGCCCGACATATCCATGCCACTATGATCCATACCAGACATATCGCCTGACATATCCATGCCGCTGTGATCCATATCAGACATATCACCGGACATATCCATGCCGCTGTGATCCATATTCGACATCTCAGCAGCTGCTGCAAAAGATGATGCGAGCAAGACTAGTGATGACAAACCAATGAATGGCAGATTTTTCTTAGATATTTTCATAATAAGCCTCATATTCGAAGGTTTGTTAAACGACGGCAACTTCTCGGAACATACCGGCTTCCATGTGATAAAGCAGATGGCAGTGCCACGCCCATCGTCCAAATTCACCCGTCACATCAAAGCTAATCTTTTGCGCAGGTTGCACCACAATCGTATGTTTACGTACCTGAAAGTCTCCAGATGGCGTGCGCAAATCACTCCACATACCATGCAAATGCATCGGATGGTTCATCATAGTGTCATTGACTAAGGTAATACGTACGCGCTCGTTTGGCTTAATATTGACAGGGGTTGCATCCTTAAACATGACACCATCTAAGGCCCAAATATAGCGCTCCATGTTACCAGTCAGATGTATTTCAATCTCTCTAGTAGGCTTACGCTGCTCCGCAAATATGGCCTCATCGACAGAGCGTAATTGATCATAAGTCAAAACCTTTCTATCAATCTCACGCAGGTTGATACCGGGGTCATCGAGGTTCATACGTGGACTGTCGACACGCATATCAGATTTAAAGTCATACTCGGTCTTAGCATGCTTTGCTTTATAGCCTTTGTCACCCATCGCACCCATCATATCGGCCATGGTCAGCCACTCAATCTTATCCATAGCAGGTATTGCCGCACGAGCGCCTTTCTTGGTTGCAAGCGTGGTCGCGACATAGCCCGAACGATCGATATTTTGGGCAAATATGGTATGTGCATCTTGAGTAGGCGTGACAATGACATCATAAGTCTCAGCCACCCCAATGCGGAAATCATCAATCGCAACGGGTGCGACGTCAATACCATCTGTTGCCACCACCGTCATTTTGAGACCCGGTATACGCACATCAAATATCGTCTGTGCTGAGGCGTTGATAAAGCGTAGTTTGACGGGCTGTCCCGCTTTCACTAGTTGTGTCCAATTAGCTGCTGTGGTCTTACCATTCATCAGATACGTAAAGGTTTTTTCACCAGATAGATCGGTGAAATCCGTTGGCATCATGCGCATCTTATTCCACATTTTGCGCTTGTCATGAGCGGCTTCTAGATCTGTTGCTGCGATATCAGACAATAGTTTTTTGAAGTCTGGCAAGTGGTAGTTATCAAAGTCTGCGCGCTGTTTGAGCAGCTTCAAGAGATTGTGCGGATCGCGGTGCGTCCAATCACTTAGCACGATTACATGGTCTTCTGCAACAGGATGACGCTCACGCCCTTTAGGTTCAATGACGATAGCACCAAGCATACCGGTTTGCTCTTGAAAGCCACTGTGTGAGTGATACCAATAGGTGCCTGATTGTTTAAGTTTGAATTTATAGGTAAAGGTGCTGTTCGCGGGAATACCATCAAAACTGATACCTGGTACGCCATCCATCTCAAAAGGTACCAGCAAGCCATGCCAATGGATAGAGGTTGACTCATTCATCTGGTTATGAACACGAATGGTTACGGTATCGCCTTCACGCATCTTTAGCGTTGGTGCTGGTAGCGAGTCATTAATCAGTGTTGCCATACTCGACTTGCCATTGACAGTGACGGGCTTCTTGCTGACATACAGATCAAACTCATTCCCAGTTAAGATAGGTACGATATGGTCGGCTTTATCACTGTTGATGGCTACATTCTGCTGGCCTTTACCGAGCGCACTATTGGCAATAGACGGCAGTGTGGATAGCATGGATGCCCCTAACAAAGTAGAAGATCCTGTTAAGAAACGCCTGCGATTGAACATATTCTTGTTCATAATAATTTACCTAACTTAATCCGTGAAATGGGAGTTGAGTTCATATAACTGTTGGCTCATTAATAGAACAGAATGAGCTATGTAAAGTGTTAATCAAACTAGATTTGCTGCTGCGGTGAGTCAATGGTTGCATAAATGGCTGTTGAGCCATCTTTGTTAAGCTGCATCACTTTATATGGCATAAATTTATCTTGATATTCCATACCAGGGCTACCAACTGGCATACCAGATACGGCAAGACCAATGGCATCACTTGGCGGGTTTTTTAGGAACTGCGCCATATACTTAGCAGGGACATGACCTTCAAATACGTAGCCATCAGTAGTGACGGTGGTATGGCAAGAGCGCATTTGCTGCGGTACGCTGTATCGCTCTTTAAACAAGGACACGTCTTCGACATTCTGTGCGGTTGCGTTTAGACCATGACCTTCGGCATAACCGACCCATTCTTTGCAACAGCCGCAATTGGCATCTTTATAGACGGTGGCTGAGATGTTTTTTAGGATAGTTGATTGGGTATCTGAAGGAGCGCTGACTGGCATTATTTCAGCTGTTGGCTGCTCCGTTTGCGTAGTTTGCACGTTTTGCGTAGCAATAGTTGGCTCAGTCGCTGGTGTTGATTCAGCAGCAGCGGAATTAGGTTGATTACAAGCGGCAATCGTTAACGATAATGGCAATACCACGATCGCCGAGAGCACACGGCCAGATATCAGATTATGTTCATTAATAAATCTATTAGTATAGCGTCTCATAAAACCACTCCCGAGCGTCTGTCTGACGATTAAATATTATAAAAATTAGAGCCACATCACTGGATAAAATAGTGCTAGCAAAGCTTAAAACTCAAATCGCAAAAAGCAGCACTATTGAGCACTGCATTTTTTACAAAAAATCAATGTTGCATTTCGGATCCATCACCTGACATATTCATCTCACCATCAAATGACATATCCAACATACTATCGTCTAACCGAGTCGTTAGCATGGTGTACTGGTTTTCATTTAAGTCAGGTAGCGATCTAATAAAAGCAACCATCGCCCATATTCTGTCATCATCGTGAGTAGCGCCCCAAGCGGGCATGCCAGACGCCATAATGCCATGTTTAATCGCCCAAAAGCTTTGTCTGGCACCAGCCTCGTTTCGATAGCGCTTAACGATATCCGCCTGAGTAAAGTTAGGAGGCTTTGGGTACATACCGCTATTTAAATCTGTGCTGTTGACGCCAGGAGATAAATGACAGCCTGCACACATATCTTTGTAATCTGCACCGCCCGAGCTGATCATCTCCGCCTTTTTTAAATTGGGAACCAAAATATTCTTACTGGCATGTTCAATCGAGCGTGTGCGGGCAGTTTCTAAAAAATCGTAAACCAGCGGACTATGAGCTCGATCAGCACCGATATTTATCATGCCACTAGTCACCACCATAAAAATGCCCACAATAGCGACAAAGACAGTAAACAGTATTCCTAGTAAAAACTTCATAGGTTTGTCCTAAAAATCCATTTTATTTAATATCCCATTACTGCTTGATCAGCTTCTCTGACAATATAGTCAAGTCTATATAAATCCGCTACAGCGTCATCCTCGCTAAGCATATTAATGTATAACTTGCACTCGGTTTCCTTGTATCGAAATTATATTGAACTGACTATAGTATTGAACTTATAAATTGATATTTAAGAATCGCTATCGCTGCTCACACAGTGCTTTTGGTACATCGCTTTCATTTTGCTCATGTTAGCCATCATGGCTTTCATAGCAGGATCATTCATATCCATTTTGCTATGATCCATTTTTTGCATCATCTGCATATGCTTTTGCATTTTCTCACAGTTCATTTGGTCTTTTTCAGCGTGCATTTTGGGATCGTGTGCCAACGCAGAGGTTGAAACAACTAAGGCTATAGCAGTTGCTACGATTGATTTAGAAAGTGGCATTGATTTGAGCAGTGGCATTGGTTTGAATAATGACATGGTAAATCCTTATTTAAATTGGTATGTAGTCGAAAAGACTTTAAGATATTAAGTTACTTTAAAGCATACTTTAGTGATTCTGACAGAGAGATGACGGTAAGATTACAATTCTGTCATCTTACTATTTATGGTTTTTAATGTTGTCAGTAATCCTTTAGTATGACATCAGAGCTGATATCACTTATCGCTACCATATTTGTTAATGAAGTATTTTTCAGACTGTAGATGTTGATCTTTGTGTTCAATCTCACAAGCCACTCTCGCATCGATATAGCTTTTCATTTGTGAATTTGAGAGCTGAGCATCGTTATGATCCAAGTTTTTTGCAAACTCAGTCACAGCGTCGCAGTTGTTGATGATTGAAGTGCTTAGATCAATCGTATGCGCATTGGCAGTGGTAGTACCGATAAGTACAGATACCGAAAGCAGTACTACTTTTTTGAACGAACCATAAATTTTCATATAAAACCTCTTTCGTAAGTTGTTTACATTGATTACCGATAAAAATAATTCATAGTAGCTAGGGCGTGTCCTCATTTTAAAAATGGTGATAAAAATGAGATAAATTGCCGTCAAACGAGGAAAGTAGTGCAGATAATATCGAGATATTGACCAATTATTTGACGATGTTTGGCAAAATCTAGCTGTTTTTAGCCCATTTAGAGACACTCGTTTGAATTGAGGACACGCCCTAAGTATTGGATAGTAGCTAAGTATTGAAACGAGCACCTATGTACCGTTTATATAGATTAGCAAAATAAAACTGACAGTCTGATTACGAGCACATGACATCTTTGTCCGCTACCAGTCAATATTGTCACCTGTGCTGGTTAGAACGTTAAACAATCATGACCGTATTGAGGAATTACAATGAAAGTACTGCTGGTAGAAGATGAATTGAAGCTTGGCGAGTATATAAAAAAAGGCTTAACCGAAGCTGGGTTTATCGTGGATCATCAGCTAACAGGATTAGATGGCTATCATGCATTGATGACGGAAGAATTTAGCGTGATATTGATGGATGTGATGCTGCCTGATGTTAGTGGCTTTGAGCTGGTGCGTAATTACCGAGCGGCTGGCAAGCATACGCCTGTGCTATTTCTAACCGCAAAAGATGACTTAAGTGACAAGATAAAAGGGATTGAGATTGGTGGCGATGATTATTTGACCAAGCCTTTTGCCTTTGCAGAATTGATCGTCAGGATGAAAAGCTTATTACGACGTGCCAATCAAGCCGACTATCAAAGTACGATTATGCAAATAGCGGATCTTAAGATGGACATCGGCAAGCGTACGGTGCATAGAGGAGATAAGCCTATTAAGCTCACGGCAAAAGAGTTTTCCTTACTACAGTTTTTATTAGAGCGCCGCGGTGAAGTGCTTCCACGCTCAATCATCGCCTCCCAAGTATGGGATATGAACTTTGAAAATGATACCAATGTGATTGATGTGGCGATAAGACGTCTTCGTATAAAAATAGACGATGATCATGACGCAAAGCTGATTCATACGGTGCGCGGGATGGGCTATCGGTTAGAAGCTGTCGATACAGCGCTTGATAGCCAACCATCTCACGAAGCTGGCAATGTCTAATATGAAATATAGGTTTGATAATCGGCGCTTGCCACTATTATGGCGTACTGTGTTGCTGCTCACGATATTTGTTGTTATATCACAGGTTATCATTTATATATGGATACAGCGTTCTGTTAAAGGCCATTTCGAGCAAATGGACGCTGAAATTATGACTCATGCGGCTTTTAATCTACGTAAACGAGTGATAGAACCTAGTAGCCCTATAACTTCCCAAACCCTACCTAGCTCTCAAAATCCATTGGATAGTCAACAGCCGCTAAGAGCGGCACCTGACGTAATGCCTGATGGAGATACTTCTACCGCAGCGATATCAGATGAAGCTGATCATCAGCATTCTTCTTGGCTAGATTACGATCTAAAAACCATTATCGCTAATAAAGAAGGGCAGATACTGTCTAGTACCCCCAATAACTTTGCTCAAGAGCTAGGGGAAGGATTTAATCTGTCATCACTGAAACAAGATAATGATAAGCAACAGTTTGTGATGAATATCAACAGCCGATACTATCGAGCAATGGTCATTGAAGACGACAAAATGCTCGCGCTTATCGCATTGCCTATAGATGTGCATCATCAGTATTTATTACAGTTCAATCGTCAGCTTAGTATGATTTTGTTCGCGATTACCTTGTTGCTCGTATCAGTAGCGGCGCTGGGTGTGTATTGGGGTTTTGCACCTTTGGCGACCATCGTCCAAAAAATGAAAACAATGAATCCTGACAGATTGGATGATAGAGTCACGGTCAGTGATATGCCGTTAGAGCTGCGACCATTAGCAGAATCTTACAACTCAATGATGGCCAAGCTTGAAAGTAATTTTGAATCATTGTCACGGTTTTCAGACAATATCGCCCATGAGCTGCGCACTCCAATAGCGACACTCAGCACGCAAACGCAAGTCATGTTAAACAAACCGAGAGCTAGTGATGAATACATTGAGCAGCTACACCATCAGCATGACACCTTAGAGCAGCTATCGGCCATGATAAATAATATGCTGCTGCTAGCAAAAACCCAAAAAGGATTGAGTGACTCGCAAATCAGTCACGTGGATACGGACAGTTTAATCACCAAGCTCGTTGATTACTACGAAATGATTGCAGAAGACCGAGGTATCGCTATTGAAACCAAAGGTGAGTTCAGCGCTGTTTTAGGAGATAAAAGTTTATTACAAAGGCTCTTTGCTAATCTGATATCGAATGCGATTTATTATGCTGCTCAAGATAGCGTTATAACCATTAGTGCAGATAGAGTAAACTCAGATGAGATGGTGGGTACAACAATAAGCAGTCTTCAACAATCAAAACAAGCTATTTTACGAATGACCATCACTAACCAATTAGATGAGCCGTTGACACAAAGTGAGGCAGATAAGTTGTTTGAGCGCTTCTATCGACATCATAAAACAATAGATCGCCACACAGGAACAGGTTTGGGTCTATCTATCGTACAGTCTATCGTTGGGGCGCATAATGGTAACGTCAGTATTACTATAAAAGACGATGATTACTTTCAAGTAAGTGTCGAGTTATTAGCAGAGGTTTAATCTTTTAGTAGCCAACGCTAAATATTCAACCTGAACAGATAGATTTGATAGGTTATTGCCTTGAAAACGAGCTGATAATGACCAAGTAAATGTATGTCTAGTGCCCAATATAAAGCTAGAGATTATTACAAGGCAATAGGTAGAACAGTAAGTCGATAACGAACATAATACTTAAAACACAATCATAAAAATCAATTAGGGAATGACTATGCATATCACAGCTAATTTTGATGCAGGCAACATTGACATTATTAATGCAGACAACAAAAAAGACATTCAATTAGCGATTCGTCCAGATGTTGGCGGCGAGTTTTTTCAGTGGTTTAACTTTCGTTTGTCAGGTCAAATAGGGGAGCAGTATGTTCTCAATATTCTGAATGCAGGAGAGGCGTCTTATCTAGAAGGGTGGGAGAACTACCAAGCGGTGGCTTCTTATGATCGTCAGCATTGGTTCCGTCTGCCAACCTCTTATAAAGATGGCAAATTGACCATCGTGGCAGAGTTAGAATGCGAAACCATTCAGATTGCGTATTTTGCGCCTTATAGCTATGAGCGTCATCAAGATTTATTGGCCGCCGTGCAAGTGCATCCGCTAGTGACGTTAGAGCATCTAGGCGAAACGCTTGATAAACGTGACTTGACCCTAGTCAAAATAGGTGACGGTGCTGCCCACAAGCGCAATATATGGATTACTGCTCGTCAGCATCCAGGTGAGACGATGGCTGAATGGCTCATTGAGGGTTTGTTGTATAGCTTGTTAGATAGTGATAATGCGACTGGCAAACAGTTGTTAGACAAGGCCAATTTTTATATTGTTCCTAATATGAACCCTGATGGCAGTGTGCGTGGACACTTGCGTACTAACGCTGCCGGAACCAACTTAAATCGTGAATGGCAAAGTCCAAGCTTAGACAAAAGCCCTGAAGTATTTCATGTGATTAATAAAATGGAAGCGACAGGCGTGGATCTATTTTATGATGTGCATGGTGATGAAGCATTGCCGTATGTATTCCTCGCTGGGTCACAAGGGACGCCAAGCTACAGTGACCGTCTTGCTGGACTACGTGATAAGTTTTCAGAGGTATTAAAGTTAGCCAGTGCCGACTTTCAGTCTGAGATTGGCTATGAGGTCGATGCACCAGGTGCTGCCAATATGACCGTTGCCACCAATTGGGTAGCAGAGCGTTTTGATTGTCTTGCTAATACGTTAGAGATGCCATTTAAAGACAATGATAATCTGCCCGATGAAGAGATGGGTTGGTCACCCGAGCGTTCTATCAAGTTAGGGGAAGCATCACTGGTAGCAATGCTAGCTGTGGTGGATGACTTACGATAACTATAGAAAAAAAGCTGCAGAAAATAGAAAGCTGCTAATGATGGCTGAGTGTTTTAGTGGTCATCGTTAGCAGCTTCTTTTCATTTTCACATTCGCCAATAACAGCCCTGATAAGATCAACATCATGGCCAGCATCTTCCACCAAGTCACCACTTCTCCTGTGAGTAGTACTGAGGTCACCATACCGAATACGGGCACCAATAGTGCAAACGGCATAACCTTGGACGCGGTATTTTGACTGAGTAAGTGTGCCCACAGACCAAAGCCAATTAAGGTTGAGATATAGACGATAAACCCAAGTGAGAGCCAAGACTTGAGTGATGCTTCAGTAAACGTCGCCATCTGCCATGCATCAGTCTCAAATGTAAGAGAAGATATCGTCAACATCACGCAAGCAATGAGACCGCCCCAGACTACCAGCGCTAGCGCAGACAGAGCAGAGGCTTTATTTTTTTCAGTGCTGGATGTAGCAACAGATACCCTTGTTCCTTGCTGCATCGCTTTTAGAGCCGTTTGCTCTGACGCTTTTTCTGAGGTCTGTTTTGATGCTTGCTTGGAGGCAATATTACCAAAGCTCCAACCGATGGCCGCAATCAAAATACAGATGAACCCTGCCAAAGGCATATCACCGCCAAGGTTTAGCGCAATCACGCTGAGTCCTAGTACACCGACCAACATACCGACGATTTGCATACGGCTGACTGCTTCACCCAATATAAAGTACGCTAGCAATACCGTGATAAAAATCTGAATTTGTAGCAGTAGTGCCGTCAGCCCCGGGGATGAACCCAGATGCATTGCTGTAAATACAAAGGCGTACTGCATGACAAATGTACCGATAGCATAGATAAACAAGGTACGGTTGAATTTAGGCGGCTTTAGAAACAAAACCAATGGCACAGCAGTAAAGAAAAAACGCAGAGCAGTAAGCATCAATGGCGGAAAGCTCTCAAGACCCCACGCAATAAAAGTAAAATTTACGCCCCAGATAAAGGTAACCAGTATAGCCAATGCAGTATATATAGGGGACATATGAGCTATCCTAGAGAAATAGTATCCGTTGTCGGGAGTGGTTATATTTAATTGTGTTCAGCTTATGTTTAGGCTTAGAATTATAGTCGAAAGGTCAATATATAATAAGAAGGTACTAGCACTATAGTCGATTCAATTTAAAAGTAGTACAAGGCAACCGAGTGTAGATGTACATGTGATACTTCAAGCGAGGTTAACGCTGTAATACTTTATAGTGGAATGACTATATAAGTCTCTGATTGATCAGTCTAACGATTGAGCCAATACCTCGAAAATTTTTGAATGGCTCATCTGCGCCACATTGAACCGCATAAAATTTTCAGCATTGTCCGATTGGCTAAAAACATTGCCCGGTGCCAATACCACACCTTTGGATAAACAGCGATTGGCCAATTCGGTCGCATTATTATTCTTAGGTAATCGGCACCATAGGAACATACCTGCTTGTGGGAGCAGCCACGGTACGATGCCTAATTTGGCCAATCGTGGTAGCGTATGAGTACGCGCGCTTGCCAGCCGAGTATGGATATCATTCATATGCTTACGGTAGCCGCTATCAGTCAATGCTGAGAACACAACCGCCGCTGCTAACTGACTGCCACCAAAGCCAGTCGCTATCTTTAAATCTACCAAACTCTCAACCCACTCTGTAGGCGCTGCAATATAACCACAGCGTAGGGATGCTGATAACGTTTTAGAAAAACTGCCTATATAGAATACTCGTGATAACCCATCCAAAGCCGCCAATCTCGCCGCAGGCTTGACTTCAAAATCTGCAAAAATATCGTCTTCGATAATGTACAAATCAGCAGTCTGAGCCAATTGTAATACACGGTATGCCGTAGCAGGTGATAACGTTGCGCCCGTAGGATTATGAATGGCAGCATTGGTGATGTACAGGCGCGGCTTACACTCATCTAAAATCGCTGCAAAGGCATCTATATCTGGCCCATTTGGCGTATAAGGCACACCAACCACTTTGACCCGATGGGCAAGCAGCTGTGCTCGAAAGTTAAAATAACAAGGATCATCGACGATGACCGTGTCACCCGGCGTCAGCAAAAATCGAAAAATCAAATCTATCGCCTGAGTGCCTGAATCCGTCAATATAACCTGTGATGGCTCTGCATTGATACTTAATCCTGCCATACGCCGTGTGAGTAATTGGCGCAATGTTAACAGTCCTAGCGGCGTTGCATACTCACTGATAATGGACGCGTCAGCCTTTGCCACATTTCGTAGACCACGGCGTATACCTGCCTCAAACAGCCAGTCCGCTGGTAACCAGCCGCAGCCTGGCTTTAGCGCGCCATCGGGTGGCTCCAGTGACTGCCGCGATACCCACAACGGATCTACCACTCGGTCAATTTTTGGTGCTATATCTGTCAATGATAGCGGCGCTGTAGTTTCTGCCACATAAAACCCTGCGCCAGGACGGGAGTAGATGATTCCCTCAGTTTGCAGGCGTTCATAGGCTTCAACCACGGTAGATGGCGAGAACCCATAATCTTTGGCAGCGGCACGGACGGAGGGTAGTCGCGACTCTGGCATGTAGATGACAGTCGCTATTTTCTCTTTTACGTCAGCCATGACAACTTCGATACGTGTTAGCTTTTTATTCATATTTTTTACAATTTTTGGTAAGGCGAATTTTGTGAAGGTTTTATCTTAAGGTTATAGCTAGGACAATATATGGGTAGGATATCCGAACTGTATGGGTTTTATAGACCAAACAGTTCTGTCTAATTGTACTGGATTGTATATAGATAACCTACTGTACTTTTGTTTTAATCATTGAACGTAAACGATGTAGAGGTAGGTGTCATTCTACTGTGAATCACACTTACCTCAGTCAATTCAATGGTAATTCTTCAAAAAGCAGCGATATATGACCACGAAAAAATATAATAAATATCTGGCCTTTGCCTTATGCGTGATAACGACAAGCGTCAATATCCAAGGGCCGCTTTATGCCGTTTACGCACACAATGATGGCTATGGTGTACTAGCAACTACGATAGCGTTTTCCTTTTATGTATTAGGCGTCATACCTGTATTGTTGGCTTTTGGTGGGTTGTCTGATCGGATTGGACGGCGCAAGACAATTTTAATAGCTTTAGCGTTATCGGTAGCAGCGACGGCTCTTATGTTATTTTATCCATACACGCGAGCATTAGCAGTAGCGCGATTCGTACTGGGTGTGGGAACTGCTCTGATGGCTGCTACGGCGACAGCCTATATGATTGAGCTGCTTGGCTCATCGGATACGATGCGTGCGACAGCGTGGGTGACGGCCAGTACGACGATAGGTTTTGGTCTTGGTCCTGTATTGACGACAGTTTCTTTAATGTTTTACGAAACCGATCAGCCAGCCAGTTTTTTCTTACTGCTAGCGAGTGGGATATTCGCTATGTTTTTGTTATATCAATTACCAGAGACAGCACCTAAACGCACTAATTTGCCCACATCTATGCTACGGCTACCTTATTTTAATCGTGAAGTCATTTGGTATGGCAGTAGTATTTTGATTTGTTGGGCGACGACAGGTTTGGTGCTGTCAGTTATTCCCTCAGTACTGGCCACACATGGACTCGCTAAGTATGCAGGGATATCCTCTATGTTAGCCATCAGTTGTGGATTGATCGTTCAGCCAATCGCCCGAAAGCTTGACCCTCAAGTCTCAAGCAAGCTTGGTCTTTTGATCTTATTACCGGCTTATGCTTTATTGGCTTGGGGGACGTTGAACGCCAATCTACCAGTCATTCTTTTGGCGGCATTCTTGGCCAGTACTAGTTGCTATGGCTTTGTCTATTTAGGCGGTATGTTAGGAGTCGCAAAATCTGCTGGAAATGAGCAGGCACGTGCAAGTGCAGGCTATTTTCTGATGGCATATATAGGGCTTAGTGTACCCGTCATCTTTACTGGTTTGATTGTGGATCGGTATGGTGCTGCTACTGCATTCTACGCCTTTGGTGTGTTTTCATTAGTTGGTGTGATTGTCTTATTTGCCAGTCAACCTATGTTGAGGACTGGACGTCATTCGAACGCCAATTTGCATAGCGTGACTTAAAATAAGATTGATAATGCAGTTTTCTATTCATTATCTTTTTAATTTTTCATGATTAGATTACTTGTCCTTTTTGTTATGTGAATTTTTTTAGTTCATTTATTATATCTGACAGGCATGAGTGGTTCTTTGATGTCATTCATATAGCTCATGTATCTGAATATCTACTACTGCCCAATCCATTCCTTCAAAATCTAGATTATCTTTATGTTTAGTACTATCGGTAGGTAGAGGAATGGCTTCACCGTCTTCTATCAATCCTTTTAGATGGAGCATAATCGCTTCTTTAGCATTATTAGAGATATCTGCACGTTCATCGCTGGCTGAATAGCAACCCACTATGTCTGGGATAAATATGCCATAAGCTGTTGTTTTATTACTTGGTGTAATTGCTATGGGATACTGCATTTAACATTCCTCATGAAGTTTGAACCTAAGTATAACTAGCAACCGCTTAGATAATGCTCTACATAACCTCTTAAATATAATTCACTTTCAAAATTATATTGAAAGTGTTTTAGGTGATGGCTACTGTTTGACCCACAACACTTTCATTACAATGGACGCTATCACGACGGATAAAATAGAACAGGTATCCAAAACTGAAACAATAATTCAAACAATAAGGGCGGTTTATGACTCTGAATACCACTAAAACAATTTTAATTACTGGCAGCACAGATGGCATTGGCAAATTGGCAGCGTTAAAACTGGTAGAAGCTGGGCACCAAGTGTACTTGCATGGCCGCGATGCTGACAAGCTTGCTAGCGTCATTGCAGAAGTTCGAGCAGTCGCGACAGGCGCAGCAGTAGATAATATTGATGGGTTTGTGGCTGATTTTTCTGATCTAACGGATGTGCTAAAGATGGCAGCAGACGTCAATGAAAAACTGACCAAGCTTGATGTGCTCATAAATAATGCAGGGATTTATACTACGGCATCAGCAATGACGAAAGACGGTTTGGATGTACGTTTCGTAGTCAATTACCTAGCGCCTTATGAGCTGACCAATGCTTTGTTGCCTTTGCTCAAGCAGTCTAAGCAAGCGCGTATCGTGAACTTAAGCTCAGCTGCGCAAGCGTCAATATCTTATCAAGCACTTGCAGGTCAAACCCGCCTCGATGATAAAGATGCTTATGCCCAAAGTAAGCTGGCATTAACCATGTGGAGTATGGCATTAGCTGACACAGTCGTTAGCAACGATATCAATGTCATCGCCGTTAACCCAGGGTCGCTACTGAATACAAAAATGGCTAACGAAGCGTATGGTCAGCATTGGTCATCAGCAGACAAAGGCGCAAATATCCTAACGGAGTTGGCCATCTCGGATGAGTTCGCTGACGATACTGGTACATACTTTGATAACGACATCAAAGGTGGCGCACATGGCGATGCAAGAGGAGAATTTGGTCGACCACATGCTGATGCTTTAAACCAAGCAGCCATTGCAGAGCTTGAGCAGCAGACTCAAACATTATTGCAGTCAATTTTTGCATAAGATGCATAAGATTTATATTTTGCGGCATCAATGAATTTCAAACAATTAAACCATTACTAGGGCGTATCTTCATTTCAAAAATGGTGATAAAAATGAGGTAAATTGCCGTCAAACGAGGAAAATAGTGCAGATAATATCGGGATATTAACCAGCGATTTGACGCTGTTTGGCAAGGTTTAGCCATTTTTAACCCATTTAGATGACTATTGATTGAATTGAGGACACGCCCTAACTATATTTTCAAATTTTATTATTAAAAACTTTCTTATTAAAAACAGGACACAATATTATGCAAACTATCAAAGCCATTGGTTATCAAAACAATCTACCTATCGATAATGAACAATCGCTACAAGACATCACCCTTGATAAACCAGTTGCTTCAGGTCGCGATATTCTCGTAGAAGTAAAAGCCATATCAGTCAATCCAGTAGATTACAAAATCCGTGAAGGGCGTCCTGCTGCAGAGGGTGAGTATGCTGTTATTGGTTGGGATGCTGCTGGTACTGTGACGGCTGTCGGTGAAGACGTCAGTTTATTCTCAGTAGGCGACAATGTCTATTATGCTGGAGATTTGACCCGTTCAGGCAGCAATGCTGAATATCAGTTGGTCGATGAGCGTATCGTTGGGCACATGCCAGCCTCTTTGTCTTTCGCTGAGGCAGCAGCATTACCACTGACGACGATTACAGCTTGGGAGATGTTATTTGATCGTTTGCAAGTGCCTGTCTCTGATAGCGCAGCGAATGACAGCGGTAGTAGCGAGAACGCTGATGACGTCTCAGTATTGGTCATTGGCGCAGCGGGCGGCGTTGGATCTATCCTAACTCAGTTATTAAAAACAAGAACATCTGCCACGATTATCGGTACGGCTTCGAGAGATGAGAGCGTGCAGTGGCTCAAAGATTTGGGTGCTGATCATGTTATCAATCACCGCAACCCATTGTCTGATGAACTACAAAAAACAGGTATTGCTGAAGTAGACTACGTGGTGAGTCTCAATAACACTGAAGATCATTACGAAGAAATCATTAAATGTTTAAAGCCGCAGGGTAAGCTTGGACTGATTGATGATCCAAAATCACTAGATGCCAACCCGCTTAAAACCAAAAGCTTAATTCTGCATTGGGAATTTATGTTTGCACGCTCAATGTTCAATACGCCAGACATGATTGAACAGCATCATTTATTAAATGCGGTGGCAAAATTGATTGATGCAGGCGAGATCAAAACCACAGTTGCTCACAATCTTGGGGCTATCACCGCTGAACATCTACGTAGTGCGCACCAAATGCTAGAAAAACAGCAAGCGCATGGCAAGATTGTATTAGAAGGCTGGTCTGCATAACGCCATTTAGATTAATAGTTAACGAGGGTTCGGAACACTTTAGGCTGAAATACGGTACAGCCGTAAAAGGTTAAGTCTTTTAAATAAAGTGTTCTGATATCTAGCTCTAATGGCTTATAAACCGCTACTATATTAAATACTTACTTCATCATTACCGATCCATTTGGGTCCTATCTCAACCTCAATATCACGTGCAGTAATGGGCTCAGCGCACTTGGAGCATACTGTCACCGGATGCATAATGTGACCACATGCCTTGTGTCTATGCAACAGCGGTGCCCCGCGTTCATCAGCCATGTATTTATCACCCCAACTGACCAATGCCAGTACGACAGAGTGCAAATCTAATCCACACTCTGTCAGTCTATATTCCTCACGTAGCGGCCGCTGCTGATAGGCGACTTTTTTTAAAATATCGTATTCAACCAATTTACGAAGACGGTTAGATAGGACATGACGTGTAATGCCCAAGCGTTGCTCAAATACGTCGAATCGTCTGACTCCCAAAAAACAATCACGTAAAATCATGAGCGTCCAACGATCACCAATGACTGCTAAAGTGCGAGCCACCGAGCAAGACTGTTGGTTCAGTTCATCCCAGCGCATAGGTTATCTCCTTTATCTTTAAGCTATAGGTTAGCTTGACAGGGTCCAAAAATAAAGCTATGTTTTTGTTAGTTCTAAAAAGGAACCTATAAGGAAATAGACATGAACAGAGCACCCGTAGCAGTTGTAATCGGCGCAGGCGATGCCACTGGCAGTGCTGTTGCCAAACGTTTTGCGCGAGAAGGTTTTACTTTGTGCGTGACCAGAAGGACTGTTGAGAAGCTAGAGACATTAGTCAGTGATATCGAAGCGGCTGGAGGAGTAGTCAAGCCATTTGGTTGTGATGCACGTGTCGAGCAAGAGATGGTTGAGCTGTTTGCTCATATTGAAAAAGACATTGGGCCGATTGAAGTAGTGGTGTTTAACATCGGTGCAAACGTGCATTTCTCCATCTTAGATACGACAGAGAGGGTCTATCGTAAAGTGTGGGAGATGGGTGCTTTGGCTGGATTTTTGACAGGTAGAGAAGCGGCAAAAGTCATGATTCCACGTGAGAGGGGGACAATTATTTTTACGGGTGCAACAGCGTCTTTACGCGGTAGTAAAGGTTTTTCAGCTTTTGCTAGTGCTAAGTTTGCTCTGCGGGCACTGGCACAAAGCCTGGCGCGCGAGTTGGGACCTAAAGGCATACATGTCGCACACCCTATCATTGACGGTGCTATTGATACTGATTTTATTCGTGACAACTTTCCTGAGCGCTATGAGCTAAAAGACCAAGATGGTATTTTAAATCCAGAACATATCGCTGAGCAGTATTGGCAGTTGCACTGTCAGCCAAGAGATAGCTGGACGCATGAGCTGGATTTACGCCCATGGATGGAAAATTTTTAATCTTATCTGGTTAATAACCGTCAAAATTTTAATGAATTTTTAATATATTGCAAGGAATGCAAAGATGAGTAAACAAGTAGAGTTTTTCTTTGATGTGGGTAGCCCAGCCAGTTACTTGGCATGGACACAGTTAGCGAGTATCGCGCAGCGTCACAATGCCGAAATTGTTTGGCGACCTATGTTACTTGGCGCAGTGTTTCAAGCCGTTGGTAACACCTCACCAGCTGCCGTACCTGCTAAAGGCGCTTATATGCTCAAAGACCTTAAGCGTTTTTCAGCCATCTATGACGTACCTTTTCGCTTCAATCCATTTTTCCCAGTCAATACGATGCAGCTTATGCGCGGTGTTACCGCTTATTTGGGGACACCTAAATTTGAGAGTTATTTATCCGCTATCTTCAATGCGCTATGGGCTGAAAAGTTAAATATGGAATCACCAGAAGTTGTGGCTGAAGTTCTGTCGAAAGTAGGCATTGAGGCGACTGATTTTATGGCGCGTATTAGTGAGCCTGAGGTCAAGGCGCGTTTAAAATCTAGTACCGAAGAAGCAGTAGCACGAGGCATATTTGGGGCACCAAGTTTCTTCGTAAATGATGAAATGTACTTTGGTCAAGACCGGTTGAGCTTTGTTGAAGATGCTTTGAGAGACTGAGAATAGTAAGTCATAGGATATATAGGCTGCGCTGTACTAGCTCAACGATAGTCCATTGGCTCTCAAGCCACCAGACGTCAGCCGCGATAAGTAACCGTGATTTTTCTTCACTGTGGTTTCTCCAGAAAATAACCTTGTTACTCAGTTTAATGATTAAGCTCTATGGTTACATTAAGACAAGTCTATATATTGATAGTTTTGCTTAGACTGCTCTAGTTCCTCTAAATCTATATCTACTGTTACTATATCTGGCGACGAACCAAGTTTTTTGATAATTCGTCCTGTAGGAGAGACGATTAGGCTCTCTCCTACAAACTGACCGCCATGACCGACGCCGACACCATTGCAGGTAATCACAAAACATTGGTTCTCTATAGCCCGAGCTTGAGTCAATACATAGTGGTTATTTGCATAGGGAGACATATTGCCGTTTGGCATAAATATGATCTGTGCGCCTTTTTTTGCCAGTGCTCTTGAGCCTTCTGGAAACTCTAGCTCAAAACAAATCTGAGCACCACAAACCATATCATTAATGCTAACCACTGATAAGTCTTCTCCGCTTGTAAATACCCCAACATCATCAAGCCAAAGTTTTGACTTTCGGTGTTTATGAATGATTTTGCCGTTTTTTATAAAAGAACATGCGTTATAGAAAAGTTGATCCTGTTTGTCAATATGTCCAATAATGATGGTTGAATCTGTATTTTTGCTTGCTTCCAATATGCTGTGAAAGTGCTCTGTTGATTGATGATACAACGCTTCAATATTGTCTAGCGTCGGAAAGCCAGTCAAAGCAAGTTCTGGAAAAATCATAAAGCCATCGCAGGCTTGATTGTCATGGATTGATTTTAATATCGCAGCAGCATTTACTGATACTTGATAATCGGTAATATCCATTTGATTGAGGATTATTTGCATAGGTCTTGCTCTTTACCGTAGGGGGTTGATACTTTCACAGTGCTTATTGGTCGCAATTATAGGTAATATTCGTTAATGACGGTCTTTAGAAACACTTATTTAAAATGCTATTTAAAACACTTTTAAAGACATTGTGACTCTAACCAACGACTCAATTTAATGATGTCTGGTTGATTTGACTTTAAGTCATTATAAAAGAAATAGAAACTGTCGCCAGTGAGTAATTCATGCATTGGGATTTTGACAAGATTTTGCTGATGTGTTTGTTCTAGCATCATATAGTTGTCGGTAAGCGTAATACCTAAGTTATAACGTGCAGCCTGTGCGGCAAGCAGTACATGGCTAAATTGATTAATCTTTACCTCGCTTGGCAGCTCAAACCCGCCTGCTTTACACCATTTTAGCCAATCATTAGCCGTACCTTCACTTTTGTCAGAATATTTTACGGACAGTATAGGGTGTTGCCATAACGCCTCAGGCAATGGCTGATCCTTTATTTCTGCCCAAAGCTTTTGGCCACAGACAGGAAATAGCTTCTCAGCGAATAAAAGCTTGCTGACTACATTGCGTTTCGGTAGATTGACGGTAATAAAGCAATCCGAACATTGCTCATTATAGTCGTCTTGGTCTGTCACCATATTTAAGGTCAGCTCAATCTCTGGGTGCTGTTCGCGGAAGTTTTCTAACCGAGGAATCAACCAATTGACAGCCACTGAACTATACAGTGCTAGGCGAATATGGCCAGGCTTATCATGGCGAATGGCCTGACTGGTATTGGATAGAGTAGTCAGCGATTGATTCACTTCTGTGAAATAGCGAGCACCTATATCTGTTAAAGAAAGGGTTCGGCCCTGCCTATAAAACAACGCTTCACCAAGATATTCTTCAAGCGTTCGAACCTGATGACTCACAGCACTTTGCGTTACGTTGAGGCTTTCTGCCGCTTTAGAAAAACTATTGAGCCTTGCTACAGATTCAAAGCATTGTATGGCACGTAATGGGGGGAGTTTCATTATGAGTTCAACTAATACTAAACGTTTTTATATCATTATACGTCATGAGTATACGCGAATATACTATTTATCCGACCATTAGATTAAATGGCTTAATTGAAAATTTTATGTATTTTGAGATAGGTATAAGCATGATAATGCCGAAGATGAGTGTTGGATTTGCAATGATACTGTTGGTTGCAGGAAACATGATTGCCGTCCTTTCAGATGCGCTGATAAAAGAATTGCCTGATGGCGCAGCCGTCTATCAGTTTGTGCTATTGCGTCAGCTAACAGCTGTCTTGATGCTGCTACCGTTTTGTTTATTCAACCAAAAAGCCAAGCTACTTAGTAACGTAAAATGGCATTTTGTACGTGGGCATATTTGGTTGTTTGGCGCGGTATTCATGGTGTTGTCTATCCAAGCGCTACCGCTAGCCACGGTCAATGCGATTTTTTATACTGCACCTTTACTGATGTTGCCGTTAGGGTTTCTGTTTTATAAAGACAGACTCACAGCACCAAGCATCATTGTGGCAATACTAGGCTTCATAGGTATTCTTGTCGTGGTAAAACCAACACAAATTAATATGGGTGCTATATTTGCGCTGATCGTGGCCTTAACCATGGCGACAAACAACCTACTAGTGCGTAAATTGCCTTCGAATCACACCGTTGCTCAGACCTTGTTTTTGACCAATTTAGTCGGAATACCGTTGGGGCTTGGTTTGGCTATTTGGGAAAATGCCCCTTTGAGTTGGTACGCGCTATGGATAGCAGCAGGCTCAAATTTGTTTATTTTGATCTATGCGGGTATCTGCGTACTGGTCTACCGAGCGGTTGAAGCACATAAAATATCTAGTGCAGAATATACCGGTCTGTTAGGAGCAGTGGTTATCGGCATCATATGGTTTGATGAAATACCTGATATCAGTCTTTTGATAGGTTCGGCTCTTATTGTCTTACCTTTAATTTGGCTCGCCACGCTTGAGTCTATTAAATATAAAAGAACAGCCTTATAGCGTTTTGAAACATAGAGAGCGGAGAAAGAAAGCGTCATAATATTAGCATGACTTTATGTCATGAATTCGTGTGTTTAAATCGTTTTTTTATACTCATTTTCTGTGGCAAATTACTATAGATACAACCATTCACGCAAGGCTCTAGTCTTCAATGGAGCCTGTGTTTGTTGGAGTTATTACTATGAGGTAGGCCAAATAATGAGCAATATAACCACATTCTCAGTCACATCTTCAAATCGAAAAATAGACCCTTCACGGCGTCGAGGTGGCACGTTCAAAGCTGATGGCTCTCTTAACGACAATGACCGTGTCGAGATAGGTCCAACAGATCTTGCATTCAATGAGTGGGCTGAGCTAGGGCTGACACCTCCTAACCTTACACGAATGCGCGAATACCGCCTCCAAAGAATCGTAAAAGAACTACAGAAAAGAGATCTTGGCGGCATCTTATTGTTTGATCCTCTTAATATTCGATATGCGACTGACTCCACAAATATGCAGGTATGGGTAACCCATAATCACTCTAGAGCCTGTTTTGTATCGGCATCAGGCCATCTTATTTTATGGGATTTTCACAATTGTGAGCACTTATCAGCACACCGTCCTTTGATCAAAGAAGTCAGAGGAGGCGCTTCTTTCTTCTACTTTGAAACCGGTGATAGAACTGACGAACATGACTCTAGGTTTGCTTCAGAAATTCAATCTATTTTACAGGAACATGCTGGAGACAATAAAAGATTGGCTATCGATAAAATGGAAATTGCTGGTTTCAATAAGATAAAACAATTAGGAATCGATGTTTTTGATGGTCAGGAAGTGATGGAGTTTGCTCGATCTATTAAGAACGAAGATGAAATTAATGCCATGCGATGTTCAATTGCCTCAACAGAGGTTGCGATGAAGTGCATGCAAGAAGCAATAGTACCCGGTATCACTGAGAATGACATATGGTCTATTCTTCATGCGGAAAATATTCGTCGAGGTGGTGAGTGGATAGAATGTCGAATTCTTTCTTCAGGGCCTAGAACCAATCCTTGGTTTCAAGAAAGCGGCCCTCGAATTGTGAAGGAGGGTGAGTTACTTGCATTCGATACAGATCTGATTGGCCCTTATGGAATGTGTGCAGACTTGTCTCGAACTTGGATGATTGGAGAGAGCTTGCCAAGTGCAGAGCAAAAGCATCTCTATCAGGTAGCTTATGAACATATCCAACACAACATGAATATATTGAAACCAGGAATGACATTTGAAGAGGTGACAAAATCTGGTTTATTGCTTCCTGAAGAATATAGAGCGCAAAGATATGGTGTGATGATGCATGGCGTTGGTCTTTGTGATGAATACCCGTCTATTCGTTACCCCGAAGACCTTGAATGCCATGGCTATAGTGGTGTGTTGGAGCCGGGCATGGCACTCTGCGTTGAAGCGTATGTAGGTCGAGTTGGTGGTAAAAGTGGTGTCAAACTTGAAGATCAAATCATTATTACAGACACTGGGTTTGAAAACCTTACTAATTATCCATTCGAAGCCGCTTTATTGGCTAATTAAAGATAGTTTATTGGTTGTATGAATATTGTCTCAGAGCTTTTGGATTATGCTTATTTGAATATCATTGATGGTCATCTATAAAAGCTTGTTAAGATAAAGATTTGACATAGGTATAGTGTATTATCTGCGGATTTAGGTGGTTAGGATACTGATCAACACGTTGATAGCCATTATTATCAGTAGTACTGATAAGTACATAAAGTGTCTGTATGTAATGCATACGTGGTTACGCCCTGTGCCACGAGATAAGTCTCAAATGCCTGAATTAGCGTCGCTCCAATACGGTGGCGACGATAGTCAGGATCTACACAGAAGAACTGTAATTCGTTATCAAAATCGACTTTCTTTTGTTTCGCGCCAGCCGATTCTTTTTTCTGTAAATCACTTAATACCTGTCGACCTTGATCAGATAAACGCAGCTTGTTTTCTATCTGATCAATAATGGGCTTATCATCGAATGACAAAGCTTTATGTGGATCTTGTCTAGTGATCCCTATCACCACACCGCAAATAATGTCACCATATTCTGCAACTTGTATAAAAGTAGCATGATGACAGTCTTTAGCTAGAAATAGGGTAGCCAGTTGCTTTAGAACCTGCTTATCTGTTGCAGTAGTAAATACACTCAAATTCATATTGACGACAAAAAGGTCAACAATGGCTGCAAAGTCTTCAGGCGTAGCACGACGATACTGTATTGTCATCAGTTGTTCTCATTTATCATTAAAAGTACTGGCGTATGCTGATTGACCCAGCATACGCCAGTACTTTGCTACTAATATCTGGTTAGTGGGTTTAGTAAAGTATTAGTGTTTTTTACTTAATAGTTGTCCTGTATTTACCACTCTATCTCACCTGTATTGACTTGACTGCTCAACTCTAAATCACTTCCTCCGGGCAACGCTGGATAAGCCGATTTCATGGTAGAAATTACTTTTTCTGACTGCTTGGAGTCTTGCTTTTTTGCCTCATCTAGTGCTTGCTCAAAGGTTTTTAGATAGCTGAGGGTGAAATCAACAGCATAGTCTTTTTTGAGTAGGTTGCCTGAATAGTGACCTGGTATCACAAGGTTTGGCTTTAATTGCTTCATTTGTTCTAACGATTGCATCCACTCGCTACGAGCTTCTTTAGTTTGGGTATCCGCAGTCCACACATGCATACCTGATGTTACCGACACACCGCCGAAAACAGTTTTTGACTTTGGTACCCACATGTATGCTTGATGGGTTCCCATCTCCTTGATTTCAATTTTGTGACCTTCTAGGGTCAGTGTAGACTGATCAAGGGTTTGCGGTACTGTGATCTTGGTAGGCGCATGCTTGCCAAGGATTGGACCCCAATGCTTTAATTTTGCATCTTTAGTCGCCTCAATGTGTTTAATAATAGAAGGGCTAGACATAACCTTCACATTAGGGAAGGCTTTGACTAAAGGCTGAAGACCGAAATAGTAATCTGGATCGCCTGCCGTGATATAAATCATTTTTAGGTCTTTATTACTTTTTTTGATCATATCAACCAAAGCTTCACCATCTTTGACACCAAACTGTGCATCGAACAAGATAGCATCTTTCTCGCCACTTGCCAGCACAGAGGTCACTGGGAAAATAGCATTTTGATCAGGTTTATATGCTTGCAGTTGTAGATCGGCTGCGTTTACTTGGGTTGCGAGCAGTAGCACACTGGCCGCCATAGAAGCTGTCATTAATTTTTTCATAGTTCACCTATATTTTCGTTTGAGTAAATAGACCGCGTTAATAGCGGTATTCGTTGTTAATGGCTATTCTATTCGATTGTATTTCGTTTAAATACGCTATAATTCGGCATTTACTGTTTCAGTTTTCGCGCAAATAAGGATGGAGAGATGGACAGGCTGACCGCGTTGCAGGTGTTTGTTACGATCGTTGAACAAGGTAGCTTGAGCCGTGCCGCGGACAATTTAGACATGTCTAGAGCTAAGGTAACGCGCTATCTGACAGAGCTTGAGGGTTGGATGGATATGCGCTTATTACATCGCACGACTAGAAGTCTAAGCCTCACTGCACCTGGTGAGCAGACCCTTGAGGTGGCGTATCAGTTACTTGGATTAACCGACTCGTTGGATCAGATACGCAATCAAAATACTTTGGAGCTAAAAGGACAGTTGAGAATCACGGCCAGCTTTTCGCTAATTGATAGCCTTCTGATGGATGTGGTTGGTCGCTTTGTTTCTCACTGGCCGCAAACAGCAATTGATATTCTTACCACTGATGATTCGGTCAATTTAGTTGATGCCCGTATTGACTTGGCGATTCGTATCACCAATGACTTGGAGCCAAATGTCGTTGCCAGACGTATCGGTGAGTGCCACTCTGTCGTATGCGCTGCCCCTGAGTATTTACAAAAGCGTGGCAGACCTACAGATGTACAGTCGCTTGTACATCACAACTGTCTATCGTTTGCGTATTTTGGACGGTCGGCATGGGTGTTTGATGGGCCAAATGGTCCAGAGTCTGTTCCTATCTCTGGCAATATCAGCGCCAATATTTCTGAAGTCTTGCTCTCTGCCACGTTGCGTGGACATGGGATTAGTTTACAGCCATCTGGCGCAGTCAAATCTTTGATTGCCTCTGGCCAACTTATTGAGTTATTGCCTGAATGGAAACCTAAAACTTTGGGTGTTTATGTGGTTTATGCCAATCGAAAGCAGGTGACACCACTACAAAGAAAGTTTATTGATTTTCTCGCTGAAGAAATAAAGCGTTCACACTACTGGTAGCAAGTAATGGATGGATCGATCGGAATGTTTATTTATACTATTTTAAAAACAATACAATAGATCAATAAGAAATTTTATTAAAAAACGTCAGAAAATCTATAGCAGAAACTCAAACGGTCAATAGCAACGTTACAATGATGATTACTGACCATCTGATAATGTCTAGACTTCGCTTAATGATTGCTTAAGCCTTGATAAAAATAGTCTCTTCACTTAAGCGTGATTTAGGTATTTTGGCATTAAAGTCTTCATCGCTGCGATAGCCAAACGATACCACTGCTACAGCAGAATATCCTTTGCTACGTAAGTCGAACTCCGTATCAAGCGCCTGTAAATCAACGCCTTCCATAGGAACAGTATCAATACCTAAGAGACCGCTGCCCAATAATACCGCGCCCATATTTAGATATACCTGTTTGGCAAGCCAATGTGCCTCATCTTTGACATCGTAACGATGAATGTCTAAAAATAATTGGCGTGCTTGGTGCATCTGCGTTTTAAACTCTGGCTGCGCATAGCGACCATCTTGATCTTCTTTTTCTAACACCGCCTGCATATACTCATCGTCGGCATGGATACGAGTACAGAAAACCACCACATGTGAGGCATCTAAGACTTTAGGTGTATTAAAATGAAAGGCGCCTTGCGTGCTTTTGGCAATGCGTGCTTTGCCTGCATCATCATCTGCAATGACAAAGCTCCATGGTTGAATATTGGTACTTGATGGACTCATCTGTAGCATGTCTTTAATCTGCTCAAAATCTTCAGCAGATATCTTTTTATTGGCATCAAATACTTTGGTGCTGTAACGCCAGTTTAGTGCTTCATTAATGGTTTTCATGATTGTCCTTAAGTAAAGTAAGTTTCAGTTTTTTAGTCAGCTGGTAATACAAACGGATTTAACAAACGGTGCTACTCAATCCTTATTGTTCATCAAGTTAACTGATTAGCCCGTCCTAGTGATGACTCATAATAGTAAAGTTCATACATCGGAACCAGTAGCTGTAAGAGTAAACACTTTCAATATTATTTTGATAATATGACGTTTTTAATTCATTAAAAGGTTATTTATCACTATACTCAAGTCGGTGATAAGCTTGATCCTAACCAAAACATTTTGTAATGGAAGAATGTTTTCGATATATTTTAGGAAAAGTAGATTGTGCTAAGGTAGGAGATGTTTTTTGAGTTGTTTGGAAGTATTTTACTTGTCTACAAACATCTAATACAGATGGTTGAGCTGATTGATTTAAACAGCTTATAAACAGGCGTGATACACCCAATATAGGATGGCCAAGCCTGCTTATAGGGTTGTTGTTCTTTTATACAGTTCTTATATCGTTGGGAGCTATCGCTATAAATATTTGAGGATAGTAATGTGTTTGTTGCCATGTTTGAATTTAGCAAAAGCACGCATTAAAGAATACAGTAAAATGCTCAGTGCAATCGCAATGAACCAAAGTGTACTGACGTCATTTACACCAAAATATTCTCCATGCGTCATACCGAACTGTTGAACGGCAAATACATACAGCAGTTTCAATACATAGAGATGTACGATATAAAAAAACATTGGTACAGAACCAATGACTACCAGTGGTTTTATCCATGATTTGGTTTCAATCTTTTGGAGCATTACTAATAAGACCAGTCCTATGCCTACATTCCACAATATAAAGAGTAACGATGGTGGATATTTGGTGAGATTCATAAAGCTCATGAAGGTTTCACTCAGAGTCGGCATCATCAGCCATGCTTGATCGCCGTATATATTGGCCAGTCGCAGTACTACAAATAACGCGATACTCACCATGCCAAATGTAAGTAACGTACGATTTCTCTTTCGCACAGACGTAGAGTCACCGAATACAGATGTACCGATACAATAGCCTAGTATGATAACGCCAATCCAAGGCAGTACAGGATAAGAGGTTCTGAAACGAATCACCTCACCAAACTCAATCCAGCCGCGTTCATGAAGTATCAGCCACAGTTGATGCATCATAGGAATGTCGGCAAAGGAGACGGTATCTAATAAATTGTGCCCAAATATAATCACTAAGCTCAGTAGCCACAGCCACTTCTTAGGCAGACCAATAACCGCTGAGAGCGCAATCATACTGAATCCAATCGCCCATATCACTTGGAGGTAAACTACATCAGGTGGAAATTGTGCTGTCCAAGCAAAGTTAATTACAATCAGCTCCAAAAACACCAAAAAAAGCCCGCGTTTGATTAAAAATTCGCGGGTCATTTGAATACTATTGTGTTTGTGTTGGTACAAATAAGCAGACAGTCCCGTCAGTAACACAAAGACAGGCGCACATAAATGGGCAATCATTCGGCTGAAAAATAGTGGTTCATCCGTTCCTGGTATCAGCATTGGATCAGGAACTTGATGGTGTAAGTAAAAGGTCTCTCGAACATGATCCACCATCATGATGAGCATCACAAGCCCTCGAAGTGCGTCGATCGCTTGCAACCGTTGAAAAGGTGTCGCCATACAATAGCCTTTGTATAGTTAAAACGAAACATTATAACATATCAATTATTAGCTACTACTGATTTAAGTACGCATTTTCGCAGAGGTGCTCACTGATTTGGATGTTTATGCTTGTCTTAACTTTTTATGCTGTGTCTGACCTAACGATAGCGTACCGCTGTTAAAACGGCGCGAAATTATCAGGCTGACTGTGCGTATCAGTCCAACGTTGATTGGCATCAATATGACTATTAAGCCCAACTCCTCGTGGTACTTGCATATTATCGCCATATAGCCAAAGCACCATATTGGTACGTTTGCCACTGGTGATTGGATGTGCGGCATGAGGCACCGAGCCTCTATGAATAATCGCCATGCCAGGTTTAAAAATGGCACGTTTGGTTTGCCCTAAATGGCGATCGACAAAGTCAACTTCTGATCCAGTAAAGTCTTCGCCTGGCAGATTTAGGTTAATATTCATAGTCACTGCTGAAGCATCAGTATGAAGTTGTAGCGATGTGTCGCCTGTCGGCTGGTATTGAATTGAGAACCCAAAGGTCTGAGTGTCATAGCCATAAACATTGGCAAATAACAACCGAGCGATAGGGCGCATATATTGATTCATGACTCTATGATAAAACGCCTGAAAATTAGGGGTGGCCAAATAGCCTGACGAGCGCGCATCTAGCATAGCCCCATTACTGTTCAATGCGATACCGTAAGGAGGACGTATAGGAATGTTAGCGTCTGCGATTGCTTGCAGATAACGGCGCAGCGTTGATAGTTGTGCTGGGTCAAAGAGTTGCCCTTGGTATACGTCAGGTAGTATCTCTTGCCATAAGTTTTTAACAGCCGTCTCCGTAGAAGGAGTGCGCCATGCTTGCGTCACTACATCACGTAGAGTTGGATCAAATAATGAGTCATCAAGTACAGGCAAGTCATGCTCAGTGGTTTCCCATTCTGCCCACGCTTGCTCTAGTAACTGGCTGTTTTGATGCCAGAAATGCTCTACCGATGCTGCACGTCTCAGCATATCTGATTTTGACGGTAGTGGTAAGTTGCGTGCCTGCTGTAGTGCGCTCTGTTGAGTATCTCCATCATGGTCGCTATAGTGTTGAGTGTCCTGTGTGCTCGTAGGCCGTATTATAGTATCCATCGTGTATCTCCAAATGTGTGAGTGAACCTTATAGGTGCATGCTACTATAATTAATGATTTTGATAATCAGCAGGTTTAGAGAAACAGTTTCAATAATTTTTATATAATGATGAGGCTAGCAGCAGCAAGCGATGGTGGTTGCTAAGTTAGACGCTAATTGAACGAAGGCATGACGATGAAAAATTTTCAGGATTTACGTATTTTTATTGAGACCGCTCGCTTAGGTAGCCTATCTGCCTGTGCTCGGCACTTAGATCTGTCGCCTGCCGTTGTGAGTGCAGCGGTCAAGCGATTAGAAGCGGAAATTGAGACGGTATTATTTGTTCGCTCTACTCGTAGGCTGCGTCTAACTAGCAAGGGTGAGCAATATTTAAAGCATTGCCGAGATGCGGTGGCTATTTTAGACAACGCTTATGCAGGACTGCATGACAATGATGCTGAGCTGACGGGTACCATTCGGCTGTCGGCATCATCAGATTTGGGACGAAACTTAATTTTGCCTTGGTTGGACGATTTTATAGACATTCACCCAAAAGTGACGGTGCAGCTACATATGTCAGACAGCTATGTGGACTTGTACGGTCAGCAGATTGATTTGGCACTACGTTACGGCGCGCCCAAAGATTCATCACTGGTCGCACTACCTATTGTATTGAATAATCGCCCTATATTGTGTGCGTCAAAGGAGTATTTGGGCAAAATTGATAAGGATATTGGTATGCCAAAAATGCCGGAAGATTTATCGCAGCATAATTGCTTACGTTTGGGGCATGATGAAAAGTATTTGAGCGAGTGGACTTTTGAGAAAGCGGGAAAGACTAAACGTGTGGCCGTGGATGGCAATCGCAGAAGTAAAGACGGTGACGTTGTGCGCCGCTGGGCAGTGGCGGGTAAAGGCATCGCATTAAAGTCTCAGTTAGATATAGCCGGCGATTTGAAGGCAGGGAGACTGGTTGAGGTAGAGTTGAACGGCTGGCAAGTGGCCAACTATCCACTATATTTGATTTGTCCAGAACGGCGATTAATCGATCCACTGTTTAATACGGTCAAAGAATACTTGATTGAACGGGTAGAGCAGGTGTTAAGGTAAAACAAAAATTAATGGTTACCCTATTTAATCAGACGAGCAAAACAACAGTCCCTAGACAGTAATTGCTGGATGGCTATTATAATTATTGCCATACCTTATCAAGCACCGTAAACCAGTTTTTTGACGTTATCTTTTCAATCAGTTGATCAGAGAAGTGCCGTTGCTGCATTCGCTCAATCAACATAGAGATTTGACTGATATCAGATAACTCATCAGGTAGTAGGCAACCATCGAAATCAGAGCCAAACCCAACGTGATCTTCGCCTAGATGGTCGATCAGATAATCAAGATGGTCGACAATCACATCAAGCGAAGTTTGCGTATTACGTTGCCCATCTGCACGAAGAAACGCCACATCGAAATTCACTCCAACCAAACCATCGCTTTGTTTAATAGCAGCCAGCTGCTGATCAGTTAAGTTCCGTGCTTGCTGACAGAGAGTATGTGCGTTTGAATGTGTCGCAACAATAGGCTGGCAGGCAATCTCTAGCGTATCCCAAAAAGCACGCTCATTCATATGCGACACATCGATCAGCATCTGCTTTTCACTGCATTTAAGAATGAGGTCTTTACCTTGAGTCGTGAGCCCAGATCCTGTATCTGGAGAGTGCGGAAAGGAAGCATTCAAGCCATCACCGAAGAGGCTCTTTCTATTCCATAGTGGGCCAATGCTTCTGAGTCCTGCCTCATAAAACACATCCAGCAGGTCAGGCTGTATGGCTAAAAACTCAGCACCTTCCAAATGCAAAACGATGCCCAGTTGCTTATTCTGCTGACAGGCCTGAATTTGTTCTAACGAGGTGCAAATCTGGATTTGACCATCAGATCTTGCCTGTAGTTGCTGGGCTAGTTTCAATTGTTCACAACAGATATCGACGATTTCTTGCGGAGTAAAATCTGAATGTGATGGGTTGGCTAATTTGTCAGGTTGGTTGTTTTTCACATAAGCGTAGGGCGGTAAAAATATAGAAAATAATCCGCCCATCCAATTCGCTTCTTTGCAGCGTTGTAAATCCAAATGTCCCGGTAACGTGCCATAAATAAAGTCATGTACCGGATCGGCAGCTGAACTTAGCCAAAGGCGAGTCAACAGATCATTATGTCCATCAAATATCACAGGCTGAGCGTTCATAGTTAATCCGTTACCATACGAGTAGGAATCAATTGCTCTTCATTCAGCTGTTTGTTACTCAGTGATTTAGAATTTTTTGGATTTCTAAACAGTAAATCTTCAAAAGGTACAGGCGTTTCACTATTGATACGTGCCTCCTCGATTAGATAATGATAAGGCGATTTGCCACACACAGGATCGGCGTTTTTGGCATCGCCCGTCAGCATAAAGGCTTGGCAACGACAGCCGCCATAATCGCGTTCTTTGTCTGGGCAGTTTTGGCAGATATCGGGCATCCAGTCATCACCGCGAAACTGATTGAAGCTCGCAGAGTCATACCAAATATCTGACAGTGGTGTATGTCGTACATTAGGAAACTGTATTGGCATTTGTCTGGCAGCATGGCAAGGTAGAGCTGTACCGTCTGGGGCCACTGTTAAGAAAATCTTGCCCCAGCCATCCATACAGGGCTTTGGACGTTCTTCATAATAATCAGGCACCACAAAAATAAGTTTGCATTTGATACCACGTTCTTCGATCTGCTTACGGTATTCATTGGTAATGCGTTCAGCTCGGACCACTTGCGCTTTGGTTGGTAGCAAACCCTCTATGTTCTCAAACGCCCAACCATAAAACTGACAAATAGCCAACTCAACCGTGTCGGCTTCCAGCTCTAAGCAGAGATCAATAATCTGGCCAATCTGATCGATGTTTTGCCGATGAATCACAAAGTTAAGCACCATCGGATAGTCGTATTGCTTAACCAGACGTGACATCTCATACTTTTGCTCAAAGGCATGTTTTGAACCTGCCAAGGCATTATTGACCGTTGGATCACTGGCTTGAAAGCTAATTTGAATATGCTGAAGACCTGCTTCTTTTAAACGCGCAATCCGAGCTTCGGTCAATCCCATACCTGACGTAATCAAGTTAGTATAAAAACCTTGATTGTGTGCATAAGCGACCAATTCTTCTAGGTCTTGACGAACCAGTGGTTCACCGCCAGAAAAACCAAGCTGCACCGCACCCATTTGCCGCGCCTGATCAAACACATCAAACCATTCCTCTGTCGTTAGCTCATCTTTATACTGAGCATAGTCAATAGGGTTTGAGCAATAAGGGCATTGTAAGGGGCAGCGATAGGTTAGCTCAGCAAGCAGCCATAGCGGTAGCCCGACTGGCGCAGTCATACTAAGTCAATCCAATGTTCACGCTGGGCGACCAGCATATATTCAATGATGTCTTGTTCGATTTCGGGAATATCGCCAAACATAGCTTGTACCTTTTGGATAATATCAGCAATGGACGCTTGACCATCAATATGTTGCCCAATGATGCTGGCACTGTCATTGAGCTTAATCATGCCTTCAGGGTAAAGTAGGACATAGGCGTTTTGCGCAGGCTCAAACTGAAAACGATAACCGTGACGCCATACCGGTACGATGGATTGATCCAGCTCAGGTAAGCTAGCAGGTATACTCATTTGAATAATCCTTTATGCCAAACATTGTCAGTGGTAACGCTTTGATAAGGGGCTTGATTATGCACATAGGCCAAGCTCAATGCATCCAAGATCGTCCATAAGATATCGAGCTTAAACTGTAGGATCTCAAGCATACGCTCTTGTTGCTCGGCGGTTTTGAATGAGTCGAGTGTGATGGTCAGACCATGCTCAACATCGCGGCGCGCTTGACTCAAGCGTGAGCGGAAATAGGTATAGCCTTGCTCCTTTATCCAAGGGTAGTGCTTGGGCCAAGACTCTAAACGTGACTGGTGAATCTGCGGGGCAAACAGCTCGGTCAGTGAGCTACTGGCGGCTTCTCGCCATGAGGTGCGCCGCGCAAAGTTCACATAGGCATCCACGGCAAAACGCACACCCGGTAGCACTAGCTCTTCAGAAATCACTTGCTCACGGGTCAAACCAACTGCCTCTGCCAGACCCAACCATGCTTCACGACCACCGCCGTCAGGATATACGCCATCTTGATCAATCATACGCTGGATCCATTCTTGACGCACGCGCTGATCAGGACAGTTTGCCATAATAGCTGCGTCTTTCAATGGAATGTTGATCTGATAATAAAAACGGTTGGCGACCCACGCTTGGATTTGCTGCTGTGTCGCTTTGCCTTCATGCATCATGATATGAAAGGGATGATAAATATGATAATACTGACCCTTAGCCATAATCGCTTGTTCAAACGCTTCTGGGCTTAGCGCTGTGTTTTCTTCTTGCATTGTTCTCACCTTACGATTGCTATCTTTGCCTTACCGTTTGTCTTAAAGCTCAATCTGCATACCATCAAATGCTACTTCAACATTATGTTGTTTTAATGTCGCGGCTTGTTCGGATTGTTCGTTCAATATCGGGTTGGTATTATTGATATGGATTAGCACCTTGCGAGCGTTATCTAGCTGGTCTAGATAATGCAACGAGCCATCTTCACCACTAATATGTAAATGCCCCATGTCTTGGCCAGTCTTCGTACCGACGCCGCACTCTTGCATTTCATTGTCCGTCCATAGCGTACCGTCAATCATCACGCAGTCAGAGCTTTTCATAATCTGCATCACTTGATCGTCAATTTTACCGAGACCTGGCGCATAAAAGAGTTGTTTTTGTGTTTTTAAGTCTTTTACAATCAGGGCAATATTGTCGCCATCATGTGGGTCATTACGATGCGGAGAGTAGGGCGGTGCAGAGCTTCTAATCACCAAAGGCGTCAATTCTAAATTGTCAAACCCTTCAATCTTAAACGTTTTTTCTGGATCAATTTGATTATATTGCAAGCCGCCATTCCAGTGCTTCAACATGTTAAAGAGAGGAAATCCTGTCGTTAGATCTTGATAGACCATGTCAGTACACCAAACAGGAATTGGACAACCTTCACGCAGGGTCAATAGCCCCGTCGTATGGTCAAGTTGACTGTCCATCAAGACCACATTGGTGATGCCTGTATCTCTCAAATGACGTGCTGGCTGTGCTGCCTTGAACTCAAATAATTGTTGGCGGATATCAGGTGACGCGTTGAATAAGATCCAATCCACACCATTTTCTGATATGGCAATCGAAGATTGGGTACGGGTCTTTGCCTGAATCGTGCCTTGACGCACGCCGTGGCAATTATCGCAGTTACAGTTCCACTGCGGGAAACCGCCACCAGCAGCTGAGCCTAAAACGTGAATATACATAAATCAATATTTCCAAAAAAATAAAAGCCCTAATCATCTAGGGCTTTTAATGGATTGAGTGCTAATGAGTTTTAGCGTGCTTCGAAATACATAGTCACTTCGAAACCGATACGAATGTCTTGAAAAGCTGGTTTGGTCCACTGCATGGGATTACTCCAAAAGTTATTATGGGATCATCGTTGAGATGAATGAAAGCAATTATCAATGGTAGTATAAGCTGACCCTTGCTGTCAATTTCTTAGATGTTAGTAAAGCGTTAACGAGCATCGATCAAGCAGTCTTCTATAGCACAGATGAAAGCCTATTTATCATGTTAAAAAGACAGTATATCGAGCATAAGATTAAAAATATCTTTGAATAGTTTGAGTATAAATTATAACTATAAAAAATCTGCTCGAAGTGAGTTAAGCGTATCTCAAGAACTTATGAGTTATACAGGTATATTGCAAAAACCGAATTTATCTATAAAGTAATAGATTAACTTAATAGATACTGGAGCCTGAAGATGATTGCTGAATTACAAGGCAGTGAGTTAACCAAAGCAATCTTGGAAAATGTCAGCAACTATGTATGGTGTGCTGTCAGCAACGTTAGCGATGATTATGCTGTAGCAACCATAGATAATGGTTACTACGAATTATTGGTTCCTATTGTAGCTTTCAATAACGACCAGTTCGTTTGTGATAAAGGTGAGCTATGGGAACATGCTGTCTCAGTAAAGAGAGTGGCGCTTACTCAAGATGATGTGGAGCTATAACTTACTATTAATAGAATGACTGTTATACTCTGCATGCAGATTAGTTTTGCAGCCTATGCACGAAAATCTACCATCTGTCTACAACTTCTTGTTCTAGTTGACATTACATCTGTACTATCTATTTATAAGCTCATCTGTCTAATCATCAATATTTTGAAACGATAGATATAACAGGTTCGAAGATGCTCAAGTAATTGTTGTTATGAAGCCACTTGTTTAGCTTACTAATCATTGTCATTGAATAGGAGTAACAACATGGATACAGTAACTGTTGGAAGCGAATTAACTCGTTCAATGCTTGAGGAAGGTTATCAAAGTATATGGTGTGCTGTGAGTGACGAGAGTGATGAGAACGCTATAGAAGATCAGGTAGGTAATGACTTCACATCTCGCATTGTGGCTTTTGAAGATGGCCAGTTCTATTGTACGGGCGGTATGCCTTGGAAGTATGCAGTGCCAATTGAGATCGTTGCATTGACGCGATATGACTTTTCTTTTTAGTGAACAAACATAACGTAGATAGGTTTGGATAGTCATCGCCGAAAGTAAACCCTAATATCAAGATATTTAGTTAGATAAAATGCGCGACTGACAAGGCCATTCAAGCGATGCAATATAAAGCTTGAATGGCCTTTTGTGTTTTAGAGCCAGTTTGAAAACTATCTATTATTTCAAAAATTCAGGGCGCATAAAGGCTGGGTTTGGATACGTATAAAATCCTTCACCAGTCGCGAATCCTAGTTTGTTTTGATCGATTAATTGCTCTTTTAAATATTGAGCAGCTTTTAACCTCGCAGGATTTTGAGTTTTTTCAGCAGATAGTTTGGTGATGTTGTAGGCAGTGTGGATACCGATAGTGTCCAATATGGCAAAGGGACCTGACGGCGCGCCAGTTACTATCATCCACGTTTTATCTATCGTATGTGGATCGGCAACCTCTTTTGCAACCAATTGCAAAGCTGCATCTATAAAAGGCGCCAACAAACTGTTCATGATATAACCGGGTTGCTCTTTATCCAGCGGCATTGCCACCATACCGATGGCAGTAGCAAAAGCAACAACCTCATCAAATACTTTAGGATCTGTGCCAGGATGTCCCATGATTTCGGCGACATTATGCAGCCAAATTTTATTGGCAAAGTGTAGCGCTAAAAACTGCGCAGGTCGTCCCGTTGATTCCGCAAACTGGCTAGGAAGTAAGGTTGAGGTATTGGTGGCAAAGATGGTTTTCTCTGGCGCTAGTTTGGCAAGTTTTTCGTAAAATTCGATTTTAATCTCAGGAATCTCGGGAATGGCTTCAATCATTAGGTCAGCATCTTTGACTGCTTCTGCTAAGTCTGAGGTGTAGCTGAGATTATCAAAAGCCTTGTCTAGCTGCTCTTGAGTTGCCCTCAAATCCTTTCTAAAAGCCTTGCACATCAATTGAAATTTTGACTTTGCTTTTTCTAAAACCTCATCATTGATGTCATAGACACTGACATTAAAACCATGAAATGCGGCCTGAAAAGCAATTTGATAGCCTAGGATGCCGCTTCCAGCGACAGTTACATTTTTATACGTCATTGTATTTATTTCCTAATAGTAGTGGATATAAGTTGCTAGATAAATGTCTAGAACTTATAGACCTATTATTAGATGGTTTTACCTTATTATTCAACCTTCATTTTTATAAAAACATTAAAGAGAACCCAAAAATCTCGCTATGCAAGTATCAGATAAGTTTACACCACTTGACTTCTTATATTATTAAATAATTCAATGGCTTGATAATAATATTGCTAGCTTCATACCTGATGATTTTATGATAATTGAAGGCTAATTTAATATCATAACTATATTTTTAATGACTGTTGATGTCAAAATATTGTCGACGAGGTTGTAAAGGAGGATATAAGCAGTGATGTAGGAAGATAAGATAGAAATGAAATCTATGCTTAAGCATCATATTACCGAACTTGCTCAATATTAGGCTTGCGAGAAGGCATTTTATCTATCCTAGTTAAGCGAAACAAAGATATGTACGATGAAAATCGTATTTAACGCGTTCAATATCTAAGGAAGGGTATTATCCTTATCATTATTCTTATGTATGAATCCGTTACTGAGTTATAAGGTTTACACTTGTGTCACGCACCATCTTCCAACTGTGTTTATGTGCGTAAGAATTGCATTAGTAGAGAAGCAGCTAGAGCAGACAAGCCATCTTATTGATCTATCCAAAGGTGAACAGCGTAGCAAAGAATATCTAGGAATCAACCCTAATGGTGTGGTACCAACCTTGGTAGATAAGGGTATGGTTGTTATTGATTCGACCGATATCGTTAATTATTTAGATACCACCTATGAACCCAATTCGTTGCGTCCTGATAGTGAAGCTGAAATGCAGGCCATGTATGATTGGATGCATATGGCAAAAGACAATCATCTGTCTATAAAAACTTATATGTATTATAAATTAGGTGCCACGGGTATTAGCGAAGAAGAGCCAACAGAATACCGCAAAAACCAAACTTACGACAAAGCACTGTTAGCATTTCACGAGCACTGTAGTACACATGGTTTTAGTCAAGAGGATGTTGATAAGGCTACCGCAGTGCTTGATGACTGTTTTGCAAAAATGGACGTGCGTCTCAAAGATCATGATTAGCTAGTTGGCGATGGCTTTTCATTGGCAGAGGTTACTTGAACTCCGCAACTGGTTATTTTAAGTAGAACAGGTTATCCCTTTACTCGGTATGTACACTTTGAGTGTTGGAAAAATGCAGCTATCGCATACCCTAATTTTACATAAGCAGTTGCTGGTTAGTTGAAGTAAAGATTATTAACAACAACTGTAAAACCATAGTAAAAAAGTGCAATTATAATAGTAAAACCTTGGTGTAAATTTAATGTAAATAATATTATCTAGGGAAAATAAAAATCATACATTTGTATAAAAATTATGCCCTTAGAAAGTAGTGTTCTGCCCCAAGATTGAAAAGACCACCTTGACTTGAATAGTGAGGGTGGTTTTTTATTTGTACATCGATATAGATTTATGAGGTCTGTATCGCTATAGAAGAGAAATGAATTACTTTCAAACAATTTGAAGCCGCAATAGTTAAAAGATAAGTGGGAGCTAAGGTATTAAAAAATAAGCCATTAATTTTTGATTTCACCATAATTAGCCTAATAAAACGTGATGAATGGTTGAAAACAGGTTATGAGCAGCTAACCAAGCTTTGTTAGTTTGCTATACTATAGAGAGTATAGAACTAAAGTTCTTTAATTACAGATTTATAAGAATAAATGGAATTAATAAGCTTTTGATTAACATGTGTTTTCGTTGCCAATAAAGTATCAACAACCAAATAATACAAGAAGTCAGGATAAAACTATGGATAAGTTATTTAATAAAAATATGATTGCTCTCATTTTGTCAATAGCTTTATTTGGCTTACCTTCTTGTGCTGTGACTGGTGTTGATAATAGTGGTGACAGTCGCCGTATCAATAGTGTGATGTGGAACAAACAAGTAAACGCTAACATTGACAGTCTATTAGCAAAAAAAGCACCTACTGATCAAACGAGACTGGTATTTGTTAGAAGTAATGATCGTTACTCTGAGCAAACTAGTGCCAATATCGCTATAAATAATAGGTTTCAGGTGAGCTTACAACAAGGTAACTATACGGTAGTCAACTCTTGTATAGGTACTAATCAGCTGAGTGCTTATGCAACAGGATTTAAGAACAATGATTTACTTGCAAATAAAAAAGACTTTGAGCTTACTGGTGGTCAGACTTACTTTTTTTATGTCGATATGGCAGAAACAGGGCAAAGCAACCTGAAGCAGGTTACTGTTGAAAGTGCTATGCAATTGCTAAAAAACAAACGTTATCAGTCTCATCAAATTAGCCGCGTAGTTCCTAACTGTCCCACACCCGTTGCACTTAAAGCGCAAGCGATACCAATGGTAATGCCTGTAAATATCCCAACGCCTGTGTTAGCAGAAAAAATAACAATTGATCTTGAAGTATTATTTGAGACAGACAAAGCCATAGTGCGACAAGACTATTATTCAAAAATAGTTGAGTTAGCAGAGTTCATGACTCAGTACCCTAATACGGTTGCCACCATTGAGGGGCACACTGATAGTCGTGGTAGTGATGACTATAACCAGAGCTTGTCACAGCGCCGAGTCAATGCAGTGCAAAAAGTATTGATTGAAAAATTTAATATTGCAGCAGAACGTGTAAATGCTATTGGTTATGGAGAACTGCAACCAAGAGCCAGTAACGATAGTGCCGAAGGTCGACAACTCAACCGCCGTGTCATAGCGATAGTTGAAGAGCGCTTGATTACTAAGTAAGCCCTAAAAAATGAGTACTAGCTTAGATCTAAGCGGTTGTCGCTAGTGACTATTATACATACATGAATCTCTTAAAAAATTTTTTGATTTAGAAAAATAAAAGGTAAATCGACTATGAACACTATCGTTGTCAAAACCAATAATGCCACTCAAACTGTCAGCCAAGTACAAGTCATCACCAAGGACGGAGTACCGACTGTTATTGCTGCTGAGGGACAAGTGAATTATGAGTTTCACGATACTTCCATTGGTTATGCGCCTAATCATATTATTACTAAGCGTATTAAAAATGATTTACACGTGTCTTTTGAAAAAGAAGGACAAGAGAGCGACCTTATTATTGAAGGTTTTTATGATGATCCAGATAGTGCTTTAGTTGGTATTGCTGAAGATGGTGAGTACTACTACTACATACCAGATACAGGTGAGACGTATGACTACGTCACGCAATTAGAAGTGGGCGACGTTGAAGGGCAAGCTCTGGGTGGGCAGGACTATATAGCTGCGGCTATTCCTTGGTGGATACCTGCAGCAGCAGGACTTGGTTTAGTTGGAATCGTCGCGGCAGTAAGCGAAAGAGGAGATAATGATAAAACAGAGCCTGTGAATGATGCGCCTGTGGCAACCGATGCCGCTATTAGCACGCCAGAGGGTGAGGCTATTGCGGTACCCCTGATTGCCAGCGACATCGATGGCGTGGTGGCGAGTATCACCATCACTACCTTACCAGACCCTGCTCAAGGCGTTCTAAGCTACACCAATGCGGCAGGTGATCGTGTGCCTGTCGTTGCGAACACCCCGCTGAGTGCTGCTGAAGCGGCCACTGTCCTCTTTACCCCAACTGAGAACTTCAATGGCGCGGTAGAGGCCATTGACTTTATCGCCATAGACGATGATGGTCTAGATTCGGCGCCTGCCACGGTGACGTTAACGGTTACTGACGTGAATACGCCGCCAACGGCTACCGATCAAAGTCTGAGCACTGATGAAGACACGGCAGTGCCGGTAGTGCTAATCGGCGATGACATTGATGGTGTGGTTGCCAGTGTCACCGTATTGCAAGTACCGCCTACCAATCAAGGTGTGCTTACCTATGAGGATGATGGACAAACGGTTGAGCTTACTCCAGGTACCGTATTAACCGCTGATCAAATTACCAGTGTGGTGTTCACACCTGCGCCTAATTTCAACGGACGCGTCAGCAACCTCCAATTCACCACTACCGACGATGATGGTGCCGTATCAGCGCCTGCCACCGTTGAGATTACTGTAACTCCCGTTGTTGACATCACTTATGTTGTTATTATGGGAGACGAAAATGTTATTGAAGGTGAAGAGGCTGAATACACAGTCGAGTTTTTAGATGAAAG
>NZ_PJBF01000018.1 GCF_002836505.1 Psychrobacter sp. Choline-02u-9
ATCTCAAGCGTATCAGCACCGTAGATGGCCTTTAAATCAGCTGCTACGGCCTTCTTGTCCGTCCAAGGTACGAACTTCATCGAATAGCGCACCATATGCACGATACACAGCTGAACCTGAGCGTTAGGGTAGACCGTATTGATGGCATCAGGGAAGCCTTTTAGGCCGTCTACACAGGCAATAAGAATATCTTGAACCCCGCGGTTTTGTAGCTCAGTGAGAACACCAAGCCAGAATTTAGCGCCCTCGTTCTCTGACAGCCACATACCAAGCAGCTCTTTTTTACCATCAAGAGCAACGCCTAAGGCCAGATAGATAGCTTTGTTGATGATCTGCTTGTCCTGACGAACTTTGACGACAATGCAGTCTAAGTAGACGATAGGATAGACGCTGCTCAGTGGCCGGTTCTGCCAAGCGGTGATGTCATCCAAGATGTTGTCAGTGACTCTGGAAACCAAGCTGCTTGAGATGTCGACGTCGTAGATGTCCTTGATGGTTTCGACAATCTCAGTAGTGGTTTGACCTTTGGCGTATGAGCGAGGATCAGCAAGTGTCTGGGAGACACTTGCCCGAAGCGCAAGACGTAAGGCTATGCCTGTAGTGAAATATGATTTTGTCATCAAGACCTGAAATACGGGTTTGATGCTTACTGACAAGTACAGGCTCAAAGCTACTGTCGCGGTCTCTGGGGGTGGAGATCTCAAGCTCGCCTGTGTCGCTACGGACTCTCTTTTTAGTGTGCCCATTGCGCTTATTAGGCCTGTCTGCCTTTTCATGCTTGGGGTAGCCGAGATGCTCTTCCATTTCTGCTTCTAGGGCAGTGTCGATGAAGGACTGCATGAGCTGCTTTTGAAAGTCTTTGATGTCATCGAAGCTTTTCATGCTGCTGGCCATTTGCTCAGCCAGTTTCTTGATGTCAGATTGGTTAGTCATTGCTTATTCTCCTGTTAGTGGATTATAAGCAGTTACACA
>NZ_PJBF01000019.1 GCF_002836505.1 Psychrobacter sp. Choline-02u-9
AACTTGCGCTTTAACGGCTTATCTTTGTCTTTATAAATACCGACATGATAAGCCCAACAAAATGCTAAGGCGTTCACTGCGACTAATTTACTGACCCGATCAAGATGGGTTAAGTGGGTATCTTCAAGATTAAAGCCACGGCCCTTTAGACAAGCAAATAAAGTCTCAATCTCCCAACGCTTAGCTTAGCATAGCTTGTCATCGCATCCACTGTTTCTAGTTGATTGGTGGCCACAATCACTAAACCGTAGTCTTTATCACGCTTGGCAAATACTCGAACCAAACAACCATCGACAGTCAGTATTCGCCCATGTCGATATGTTTCTTGATGGCTAACATGGCGTAATAACTCTTTAATCTGTACCAACTTGCCATGATGATTCTTAACTTTACTGTTCTTCTTAATCCGTATGGCAAAGGGTATGTGATTATTGGTGAGCCAGTTAAACCATTTTTCGCCAACAAACTCTCTGTCTGCTACTATCATCTCAAGGTTATCTTTGCCAAATTGTTTGATAAACCGCTCAATAAGTTCACAGCGTTCAAGATGGTTTGTATTACCTCGCTTATCTAGCATTTGCCAGTATAAGGGGATGGCTATCCCTTTATATACCACCCCTAGCATAAAGATGTTGAGGTTACTTTTACCCCATTTCCAGTTGGTGCGGTCAATGGTTAAGGTGACTTTGCCTAGCCCAAATAGTCGATATATCATTAAAGCCAGTTGATCGTAGTCTATCCTCGCTTCGGCAAAAAATCGCTGTAGTCTGCGATAGTGACTGTCGGTCTTGCCACCCTTAGG
>NZ_PJBF01000020.1 GCF_002836505.1 Psychrobacter sp. Choline-02u-9
AACGCTTTGGTTGTCCGTATCAATCGCTAGGTTTTCAAGATGCACTGATCCTGTGTCACTCACGCTAGCAATGCTTAAGGTGTAAGTCTCTTGACCTTCGCCTAGGATGTCGTCTGCCACTGCTTGGCTGATATCAATTGTACTGACGCCTGCTGCTGTGCCGGAAATGGTAATAGTCTCAGCAATGCGCTCGCCTTCATAGTCAGCATCTACCGTGTCATCATTGGTATAGCTTAAGGTGACTTCTATGGATTGACCTTCATAGAGTTCAACGGGGTTACCAGCATTGTCGACGAGTGTGATGGTGTGGGTAAGACTGTCGCCATCACCTTCAATCGCACTGTCGTTGCCTGTGATCTGAACGAGGACGGTGTCGTTGCTATTGTAGCCACCTTCAGTCTCGTTATTGGTATCAGTGTTACTGGTAATGGTGCCGATGACACTTTGATCTTCTACGTCGCTAGTAATAGCAACAGCTTCATAGCTGTCATTACTTTGGCTGACATCGGTAATGCTAAGCGTGTAAGACTCAGGCGCTTCACTAAAGCGGTCATCGAGCGTTGGGTTGTTGATAAGAACGCTTGATTGTCCGGCGGGTATAGTAACACTGGTGGTTGGGGTGTAGTCGGCACTGCCATCCGGGTTGGCAGTGATACCTTCATTATTGTAGGCTAAGGTGACGGTAATGGCTTCACCCTCTACAACTTCAATCAGGTTACCGTCAACGTCGACCAGTTCCACTCGGTGCGTCAGCGTACCGCCTTCAGCCGTGCTGTCATCTTCAACAATACG
>NZ_PJBF01000021.1 GCF_002836505.1 Psychrobacter sp. Choline-02u-9
AGCATTACCGCCGCTGCATAGCTATCTTTGAGCTTATCATATCGCGTGGCAATGCCCCTAAAATGTTTCAATCTAGCAAAAGCGTTTTCTACCAAATGACGGCAACGATACAAATACCAATCTAGTGTGTCGTTACAGCTTTTAGAGTTCGACTTAACGGGTATGACTGACTCAGCACAGTGCTTGAAGATACACTCTCTAATATCACTACTATCGTAGCCCCTGTCTGCAATCACCGCTTTAGTCTGGTTATTAATCGTGCTATCTATCAACGTCTTTGCCATCTTAGCGTCATGCACTTGCCCACCTGTCAGCTCAATATGTATAGGGTTACCACAAGCATCGACCACTAAGTGCAGTTTGCTGCTATTACCTGCAACACTTTTACCAATGGCCTCATCAAGATGACTGGCTACACCTGAACTATGCTGATGAGCTTTGACCACGCTACCGTCTATAAATAACCATTCACTATCATAGTTTGCTGTGACTATCTTCATGAGCTTTTGCCATTTACCGGTTTTACGCCAGTAACGGTATTGATGATATATGCGAGACCAATGACCAAAATAAGAAGGTAAGTCTCGCCATGGACAGCCTACTCGTATGCGGTACAACATGCCTTCAACGGTACGTCTTAGATTGGGCTTGTTATATACGTTAATTTGTCGCAATATAATAAATAGCTTGTGCCAATGTTCATCGTTGAGCTTGGTGCGAGTCATAAGTGATGCCTTATTTCTTTGTTGTGGTAAACATTAGAGTAAGGCGTTGCTTATTTTTTTCAATG
>NZ_PJBF01000022.1 GCF_002836505.1 Psychrobacter sp. Choline-02u-9
GAGAAGCTGCGCTATTTTATGGACTTAGCACCAGCACCATTCACAGCTGGCAGAAGAAATTAGCGCCTAAAACAACCAGAAATAAAGCACCGACTAAAATACCTGATGACGCATTGATTGAAGACGTAAAAAGATACCCAGATGATTATAACTATGAAAGAGCTCGTCGCTTGAACTGTAGTCAAACGGGTATCTTTAATGCTTTAAAGCGTCTTGGTATCAGTCAAAAAAAAGACCTTGGAACATCCAAAAGCGTGTCCGATAAAAAGAGCGATATTCCAGAGTAGGCTTGATCGCTTTACGCAGCAAGGCTATCCCATTGTCTATATGGATGAAAGCGGCTTTGAGGCTGAAACCATTCGTTCTCATGGCTATGCACCGATTGGTAAACCCTGTATCGATAGCTACAACTGGCAAGCTTCGAGACGTACGAATGTCATCGGAGCTCTCTATGAAAAAATGCTATTTGCGCTTGATTACGTTGAGCAGAATATCAATAGCACCATATTCTACGACTGGTGCAAATACACGCTAATCCCAAGTCTTAAAACTAAATGCGTGATTGTCATGGATAATGCTCGATTTCATAAGAGTAAGCGTATTCAAAAGCTACTTAATAGACATGGTCATCGTATTTTATGGCTGCCGCCGTACAGCCCTGATCTAAACCCTATCGAGAAAAAATGGGCACAGGCTAAGTTTCTACGCCAAGGATGGATGGAGAATAATCTACCTAAACTGTTTCATGATATGGGCTGTATCGATTTTATAAAGA
>NZ_PJBF01000023.1 GCF_002836505.1 Psychrobacter sp. Choline-02u-9
GAGACCATCCCAGATTCTGTGTAACTGCCATTTAGATTAAATGCTTACTGATACGGTCATCAAACATAATCATAAAACGATTCAGAGCAGACGTCCAGTTACGGATTGGCATCGCCCACTTTTTAGACGCCTGCTGGGTGGCTAAGTACACCACTTTGAATGCTGCCTGATCAGATGGGAACACCTTACGCTTATTCACCGCTGTTCGAATCACGCTGTTCAATGACTCAATAGCATTGGTGGTATAGATGGCTTTTCTGATGTCTTTAGGGTAATTAAAGAACACCGTTAAGCCCTCCCAGTTATTGCGCCAAGACTTAACCACGTGCGGGTATTTCTCGCCCCACACCTCATCAAAGTGCTCAAGATTGGCCTCTGCCATCTCAAGCGTATCAGCGCCATAGATGGCCTTTAAATCAGCCGCTACGGCCTTTTTATCCGTCCATGGTACGAACTTCATGGAGTAACGCACCATATGCACGATACACAGCTGAACCTGTGCCTTTGGATAGACGGTGTTAATGGCATCAGGGAAGCCCTTTAGACCGTCAACACAAGCGATTAAGATGTCTTGTACGCCACGGTTTTGAAGCTCGGTAAGAACACCTAGCCAGAACTTAGCGCCTTCATTCTCTGAGAGCCACATACCAAGCAGCTCTTTTTTACCGTTAAGGTTAACGCCTAGGGCTAAGTAAATGGCTTTGTTGATGATCTGCTTGTCTTGACGTATCTTCACGACGATGCAGTCTAG
>NZ_PJBF01000024.1 GCF_002836505.1 Psychrobacter sp. Choline-02u-9
AGTTAGGCTGGCTTATGAGACATTCAGTCGTCAGCTCGCGCCTTATGTTGGTTTCAGCTACGAGAGCGCCTTGGGTGATGCGCGAGACTTACGTCGTCAAGAGGACGAAGACGTTGATTCTAACAGTCTGACTGCTGGTGTGATGTTTTGGTTCTAGTGTTAACCATGTAAGTAACAACAGTTTATAACACTAGCTCTAAAAAAAGGCACCTCTTTATTTAGGTGCCTTTTTACTAAATTAAGGACAAGAATATGAATAACCATATGGATAATAAACAGAAGCAAATGAACCCTTATGTAAAGTTCACAATCATGATTTTAACATCCACAGTGGTGATGTTTATCATGATGTATTTTAACACCTATCAGTGGGATCATATTTACTTTAGTGAAACCCGAGCTTATATGGCGCTGTATATGGGCGCGGTAATGGCAATTATCATGCTCGCCTTTATGACTAATATGTATAAAAAGACTAAGGTCAATCTAATGGTTTATGGGATTAGTGTCGTGCTATTTGCCTTTGGTTTATGGGGCGTTAGATCACAACAAACGGTCGATCAAGTGGATTGGATGCAGGCGATGATACCGCATCACTCGATTGCTATTTTGACCAGTTCGCGTGCTGATATCGAAGATCCACGTGTACGTCAGCTTGCTGATGACATTATCGAAGCA
>NZ_PJBF01000025.1 GCF_002836505.1 Psychrobacter sp. Choline-02u-9
TGGGATCAATTGCAATCGACGATGATAAAGTACGGCTGCTATCAAACTCAAAACAGCCGAGAGATCATGGAAGCCATACTGTGGAAACTACGCACAGGGGCGCCTTGGCGTGACATACCTGAAGAATTATGTTCGTGGAAAACAGCCTATAGTCGTTTCAACCGCTGGTCGAAAACTGGCTTATGGGCGGATTTTTTTTTGGCTTACGAAAAGAAGTTGATACGGAATGGGTATTCACAGACGGAAGCTATGTTCGCTGTCATCAGCATGCAAGTGGAGCTCGGCGTGGTGAAGAGCGAGCAATTGGACAAAGCCGTGGCGGAGCAACTACAAAGATACACCTATCCTGTGATGCCGATGGATATCCGCTCCATTTTAAAATCACTGGGGGTGACGTCCACGACAGTCAAATTGCAGGTGAATTGATTGAGATGATTGGGCAAGCTGATTACTTTATCGCTGATAAAGGCTATGACTCAGAGTGTATCAGAGACAAAGCTCGCAGCCATAATATGATACCTGTCGTTCCTAAAAGGAAGAATGCCAAACAGCCTAATCCAGAGTTTGATAGCTATTTGTACAAACTGCGTCATCTTGTTGAAAATATGTTTGCAAGGCTTAAACACTTTCGTAGTATCGCCACTCGCTATGAGAAGTTAGCGCGTAATTTTAAGTCA
>NZ_PJBF01000026.1 GCF_002836505.1 Psychrobacter sp. Choline-02u-9
CGCTTCGATAATATCATCGGCTAATTGACGCACCCGTGGATCTTCGATGTCAGCACGACTACTGGTTAAAATAGCGATTGAGTGATGGGGTATCATTGCCTGCATCCAATCCACTTGATCAACGGTTTGTTGCGAGCGTACGCCCCATATACCAAAAGCAAATAGCACCACACTAAGGCCATAAACCATCAGATTGACCTTAGTTTTTTTATACATATTACCCATAAAGGCGAGCATAATGACGGCCATACCGGCACCCATGTAGAGCGCCATATAAGCTCGGGTCTCACTAAAATAAACATGATCCAATTGATAGGTATTAAAATACATCATGATAAACATCACGACTGTGGATGTTAATATCATCAAAGTAAATTTAAGATAGGGATTCATCTGCTGCTTATTCATTGAGTTGTTATTATTCATATCCATGTGCTTGCCTCTATAAACATAAGTTGTCTATCAGACTACAACCTTAGAACCAAAACTTCAATCCAGCAGTTACACTACTAGAATCAACGTCTTCGTCCTCTTGACGACGTAAGTCTCGCGCATCACCCAAGGCGCTCTCGTAGCTGAAACCAACATAAGGCGCGAGCTGACGACTTAACATCTCGTAAGTAAGCCTAACG
>NZ_PJBF01000027.1 GCF_002836505.1 Psychrobacter sp. Choline-02u-9
TACCTGTCTCCAAAAATTCAAACATCGAAGCTACCGAAGACACCGTAGCGACTGGTCAATTAGAAGCAGCCACTGATGCGGATAGCGACAATTTAACCTATGCCATTAAAGACAATGCCGCCAATGGTACTGTTATCGTCAATGCCGATGGCAGTTATAGCTACACCCCTGATACTGACTTTAATGGTGAAGACAGCTTCACTTATACCATTGATGATGGTCAAGGCGGCATGACCACTCAAACCGCAACCATCACTGTCGCTGCCGTCAATGATGCGCCAGTGGCTGAAGACAGCAGTATCAGTACTGATGAAGACACGGTCGCAAAAGGTCAGCTTGTCGCTACCGATATCGATGGTGATGATCTGACATTCGCCTTAGATACCGATGCTAACAATGGCACAGTCGTTGTCAACGCAGATGGCAGCTATAGCTATACACCAAATGACAACTTTAATGGCTCAGACAGCTTTACCTATACAATCACTGATGGTACAGAAACCATTACTCAAACGGCTACGATCACTGTTGCTTCAGTCAATGATC
>NZ_PJBF01000054.1 GCF_002836505.1 Psychrobacter sp. Choline-02u-9
AGCATAATTAAAGATATCAATGATTACTTACTGTTTATATTAACTTTGCAGCATCTAATTCCTAGATGATGATTATAGCTTCTAGAGTAGGCCACTCATACATTATCATTATTAAACAGCCTAAGTATTTACTTAGTGAATGGTGTTTCCTTGTTAATTTTATTATTTGATAGTAGGATGAGATTTTGCTCTTTAAGCATTTCGTCTTACTTTTATGATTCGCTCTTAGTAAAGAGTAAGTCTAATATTAATAGGTTGCCTTTTACTAGAACATGAATTTGTAGATATATCTTCTCAGAAAAATTAGAGAATTAAAGATTCCACAACGAATGAAATATGAACGTTTAAACCTCACAAGATTAAAAACTCTTAAACAGTTACTGTCACAACTCAGTATTAGTACCCCTCACGAACAGATAAGGATAACAATATGAGCCAGTCTTCTAACACCAATCGTATTCAAAAAGGCAGTCTTGCCATCGATCAGCAGTTGTATGACTTTATTGAAAACGAAGTACTACCGAAAGTCGGTGTGGATTCAGACGATTATTGGTCAGGTTTCGAAAAGGTTATTAAAGAGTTTACCCCGCGCAATAAATCACTATTGGAAACTCGTGACAAGATTCAAGCGCAAATTGACCAATGGCATCTAGATAATCCTGCAAAAGATGGCGAAATCGACTATCCAGCTTATAAGACATTTCTACAAGAAATTGGTTATTTGCTACCTGAAGGCGAAGCATTTACGGTTGATACCAAAAACGTCGATGACGAAATTGCACACATCGCAGGGCCGCAGCTAGTCGTACCAGTTCGTAACGCTCGTTATGCGCTTAACGCGACCAATGCGCGATGGGGTAGCTTATATGATGCTTTGTATGGCACCGATGTTATCAGTAGTGAAAATGGTCAAGAAGCGGGTGGTAGCTATAATCCTATTCGCGGTGCTGCTGTTGTCGCGTATGCTAAAGCGTTCTTAGATGAGCACTTTACATTAGCATCAGGCTCTTACAATGATGTGACTGGCTTTAAAGTAGTCGATGGCAAGCTAGAAGTCGTACAAGGTGATAGCAGTACCGAGCTAAAAGATGCGGCTAAGTTTGTCGGTTTTGTCGGTGACGCTGAGGCTCCTACAGGTGTACTATTAAAGAACAACGGCTTGCATGCTGAGATTCAAATCGACAGTAGTCATCCAGTGGGTAAAGATGATCCAGCAAACATTAAGGACGTACTGCTTGAGTCGGCCATGACAGCCATTCAGGATTGTGAAGATTCAGTCGCTGCGGTAGATGCAGAAGAAAAAGTTGAAGTCTATCGTAACTGGCTTGGCTTGATGAATAGCGACCTACAAGAAACCTTTGAAAAAGGCGGCAAAACGCGTACACGTAAGCAAAACCCAGATCGTGAATATAATACGCCAGATGGTGGTAAGCTGATCTTGCCAGGTCGTTCACTATTATTAATCCGTAACGTCGGTCATTTAATGCAGAATCCTGCTATTTTGGTTGATTTAGGCAATGGTCAAGAGCAAATATTTGAAGGCTTAATGGATGGCTTAATCACGCCACTATTATCACTTAATGATATCAAAGGCAAAAACGAGCTATCAAACTCACGTCAAGGCTCAATGTATATTGTGAAGCCAAAAATGCATGGCCCTGAAGAAGTTAAAATGGCCAATGACTTATTTAATGCGTCAGAGGACTTGCTAGGTCTAGAGCGCAATACGCTCAAAATCGGTATCATGGATGAAGAGCGCCGTATGACGGTCAACTTAAAAGAAGCAATCCGCCAAGCCAAAGAGCGCGTTATATTCATTAACACAGGTTTCTTAGACCGTACTGGTGATGAGATGCATACCAGCATGAATGCAGGTCCATTTGTACCAAAAGGCGAGATGAAATCGCAAGCATGGCAGCCTGCTTATGAGCAGTGGAACGTCGATATCGGCCTAGAAACTGGCCTGCAGGGTGTGGCGCAGATTGGTAAAGGGATGTGGGCCAAGCCTGATGAGATGAAAGAGATGCTAGAGACCAAGGCGGCGCATCCAAAATCTGGTGCCAGTACCGCTTGGGTACCATCACCGACAGGCGCCACCTTGCATAGCATGCATTATCATCAAGTCAATGTTGCCGACGTGCAAGACAGCTTAAAATCCCGTGAGCGTGCCAGCTTAGATGATATCTTGACCATTCCATTGGCCAAAGATACCAACTGGACAGAAGAAGAGAAGCAGCAAGAGCTTGAGAACAACGCTCAAGGCATCTTGGGCTATGTCGTACGCTGGGTAAACCAAGGCGTTGGCTGTTCTAAAGTACCAGATATCAATGATGTAGGTCTAATGGAAGACCGTGCAACCTTGCGTATCTCAAGTCAGCATATCGCTAACTGGTTGCATCACGGCGTGGTCAGCGAGCAGCAAGTCATGGATACCATGAAGCGTATGGCGAAGATCGTCGATGAGCAAAATGCGGGCGATAATGGCTATCAGCCAATGGCCAATAACTTTGATAATTCTTACGCCTTTAAAGCTGCCTGCGATTTGGTCTTTAAAGGTCGTGAGCAGCCAAGCGGCTACACTGAGCCATTATTGCATCAAGCGCGTTTAGACTTAAAAGCCAATACGCATTGCTAATTCCTTATTTATAAAAGCCATTTTAGGGCTACTTATCCATGGTTAAGTAGTCCTTCAATACTTAGTATTACTCAAGCATATTTAAAGCAATGTATTTCTTTTATTTATTTATAAAAGTTACCCCTATTTGCCAATGGCGAGTAGGGGTATTTTTTTGTTTTTATCTAAATAATCGTTAAACCTTAGATTAAATATGGGTTTAAGGATTTTTCGTCATCAAAGACTTAAAAATATGTTGCAAATTATGTCAAAGTTGTTATGCTTATACTCGAAGTATGAGTTTGGTAACGGATGTTACGCAGTAGGACGCATAAGACTTAAGTTTACATGGCAGTTACGATTTCGATCCCAGTCATGTGAGTCATGGTTTTTTATCTTAACTGTAATAGAAATTCGCCACACTTGTTTCTGACTAATCTCGGTAGCCAGTTACACATTATATCTTTGAGGATTTGTGACGATACCAATATGGGCGCCAGCTAATAATAGCTTGCTCATTACTAAAATTGTAAAGTGGAGATACCCCCATGAAAAAACTACTTTTAGCGACAGCAATCGCCGCCCTATCTGTATCTGCAGCACAGGCAGCACCTACCGTTTATGGTAAAGTATTCGTTACTACTGATTACGTTAATGCTGAAATTGATGGTCAGAATATGGATAATAATAACAGAATTAATGAAGACAACGGTTCATTACAAGTTAATTCTAATATTTCACGTTTAGGCTTCAGAGGCTCTGAAGCGATAACGGCCAACACTGACGTAATTTACCAATTAGAGTACGGCGTTAAAGTTGATGATAGTGGTAGCGATAACATTGGCTTCAAAAGTCGTGATACTTATTTAGGTTTAAAAAATAAAGACTTCGGTGAATTCCGCTTTGGTCGTAACTACACAGTCATTGACTATATCAATAACGTATCAGTTAATGAAGGTTATTGGGATAATCTTGGCTCTAGTACTCTGAACAACAACGACAGCTTTGCTAATATTTTGACCCCGACCGTTGGTAACCGTATCAATAATTCAATCGTTTGGAAAGCGCCTAAATACAATGACCTACCATTAGCGCTTGCGCTGATGTATGGTGCTGATGAAGACTTTATATCTGAGAGTGATCGTGACGCAGGCTATGGTGCCTCATTGATGTTTGATCCAGGTACAGGCATTACCGCTGGTATTGCTTATGAGCAAGACATGAGTGTTAGTGGTGATATTATCCGTGGCAGTGCTAGCGTCGATTTAGGTAAATATATCGCAGCTCCTGTAAAGTTAGGCGTTCTATATCAAGAAGCTGACTATGCCGGTACTACTACTGCAACAGAGGACGGTTTAGTGGTGAGTGCTGAAATGGGTCTTTCGAATTTTGCCCGTCCAGCCTCTGTTTATATTCAGTATGACAAAACCGACAATATCAGTGGTCTTGAGAATAATGACTCAAATCAAGTCGTTGTAGGTGGCAAATATGCGTTTAAAAATAATATGATCGCTCATGCCTATGCTGGTCTAAATTCAGCGGAATTAAACAATGGTCGTTTTGGTTCGAGAGACGAAGACGGCAATGTTAATGAAATCGACTTACGTGGTGATATTGATGTACTCGCTATCGGTGGTGGTCTAGAGTACTTATTCTAATCTAACCATTAGAATCTAAATAAAAAACTCATCCTTCGGGGTGGGTTTTTTTGTTTTGTAATCAATACTGTGTCTTGAACAACAGCGTGTCTTAAATAACAGAATCCGTAAAATTAATAATAACATTTGTGTAAATTTTGGTTTTTTCACCTTACTGTAATATTTGGTTGGTAAAGTTGTGTCTAAGTAATGCTTCTAGCTCATATATATAAATGTTCTATAGGGTAGTCACCCTGCCATTATATATATCGGCCAATCTTAACCAATTTATCAAAAAAATTGTAAAGTGGAGATGTCTTTTGAAAAAACTATTTTTAGCCTCATCAGTCGCAATGCTATTAGTATCTACAGCTCAAGCGGCACCGACTGTTTATGGCAAAGCATTTGTTACCGCCAACTATGTCAATGCTTCATTCGAACGAGAAGCTATGGACGATAGTAGTATAAGCATTAATGAAGACAACAGTTCAGTAGAAATCGCATCAAAATCTTCACGTATTGGTTTCAAAGGTTCTGAAGCCATGACTGCCAATACTGATGTGATCTACCAATTAGAGTATGGAATCAAGGTTGATGATAGTGGCAGCAGTAACATCGGTTTTAAAAGCCGTGATACTTATCTGGGTCTAAAGAATAAAGACCTTGGCGAATTCCGCTTTGGTCGTAACTACTCAGTCGTTGATTATATCGATAATGTCACGGTCAATGAAGGTTACTGGGACAATGTGGGTGCTAGTAGTTTAAGCAAAAATACACTAGCCAATGCTTTAACCTTAGCTGATGGTTACCGAGTTAATAACTCTATCGTCTGGAAAGCGCCTAAATACAATGAGTTACCATTAGAGCTTGCGTTGCAGTATGGTGCTGATGAAGACTTTATATCTGACGATAATAGTCGTGACAGCGGCTATGGTGCCTCATTACTATTTAATCCAGGCAATGGCTTTACGGCTGGTGTTGCTTATCAGAGTGATCTGGCTACTAAAAATCCCAGTAGTACTAATACGGGCGGCGATATGATCCGTGGGACGGCTACTGTCGATCTAAGTAATTATGTTGCTTATCCAGTAAAAGTGGGCGCTCTATACCAACAAGCTGATTTTGATGATACTAATGAAACTGAAAAAGGATTGATATTAAGTGCTGAGATGGGTCTAAGTAACCTCGCTCGTCCAGCCTCAATATATGCACAGTACAATAAAACGGATAACTTAAGAGGCATTAATGAAAATAATTCAGATCAAATCGTCGTAGGCGGTAAATATAGCTTTAGAAAGAATATAATTGCACATGCTTATGTCGGTAATAACACTGCAGACTTAAAAAATGATCTTTTCATTGCTGGTCAAGATGACGGTGATAAAGATATTCTTGTCAGAGCGCGTGGTGATGCTAGCGTCTTCGTGGTCGGTGCTGGTCTAGAATACAAATTCTAATCTAAACATTAGAAAACGTATTATAAAAAACTCATCCTTCGGGGTGAGTTTTTTTGTTGTGACCTTTTTAAAGCCGCAGTGGGTTATAATAGCTACGTATTTACGATGATTACGCACTTATGACAATTAAGCGTTAAAAACTGAGTGTTTTAAAGAGTTTGCGCTTTTGCCCTATATTTTATGGCGTATTTTTAGTAAAATCCTTCTTTACCAATTACCGACAGAGTACTATGACCAAGTTTATATTCGTGACCGGTGGGGTAGTGTCCTCACTAGGAAAAGGTATCACCGCAGCTTCTCTTGCAGCGGTCTTAGAAGCACGTGGCGTGACTGTCACGATGACCAAAATGGATCCGTATATTAACGTTGATCCAGGTACGATGAGTCCGTTTCAGCATGGTGAAGTATTCGTCACTGAAGATGGCGCAGAGACCGATTTAGATCTGGGTTATTACGAGCGCTTCTTGCGTCACTCAAAGATGAGTAAAAGTAATAACTTCACCAGTGGCCGTATTTATCAAAATGTTTTAAATAAAGAACGTCGCGGTGAATACCTTGGCGGTACGGTACAGGTTATTCCGCATATTACGGATGAGATCAAAAGCAAGATTCTTGCTAGCGGCGAGGGCTATGATATTGCTATTATCGAAATTGGCGGTACGGTAGGTGACATCGAGTCACTACCATTCATGGAAGCCGTACGTCAGATGCAAGTAGAGCTTGGCCGTAATAGAGCCATGCTAATGCATCTTACTTTAGTACCGTATATTGCTAGTGCGGGTGAGACCAAAACCAAGCCAACGCAGCATTCAGTAAAAGAGCTGCGCTCTATTGGCCTACAGCCTGATATCTTAATCTGCCGCTCTGACCATCATATCTCACAAGACAACCGTCGTAAGATTGCTCTATTTACTAACGTTGAAGAGCGTGCGGTCATTATGTGTGAAGATGCACAAAGTATCTATCAGATACCGCGTACATTGCACGAGCAGGATCTTGATGATCTAATCTGTGAGCGTTTCGGTCTTGATGTGCCTGAAGCTGATTTGAGCGATTGGGATAAAGTGGTTGAAGCTCAGTTGAATCCCGAAGGAACAGTTACTGTTGCGATGGTTGGCAAATATGTCGAGCTTCCAGATGCTTATAAGTCTATTAACGAAGCATTGCTTCACGCAGGTATCACTCATAAAGTAGACGTGAAGATTGACTATATCGACGCTGAACGTCTAGAAGATGACGACACTTTACTTGCGCAGCTAAACGATGCTGATGCTATATTAGTACCAGGCGGTTTCGGTGAGCGCGGTACGATGGGTAAGATAAAAGCCATCACTTATGCTCGTGAAAACAATGTTCCGTATTTAGGCATTTGCCTTGGTATGCAGTTGGCTGTGATTGAGTATGCACGTAACGTACTTAACATTAACGCCAACTCTTCTGAGTTTGATCGTAAGACAGCTGAGCCTATCATTGGTCTGATCACTGAATGGTTAGATGAGCGCGGCGAGCTACAGATTCGTAGTGATGATTCAGACCTTGGTGGCACGATGCGTCTAGGCGCACAGCAAGCAGAGCTGGTTTCTGGTAGTAAGCTAAGCCAAATTTATGGTGCGAGCAATATCACTGAGCGTCATCGCCATCGCTATGAGATGAACAATCGTTATATCGAGCCGCTAGAGCAAGCAGGTATGACCATATCTGGTTATTCTGCCAAGCAGCATTTGGTAGAGTCGGTTGAGATTTCTGAGCATCCATGGTTTGTTGCTGTACAGTTCCATCCAGAGTTCACTAGCTCACCACGTGGTGGTCATCCATTGTTTAATAGCTTTGTAAAAGCGGCTAAGAACCACAACGAAGCAAAATAGCTCTCAAAATGTAATCTATATTGAAAGCGTTTATTATAAAAAAAGACTGATCTTCGGATTGGTCTTTTTTTTGTTTAATTCAGGCTGTTTGTTGTTATTAATCAGCAATCATCTTTACTAATGACGTCTAATTACGCTTGCATACTTTTTTTAATCAGCCTATCGGTTACAATATGGGACAGACATATTAATAACAAAATAAGAGGTAATGGCTTCATGGAAAACTTATTGACCGCACAATCACATATCATGCTCAACACTCCTAACAACGATACGATTAACATTGGTAACGACCAGCCGTTTGTATTGTTCGGTGGTATGAATGTTTTAGAGTCTAAAGAATTGGCATTTGAGATTGCTGAGCAGTATGTTGATATTTGCCAGCGCTTGGGTATCGGCTATGTTTTTAAAGCAAGCTTTGATAAAGCCAATCGCTCAAGTCTGCATTCGTATCGTGGGCCCGGTTTAGAGCAGGGTATCGATTGGCTAGGTCAGATCAAAGAAAAATTCCAAGTACCGATTATCACTGATGTGCATGAACCACATCAAGCAGCACCAGTCGCTGAAGTGGCCGATATTATTCAGCTACCTGCATTTTTGTCGCGTCAGACAGATTTAGTGCATGCGATGGCAAAAACAGATGCCATTATTAATATCAAAAAGGCGCAGTTTTTAGCCCCTCACGAGATGCGTCATATCGTCAATAAATGCCTAGAGGGTGGTAATGATAAATTGATACTTTGTGAGCGTGGTAGTGCTTTTGGCTATAATAATTTGGTCGTGGATATGCTTGGTTTTGATACTATGAAGCAGATGGATATACCGGTATTCTTTGACGTGACGCATAGCTTACAACAGCCAGGTGCACGTAGTGATAGCGCTGGTGGACGTCGTGAGCAGATTACAACGCTTGCCCGTGCAGGTATGGCTACAGGATTGGCAGGGTTATTTTTAGAAGCGCATCCAAACCCAGAAACTGCAAAATGTGATGGTCCATGTGCGCTGCGTATGAGCCAACTAGAGCCTTTCTTACGTCAGCTTAAGCAAATTGATGATTTGGTCAAAGGTTTTGAAGTATTGGATACTCATTGATACGGTACGTAATAAGAGGGCTATACAATGGCAATTCAAATGGCGCAAGTAAGCATCGAAAATATCGATGATGCAGAAGGCTTAAATAGTGTGATGACCGCTCTTAAAAACATCTCAGGCGTGACGGCTATTAGTTTGGATCCTAAGCATAATGTCGCAACGGTAAGCTATGAGGATACAGATACTAGTATCCATGCCTTGACGGCGGCGATTAGTATGGTGGACTATGTGACTCAGCCATTTCCGATTGATTCACCACAGAACCCGCACCATAACGATTTATAATTACAAATAGCTATTGCTATAAATTTGTTGATGCGCTCTTTTACGTTTTTATTAATAAGTTACTGTCTCGTTAATAGCATCTCGTTAATAAAGTAACAACCAAACGGTCTTGTTGTCGAGGGTAATAGGGCTTATGCTTATTTAATGTAGCTTTGATAGTTGCTCTTACTTTGATAATTTAAAAAATATTAAAGTAAGCATTAACAGAATCACTATTAGAGTTGCTCATTACTAATAAAAATAAGGAGCCCAATATGGCAGATCAAACACGTATTATTAAAATTGACGGTATGACTTGTGGCGGATGCGTAGCAAGCGTACATACAGCAACAGCTGATATTGATGGATTAGAGACTATTACTGTTGACCTCGCTGATAACCTAGCGACGATAACCTTTGATGATAGCAAAACCAGTGCAGAGGCTATTGCTTCAGTTATTGACGATGCGGGATTTGAGACGACAGTTGCTAACTCATAAATCTCATCACTTATTTACAGAACCAGCTAACATGTTATTACAAGCATGATAGCTGGTTTTTTAATGATTAACGATTATGAGCATTCAGTCTCAATACTTTGATAAATAGCTACTTTGTCTAAAATACTCATACTGAATACAATATAACCTAATTGCTTTATTTGAATTTTTTGCCCACCCACTGATATTTTATCGTGGTTCCTACAAATTTATAGGCACCATGACGAGTTTTATTTATGAACGATACCACCCGTACTACCAAAAATGAGTCTTATGATGTCGAAACTGATGTTGAGTCCAACACGTCACTGACACCGCAACGCGCGCATTTGCAATTAGCGATTGACGGCATGACTTGTCAGGCCTGCGCCTCAAGAATCGAGAAGGTGCTTAGCAAAAAGCCTTCGGTGTACGAGGTAAGTGTGAGTTTTGCTGGCGAGACTGCCAATGTTGATTATGATCCAACCCAGACGACGCCCGAACAGGTGACAGAGTGGGTGAATAAAACAGGCTTTGTCGCTAATGTGCAGGCAGCCGATAGCTTATTTGCTCAGACTGACGAAGATACTGCCACTCAATACCCATGGCGTTTAATCGGATTATGGGTTTGTTTGGTGCCATTTTTAGTGGGTATGGCAGGTATGTTGACGGGTTTTGGCATGGCGTGGATGCCGCCAGTCTGGGTTCAATTTATTTTAGCGACTGTAGTACAGTTTGGTTTAGCGTTACCATTTTATAAGAGCGCATGGGCATCTATAAAGGGCGGCCTTGCCAATATGGATGTGTTGGTAGTCATTGGTACAGTGACGATATGGGCGTATTCGACTTATCTTTGGCTCACGCATGGCGATGGTACTTTAAACAGTCTATTGCAAAGTGGGCATTTGGGCGAACACTGTGCGAGTAATAGCCCAGCCGTATATTTTGAAGCAGGGGTGATGGTCATTGCCTTTGTACGTACAGGTAAATATCTTGAGGAACGTACCAAGAAGCACAGCCTAAACAGTATTGATTTATTATTGTCATTGACACCTGATGAAGTAGAGCAGCAGCAGCCAAATGGTGAATTTCATAATATTGCGTTATCTGATGTACAAGTAGGTGACGTCCTACGTGCAAAACAAGGCAGCCGTGTCGCTACAGATGGTACCGTCATAGAAGGCAGCGGCTGGTGCGTGGAGAGTCATTTAACTGGCGAGTCGGTAGCTCTCAAAAAAGAACAAGGCGATGGATTGCTGGCAGGTGCTTTGGTAGAGAATGGCAGTCTGCTATACCGTGTCAGTGCGAAGGGCGGTGATACTAAGCTGGGTGATATGGTGCAAGCATTGAGTGATGCACAAGGTTCAAAAGCCAATCTAGCGCGTCTCGCGGATCGAGTAACGGCTATTTTTGTCCCTGTAGTGGTAACGATTGCGTTGGTTACCTTTGGAGTCACATGGTGGCTGACAGGTATGGTTGATACTGCACTAATGCACGCCGTATCGGTATTGGTCATTGCTTGTCCTTGTGCGCTTGGCTTGGCCACGCCAGCGGCGATCATGGCTGGTATGGGTGTGGCGGCGCGTCATGGTGTATGGTTTAAAGATGCGCAAAGTCTCGAGGCGGCAGGTAATATTGATACGGTGGTACTTGATAAAACAGGCACGCTGACCATTGGTAAGCCGACTATCGTTGATCAGGTCATGGTGGATAAGTCACTGGCCGTTGACGATGTGTTGCAGATTGCTGCCAGTGTCGAGGCGCACGCCAGTCATCCATTAGCAACAGCTCTGATCAATACGGCTAAAGACCGTCAACTATCTCTATTTAATGTGACTGACATCAGTGTGATAAAAGGCGCTGGTATACAAGCAAATATCGAAGGTCTTGGGCTGATAAAAGTAGGTACGGCAGAGTTTGCGAACTTGACGTTGCCAAGATTCATGCCAAAAGTATGGCAAATTGCCAGTACCGTTGCGATTAGTATCAATGATGAGCCACTAGGTGCGTTTGCACTAGCCGATGACTTAAAAGCAGATACGTCGCAAGCAATCGCTGCACTACAAGATGCGGGTATCAATGTCATTTTGATGAGTGGTGATAAGCAGTCCGTCGTCGATCATGTAGCAGGGCAGTTGGGTATTGATAAGGCTTATGGCAAGATGAGCCCACGTGACAAGGCCAGCCAAATTGCACTATTGCAAACTGCTGGTCATAAGGTAGCGATGGCAGGAGACGGTGTCAACGATGCGCCAGCGATGGCTACTGCCGATGCCAGTTTTGCGATGTTTGAGGGGACTGATGTCGCGCAGCATAGTGCCTCTGCACGTCTCATGGGCGAGTCGCTCATGCATATCGATGCGGCACAAAAAATCGCTCAAGCAACGCTACGCAATATTAAACAAAATCTATTTTTTGCCTTCATTTATAACTGTCTTGGTATTCCGCTTGCGGCATTTGGGTTTTTAAATCCGATGATTGCAGCCGCTGCTATGGCGCTTAGCTCCATCTCAGTACTCATGAATGCACTACGATTGACACGGTTTAAGACAGAGATTGAGTTAGATAATACGGTATCCACCTCTCATACGGATAATAAGCGCATAGCGAAATAGTAGCTATCATATTTGCTTAGGTATTCTACAAATATAAAAGAGGCAACCACCGCATATATGTATCTCTAAGATTGTTTTTATGACGGCAAGTCGGTGTAAGATAAGGGAAGTTTGGTAAAATATATGCTATGATGCCAAGCACTATAGCCGACTATTAATCTGCTTGATACACCTCTAATTGCTGGGTAACTATAGCCACAAGATGGAAAGGTATGAAGGGTTTTTAGGATTACGCGCTATATGATATTTTGCTTTATCTTTTTTGTATGCTAGCTGCCGTTATTTATCTCACAAACTTGGCATGACCAAAGGAATTAACAGACATTATGTACGCTGAAGAAACCAACAACGTCACCGCAATTAAAGACATTCGCGCTCGTGAAATTTTAGACTCGCGCGGCAATCCAACTATCGAAGCTGATGTTATCTTAGCTGACGGTACTGTCGGCCGTGCTGCTGCTCCAAGTGGCGCATCAACAGGCTCACGTGAAGCGCTTGAGCTACGTGATGGCGACAAAACCCGCTTTATGGGTAAAGGCGTCAAAAAAGCCGTTTCTAATGTCAACAGTCAAATCCGCAGCGCCTTGATTGACAAAGATGTGACTGAGCAACAGGCCATTGATGATGCCATGATTGCATTAGATGGTACAGAAAACAAAGAAAGCTTGGGCGCCAATGCCATGCTAGCTGTGTCACTTGCTACAGCCAAAGCGGCAGCCAAGTCACAGAATCTGCCATTACATCAATACATTGCCAATCTACGTAACCAAACGTCGTTGACCATGCCTGTGCCGATGATGAACATCTTGAACGGTGGTGAGCACGCGGACAACACGGTTGATATCCAAGAGTTTATGATTGAGCCTGTGGGCTTCACTAGCTTCTCAGAAGCGCTACGTGCTGGTACAGAAATTTTCCATAGCTTAAAGTCTGTGTTGAAATCACAAGGTCTAAACACTGCCGTTGGTGATGAAGGTGGTTTTGCACCGAACCTACGTAGCAACGAAGAAGCTATCACGGTTATCATGCAGGCGATTGAGCAAGTTGGCTATAAAGCTGGTGAAGATATTCATCTTGCGCTAGATTGTGCGGCTAGTGAGTTTTACAAAAATGGTCAATACGTTTTGGCAGGCGAAGGTAATAAAGCCTTTGATAGCCAAGGGTTTTCAGACTACCTAGTTGGGCTGGCACGTCAGTATCCTATTATCTCTATCGAAGATGGTCTTGATGAGTCGGATTGGGATGGCTGGAAGTATTTGACCGAGCAGATTGGCGATAAAGTCCAATTGGTTGGTGATGATTTGTTTGTGACCAATCCTGCGATCTTGCAAGAAGGTATTGATAAGCACATTGCCAATGCAATTTTGATTAAATTTAATCAAATTGGCACCTTGTCAGAAACGCTAGATGCGATTTATATGGCTAAGAAAAATGGCTATGCAACCATCATTTCACATCGTTCAGGTGAAACTGAAGACAGCACCATTGCAGATTTGGCAGTTGGTACAGCGGCAGGCCAGATCAAAACTGGCTCACTATGTCGTTCAGACCGAGTAGCGAAGTACAACCAATTGCTACGTATCGAGCAGCAAGTACGTGCAAGCTATCGTGGCCGTGAAGAGTTTATCGGTCTACGTGGCTAAAAATCTGACTGGCTTTTTAGCGTAATATACGTTGAAAAGCCTAGACTCATTAGCTGAAGTCAATATTTGGGCGATATATAATCATTTGTATATCGCCTAATCAGCTTAAATTTTACTATCCTCTTTTATACCGTTTGGCGTTATCACCTTATGAAATATTTTAGCCAATTTATACTACTTGCTTTAGCCGTTGCAGTGCTTTTAGGATTGCAATATCAGTATTGGTTGGGTGAAAATGGCCGTTTTGAACACAACAAGTTGACAGCTCAAATCGAAGAGCAACAACGTTTGAATGACAATCAAGTTGCGGCAAATAATCTATTACGCACCGATGTTCAAGATTTGAAAACGGGGCTTGAGGCCGTAGAAGAGCATGCTCGCTTAGATTTAGGTTTAATCAAACCGAATGAGACTTTTGTCCAAGTATCCACCGCACCAACCACGCACAGCAACTATTAGCTTTATAAATACACTAACTTTCACGGATATACTAACTTTTACGACATGAATTAATTTTCATGATGCAGCATCATAGTGTTGTTATCTGACACCATTCATCATACTTAACATCTGATTTATTCCTCTCTACATATACTGTCATGGGCTCAAACCATGAGTACACTACTATGAATACAACCCCTAATATACATGCCATGATCGTCGCAGCTGGTCGCGGCAGCCGTTTTGGTGCATCTATCGCCAAGCAATATACAATGCTAGAAGGTCAGACGCTGTTGCAGCATAGCGTGGCACGACTTGCTTATAGCGATTACATTGATAAGTGTCTATTGGTCATATCAGCCGATGACAGCACGGCTCAACAATTAAAGTTTGCACTTCCTGTACGATATGCAGTCGGCGGAGCAGAGCGTTGGCAGTCAGTACAGTCGGGCGTTGAGGCAATTAGTCAGACAGGTGCTGATGATTCAGATTTGGTGCTTATTCACGATGCAGCACGTCCCGCTGTACCGAATGTAGATATCGATCAAGTGATTGAAGCAGCGATGCTGGAGCCTTACGGCGCTATTCTAGCGACACCAGTGGCCGATACGTTAAAAGCTTCCTATCAGCAAGTTACCTCCGCAGAAGAGAGTCGTCCACATTCTTATACCAAAACTACCATTGATCGTAGCAACATGTGGCAAGCACAAACCCCGCAAGTTTTTCGCTTAGGTCAATTGAAAAAAGTCCTAAAACATGTGTTTGAGCACCAGCTCAGCATCACAGATGAGGCCAGTGCTTTTGAACAACTAGATTTACCAATCCGCTTAGTCTCTGGTAGTCGCCAGAATATAAAACTGACCTATCCTGATGATGCGGTACTGTTAACAGCGATTATGGCGCTTCAGTCTTAGTTTCAACTCTGCTTCCGCTAACGAGCATCAGTTTTACTCCTTTTATACTTAATGGTGGCCATGATAAGAATTATGGCTTCAGTAGCCACTATATCCTCGTTAGACTTTTCTGTACTATTCTTAAAAATTAATGAATCCAAAAATAATCTATTACTAAAGCCTATACCCAGAATATATATAATCTACTTTGGAATATAATATGGTTATTACATATGTTTTTTGTGTCTGAGCGGGCCTATGTCCAGTAATAGGTTGCTTTAATGACCAAACTAACCTATGATGTAACTAACTTAATACAATTAATATAAAAACTTATAAAATCAATAATATATCAGACCGATTCATTACACTTAGTTATGTTGTCTCTATATTTTTTCTGAAGTTAGTATGATTGTTTTAGCGACATTTACCTGATAATAGGGAGAAGCTGATTGTCAACAATCAACGATTCAACAAATCCAGTAACGCCAGATCTCTGCCAGCTTGTATATATAAGCCGGATTACCTCTACTGGTCTTTCAAGTCCTAGTACGCTTAATGATATCTCAGAGACCGCGGTTGAACGCAATCAAATAGATAATGTCACGGGTATTCTTTGCTATGGCAATGGCTACTTTTTACAGTGTGTCGAAGGCTCAGAGCAGGCACTAACCAATCTAAAAAATCGTTTGTTGGTAGATGATCGACATAAAGAATTAAAGATTTTAGATTTTTCTGAAATTACCAAACGCCGTTTTGCCAGTTGGTCATTACGTTCGATTACCCTTGAGCGTTGGATGACTAAAGAGCCTGAGCTTAAAAAGTTAATGCCATTCAAGCCGTATGAGTGGGATTCTAATGAGTGGCAGAAGTTCTTGGACATATTGCAGGGCTACTATGAAGAGCAAACGAGAACAGGTAACGTTGATACGCCTCCTGTCAAATATAGTACGCTAGGGGTCACTTTAAGTAAGGTTGTAGGGCAGCATCAAGCGTTCTTTTTAATCCAGACGATATTGGGATTGATGATAGTTGCTACGTTGCTATGGTTACTGCTGTAATCGATAGATATGAATAAAGTACCCATTGAGCCAAGCTATATTTATAATTAATAAGACAACCAAATAAAAAAGGCCAGCATTCAATTGATGCTGGCTTTTTTATTTAAAAAAATAAGTTGGCTCTTAAGGAGAGACATAAAAAAACCCAGTTCATAATAAATTATGAACTGGGTTTTGGTGGTACGCTTGTTAGTCTAATCTAATGCTAACAAGTGACGCCAAATAGTGGCGTCCCCAGGGGGATTCGAACCCCCGTTACCGCCGTGAAAGGGCGGTGTCCTAGGCCTCTAGACGATGGGGACTAGTAACAACACTTCAACTGCTTTCACCATTTATGCTGAAGTGGTGCGTATTTTAATAGCGTCGGCGCTTCCTGTCAAGCCTTTTTCTACGTCTTTTTAAAATTAAATATCTTTTTTTAATTGCGCGACGTGGATGCAGGTCATTTCGCTTTAAATGATAGCGAATCCATAAAGAAGTACAGGCGCTAATCGTCAATGCGAGCAGCATATAGCCGAGAATGGTGCCCCATAACTTGAGCTGTGGATCCATAATAAAGTCCCTCCTATTAATCTTGATAGTGCTTGCTATCAAGACAGTGTGAGCAACTTAAACCATCTATAGGATATAACTACATCGCTTAAGAGTGATATTTTATCATCAGACCGTTATTCATATCGAATAAAACAACTACGTTTTTCATCACGAAAATAGTTCCGTCTATTTATTATGATATCAATCATATCCCTATTGATTGCCAAATCAAGATGTCAAAGTCATCAAGTATTACAAATAGCACTATTATGTATGATTGGCAATATAGGATATGTGACTTATTGACTGTCGTTATCAGTTGACTCTTCTTTCGCGTCTTCATTATGCAGCGCATTGGCCAACATGGGATAGTTATTCAGTATATGACAGAATAGTTCAGCAGTCTTTTGAGTGTCATACAGAGCTGAGTGAGCATTCTTACCATCAAACTCTAACCCTGCTGCTTTACAAGCGCGTGCTAGGACGGTTTGACCAAAAGCTAATGCTGATAAGGTGACGGTATCGAATACTGAAAAGTTATGAAATGGATTGTGGTTTTTGCTATTGGTTCGTAGCACAGCTGCATTTAAGAAAGCCAAGTCAAAATGGGCATTGTGTCCAATTAAGACACATTGACGGCATTCTTCGTCACGGCGTACGTCTTTTAACCCTTTAAAGATTCGGCGCAATGCTGTTTTTTCATCTTCAGCAATAGCTTTGCGCATTGGGTTTTTAGGGTCAATACCGGTAAAGGCAAGCGCACTTGGCTCTAAGTTTGCGCCTTCAAAAGGCTCGATATGAGCGTTAAAAGCTTCACCTGGATAAAATACACCTTGTTCATTCACTAAGACGGGAATACAGGCAATTTCTAACAGTGCATCGGTCTGGGCATTGAAACCTGCTGTTTCCACGTCGACGACGACAGGCAAGAACTTGCGAAAGCGGTCTTTTAAGGCCATAGGCGCTTGCTCATCTGTCACTGAAGCTGCATCTTCAGTAGAAGTGCTTAGAGTAGCATCAAGACTGGCAGATTTAGGGTTTGATAAGTCTTCGTCAGGCAAGGTCGCTATGTTTTGATTGGTCATATAAAGTTAAATCACTTTTATCAGTCGTACTAATATATTGAATAAAAAATAAACATCCTATGATACTAACTGCACCTTTAGTACAAAGAAATCTACTACAAAGGTATCATTAATATCATAGGACAAAATAATAGGTCGTTTATTGAATGCTAAACTTTGCGGGCGTTAAGCCTTAATCGACCAAGGTAGCGTCTCACCTGCCATCAAGGGCGTCAATGATGCACCATCAAAATAAGGATAGTCAGTAGGTACTTGCATAGGCGTGTTGACAAGCGTGATAGTGCTTTCATTTAGAGGTAAGCCGTAGAACTGAGCACCAAAACGACTGGCAAAGCCCTCTAATTTGTCTATTTTTCCAACACTATCAAAGGCGGTCGCATACAAAGGCAGCGCCGTGGCTGCACTATAGCAACCGGCACAGCCACAAGCGGCTTCTTTTTTGTCTGTTGCATGTGGCGCAGAGTCAGTACCCAAGAAAAACTTTGGATTACCACTAGTGGCCACATCTAATAGCACTTTTTGGTGGCTCTCACGCTTTAAGATAGGTAGGCAATAAAAATGCGGTTTGATACCACCAACCAATAGATGATTGCGGTTAAACATCAAATGCTGCGGCGTAATAGTGGCAGCAACATGGTTACCTTGTGACAATACAAAATCTGCTGCATCGCTGGTAGTGATGTGCTCTACTACTATTTTCAACGTAGGGAATTTCACGATAATTTGTGCCAACACTTCATCTAAGAAACGCTTTTCGCGATCAAATATATCTATATGGTCTTGTGTCACTTCGCCATGTATCAGTAGTGGCAAGTTGTACTTTTCTAATGCTTCAAAGACATCGACGCAGGCATTGATGTTGGTGACGCCGTCTGCAGAGTTGGTAGTCGCTCCAGCAGGGTAGAGTTTGACAGCTTGTACGATACCTGACTGCGCTGCCAACTCGATATCTTGGGCAGTGGTGTTATCCGTTAAGTATAGAGTCATACGTGGATCAAAAGCTGACTTGCGCTCAAGACTTAAATCACTTGCTGCTAATTGCTCCATGATACGTGCGCGGTAAGCAATAGCATCCTGCGCATTTTTGACTGGAGGCACAAGGTTTGGCATACAGATGACACGGTTAAAGCTGCTTGCTGCATGAGGTACGGTCGTGCTCAAGGCGAGATCGTCACGCAAATGAATATGCCAGTCATCTGGCTGAAGGATGGTCAATTCTCTAATCGAATCAGTCATAGTGTCAAAGCGCTCTATATCGTCAAATAAAGGAAACAAAAGGGAGTGTTACTGTGGGTCTATCATAACAGATTTGCCCACTTGACTAAATATAAGGCTAGATATCTGTACATAATTCATCGGGCTAAGATTAATATCTTGTCGTTAAATGATGTTTAAATTCTAGTGGCAAAAATGAGGTTGACTAGAATTTAAGTCAAAAGCGCACGCCTTATGGCAGTTAGACTTTTGCCCATAGTAAATATGATGTACACTGAGCAGGTAATTATCGTTCGACTTGCTTTTGATTTGATCGTCGCCTTTTCTAAAACTATATTTCATAATGGGAGTTATTCATGGCTCAACTTGATCCAAAAAATATCAATAAAATTGTCTTGGCTTATTCAGGTGGTCTTGATACCTCAATCATCGCTAAATGGCTACAAGAAACTTATGATGCGGAAGTAATCACCTTTACCGCTGATATCGGTCAAGGCGAAGAAGTTGAGCCAGCACGAGCCAAAGCTCAAGCAATGGGTATCAAGCATATCCATATCGAAGATTTGCGCGAAGAGTTCGCTCGTGATTATGTATTTCCTATGTTCCGTGCTAACGCCATTTACGAAGGTGAGTACTTACTAGGTACGTCTATTGCTCGTCCATTGATTGCCAAGCGTTTGGTTGAGATTGCTAAAGAGCATAATGCCGATGCTATCAGCCATGGTGCGACTGGTAAAGGCAATGACCAAGTTCGTTTTGAGCTAGGTGCTGTCGCTTTGTCACCAGACGTAGTAACTATTGCTCCTTGGCGCGAGTGGGATCTATCAAGCCGCGAAAGCTTGATGAAATATGCTGAAGAGCATGATATCGCAATCGATTATGCGGGCAATAAGAAAAAATCTCCTTACTCAATGGATGCAAACTTACTGCATATCTCTTATGAAGGCGGTGTCCTAGAAGAACCATATACTGAAGCAGAAGATGATATGTGGCGCTGGTCTGTTAGCCCAGAAGAAGCACCTGATGAAGCACAGTATCTAGAACTAGAATACGAAAAAGGCGACATCGTTGCTATCGATGGTGAAGCACTTAAGCCTTATGAAGTCATGATTAAGTTGAACGAAATCGGCGGCAAACATGGTATCGGCCGTTTAGATATCGTTGAAAACCGTTACGTCGGCATGAAATCACGTGGTTGCTACGAGACGCCAGCGGGCACGATTATGCTAAAAGCGCATCGCGGTATCGAATCACTAACGCTTGATCGTGAAGCTGCCCATCTAAAAGATGAGCTAATGCCACGCTACGCAAAAATCATCTACAATGGCTATTGGTTCAGCCCTGAGCGTATGATGCTACAAGCATTGATTGACAAATCACAAGAATACGTCAACGGCACTGTACGTGTAAAACTGTATAAAGGTAGCGTGAGCGTCGTCGGCCGTAAATCTGACGATTCATTATTTGATGAAAAAATTGCCACTTTCGAAGATGATGCAGGCGCTTATGATCAAAAAGACGCAGAAGGCTTTATCCGTCTAAATGGCTTACGTCTAGCTATCGAAGCTAGCCGTGGTCGCGATTTATCTAAGTAAGTTTTTGGGCTACTGATAGCCAATTCATAACTTAGATCGCATAATAAAAAAGAGACTCTATGTTGATAGGGTCTCTTTTTTTATGGTTAGTAAATGATTGCTAAAACCATCACTTTTAGAATAGCTGTCTTAATAGTAAAGATTTTTACTCAGCTTTTTCTGTCTCTGTAACGTTAGATTCATCTTCATCTACCATGACGATGGCTACATCTTGCTGTTGACGCTCATCAATAGCATCTTGTTCTAATACTTCTTCAGTTGCCAGGATGGCTCCATCAGATTTTTGCGACTGGTATTTTAAAGTAGCGAGTGCACCAAGGACACCAACGACAAGTATGATGATAAGAATGACAGGATTTTTCCATAGCGGTGTGGAAGCCTCATATTCGATGGGCTTTTCACTAGTGGTGGTTGGTGTATTATCATTATTGCCGCCGATTAGTCCCAAACTTACTAAAGGCGGTTTAGGCGGATTGGCTGGTTCAGAGTTAACGCGCAGTCGATTTCGACTGAGATAGATATCTGAGATTTTGGCTAATTGAAGCAGCCAACGTTGATGTGGTAAGGCAACGGCATGCATCTCCGTAAATACTAGCATATCGTTGTGACGACCCTGCTGTAGATTGTCAGGTGAACGCCCAATGGCTTTTAGATAATTGCCTGTTGCCATTTGCATATCTTGCACAGGTTCATAGTTTTCAGGTTTGAATCCGGACAGTTCATACCAGTAAGGATCAAAAGAAGGTGGAATGCTTGATAACTGCTCAGCATTTAGTAACGTACGTTCCGCATTATTCTCTGAGTTGTTCTCTATCGCTTCAGCAGCTTCAGTAGTTGATTGGGGCAAGTCACTATTGCTTTCTGTCTCAGCAGATGAGGTATGCGCATGCTTTGGGCTAAATCGTGCCGCTGATAAAAACTGTGGTTGTAGTGCAAACCATTTATTGATCTCATCACTGTCTAGTTGACTGTATTCTGTCAGGATAGCCAATTCACGCAGCACAATCACGCATAAAGAGGTGAGTAGAGTTTGAGCCTGCTGCGTCGTTGCATCAATCTTCTCAGCGATATGTTCGCTTGCCTTTATGACACGGGCGTTATCACTAAATACAGCATCTGCTGCATCGTGACGATGGTAGAGTGTGGCGCTAATGGTTGCAAAGTTCATTGAGTTATACTGTCGTAACTCTTTGACAGCACTACGACCAAACAGCTTTTTGCTGACTGCTTGTCCCTGATGACGCTGCTGATAGGCGAGAAGCGCACTTACGATGGCTTGTAGACTGGCATCCATCCCTAAGCGAGCTTGCGGTAGAGAGAGCTGTGCCGCATCGGCCAAAAGTGACAGCATAGGCTGGGTATCATGATATAAAAAATCATACATCGACACACGTGTCGGTGAAATAGTCGTCATAATCTGCTAGCATCAAAAAGTGTGCCCCTATATTACGGTGCCAAATGTCTTGATACAATCCCTTGATAATAGAAATTTTCAATCATTTTGCTAATAACCTTGATAGTAATCTGATGAATGACTGATAGTCGGAAGCATTTATGACCAATAATAAGACGCTTGATAAACAACTCGTGATTAATATCGCTGAGCAAACATTGACGCTGTACCAGCAGCAGACTGAGGTTGCGAGATATGTAGTCTCCACTGCAAAGAATGGTATTGGTAGTCAGCAGGATAGTGGTTGCACGCCGCTTGGCAGGCATGTGATTGAACAGAAAATAGGTGGTAGTGAGCCTATGAATGCGGTATTTGTCGGGCGTGTACCGACAGGTGAGATATACGATACAAATCTTGGTGAGCTACATCCCAAGCGTGACTGGATATTGAGCCGTATTCTTTGGTTAAGCGGTCTTGAAGAAGGGTTAAACAAAGGTAGCAATAGCCAAGGTGGTTGCGATACTTATGAGCGCTATATCTATATTCACGGCACACCAGATACTGAACCAATGAGTATTCCGCTATCACATGGCTGTATCCGTATGCGTAATGAAGATATCGTAGAATTATTTGAGCAAGTAGAAGAGGGTATGCCCGTTACGATCGTTGCTAACTAGGTCGTTTTGCACATTTAGCCATGACGCTAACAGGAGCTATTTAAACACAATAAAAAAAGACAGTCTGTTATATAACAAACTGTCTTTTTTATGGAGTGGTTTTACTTTATGAAAGCAGTATTTGTCATAAAAACAATATTCCTACTTCTACCAAAACGTTGAGCTATCCGCAAATTTTGCTAAACATGCATCAATATGACTCTGGTCATCAGTCAGTATGGCCGTAAACCAACCTGCACCATATAAAGCATTAGCATCTGTTGTTGATTTCAATTCATAAAACTGCTGATATTGATTATCATCGTTCAGTTGTTCTAACGCTTTTTGCGCTTTTATTAGCCGTTTTAGCCAACGTTTGGTTTTCTTTTTAGCTTTTTTCTTGCTTAGTAAAGGTGTGGAAAATTCACTGATGTAACGCGAATCTTTTAATTGACTAAGCAGGTCGCTTTCAGGTTGGTCATTATCAGCAATGTCTGTGTTTACATCTAGATCTACGTCATTGCTCACAAGCTCGGTAACACTTACTTCATCACTTATTTCGTCAGCTTTTTTATTGGTCTTAAGGCATTTCTTATATTGTTTAGAGAGGACTTTAGTTAGCTTATCGCGGGCAAGCTGATCAGTCTGAGGTTCAATGCTTGGGTCGCTCATAGTAAAGGCAATCAGCTCTAACAGCGTTATCTGAAAGTCATTGGCTTGTAGCGTATTGATAGGTGTGATCTTGATATTTTCAATATCTGCTGTCCAGTCGACGGCAGGCGCGCCACATGCTTGTAGCTCAGGTTCGATCTGTGCATTGATATAAGCAAGTTGATAGTAGTCGCTAAGCAAGGTTGCAGTTTGCTTTAGTATCGGCAGCCATTCAGGGTTAATCTCATCAGAGAAGTCAGCAAATGCTTTCAACGCAGTACGCAAGCGATCAATACCAATCCGCAACTGCAAAATATGATCGTCATCTATACTGCCAGCGACGATAGCACTGCTATTTGGTAATATTTGCAATAAGCAATTGTGTACGACCGCACGTATAAAGGCAGGTGCGCTGCTGTCTTTGTCTATTTGCAATTGACTTAGGTTTGCGTTGACTGCTGGACTGTGATTTTGTCCGTTAATAAGTAAGCTACCGTTTTCAGCTTTGGTAACGGTAGATAGACACAGCTTATAGCGCTTGCACCATGTTTTGGCAGTCGTAAATAGAAAATCTAAATCTCCTGACACCAATTCAAATTCTATCTCTTGAATAGCTTTGCGTAGCGAGTCATCAGTACCATGAATAATCTCTCCCTGATCATAAGCCATTTCGATACAGTTATCGGTTTCATTCTCATTACTTTCTGTTAGCAACCGCGTAGTGCGCTCGACGTCAGTCACATAAAGTCGTGTTAGCGTCTTTGCTAGCTTTTTGAGTTTAAAGTCAGCCAATGCTGCAGCGATTGGGGTGTCTTGATATATCGTTAAATCAGGCATCAGCTCATTATTATTGAGCATTATTTGTACTTGCTCATTATTATTGAGCATTATTTGTACTTGCTCATTATCGAGTACGGCATTGTGCTCCAAGCGTGCCGCGATACCATCACCACCAGCTTTAATGGTTTGTACCCATGTATCGCCTTCTTTGCGAATACGCAGACCGATACCTGCCTGTGCAAGCTGTTGGTCAGGCGTATCGTAATAGTGTGCAGCCAGTTGTGTCACTTGTGAGGATTTAACGTGCGTTTGACGCATTAATCCCTTCAGTCGTGACTCTGGTACCAAAAACTTCAGCTCTATCTCTTGCATATTAGCTCCTAATAATTCTGACTAATGGCTCTGATCGATGGTTGTGATAAACAATTATTAGTCTACCATTCTCTGATTATTTAAACCGCAATAAAAAACCGCCCTACATGATGTAGGGCGGTTTTTTGATAAATACTGCTAGTCTGTCGGTTATTAGAACTGGTTCATCGTGTTCTTGCCGCCGCCAGCTTTCAGAGCGTTATCGCCTGAGAAGATTTCTTTGTGGTCATCGCCAAGGTCTGAACCAGCCATTGCTTGGTGCTTAACACAAGAGATACCTTCGCGGATTTCTTTACGCTGTACGCCAGCTGCATAAGCAAGCATGCCTTCTTCACCGAAGTAGCCTTTAGCAAGTTCATGAACGCTAAGAGCAGTCGTGTGGTAAGTCGGTAGCGTGATTAAGTGATGGAATACACCAGCTTCACGTGACGCATCACGTTGGAAGTTTTTAGCGGCTACGTCAGCGGCTGCATCAAGCTCAGTACCGTCGTAATCAGCACTCATCAAGTCATCTTTATTGTATGCAGAGATATCTTTGCCTTCTTCTTCCCACTGAGCGATAACTTGCTTACGGAAGTTAAGCGTCCAGTTGAATGATGGGCTGTTGTTGTATACAAGCTTGGCTTTAGGCTGTTGCTCTTTAATACGGTCAACCATCATTTTGATGTGCTCTACGTCTGGAGTCGGTGTTTCGATCCATAGTAGGTCAGCGCCGTTTTCTAGAGCAGTTACACAGTCAAGTACAACACGGTCAATGTTGGTCTCTTCACGGAACTGATATAGACCGTTAGGTAGACGAACTGGGCGTACTAGTTTGCCATTGTGCTTAAGTAGGCTGTCGTTTTCTTGAGCATTTTCTAGCGTTACTTCTTCCATTTCGATGAAATCGATGTATTTAGAAGCAAGATCGCCTGGCTCATTTGATACTGGAATTTTTTGCGTTAGTGATGCGCCTTCAGAGTCAGTACGAGCAACGATAACGCCATCTTCAACACCAAGCTCTAAGAATGCATAACGGATAGCGTTTAGCTTAGAGATGAAGTCTTCATGTGGCACAGTGACTTTACCAGCCTGGTGACCACATTGCTTAGCATCAGAAACTTGGTTTTCAACCTGAATGGCACAAGCGCCAGCTTCGATCATTTGCTTAGTCAATAGGTAAGTGGCTTCTTCATTACCGAAACCTGCATCGATATCAGCGATGATTGGCACAACATGTGAATCAAAGTTTTCGATTTTTTCTAGGATAGCTGAAGTGTCTTGGCCAGCTTCTTCAGCAGCGTTTAGTTCACGGAAGTAGTCGTTCAACACTTTAGCATCTGCTTGACGTAAGAAGGTGTAGATTTCTTCGATTAGCTTAGGTACTGACGTTTTTTCATGCATAGATTGGTCAGGTAGTGGACCAAACTCAGAGCGTAGGGCAGCTACCATCCAACCTGAAAGGTAGATGTAAGTTTTAGAAGTCGTACCGAAATATTTTTTCTTAGCGTACATAGTTTGCTGTGCAACAAAACCATGCCATGCACCTAAAGACTGCGTGTACTGAGACGTATCATTGTCATAATCTTCCATGTCTTGACGCATGATTTTTGCAGTATATTTTGCGATATCCAAACCCGTTTTGAAACGGTTTTGTGACATCATACGTGCAGCATCAACTTCGCTAATGTTCTGCCAGTTGCCGTGCTTTTGCTTTAATTCACGTACTAAGTCGATCGCTGATTTATATGCAGTTGACATCTATAGTCTCCTTGGTGGGGTGTAAAAACAAATAAGTTAATTGTTAAAATAATGGGTCTGTCGTTTTACTAAAATCCGCTTTACTAAAACCTTTGTGCTAAAAAGTAATATACAAAATTTGGTCTATCATTTATCTGTCGAAGCTCTATTTACCCTAAACAAACCGCTAGGCTATTACAAGAAATTTGCTGAACTCAACAGTTGAAAATAATTGCTGGTTTATAAATATTTATCGATTCTCACTATATATCTACAAGGTGTCCAAATACTTAATAGGCAGTGATGTCATAATTGGTAGCAAGAGATGTTACAATAATGAGGTCAATTAACCGTATTTAACGACTGACAAAAACCATTAATATATTACTTAGCGACAATATTTAATTAGATAAAAACAGCTTATGAACCTAACGTTCGTCCTCTATGCTGCAAATCCTTTATAGAACTCACTATAACCACCTTACCAAGATTTATCTAATTTATGATAGTTATCTTTGGTATTTCTGTATGATATAATGTTTATATAACAGGGTCTTACGATAGGTTTAATGAGTTATAATGGATAGTTAACAGAAAAATACAGAACGAAATTAGTAAAAAATAATGAAATTATGCTGTTACAGCGCACAAATCACCGTAGCAGCACTACAAATGCCAGCCTTAATATGGTGTTTATTCAAAAGCCAAGAGAACCGAATATGAATTTGCAGCGGGTTGATTTAAATTTATTAGTCCATCTAGATGTGTTGCTACGAGAAAAAAACGTCACTCGCGCAGCCGAGCAGCTTGGGATTACTCAGCCTGCTATGAGTAATATCTTGCGCCGTTTGCGTAAGCTGTTTAATGATCCATTATTGGTACGCTCATCTGAGGGTATGACGCCGACTGAACGCGCCCTTGAATTACAGCCGCGTATCCGCGAGATACTTGCTGATTTGACCCAAGTGTTGGAGCCACGTACTGAATTCCGTCCTTATAGTACCTCTCGGGTGTTTCGTATCATGACATCGGACTATGCCGAAGCGACCCTAGTACCTAAGCTGGTAAAAGCACTACGTTCTGAAGCACCTAATGTAATTTTGGACTTTTTGACTCCATCAGACGTCTCTTATCGAGATATGGAGCAGGGACGAGTTGATTTGGCGATTAACCGTTTTAATGAGATACCACAAAGCTTTCATCAGGTTTTGGTATGGCGTGATACATTTAGTTGTTTACTGTCGTCTGAAAGTCCTTATGCAAATCGTTTTAATCTGAAAAACTACCTTAAAGCACAGCACGTATGGGTGTCTAAAACCGGTATGGGTGTGGGTTTTGGGGTTAATCCAGAGAAATCTGGTGGACTAGGATCTATCGATCAGGCCCTACAGCGCCTTGGGCAAAAACGTCAAATCAGTGTCTTTACTCGACACTATCAAATGCCTGCTATGCTTGCAGCAAATAAAGATTTGATAGCGACTTTGCCCACGCGTGTGGCAAGAATGCAGGCAAATAACGACAGCATTATGATGGAAGATCCGCCGTTTTTTATTCCTGAGTTTGAGCTTACGATGGCATGGTCTCCTTTGTTGCAGCATCACCCAGCCCATCGCTGGTTACGTCAGTTAATTATGCATGTGGCACGACAAGTCGTTGCTGAAGAAGAAAATCCACCACAAGAGATACCGGTTATTAATCATTTGTTTTGATTGGTTTGTGTGAGTTAAATCTATCTTTTATTAGAGCAGAATATTTTTGATTATCTGAATTTTAATAAAAATATTTTTCTTTAGCTCCCACTATATATAGTTATTAGACCAGCCACTAGGCTGGTTTTTTGTGTTATAGCGTTTAAGAGTTATTATATGATATTTAGTTATACTTAATAAGTCAGTCACACTATTAACATCTTCAACACACTTCACAATATATTGTAAAACTCTTAATCAAATAGCTTGTTAAGATAACGGCAGATAGAAAACGAGCTACCAATAGATTGTGCTATCGACGTAAATTTAATAATTAAAACTGTCACAGCAAAATAATTATAAGTGACAGTAAACCCGATTATAAATCCCAAATGTAAATTCGAATAATAAGGACAGTAACTATGTCAGACATTACTACTATTAACCCAACCACGGGCGAAGAAATCAGTAACTACAATTATATGAGCAACGACGAAGTCAACAAGATTGTCGATGCTTCACATAACGCATTTCTAGAATGGCGTACAGTGAGCCACGAAGAACGTGGTCGCGTCATCAAGTCTATCGGTGATAAGCTGATGGAATACAAAGAAGAGCTGGCTAAACTGATGACTGAAGAGCGCGGCAAGTTACACAGCCAGAGCATGCAAGAAATTGATCTCTGTAAAGCCATCTGTGATTACACTGCTGAAAACGGTGTTGCTTCTTTGGCTGATGATGTACGCGATATCGAAAGCATGAAAAAAGGGTTAGTGACGTATCAACCTATCGGTATCATCTATGGCATGCAGCCTTGGAACTTCCCAGCGTATCAAGTATTCCGTTACACCATTGCAAACTTGATGGCAGGTAACAGTGTTTTACTAAAACACGCGTCTAACGTCACGGGTTCTGGTCTACTAATCGAAAAAATTCTTCACGAGTCTGAATTACCAAGTGATTTGTTCCGTACGATTATCATTGATCATGACCAGTCAGAAGCATTGATTGGCAATGACAAAGTACGCGGCGTGACATTGACAGGTAGTGACAAAGCAGGCGTGATCGTTGGACAGCAAGCAGCTAAAGCGATTAAGAAAGCGGTATTAGAGCTAGGTTCAAACGATGCATTTATCGTACTAGAAGATGCTGATATCGAAACTGCTGTAGAAACCTGTACGCAAGCACGTTTAATCAATAACGGTGAAACCTGCGTAGCAGCCAAACGCTTTATCGTAGTCGATAGCGTATATGACGAATTCCGTAAACGTATCGTTGAGAAATTTGAAGGTACTAAAGCGGGTGACCCAATGGATGATAGCTCAGATATCGGTCCATTAGCACGTGCAGATCTACGTGAGCAGCTACATGAGCAAGTAGAGCAAAGTGTGGCTAAAGGTGCAACGATTGCTGTTGGCGGTAAAGTACCTGAAGGTAAAGGTAGCTTCTATCCAGCAACTATCCTAGAGAACGTTGAAAAAGGTCAGCCTGCATACGATGACGAACTATTTGGCCCCGTCGCTTCACTAATTCGTGCAAAAGATGAAGACGATGCAATGCGCGTCGCTAACGACAGTCGTTATGGTTTAGGTGGCGCGATTTTCTCGAAAGATGAAGAGAAAGCCGTTCGTTTAGCACGTGAGCAATTCGATACAGGTATGGTCTATATCAATGGTTATGGTCTAGCTAATCCTGCACTGCCATTTGGTGGCGTGAAAAACTCAGGCTATGGCCGTGAGCATGGTGGCTTCGGTATCAAAGAATTTGTCAATATTAAAGCGGTTCACGTATTTTAAGAATGAACTGATTAGACGAATTAGCTAAATAAATAACTATTTACGATTTTAAATAATAAATAGTTATCAAATGAAAAAGCCCAGTTACTCATTACGAGTAGCTGGGCTTTTTATTGCGCTATATAAAGTGGTATTAAAAGCAGCTTAATAAGCTGAGATTTTTATCCGTCTATAAGCAATTGCAAAGGTAACGTCGGTAGGTAAGTTTCCGTTTGCGATGGTGTATTATTTGCTTCAAGTGATAATACGTTTTTTGCTAGTAGTAAAATCGTCCAAGGCAGCAATTGATGTTCAAGTTTCTGTACCCGTGACTGTAAGCTCTCTGCAGTGTCGTTAATATCGACATTCAATACAGCTTGAGTCAATACCTGACCCGCATCAAGCTCCGCTGTGACTTTATGAATACTACAACCGTGACGACGTTCACCAGACTGTATGACTCGTTTGTGAGTATCTAAACCCTTATAAACCGGAAGTAGAGAAGGGTGAAGATTAATCATGGGCGCTGGTACATTATCGATAAATGAGCCACTTAATACACGCATAAACCCAGCCAAGACGATTAAGTCGGGTTGCCATGCTATTAGCTGCTCATTGGCATGGGTTTCAAATGTTTTGATGCCCATACGTTTACCATTAGCAACGTGTGACAATACTGCAACTGGAATATTGGCATCTTTAGCACGTGTCAATGCATAAGCGTCTTCACGGTTACTAATAACACCAACGATTTCAATTGGTAGCGCACCTGCTTGCATGGCATTGATTAACACTTGCAGGTTGCTACCACTTCCTGAGACTAGAACAGCAATACGCAACGGTTTGATAGGCTGGCTTGCAGTATCAATTGACATTAACGGTACACCACTGCATCCGCCTGACCATCAGTGCTGCGTTTGACCATTTCACCTATTTGCCAAGCTGTTTCGCCCGCATCAGTTAAAGTCTGAATAGCAGCTTCTGCTTTGTCTTTTGGCACAACGATGACAAAACCAACGCCGCAGTTAAAGGTACGGTACATTTCACTCTGTGCGATATTACCTTGGGTCTGTAGCCAAGTGAATAGCTCTGAGAACTGCCAGCTATTGGTATCGATGCTAGCCGCTAGGTTATCAGGTAGTACACGTGGCAAGTTATCCGTTAGACCACCACCTGTGATGTGTGACATCGCATGTAAAGCTGAGCTACCAAGCGTATCTTGTAATGCCTTGATTGCTTTTACATAGATACGGGTAGGAGCCATTAGAGCGTCTTGAATAGGCTGGCCGTCTAGTTGCTCGTCACTACTCGTAACATCCACACCGCTAACTTCGATGACTTTACGAACCAATGAGTAGCCGTTTGAGTGCGCGCCACTTGAGGCAAGGGCAATCAGTACATCGCCCTCTGCAACATTTTCACCAGTAACGACTTCTGCTTCTTCAACCACGCCTACACAGAATCCAGCTAGATCGTAATCGTCATCTTGATACATGCCTGGCATTTCAGCAGTTTCACCACCGATAAGCGCACAGTTAGCTAGTTTACAACCATCACCAATACCAGTCACGACAGTCGCCGCTACATCAACATCCAGCTTACCAGTTGCATAGTAGTCTAAGAAGAATAGTGGCTCTGCGCCGCAAACCAATAGGTCATTGACGCACATCGCGACCAAATCAATACCAATCGTGTCATGACGGTTCAGCTGTAGCGCCAGTTTTAGTTTGGTGCCGACGCCATCAGTGCCAGAAACCAATAATGGTGAGGTATAACCTGTTGGTATGCGGCACAACGCACCAAAACCGCCAAGTCCACCCACGACTTCAGGACGAGTAGTGGCTTTTGCAACGGACTTGATTCGCTGAACCAAAGCATCGCCTGCATCGATATCAACACCGGCATCTTTGTAGCTTAAAGAAGGCTTGTCACTCATAGTCATCTCACAGTTGGGGATAGATAATTGGGATTAGAAGGTAAAGTAATTGAGCACGCAAAAATCAGCGTTATAAAGTTCAAAAGCAAAGTTTAAAGACAGTGCGCGCATTATACCCAAAAACAGACCGTACTCGCAAAGCAACTTGCCAATATTTGACTAAGATTTGCATTAAGTGGCAAATAAGCGGTTAAGAAACAAAAAATGACTGATTTTTTGTTGTACTCTGCGATAATAGAACGCTAAATTTATTGTCGATAATGGCTTTAATACAAGTCCAAATATGATTGACAGAATAAAAACTAATAAACATAAATTTATTAAAAATTAGACTTTTTAGGAATTTTAAGACGTCTCAGTTTAGCTAGCTAAAACTAATGAGAAAAGAAGGAAATTCGCCTAGTGATACATCGTGATGGCTGTAGTTATATCATTTAGAAATCGCTATTACTGACTCCCTGTCACTTTTTTAACCTCGTCCAACTATAGGATTACTTGCCATGATGAACCAACCAATAGATCCTTTTTTTCGGCGTTTATTTATTGTCGTGGCGTTAGTGGTGGCTGTGTTTCTCTTGTATTTAATGATGCCCGTCATCGTGCCTTTCGTTTTTGCCTTCATATTGGCTTATCTATTTAACCCTCTAGTCAAGCGCCTATCAAAATATATCAAGCGTTGGGTCGCGATTATTATCGTCTACTCGACGATTACTTTAGGGATGGCGTTATTATTATGGTGGTTGGTACCGACATTGTGGCATCAGCTGCAAGCGGCGTGGGATTATTTGCCAAAGATATTTAATTGGTATAACCAAGTCGTACGAGAGTGGTTCAATAGTAATACTCGTATCAAACTGCCCCAATTAGAGTCCAAAGAGTTTTCCGATACTCTCGTCGATTATATGCAAACGAATTATAAGTTCGCTGATGCTAGCACCATGATGAGCCAAATACTGACCTCAAGTATGAACTTCATCAATAATGCAGGTCTTATTGTATTAGTACCTATTTTGACCTTTTACTTCCTATTTAATTGGGATCAGCGTTTGCATAACTGGAAGATAGCGATACCAGGTGCTTATTGTCAAAAAGTGACTGAAATAGCTAAAGAGTGTGATCTGGCATTGATGGCATTTATCAAAGGTCAATTGCTGGTGATGGTGTTGCTAGGCGCTATTTATGCTGTACAGTTACAGCTCATTGGTTTAGAGCTTGGGCTTATCATTGGTATGGTAGCAGGCATTGCCAGTTTTGTGCCGTATTTAGGATTTGGTATTGGTTTTATCGCGGCTATTATCGCGTGCTTATTTCAGTTCGGATTGGACTGGACGTATTTGTCATTGGTCGTAGGTGCGTTCTTGATTGGACAAGCTGCAGAAGGTTATATCCTGCAGCCATTGCTGTTAGGTGATAAGATTGGTCTATCACCATTGTGGGTCATATTTGCTGTATTGGCAGGTGCCAGTCTACTAGGCTTTGTCGGTATGTTAATCGCCTTGCCAGTGTCCGCTGTCTTAAATGTCCTGTTCCGCCATGTATATAGCTATTATCGAACGACTGACTTTTATAAAGGCCGTAAACAACTGGCACTGTTTGAAAAAAGATAATTATCTTATTATTGAATGCACTAGATAAAGATTGATATGTAATATTAGGGTATGAACGCAATGATTGACAAGGCTTAATGGGTAAAAGACTTGTCAGTCATTTTGTAAATATGTTATATATAGGCGCAGTGTTGATAGTATCAACCGTTTTGGTACCAGTTTTGCTAACGTTGTTTTCGACAAAGTGACTGACCTATTTTTGCAAAGACTATAGGGCCATTACTTACAGCTGTATCGGCTAGTATTGACAGTAATGAATACAGCTCAACGTAACCTATCTTTTTTATTATATTTTTTCATTGCACTACGCAACACGAGTTGATGATTCATGGCAGAAGCACAGCTAAGTCTCAATCTGGACATTAAGCATGATGCAAGTCTCAGCGACTTTGCCGGTCCCGGTTGGATGTCGATTATTGATGCAGTACGGCAGTTACATGTCGGCCTGATCGGTCAACTATATCTGTTTGGTAGCCCTGCTACAGGTAAGTCCCATTTGCTGTCCGCTATTTGTGAGTCATTTATCGAAATGGACAAATCGGCTATCTGTTTGTCCCTTAATGAGCTGATTCATACAGATGTCCACGTACTATCATCTTTAGAAAACTTTGATTTGATTGCCATCGATGATTTGGAAGTGCTTGAGCAGAGCAGCCAGTGGCAAGAAGCTTTATTTCACCTGATCAATCGTAGCCGAGAAGGGCAACGCCAGTTATTATTTGCCGCCAATAAACCAGCCGACGACTTACCATTCCAGTTAAGAGATTTAATGACGCGTTTGGCACAGGCACCTACTTTTAAAGTGCCTACTGGTCATGATTTGGCAGACAGACAAGCATTATTACAGTCTATTTTGCGTCGGCGTGGATGGCAGTTTGACGATCGAATTATTGATCACTTACTAACTGATGGACCGCATCGTATCGGTGCGATGATGGAAGTACTTAATTATATTCAACCAATGTTTTCTAACCTTGGTCGCAGTAATATCTCAAAAGCAGTCATAAGTGATGCTTTGCGTACCATCGATGAGCAGACGCTTGCCGCGGAGCTGGCGGATATCGCTCAAGAGACGCAATTAGATAACGACACGCCTGATCAAGACCAACATACGATGCCACTTGATTTTTAGCAGTAAGACTCTGAGCAGTAAGGCTTTTAGCAGCAAAAAATGAATAACCGTAAGAATACGAATCTTTTGTCCAACTCGCTTTTACTATTAATGGAATAACTTATGAAATCGAATACTTTTTTGCTAAAGAAATTAACGATAGGCACGTTGTTGGTGGGGGCTGCCTTGGTTTCTATGTTGTCACAGGCAGCGGTTACTCTACAGGTTGATGACCATATCAAAGTAACTGCTATTAATGGGCAGGAAATTCAGCAGAGCGCTTTTCAGCCGCTGCAGAAAACATTTACGTTACAGCCTGGACAACATGCTATTACTGCTAAGTATGACCGTTTATATAACTTGCGTCGTGATGAGCATGATTACTTGCGTTCAGGTAATGTCAGTGTGACGGCACAATTGGCCGACAATCAAACATATCGTTTGACTATGCCTAATCAACCAGAAGATTATGAAGCTGCTAGAGAATATGCCAAGCAGCCTACGCTCGCTGTGCAACAAAACAATACTGTCATTGCTAGCCAGCAAAGTATGGCCGGTAACCAAGGTGGTCTATTTTCAGGCCTTGGTAAAGCGCTAGGCGGCGTGTTCGGCGGTGCAGGTGATGCAGAGTTACAGAACCAACGTGCTATCGCCTCTTTAGATCAACCAGTAGTAAATTCTACTAGCAACGTCAACACTGGCACGACCACTGTTAAGCAAACATCTAGCGTAAATACTTCTACTAGTACGTTAGATACGTTTATGCAAGTATGGCTACAAGCCACGCCTGCTGAACGTGAAAAAATGCGTCAATGGATCGAAAAATAAAACAGTCTTTTCTAAAAGATAGACAATAAAAAAGCACCTAATTAGGTGCTTTTTTATTATTTAGTATTTGATGATCATTAGGCTTATTAAAATTTAGCCTAGTAAAATCTAACGATTCTTAACCCAAAAACGCGTTATACATCCATACCAGTTTTTCTTGCTCTTGTACGTAAGCATCGATTAGGTCAGCTGAACCTTGGTCTTCGCTCTCTTCTGCTAACGCTGATACTTGGCGTTGCTCTGCAATTAACGCTTGTAAGCCAGTGACTACGCCTTTGACACAGCTTGTGCCATCTTTGACGTTTTTGTCTTCACTAATACTAGTATGCTGCGTAAAATCGCTATAAGCGTGAAGTGGTGTACCACCCAAAGTCAAGATACGCTCAGCGATTTCATCAATTTGTAATTGTAGTGACGTATATAGCTCTTCAAATTGTGGATGCAAAGTAAAGAAATGCTCACCTTTTACATTCCAGTGATAGCCACGTACGTTTAGATAAAACACGTGATACGTCGATAGTAGGTTGTTTAACTTGGCGATGACTTCGCTCATGTCTGCTTTTTCTAGACCGATCTGGTTAGTAGCATTGTTAGAATTGCTCATAGTATTGTCCTTATAGTGTGAGTGTAGTTATATGATAATAAATAAAGAAGAATAAAGACTCTAATCAATTGAAATACAGCGAAAATACTTTAGTTTTTATCTGTAGCTATCAATATAAACTCTATCTCTTCCTTTGATGCTTATAATAATAGCAAACTATTATTAATAAGTTAAATTTAATAAATACAATTTTACGATTGGTTTTATAAAACTAAAACCAAGTCTCTTTACTGTTTTTCTAAACGATAGAGAGACCTCATTACATTTACGCTGGTGGCTGCAAGTTTTCAGGATTTAAGCCTTTAACGGGAACCACTTCTTGTAAATGTTGACGTATCGTATCGATAGGAAACTTCTGTGCTTGCAAGCGTTTCGGTACGATTTGGCTACCTTGCTGACCTTTTAGCTCAAACATCATAAAGATATAGTCGTCAGTCTCATCCCAGCTCTTGATAGAGGTCCAAGGAATAACCGCTTGCTGAGTTGCGCCTGCACGCATTTGCATACCGCGCATTTGCGAGTTTTTCATCATATCAGGCTGGTTGCTTGGCATCGCCATGACTAGACCATGCTTTTGTACACCTAACTTCATTTGGCGCATTTCATCTGGCATCTCTTGGTCGGCCACTTGTTTGTCAAACTCTCTTTTTACGTACCATTTAAAACCTAAAGTACGCGCCAATAGATATATCACCACACCAACCAGCATTAACCAAAAGATAATGGTTGAATAGCCTGTTACAAAGATAAGTCCTGCAATAGCAAGTACCACAACCACTGCCATGATGATCCACTCTTTGGTCTTAAAGCTTGATAAACCAAAAGACGGGCTGGCACTGGCAAACAGTTCATACTGTGCTTGGTGGAATTCAGCCTCAGTTAGGTTTAAGGCGACAGGTTGGAGCGTGTAGGGGTACAGGGCCATAAAGGTTTCTCAAATACTTATATTAAAAGCGTTGGATTAAAACTGCCAAAGCGAAGCAGCGATGCCGTACTTGGCTAGACGTGAATAAAGGTATGCGCTTATCTTACCGAAAAGTACTCCTAAATGAAACATATAAGCAAGACTGTTCACGGATAGATGTCATATTAATGACGTAGTTCAAGCTCTATACTCAGCTTATTCAGACTAGACGAAAGCAAAAGTGAGCAATTAAAAACATAATAACTTGCTATAAGCGATTAGCATAATGAACAAAAGCTAGTGAGAGTCAGCCAAAAACAGGGAAAAGTAGCCAAAGATATCCAAAACATGGTCAAATCTGCCGTGTCTTGGTATTATAGCGACTACAAGATATGTTGATATAAAACATAACGTCATAGCCAGTTATCACAAAGACCGTGATAGCGATGTGCTAGGCAATTACCCTATTAATAATACTTTTAAACCTTTTACTCACCTTTAGTGTTACAGGCAACTACTATGATTGATCCGAAACTCTTACGCGGCGATTTAAGCGACCTACAGCAGCAGCTAGCCACCCGTGGTTATGAGCTTGATATGGAGTTCTGGCAGACGATTGAAAACGAGCGCAAGTCTCTACAAGTAAAAACCGAAGAGTTGCAATCGCGCCGCAATGCTGGTGCTAAGCAAGTAGGTGCCCTAAAAAAATCAGGCGAAGATGCCAGTGAGCTATTGGCTGAGATGCAAAGCGTTAGCGGTGAGATTAAAGCTGCGGAAGACGAGCTACGTACGCTACAAGAGCGCATCACTCAAGCGGCTTTGCAAATTCCGAATATTCCGGCGGCGGATGTACCAGTCGGTACGTCAGAAGAGGATAACGTAGAAGTGCGCAAATGGGGCACGCCGCGTACGTTTGATTTTGAAATTCAAGATCATACTCATATCGGTGAGACGCTTGGTATGCTGGACTTTGAGGCAGCGACTAAGTTGACTGGAAGCCGTTTTAACGTGCTAAAAGGTCAATTGGCACAATTGCATCGCGCACTAATTCAATTCATGTTGAACACGCATACTATGAAGTACGGCTATCTTGAGACCTATGTACCTTATATCGTCAATAGCGATAGCTTGAAAGGTACGGGTCAGTTGCCTAAGTTTGAAGATGATTTGTTTAAGCTAAGCAATCACACTAATAACGATGAGATGGATTTTTATTTGATCCCAACCGCTGAAGTACCAATGACCAATTTGGTACGTGGTGAGCGTTTGGATATTAAAGAGTTGCCATTAAAGTTCACGGCGCATACGCCATGTTTCCGTAGTGAAGCAGGTTCACATGGGCGTGATACTCGCGGTCTGATTCGTCAGCATCAGTTTGAAAAAGTGGAAATGGTCAATGTCGGTACTAGCGATCAGTCCGATGACCTATTAGAAGCGATGACAGGACAGGCTGAATATATTTTGCAGCAGTTGAACTTGCCATACCGCACGGTACAGCTATGTACTGGCGATATGGGTTTTGCTGCACAAAAGACCTATGACATCGAAGTATGGCTACCAAGCCAAGATACCTATCGTGAAATCTCTAGCTGCTCTAACTGTGGTGATTTCCAAGCGCGCCGTATGGGTACGCGTGTCAAAGATGGCAAACAAACTAGCTTGGCTCATACTTTGAACGGTTCAGGTTTGGCCGTGGGTCGTACGCTACTAGCAGTGATGGAAAACCATCAAAATGCTGATGGCAGCATTACGATTCCAGAAGTATTACGTCCGTTTATGGGCGGTACTGAGACTATTTCAGTTTAATAGATTGACTATAAGTAATGAGCTGCTTGTCACTTAGGTCACTCGCAGCTTATTATTTATAACTTAAATTGAAATATATAACTGTCTATCGTTTAACAAAACTGATGTGAGTCATTGCTAAATATAAACGGTCTTGTCACCGCATTTTTGGCTAGGCTCATAGCAAATATGTTAATATTGCATTTTTATTTTATAGCCTATCCATTGAGGACGCCTGCCGCGTTTTTGGTGGATTATCCTCTGAGTAAACTCTCATCTTATCTTTATACTACTCATTCGAATATTAGGACACTCTATGCCAGCTCCAATTAGCGAACGTAAACTAGCCAATGCCATCCGTGTACTGTCGTTTGACGCGGTTCAAAAAGCCAACTCTGGACATCCGGGTGCGCCAATGGGTATGGCTGATATTGCCGAAGTTTTGTGGCGCAAATTTTTGAAGCACAATCCAGCAGATCCTAATTGGCACAACCGTGATCGCTTTGTACTGTCAAACGGTCATGGCTCGATGCTTATTTATTCATTGCTACATTTATCAGGTTACGATGTGAGCGTTGATGACCTAAAAGGTTTCCGTCAGCTGCATTCAAAAACCCCAGGGCATCCTGAACTTGGTTATACGCCTGGTGTAGAAACGACGACTGGTCCACTAGGACAAGGTATTGCTAATGCGGTTGGTTTTGCGATCGCAGAGAAGACACTTGCCGCACAGTTCAACCGTGAAGGCCATAATATCGTTGATCACCATACCTATGCATTCTTAGGCGATGGTTGCTTAATGGAAGGTATCAGTCATGAAGTTTGCTCGCTCGCTGGCACACTAGCTCTTGGCAAACTGGTATTCTTCTATGATGACAATGGTATCTCAATCGATGGTAACGTCGAAGGCTGGTTCACCGATGATACCGAAGCGCGTTTTGAGTCTTACGGCTGGCAAGTGATCAAAGTCGATGGTCATGATACTGATGCAATCACGCAAGCGACTGAGCAAGCCATTGCAGAGACTGCTAAGCCAAGTCTAATTATTTGTAAAACCACGATCGGTGCTGGTAGCCCGAACAAACAAGGTCTAGCCGCCAGTCATGGTGCACCACTTGGTGATGATGAAATCGCCTTGACTCGTGATGCGCTATCTTGGAAGCATGCCCCATTTGAATTAGATGACGAAATCTATGAAGCGTGGGATGCTAAAGCCAAAGGCGACGTACAGCAAAAGAATTGGGATGCAGACTTTGAAGCATATAAGAAAGCCTATCCAGAGCTTGCAGCAGAACTATCACGCCGCCTAAATGGCGAATTGCCTGCTGACTTTGCTAGCCAAGCGCAAGCTTATATTCAGCAAACGCAAGAAGCGGGTGGTGATGTTGCTAGTCGTAAAGCCAGTCAAAATGCTATCAACAGCTTGCAGCCACTATTGCCAGAACTATTGGGTGGTTCAGCAGATTTAGCGGGCTCAAACCTTACGCTATTTAAAGGCGCGAAAGGCATCGAAAAAGACGCTGACGGTAACTATATCTATTACGGTGTGCGCGAATTCGGTATGACTGCGATTGCCAACGGTATTGCATTGCATGGCGGCTTTATTCCTTACGTCGCGACGTTCCTGATGTTTATGGAATACGCACGTAATGCGGTACGCATGGGCGCGTTGATGAAGCAGCGTGTCATCCATGTCTATACGCATGACTCTATCGGTCTGGGTGAAGATGGCCCAACGCATCAGCCAGTTGAGCAATTGACTAGCCTACGTACCACGCCAAACCTACGTACATGGCGTCCTTGTGATGCGACTGAATCTGCAAGCGCATGGGTAGAAGCAATCAAATCAGAAAACAACCCATCAGCATTGATCTTTAGTCGTCAGAGCTTGCCACATCAAGCACGTGATAGCGAGCAAGTAGTGAACATCACCAAAGGTGGTTATGTACTGGCAAAAGAACAAGGTGAGCTACAAGCTATCATCATCGCCACTGGTTCAGAAGTTGGCCTAGCGATGGAAGCGTATGAAGCCTTGAGCGCAAATGGTGTTGGCGTCCGTGTGGTCTCTATGCCATGTGCTGAGATTTTCGTTGAGCAAGATGCTAGCTATCGTGAAGCCGTATTACCTGCCAATATCCGTGCTCGCGTCGCAGTCGAAGCCGCGCATGTAGATTACTGGTATAAATTCGTTGGTCTAGATGGCAAAGTCATCGGTATGACGACTTATGGCGAATCTGCTCCTGCTAGTGATTTGTATAAAGAGTTCGGTATCACGACTGACGCTGTGGTCGAAGCAGTAAATAGTTTGGTGTAATCAACCTGACTTAGTTTTTGTTAAAAAAAGAGCCATCAGAGAAATCTGGTGGCTCTTTTTATGGCTTAATCTTTGACTTTTCTTTTGGTCTGCTTTCATCAATATGGCTATCGGTAAAATAACTGCTGCAATCAGTACTAAATTCTGTGCCTCAACATGATGATTTAGTGGTAAATTAGAATGGACTGATTGCTCACAAAGTTAAGTTTTATTTCTTGTGCAGCTCTCATATAAAAATAAATTATATGACTATAGAACTGGAAAAATTAGATGGATAGTATCGAACTGGCAAATGCTATTACATGGCTAAAACAGATTGAACTAAGTGAAGGCTTGATAGCAGCCTGCATAATCGGAATGTTTGGACTATGCGGTATTCTCATTACTCAGAGATCTGAACGCAAAAAGGAGTATGAAGCCTTTTTGAGAATAAAGTTTGAGGAAGTGGTTTTTAGACTGGTTGATTTTGCAGCCATTATTCAGGAAGTTCAATCCAAAATTTTTTTAAGCAGTTGCGATGAAGCTTTAGACGTTGATGAATTTTACAGAGAAGGTGGCAAGATAGAAATATTGATAGCTTTATATTTTCCAGAACTTGAGAAAAAATATGAGTTGTTTTTAAATGCAGGGGGAGACCTGATAAATGCACAGCATGAACATGAAACTAATCCTAACGATAGTACTTTAGATGTACTTAAACAGCTTGATGAAGAGTATGATCGGGTTTATAAGAGTTTTTATAAACATATCAAATCATGTTCTTCTGCTTATGCCAAGCCTTTAAAGCATCGTAAGAGAGTGCTGATTAATTAAGTTTAAAGAGTCTTGGTATTACGCCTAGTACATTCTATAACCATTCTAAAGATCGCTACCATGTCCCTAAAATCCTCCTTTAAAGGTTTCCTAGGCGAAACCAAAAATTATAAAGGCTGGATATAAAGATGAATATCGTGCATCAAAAAGTAGCTATCTATAACAATAAAATTAAAGAAAGTGCTGAGTTAATATTTGAAAGCTATTCGGATTCTTCTGAAAATGTTGGGCTAACTCTTGTATTGGCTGAACTTGGCAGGTATCAATTTCAAGATAGTGATTTTTATAAGGCTTTATTCGGACTAAGGGCACTATTAGAGCCTAAAAACATTGTTATATGTATCAATGGATGTAGATTAGATTTTGTCTGCTCAAGTATGGGGCAGCAAATGTCACAAGGAAAAGTTGGCTATATAATTGAAATAGGAAAGCGAGCAACCAATAGGGCTCGAACTTTTGATCGTTGTGATGATGAAAGTAAATTAACCACAGTAAATAAGCAAATGGACTATATCAGACAATGGAGTGAGTCGCTAAAAGGTTAGTTTACTGGTTATATTAAATGAATATTTGGTGTAAGTGCCAATTAAGTAGATACTATCGATAGAGTAAGAAACAATGTCCCTAAAATCCAGCTTTAAAGGTTTCCTAGGTGAAACCGTCATTAATGTCGCCATGTGGCTAAAGCTTGAAAAAGACGTCTACCACCGATTAAACGGTATTACCTTGCCACGAGCTAATGGTGGCAGTACCCAGATTGATCATATCATCGTCTCTATATACGGCATCTTTGTCATCGAAACCAAAAACTATAAAGGCTGGATATATGGTAGCGAGAACCAAAGACAGTGGACGCAAGCCTTCCCAAATGGAAGTAAATTCAAATTCCAAAACCCATTGCGCCAAAACTACTTGCACATTAAGACGCTCGCAGATTTATTAGGCTTGGAGTTGAGCTACTTTCATTCGATGATTGCTTTTATCGGTGAGTGCGAATTAAAAACCCGCGATGAGTTGCCCGAGTATGTATTGACGAGTGGTATGGTGTCTTATGTGAAGGAAAAGCAAAATAAGATACTCACTGAAGATGAGGTTGCATCTATCGTTGCGCAGATTAATAGCAATAGATTTAGTAAGTCTTGGCGCACCAATCGAGAGCATAAAGCCTATCTAAAAGACAAGCATAGCAATTCAAGCAAAAATACAAATAAGCAGCCTAGCGATAATACTAATGATAAACCAGTTGCTAAAGTGGCTCATGAGTCTATACCAGAGCCGATAGTAAAAGAGACCGCTAAACGAGCTATTCTAAAAAGTAGGGAAGTGCATCGATGGTCGGGTCAGACTGACATTGAATCTAGCGATTTACCAATTGATAGTATGGACACTCAGCAGGCAGATATTCAGCATACAATTACATCGCACGATATTGCTGATAAGGTTTTTCTTACGCCGTTTGAGATCGTAGAATCTGAGCCAAAAGTTAATGAACCTGCGACAATTGAGGTGATAGACCATACAGCTGATTTAATTCAAACGCCAACCTGCCCGAGATGTAACGGTGAGATGATCAAGCGCGTGGCAAAAAAAGGCCTGAATCAAGGTCAGACCTTTTTTGGTTGTAGCAAATTTCCTAAGTGCCGCGGTGTGGTTAATATTGATTAGTCGTTAATCATCTTAACCTTAATCATTTTAACCTTAGTCACCTTAACCATATATCTCTTCTAAACGTAAACAAGCAACCAATCGACCGTCCCATTCGCGCAGTTGCGGCTCTATTTCGCTGCATTGCTGCTTGGCATAGGGACAGCGTTTATGTAGGGCGCAACCACTTGGTGGATTGAGCGGACTTGGCAGCTCACCTTGTAGGGTTAAGTCATTCTTATGACCATTTACCGTTGGGGCAGCAGCCAATAGGGCGATGGTATAGGGGTGCTTTGGCGCATTATAAATCGCTTCTTTGGGGCCGTGTTCAACAGCTTGACCCAAATACATCACCATCACATCATCAGCGACGTGGCGCACGACCGACAAATTGTGCGAGATGAAAACGTAAGCGGTACGATACTCATCCTGCAAATCCATAAATAGATTTAAGACTTGCGCCTGAATAGATACATCGAGTGCGGAAGTTGGCTCATCAGCGACGACGATTTTAGGGTTGAGCATCATGGCGCGGGCGAGGGCAATACGTTGACGCTGACCACCCGAAAACATATGCGGATAACGACCAGCGTGTTCGGGACGTAGACCGACATGTCTCATCATCTCGTTGATTTTGTCGCGCTTTTCCTCTTTAGACAGTTTGGTATGGATATCCAATGGTTCTGTCAATTGATAGCCAATGGTATGACGCGGATTTAAGCTACCATAAGGATTTTGAAAGACCATTTGAATTTCAGTACGCAGCTCTTTTAGCGCTTTTCTGCTATAGCCTGTGGTGCCTTCATCGTTGATAAATAGCTCACCATGTGTAGGCGATTCGATCAGTGTCAACTGGCGGGCAAGGGTGGATTTTCCGCAGCCTGACTCACCAACTACGGCCAATGTCTTGCCAGCTTCAAGCTCGAATGAGACGCCATTGAGCGCTTTTACGTAGGCCTTTGCTTTGCCCAGACCTTGTGATACTGGGTAGTGCTTGTGTAGATTGTCTGCTTTTAGGACCACTTTATTACTCATACTTGTGACTCCAGGGTAGCAGCGTGAGAGGGGCGAGAGGTAATATTAGAATCAATACAACGCACCTTGCCATTGGGCGTATCTAAAATAGGTGGCGGTACTTCGCAAGCAGGCTCTTTATAAGGGCAACGAGGAGACAACAAGCAACCAGCTGGCCGGTCATATTGACTTGGCACGACACCGGGCAAGCTGTTTAGACGGTCTTGACCGATAGCGAGCTCTGGGATGGCTTGCAGTAATGCCTCGGTATAAGGATGAGCAGGATTTTGGAAAATCTCCGGTACGGTACTGGTTTCTACCACTTGTCCCGCATACATAACCGCGACATCACGCGAGTTTTGCGCGACAAGGCCCAAATCGTGGGTAATTAATACCATCGCCATTTGTTTTTCGCGTTGCAATCGGCTCAGCAAATCCATGATCTGCGCTTGTACCGTGACATCGAGCGCAGTGGTTGGCTCATCTGCGATAAGCAGTTTTGGCTCACAAGCAATGGCCATCGCAATCATAACCCGTTGACTCATACCGCCTGATAGCTGATGCGGATAGACTTTGAGACGGTTTTTGGCATCGGGCATTTCGACCAACTCTAGCAGTTCTAAGATGCGTGTTTGTACCGCTGCGCCTCGTAAACCAAGATGCTTGCGTAGAACTTCACCTAGCTGCATCTCAACCGTAAAGCTTGGATTTAGGCAAGACATAGCGTTCTGAAAAATCATAGAGATATCTTTGCCAATGATGCCGCGTCTCTCTTTGGCTGACATACTAAGCATGTCTTTATTGTCAAATACCACTCGCTGTGCACGAACGGTCGCAGAAGGTGGCAATAACCCCATCAGCGCCATCATGGTGACTGATTTACCTGAGCCAGATTCACCAACGACAGCGATGACCTCACCTTGGGTAATCTTTAGCGACACATCATCGACTGCGCGAAAGGCACGCACCCCTTGTCCAAAAGTGACCGACAGGTTTTCGATATCTAACAGCAATGGTGCGTCTTTTGTTGATGCACCATTCATAGACGTATGAGTGATAGGCGTATTAATTAATGGTTCAGTCATCTTAAGTCACCTGCTTTAATTTAGGATCTAGCGCATCGCGTAAGCCATCACCAGTCAGGTTAATCGATAGTGCAGCTAAGAAGATAGCGACACCCGGCCAGATTGCTAGCCAAACATTACTTTGAATATATTGACGTGCCGTACCTAGCATCGCGCCCCATTCGGCATCAGGTGGCTGTACGCCAAAACCTAGGAAACCAATCGCACCCGCTTCTAAAATAGCAGACGAGAAAATCATCGTTGCCTGTACGATAAGCGGTGCCATACAGTTGGGCAAAATGGTGATAAACAACAATCTGAGCACGCCAGCGCCCATCACTTGTGAGGCAATAAAATACTCACGTTGTAGCTCTACCATTGCTGTGGCACGAGTCAGACGAATAAAAGGCGGTGTACAGACCAGTGCGATCGTAATAATCGTATTGGTCATAGAAGGACCTAAGATAGCGGCAATGATAATCGCCAATAGCAAGCTCGGATATGACATCAGAATATCATTGACCAACATGACCGCCTTGCCCCAGACCTTTGGCCAAAATGCTGCACTCAGACCTAAAGAAATACCAACCAACATCGCCAGAGTCGTCGCGCTTAGACCGATAAATAATGAATAACGCGCGCCATACATCACTCGAGACAATGTATCTCGGCCTGCATCATCAGTGCCTAGCCAAAACATCGCATTGCCGCCATCTAAAAAGGCAGGTGGCAATTGCTCTTGACCGGTGAACAGCTCGTAAGGATCGTGAGGGGCAATAGCAGGCGCAAGTATGGCAACTAGAACCATCAATGCCAGTACGATAAAACCAATCACGGCGCCTTTGTTTCGGCAGAACGTCGATAAAAATAGCTGCCAAGATGACGGCGGTGTGGCTGCCATCAGATTGACATCAGAGGGGAGAACAGAAGGCTTCATGAGCATTTCCTATAGTGGCTAGCGCAGTGACATTTTTTAGAATCTTATTCATAAAAAAGTACTAAGCATTGCTAAAACTTCACTTGAGCGCTAATCATCACTATTTATAATGTGAGTATTTATTAATGTTAAATTAAGAAGTATGGCGAATACGTGGATTGATCAGACCATACAAAATATCAATAAATAAACTAACCAAAATCAGAGCGGTGGCGACCAATAAAATACCATTTTGTACAATAGGGTAGTCACGAGTGAAAAACCCATCGAGTAGCCAATTACCAACGCCTGGCCAACTAAAGATAGTCTCGGTAATAATGGCACCTGCGAGTAATGTCGCCATCTGTAGGCCAACGACGGTAACCACAGTAATCAAGGCGTTACGCATGACATGAACCAGTATTACTCGGCGTGGAGATAAGCCTTTGGCTCGTGCTGTACGCACATAGTCTTCATCTAATACCTCTAGCATTGCAGAGCGTGTCATCCGCGCAATCATCGCTAACGGAATGGTCGATAAGGCTATAGAGGGCAATATAAAGTGTTTGACCACGTTCCAAAACGCGCCAGGCTCTCCTGAGATTAGTGAGCCGAGTAACCATGACCCATACAGTGGTTGCACATCTAAAAACTGTGCGACAGATATCACCCCAGCGACGGGCAGTAGACCTAAATAATGAGCGAAGATACCAGTCAGGATAGGGCCCAATAAATAGATGGGCATAGAGTATCCTGCCAACGCGCCTGACATGAGGGTGTAATCAATCCATGTACCACGGCGCAGGGCAGCAAAGATGCCTAAGCTAACACCAATAACACTAGCGATGACAATAGCGCATAACGCCAACTCTAAAGTAGGAACAAAGTGAGCAAAGAAGTCTTGTAGTACGGGCGTACGAGTACGAAAGGACTGACCGAAATCACCCGTTAAGATGCCAGTCAAATAATCCCAATACTGGGCAACGAGTGGTTTGTCTAATCCTAGCCTTTCTAGGGCACGAGCATGTAGCTCGGGATCGACCATACGCTCGCCCATCATAATCTCTACCGCATCTCCAGGTACGAGACGAATCAGAGTAAAAGTCGATAGCGTTAGGCCAAGATAGACGGGTATTAAAATGGCAATACGACGCAGAATATAAAGTAGCATGGGCTGCTCAATAGTTGTGGTTCAATGATTAGAGTATTAGCGATGATGAAGAGATCCGTGACAAAGTGCTTAATTCATATTGTTCATATAAGTGCGGCTGGAGCAGAGTATCTGACCCAGCCGCACTTATATGAATGAATAAAATGAATAAATTGCTTATGTTGTAACGGAATTAATCAGTCAAGGTTATTCAACTTTTACACCATCGAAGCGTATTGAGCCAAGTGGGCTGATTTTATAATCGACCACATTTGGTGCGGTGAATACCGTCACTACCGAATGCGCCATTGTCGTCCAAGGAAGCTGCTCTTTGAATATCTGCTGAGCTTGCTCGTATTCACTGACACGCTCATCTTGATTGTTAATCTGACGGGCGTTGGTCACCAAATTATCGAAGTCTTTGTTACACCAGCGCGAGTAGTTATTGCCACCGACTGCGTCACAAGACAGTAATGAGCCAAGCCAGTTGTCTGGATCACCATTATCGCCAGTCCAGCCGGCTAGAATGACATCAGGCTCGCCTTTAGCAGCGCGTTTTAGGTACTCGCCCCACTCATAAGTCACAAGCTTGGTATCGACGCCAATCTTCGCCCAATCTGCTTGTAGCATTTCAGCCATTAGCTTGGCATTTGGGTTGTACGGACGCTGAACTGGCATATACCATAGATTGATAGAAAGATTATCCGCGCCAGCTTCTTTGATTAGTGCTTTTGCTTTTTCGACGTCGTAAGGCGCATCTTTAAGTGACTCATCATAGCCCCACTGCGTTGGCGGCATTGGATTGGTTGCCTTGAGGCCTTCGCTCTGATAAACCGCATTGATAATAGCGTCTTTGTTGATCGCCATATCTAATGCTTGACGCACTTTAAGATCGCTCAGTTGAGGTTTTTCTACGTTATAACCGACATAGCCGACGTTGAAGCCAGGCTGATCGAGAACAGTGGCTTTACCTGATTTTTTGACAGATTCGATTTCGGCAGGTTTTGGATAAGCGGACACATGACATTCGCCAGCTTGCACTTTCTGTGCACGAACTGCCGAGTCTTTAGTGATGACAAACACTAGGTTGTCGATATAGATGTCGTCTTTATTCCAATAGTCTGGGTTTTTGGTATAACGAATTTGCGCGTCTTTTTGATATGAGGTAAAGACGAAAGGTCCAGTACCGACTGGCTTAGTATTGATATCAGCAGCATTGCCAGAGGCTAGCAATTGATCTGCGTACTCAGCAGAACCAATATAAGCAAAAGGCATCGCTAGGTTCTGTAGGAACGGCGCATTGGTTTCGCTAAGGGTAATTTTTACCGTATAGTCGTCAACCTTTTCGATATTAGAGATAATATCAGGTAGCCCCATGCCGACCGAATATGGGAATTCAGCAGGATAAGCTTTGTTAAATTCAAAGTCTGGGTCAGTGATACGTTCTAGCGTAAAGACAATGTCATCTGCGTTGAAATCGCGAGTTGGAGTAAAGTAGTCAGTTGTACCGAATTTAACCCCTTTGCGTAGATTAAAGGTATAAGTCTTGCCGTCTTCGCTAATCTCCCAGCTCTCAGCTAACCCTGGTTGAATCTCAGTCTCCGCTCTTTTGAATTCTACCAAGCCATTGTAAATAGGGAAGGCACTCGCATCAAAATCCGTACCAGAAGTATATTGCGCTGGATCGAATCCAGCAGGGCTACCTTCTGAGCAATATAGCAATGTTTTGGCAGCTTTAGCGTCTGAGCTAGCAGCAGAGTCGTCAGTAGTTTTGTTGTCTCCACTACAGGCGCTGATACCTAAGACAAACGTCGCCAACATCGTAAGTTTGAAGAGTGATTTTTGCATTATTACATCCTATGTAATGGTAGGTAGGTACTCATGTATCCATATGTTCGTACTCGATTATGAATACGATGAGAAAGCGTTTAGTGACCTCTAAAGCATCTATCTATAAAATGTTTCATATATACAAAATAAAACATATTAAAGGTTGTTATAACTTTAAATTATATAGATGGAAACTAAAAATATAAACAAGTCGTTCGAATATACTCTCTTAATCTGTGGTAATGCAAGCTATAAATAGACTAATTTTGATAAAAAGTGCACGGTTTTGCCGTATTTAGCATCAATAAGATATTAAATACTAAATTCTATGGCTTTATGTTTGTTAATTTTCAATAGCAAAGAGACATACCTTTAAATTGCTAGCCAGTTACAATTTTACTAATTGTAAACAATTAGAAATGATAAAGTTATGTCTCTTTAAAGCAATCAGCTATAAGCAGTTTGCCTAATACAGCATCAAATAGGGCCATGATTCGCCTTAATGAGATCGGCCATTTTTTCGGCAATCATAATAGTTGGCGCATTGGTATTGGCGCTAATAAGCGTTGGCATCACTGAAGCGTCAATGACTCGTAATCTGCTCACACCTCGTACCTTCAATTCCAAATCGACCACAGAGCTGTCATCTGAGCCCATGCGGCAAGTACCTACTGGATGATAGATGGTATCTGACTTATTTCTGATATAGCCGAGCATGCCGTCTTTTTCGAGGTAAGGGGCAGGGTAGTCTTCAGTAATGTACTTAGCGAGTGCAGACTCTTGCATGATGGCGCGAGTACGCTCGGCACCGGCAACCATATACTCTACATCTTTTGGATGCGACAGATAGTTTGGATCGATCAAGACAGCATCGGAGGGGTCGGCTGAGTCCAGTCGTACAGTGCCTCGACTTTCAGGCCGTAAGTAGCAACTGTGACAAGAGACAGCAAATCCGCGTCTGAGATCGCGACCGTGCTCTATCACGCGCGAGATGACAAAGTGCAGCTGTGTATTTGGCCACTCCTTTGGGTCATCACCGACGCTAAAGAACGCACCTGCTTCTGCATAGTTGGTAGACAGCAGCCCTGTACCGTCTTTTCTCCACTGCCGAATGCTTTTGGTCAATGTCGAAATCGATGCCATGCCAATACCGATGACGTCAGTAGTATTGACCTCGTAATCAAAGACGACGTCTAAGTGATCCTGCAAATTACCACCGACTTCAGGTGCATCTACTACCACATCGATACCATGAGACTGCAAATGCTCTGCAGGGCCAATACCTGAGAGCATCAGGACTTTGGGCGAACCAAATGCGCCACCTGATAGTAGGACTTCATGACGCGCCGTGACAGTATGTTCGACACCGTCTTTTTCGTAGACGACGCCTGTCGCTTGATTGTCTTCGATAATGACGCGGTTAGCCTGCGCATGAGTGATGACAGTTAGGTTGGAGCGGTTTTGGACAGGATGTAGATAGGCGGCCGCGGCAGAGCAGCGTTGGCCTTGTTTTTCACCATGGAAATGAGTGACTTGATACAATCCTGTACCGTCTTGCTTTTCGCTATTAAAGTCAGGGTTATGATCTAGGCCATTGGCAATCGCAGCTTCTACGAATGCTTTGGAGATGTCTCGTGGACTGAGTAGGTCGCTAACATGCAGCGGCCCGCTATCACCATGTAGCTTATCGCTACCACGAATATTATTTTCAGCTTTGATAAAGTAAGGCAATACATCGTCAAATCCCCAGCCAGTACAGCCTTGCTCTACCCAGCGCTCATAATCTAGCTTACTACCGCGCGTATAGATCATGGCATTGATTGCTGATGATCCGCCTAGACATTGTCCACGCGGCTGAAAACCTTTACGATTATTAAGGTGCTCTTGCGGGGTGGTGTGAAAGCACCAATTGTTCAATTTCAGCGGTTTGCCAGGAACCATCAGAATCAGTCCAGCAGGCACGCGTACTGCTAGATCTTTGCCATCACCGCCGTACTCTAATAAGCAGACACTGATATCTGGGTTTTCAGTGAGACGGCTGGCGAGCACGCAACCCGCCGAACCTCCGCCGACGATGACATAGTCAAATGTTGTGTCAAATTCCATTTCATATTCCTTATAGCATCCATGCTAATTAAAATAGGGTACGCTTTACAGTAACTATTATTCTGCTGAAATAATAAAATAAAAATGACTCTGCGGTATCTGTTTGCGTCAATATCGTAGGACCAGCTAAGACTGTTATATTCGGTACATCGTCTGGAATTAATGCTACTTAATGTTGCGTCAAACGTCCTTATATCGCACAGATTTCTGAGCGTACGATAAAGCGTTTGCCTTCAGGGATTTCTAACGAAAAACTCGCACCGCGCCCATTGACGACATCAATGGTGAGATCCGTATGTTGCCATAGATTGTACTGTGCCTTACCCATATAAAATGGACAGCCAGCAAGCTCACCAACCAACACATCCTGACCACCCACTTTGAACTCTCCTAATGGATAGCACATGGGCGAGCTACCGTCACAGCAGCCACCTGATTGATGAAACATCAGCTCACCGTGCTTAGATTTCAATAGCTCAATTAACGCTTTACAAGATTCTGTTGCTGCCAGTTTCATATCGTACTCCTTCTTATGGCCCATCCATGGTTTATATAATTGCTCTCTAGTATCAGTATGCCACAGTCAAATCAAAAAGGTCGCATCATCTTCAGACACATCACAACTGGCATATGACTAAAAAGATACGACCTTCGGCTGATAATTGACAGTTGGAATAACTACGTAATAAGCTTATAACACTGTCATTTTACTATCCGTTATTGATTATAGTCGATGACGATACGACCTTCGATTTTGCCATTACGCATCCGCTCAAAAATATCATTGATGTTCTCTAACGGCTCAGCTTTGACGGTCGCTTTGACTTTGCCAGCCGCTGCCATATCTAGCGACTCTTGTAAGTCAAGACGTGTGCCAACGATAGAGCCGCGTATGGTGATACCATTGAGTACAGTATCAAAGATTGACACCGGGAAGTCGCCAGTGGGGAGCCCGTTACATACTAAAGTACCACCGCGACGTAACATGCTTAAGGCTTGATCAAAAGCTTTTGATGATACTGCAGTGACTAACACGCCATGAGCGCCACCGATTTTTTCTTGTAGCAACTCGCCTGGGTCTGTATTTTTGGCATTTACCGTCACTGTTGCCCCCAGCTTTTTGGCGAATTCAAGTTTTTCGTCATCAATATCAACAGCAGCAACATTGAGCCCCATGGCAATGGCATACTGTACAGCCATGTGACCAAGGCCGCCGATACCTGAAATAACAACCCAGTCGCCTGGCTTGGTGTCGGTCATTTTAAGACCTTTATATACCGTGACGCCCGCACATAAAACAGGGGCAATCTCAATGGAGTCGACACTCTCAGGAATAATGCCAACATAGTTGGCATCTGCAAGGACGTATTCTGCAAAGCTACCGTTCACTGAGTAACCAGAGTTTTCTTGCTTTTTACATAAGGTTTCCCAGCCACCCAAGCAATGCGTACAGTGACCACAAGCAGAGTATAGCCATGGCACACCAACGCGATCACCTGCTTTGACATGAGTTACGCCGTCACCGACCGCCGTGATCACGCCAACACCTTCATGACCTGGGATAAATGGCGGGCTTGGCTTAACAGGCCAGTCCCCCTCAACCGCATGCAAATCAGTATGACAGACGCCTGAGGCGTGCATTTTGACAACTATTTGCCCAGCACCTGCGGTTGGAATGTCGACTTCTTCGATTTTTAAGTCTTGACCGAACTCATGTAATACAGCGGCTTTCATTTTGTTAGTCATAATAAGCTCTCTTTTATGGGTGATTGATAAATGTTGATATAAAAAGTTGTTGCGATATTGCATTCAAAATATGCAAACACCTTATTTTGAACGCAAGACTGCTACAAATTTTTCCTGCTGTGCGCCTAAGCGCATTAGAGGATATAAAAATTCGTCTCAGTTTTTTATTTAGATCGTTGTAGCGAGCGGGCTATGTAACACTTGTGATAACCCGCTCCATGATTAGCAATGATGGTTTAGAAGAAGCCCATTTTTTTCTGACTGTACGACACCAGCATGTTTTTGGTTTGCTGATAGTGGTCGAGCATCATTAAATGGTTTTCACGTCCGATACCAGATTGTTTGTAACCACCGAACGCCGAATGTGATGGATAAATATGATAGCAGTTGGTCCATACGCGGCCTGCTTGGATACCACGTCCGAAGCGATATGCCTTGTGTACACTACGGGTCCATACACCAGCGCCTAAACCATACAAGGTGTCATTGGCAATCTGCATGGCTTCGTCATCGTCTTTAAAAGTAGTCACGGCAAGGACAGGTCCAAAGATCTCTTCTTGGAACACGCGCATGTCGTTGGTGCCCTCAAAGATCGTTGGCTTGACGTAGTAACCATCTGCTAAGTCGCCATCGTGTTTGGCTTGTTCTCCGCCGACGAGCACTTTTGCGCCTTCTTTTTTACCGATGTCGAGATAAGATAAAATTTTCTCTAGTTGGTCTGAGCTGGCTTGCGCGCCAATCATGGTGTCGGTATCGAGTGGGTTGCCCATTTTGATGGCCTCGACACGGGCGATACAGCGTTTGATAAACTCATCATAGATGCTCTCATGAACGAGTGCCCGCGATGGACAGGTGCAGATTTCACCTTGGTTCAGTGCAAACATCACTAGACCTTCGACCGCTTTGTCCAAGAAGTCATCGTCCTCATCCATAACATCGGCAAAGAAGATGTTAGGGCTTTTGCCACCAAGCTCTAACGTCACTGGAATGATGTTTTCGCTCGCGTACTGCATAATGAGGCGGCCAGTGGTAGTCTCACCTGTAAAGGCAACTTTATTGATGCGAGGGTTTGAGGCAAGTGGCTTACCCGCTTCGACCCCAAAGCCATTGACGACGTTTAGCACGCCCTTTGGCAAAATGTCAGCGATACCGATGGTCTCTAACATGAACAGAATAGAAACTGGCGTTTGTTCGGCTGGCTTTAGAACGACACAGTTACCAGCAGCAAGGGCAGGTGCTAGCTTCCAAACGGCCATTAGGATAGGAAAGTTCCAAGGAATGATTTGACCGACGACACCAAGTGGCTCATGAAAATGATAAGCCACAGTGTCTTCGTCAATCTGACTGATACCGCCTTCTTGTGCGCGAATGGCGCTGGCAAAATAACGGAAGTGATCAATGGCTAGAGGGATGTCGGCTGCGAGTGTCTCACGAACAGGTTTGCCGTTTTCGTAACATTCGGCAATCGCAATCGCTTCTAGGTTGGCTTCCATGCTGTCAGCAATTTTGAGTAACAAGTTGGCACGTTCAGTAACACTGGTCTTACCCCAAGCATCTTTGGCAGCATGCGCCGCGTCTAGGGCTTTTTCGATATCGGCTTCTTTTGAGCGGGCTACTTGGCAAATAGTTTTACCATCGATGGGGCTTGTGTTATCAAAATACTCTCCATCGATAGGAGCGGTCCACTCACCATTAATAAAGTTATCGTATTTTTCGCGGAACTGAACAGGGCTACCTTCCGTATTGGGATTTGCATACAGCATGAAACACTCCTTGTTGTGTTGTTTGTTTTATCGGATAATACAAGCGCAATTTTATCTATCCTAATATCTGTTATCGCAAAACAATATCAGTTGATGTTGTGATTGATTAACATCAATTGCTCTCTGTACACGTTTCATACTACTCGGCTTCTGCTGATAATCATACTAAAATTTTATAATGACTGATGAGTTAACACATAACAGGAAGTTTGCTTTAATGGCCATGATTTTATTGCTGTAAAGCCTAGAATGCATAGGCTTGGTATTTATGATCAAAGCAGATACTTTACGGAAAAAATTAAAAGATAAGCTATTGATTTTTTGCATTTATAAAAAATAAAGCATTTTTTATCTATATTCTATTGACAATTGTTTATTTTATTGTCGATACCTCAAGGTTGCACAGCCCGCAAATTTTAGGTGATTTTAGGCAAATGTTGCGTTTTTTTCCATTATGATGATGGTTTTATTATTCTCTTTTTTCACATTACTGGCTGGTTTGAATCTATGCGTCAATCTTCTGCTCTCGATATCTTAAAAACAGGTCAAAATGTCTTTTTAACGGGCTCAGCAGGCTCAGGTAAGACCTATACGCTCAATCAATATATTGATTATCTACGCGCTCGCCGTGTGCCTGTTGCGGTGACTGCCAGTACCGGTATTGCTGCCACACACATGAACGGCACAACGATTCATAGTTGGTCGGGTATTGGTATCAAGGATGAGCTGTCTGATCGAGATTTGACAAATTTATCACGCAAGCAGTTCTTAGCAGACAGACTAAAAGACACGGCTGTGTTGGTCATCGATGAGATATCAATGCTACATGCCAAACAGCTTAACTTGGTCAGCCAAGTCCTCAAGCATGTCCGCAAAAATAACAAAGCCTTTGGTGGTATACAAGTCGTTGTCGCAGGGGACTTTTTTCAGCTGCCGCCCATCGGTAGCAAGGGCGAGAGCAATCGTGAAAAATTTGCCTTTATGTCTGAGGCGTGGCTCGATGCCAAGTTCCATATTTGCTATCTGTCAGAGCAGCATAGACAAGTCAGTGACGCGGCGAATGGCGGGCTTGATCTAGATGATATTCTCAATCAAATCCGCCGTCAGGAAGTAACCTTTGAGGCGATTGCCGCTTTAGAAGCGACTTATGACCAAAGTGTCGATATCAAGCGTACGCGTCTGTATACCCACAATCTCAACGTCAATAAAATCAATGACAAAGAACTGGCGTCTCTAGATGGCGAGATGATGCGTTTTGAGGCGACGGCGACAGGCGATAGTAAGCTGGTTGAGACGCTAAAAAAGACCGTGCGTACCCAAGACGAGCTGATTCTAAAAGTCGGTGCCAAGGTAATGTTTATCAAAAACAACGCTGAGCTTGGTGTCTCTAACGGAACGATGGGCGAGTTAATTGGGTTTGCTGCTGTCAAAGTGGATGACAGTAAAGACAGCAGTGAGGCATTGATCGAAAATAACATTGATGCGGACCGTGAAGATACTGACGAAACCACGGATAAACAGACGACCAAGGGTAAAAAAAGCGCTGCTAAAAAAGAAGCCGATAAGCCAAAAGCAAAGAAAGCGGCGACGCAAAAAATGCCTGTGGTTAGACTAAACTCCGGACGTGAAGTCATCGCTGAACCTGAAGAATGGATCATCGAAGATGAAACGGGCGATGTGCTGGCAAGTTATTTACAAGTACCGCTCTGTCTAGCATGGGCAATCACCATTCATAAATCGCAAGGCATGACCCTTGACGCGGCTGAGATTGATTTATCGCGTACCTTTGAGCTTGGGCAAGGCTATGTGGCCTTGTCACGTCTCAAGTCGCTGGCAGGATTGCAGCTGCTGGGTATGAATGACATGAGCTTGCAACTTGATCCATTAGCACGCGGCGCAGACAAGCGATTTTTGGTGCTGTCTGACGAAGCTGATGCCAACTATGCCATGCTCGATGAAGAAAGCATGCAGCAGGCACATGAGAAGTTTGTCTTAAAGTCAGGTGGTACGCTCAGTCAATCCGTGATTGATGCCTATGCCGCGCTGCAAAAAAAGCGCCGCGAACAGCAGCAAGCGCAAATAGATAAAAAGCAAAAACAGGGCAATCAGGTCTCTGATAAGTCAGAAAGCACCTTGAGTGCAACCCGAGTGTTATTGGAGGAGAGTTTGACCATTGCGGAGATTTCAGAAGCACGTCAATTGTCACAATCGACCATCATGCGCCATATCGGTGAGCTAAAATCACAAGATCCGAGTCTTGCCTGCGATCATCTGCGTCCAGATGATGAGGTGATGACAGCCGTAGGTAATGCCTATGTCGCCATTAAAGTCGCCAATAATCCAAATGACTTCAATGATGACGGTAGCATCAAGCTGCGTCCGATATATGATCATCTCAAGCAAAGCATTGACTTCAATACCATTCGCCTCGCATTGATTTTTATCACCCCATAGTTTTGCTGCCTATAACTTTGTTACCTTTATTTTTATAGGCTTTATTTTTGCTATTTCTTAATATTCAGCAATCATTAGCGCACTCAACGTGATAACGCTCAGTTTTTACCCTCATTTATAGCGATACCCTTTATGTCCAATGTTATGCCTGATTTTTCGAGCGCTACTTATCAATTGACCTCTGACCCGATAGCGGCGACGTTCCGTACTACTGGTGAGCATACACAGCCACTTAGAGTCGCTATCAATGGCTTTGGTCGTATAGGGCGCAATGTACTTCGCGCTTTGCTAGAGCGCTTTGAAGTGTTAGGCCGTGCGATTCATGTGGTGGCAATTAATGACTTAGCGCCAGCGGATATCTTGCTGCATTTATTAAAGTTTGATAGCACCCATGGCCGCCTCAGTCGATTAGGGGTAAATGCTGAAATTGTAGAGAGTGAGTCAGGTGATACAAGCAAGACTGAGCTCTGTCTGACTAAGAATAATCTAACTTACTGTATCAATATGCTATCAGAGCCTGATCCCAAAAATTTACCTTGGCAGGCGCTGGGTGTTGATGTGGTTTTAGAATGTACAGGGCATTTTCGCTCGTATGAGCAGGCGACGCTACATATTGATGCTGGCGCGCAGCAAGTAATTATCGGTGCCGCGCCATTTGATGATGTGGATGCCTGTATCGTGATGGGCGTGAATACCGATGCGCTCACGCTTGAGCTACCGATTATCTCTAGTGTTTCTTGCACCACGCAGGCATTGGTACCGTTGATTGATACGCTAGATAAGGCGTTTGGTGTGCAGTCCGCCATGATGACAGAGATTCATGCAGTTACTGCTGATCAGACAGTGCTAGATCAAGCACATCGAGATCCAAGACGGGCGCGCGCTTCTGGCTATAATATCATTCCAACGACATCTAGTAGTATCGCTGCGACAGAGCGGGTGCTACCAGCAATGGTCGGCAAAATAAACGGACATTCGATACGGGTGCCCACTATCGACGTGGCTGCGATTGATGTCACCTTTGTATTTGATACGCCAGATGTCGATGTCGAGACAGTTCGAGAAGTACTCAAATCTGCCAGTCAGGCGCATCTGCATGACATCATGGCTTATACCGATGAGCCATTGGTATCTAGTGATTTTATCCATCAGACTGAGTCGCTTATCATTGATGGGCAACAACTTATGCAAGTAGGCGGTCAATATAAGGTTTTTGCATGGTACGATAATGAATGGGGCTATGCCAATAGGCTGCTCGATATGTGCTTACATCTGGCCTCAAGCAAGCGATAATGCATCAATTTACAAGTATTCGAAAATTAATTGAATTTTTTTAGTTTAGGGGCTTGCATTATAAAATGATATCTATATAATGATGCACCAATGGAGACGTGGCAGAGCGGTTGAATGCACCGGTCTTGAAAACCGACAAGGGTTAATAGCCCTTCGAGAGTTCGAATCTCTCCGTCTCCGCCAAATTCGAAAAAGCCCCAATCAGCAATGATTGGGGCTTTTTTTTATGGTATCGATAAAAGTATTAAATAATACCTTCTACTTCTATAAAAACCTCAATAGTAAGTTATACAGCTACTTCACCAGTGAGTTTTCAAATTCGATTGTCTGTTCGTCTGCTAAGGTAAGCGTACCTTTATTAATCTCGATAGTGATGCCACTAGCATTTTTGATAGCGCGCATGACATTGATATCCTCAATGCTGCTTTCAATAATGATCTTGCCAGACTGCTCTGGTGCGATAGGTGGATCAAAGGCTGTCAATGGCACATTAAAGTTTTTGCCCTTTGTCAGGTTGGCATCCTTCATGGTCAGCGTCCCTTTAAAACTTTTTATCGCGCCTTTGCCATGATTAGATAGCATAAACTGCATTTTGACTTGATTTAAGCTATCGCTATCACTGGTTTTCACAGGGAGCAGGGCGACAGGGTACATCTGTGCGGTAGCATTAGTCGCCTGACCTTTGACAATTGGGCTTTTCTTGCCCGTTGGGTTGTTTGGATGCAGACGCTCGTATTCACGCTGTTGTATTAGCGCCTGCTTAATAGTGGTGCGCGGCATGGCTCCTGATTCATAAGCGTCGCTCAATTTCATGCGCAGCATATATCTGCTGAGTACTTGTTGATCGGCCTCAGACAACTGTTCAAAAGTTTGCCCTAACTTTTTTTGCCATTGGTCAGAATCTGTCGGTATGGTTGTTTTACTTGGATCAGTCTGCGGCGATGAGCAGCCAGTTGCAATCACTAGCATTGCTACCGTCATGGTTGAAAACAAAGTTTTGTTGAAACGCTGATGTAAGCCCGTCATCGTACCCCTCCTTGCAGATCTTTATTATGTTAAAACCCTATAAATAGTCACGACTATATCCTTAATATACCTTGTTTAAACATCTGTTGTGTTTAATTATGGCTAACTACAGTCGCAAATATATCGGAGTACTTAAAAACATGTTTACTATAAATCAGATGCAAGAAGGGCGTAACAAGAGGAGAGTTAGAGAAAGATCAGTAATGCTTTAACTTTTATAACAGCCACAAAAAAGACCAAGCTCGCGTTAGCAAACTTGGTCTATTTTATTTTAATATTATCTAGCAGCGTTACTATTAATTGTTTAATCGTTGTCTTGCAGCTCAGATAGCGGATGAGTGATGTTGTTATTATGCGTTACTACAATCGCTTCATCAATAATATGTTGGCTAACGCCGCGCTTACGTAGCGTTTCGATGAATACTTCATCATGGGCAAGCGTATAATCCTGATGGTCACGATCTAAGCCCTGACGAATATAAAGACGAATCAGCCCTTGAATGCGCTTAAAGCCCAAGTCTGATGACGTCGTTTCTAATAGACCAATCATTTCTTCAGACAAACGAATACTAATCGGGCGCATGATCTTTTGCGGATGATCAGAAAACTTATTTTTTATACGTACAGGTATCATAATAAACCATTACTTTTAGTGAGTAAGAGCGAAGCACTCAAACAAAAACGAACCCAATCAAAACTAATCTTACCATACAACAAAAATGTCTAAAAGAACACCACAGCCGTGCTAATATTATTAGAAGTAAATATAAAAGACACAGCAATAAAAAAACCTCCATCAAATTATGATGAAGGTTTTTAGTATATGGCTCTCCAACCTGGGCTCGAACCAGGGACACACGGATTAACAGTCCGTTGCTCTACCAACTGAGCTATTGGAGAATAGCTGGTCATAACAGTAAGTTATTGATGCTTTATATTAAAGCAGTTAATTAGCTTGTTTGCGTTATGTGGGGCACATTTTAGCCAAGTCACTACAGGCTGTCAACCTTATTATGCGTTTAATTATAAATATTATCGCAATTATTGAAAATTAACGCCAATCCCTTATCAGATAGGCTATTTCAAGGCAGCACTCAGTAGAAAATGACGATAAATGTGCTTTAGAAATAAAAAATATTTTTAGAAACTTTTATATGGCACATAGGATAAACGATAAGAATATAGAGCCAGACGTCGATTCGGCAAAGTAAAATTGGATTTGATGCCTTGTATTTTTAAATATAAAGGTGGTGCGATACCGTTTGACACAATAAAGTTGCAAGACAGTCCTTCACATTGGCAGTAGAGTTCTATAAAATACCGACCATGTGGTTTCTTTGCTATGTTTTTCATAGCATGCGTTGAACAAAGGCGGGTGTTCTAAAGATGAGTCCTACTACTATTGCTTATGGTTACTTAGCCATTGCCATCATTTGTGAAGTGATCGGCACTACTTTTTTGATGAAGTCAGAGCAGTTCACCCGTTTGGTGCCAACTTTGATGATGGGCGCGCTCTATGCGGTTTCATTTTATCTAATGGCTCAGACGCTTAAGACCATACCGCTAGGTATTGCGTACGCGCTGTGGGGCGGACTCGGAATCGTACTGACATCACTCGTTGGTGTGGTGCTATTCAAGCAAAATCTTGATACAGCAGCAGTGGTCGGTATCGCGATGATCGTCGGCGGTGTTGTTGTGATGAACTTATTGTCTAATTCTGTGGTGCATTGATATGGAAAATGCTTATAAGCGTAAAAAACAGCCAGAAGTCATTCGTCGTGCGTTGTTAGATCAAGCAGCACGTATCACATTGGAGCAGGGCTTATCTAAAGTGACTTTTCAGGCGGTCGCTGATGCGGTTGGGGTGACAAAGGGTGGTGTGATGCATCATTTTTCTACCAAAAACGCACTCGTGCTAGAAGTCTTCAATGATGCAATGGCTAAGTTTGAGGCAGAAGTAAACGCAGCAATGGCTGACGATCCTGTTAAGTACGGTTCATTTACCCGCGCTTACATAGACGCCACCATCAGTCTCGGCGAGCAAGGGCAGGAAGAGTACGATAACCAAGCGACCTTATATGTGCTGATGCTAGGTGATAGTGAGCTGCGTGAGTTGTGGGCTAAGTGGGCGAACGAGCAACTCAAAAAACATGCAGCAACGGATAATACCGAGACATTATGTATGGTTCGCCTTGTCGCTGACGGTATTTGGCTCTCAGACTTTTCAGGTATCGATATCGCAGACAAACAGTCATTACGTGATCGCCTGATAAAAATGACGCAACAAGACTTTGATTCATAAAATGACGCTGTTTTATAAAATAATTTTTATTTCACTATTTAAAGACTAAATTTCTTAAAGACTAAATTTCGAAACTTAACTAACGACGACATTATATGGTAAGAGCCTATTTATAGCTGATTTTGCCAATCGTCCTGAGGAGAATTTATGACTGATATTAATAATTTGACAGATATTATCGATTTAGACCAAGTACAAACAGCTTATATCAACGGTCGCTATCTAGCGGTTGATGAATCGCTAACGACTTTTGAAGATATCAATCCAGCCACTGGTGAAGTATTGGCAACGATTCAGCAAACCAGCAATGAGCAAATTGACGAGGCCGTAAAAGCCGCACATAAAGGTCAAAAAGTTTGGGCGGCGATGACAGCGGTCGAGCGTGGTCGCATTTTATCAAAGGCTGTTGAGATATTGCGCGATCGCAATGATGTATTGGCACTACTTGAGACCAAAGACACAGGTAAAGCTTACTCTGAAACTAAGTACGTCGATATCGTTACTGGTGCTGACGTCGTTGAATACTATGCAGGTCTGGCACCGATGATTGAAGGACGTCAGATTCCATTGCGTGATACTAGCTTTGTCTATACTCGCCGCGAGCCTCTTGGCGTGGTCGCAGGTATTGGCGCGTGGAACTATCCTATTCAAATCGCGATGTGGAAAGCGGCACCTGCACTGGCTGCTGGTAATGCGATGATTTTTAAACCATCAGAAGTGACGCCATTGACGGCACTAAAACTGGCAGAAATATTGACCGAAGCTGGATTGCCAGATGGTGTGTTTAACGTCGTACAAGGTAACTATGAAGTGGGTCAAGCGCTAACCGATCACCCAGATATCGCAAAAGTATCGTTCACGGGTGGCGTACCGACTGGTAAAAAAGTCATGTCGAATGCAGCAAGCTCATCTCTAAAAGACGTAACTTTAGAGCTTGGTGGTAAATCACCTTTAATCATATTTGATGACGCAGATATCGATACCGCTGCTGACATCGCTATGATGGCCAACTTCTACAGTACGGGTCAGGTATGTACCAATGGCACACGCGTATTCATCCCTAAAGCGTTACAAGCTAAGTTTGAGCAAGCGATCTTAACTTGTGTTGAGCGTATTAAGCTAGGCGACCCTATGGATGAGAACATCAATATGGGTCCACTGGTTAGCTTCCCGCACATGGAGCGTGTGCTTGGCTATATCGAGCAAGGTAAAAAAGGCGGCGCACGTCTGCTAACAGGTGGCGAGCGCGTTACAACGAATGAGCTTGCCAACGGCGCATTTGTCGCACCGACAGTATTCACTGATTGCACGGATGATATGACTATCGTACGCGAAGAAATCTTTGGCCCAGTGATGTCGATATTGACTTACGAGACCGAAGAAGAAGTTATTCGCCGTGCCAATGATACCGATTACGGCTTGGCAGCTGGGGTTGTGACTGCAGATTTAAAACGCGCGCATCGTGTCATCGCTCAGATCGAAGCTGGCATCTGCTGGTTGAATACGTGGGGCGAGTCGGCAGCACAAATGCCAGTAGGCGGCTATAAGCATTCTGGTATCGGCCGCGAAAACGGTATCGAAGCGCTCGAACACTATACTCAGACCAAATCTATCCAAGTAGAGTTGGGTGCGTTTGAATCTGTCTTTTAATCAATCTTATTGAGAAAAACGAAGCCAGTAAGGTTTCTTATTAGCTTTAATTTAGCCTTTTTAGTAGACCTTACTGACCTTAAACGATGTATGTTTTTTCAATATTATGGAGTATGTTATGACATCAACCACACCTGAGTATGACTATATTATTGTTGGGGCAGGCTCAGCAGGAAATGTGCTGGCTACGCGTCTGACCGAAGATGCCAATATTAAGGTATTGCTGTTAGAAGCAGGTCGTCCAGATTATCGTTTTGACTTCCGTACCCAAATGCCAGCTGCGCTTGCCATGCCGCTACAAGGGACGACTTATAACTGGGGTTATAAGACAGATCCTGAGCCATATATGAATAACCGTGTCATGGACTGCGGTCGTGGCAAAGGGCTAGGTGGCTCATCATTGATTAACGGTATGTGCTACATCCGTGGTAATGCGCTAGATTTTGATGATTGGTCTAAAATAAAAGGCCTGTCAGACTGGACGTATTCGGATTGCTTACCGTACTTCAAAAAGCTAGAAAACTGTGACGCTGGCGAAAATGACTATCATGGCGTGGGCGGTCCTGTTGAAATGACCACCTCAAAGCCAGGGGTTAATCCACTGTTCCAAGCTATGATTGAGGCGGGCGTGCAAGCGGGTTATCCATGTACCGAAGATCTAAACGGCTATCAGCAAGAAGGTTTTGGTCCGATGGATCGATTCGTGACGCCTAACGGTCGCCGTGCATCAACGGCTCGCGGCTATCTTGACCGTGCCAAACCGCGTAGCAACATTACGATTTTGACAGGTGCATTGACTGACGTAATTTTATTTGACGGCAAGCGCGCTGTCGGTGTCAAAGTCGAACACGAAGGCCAGACCAAAAATTTCCATGCCGCTCGTGAAGTGATTGTCTCATCTGGTGCGATTGCCTCACCACAACTGCTACAGCGTTCAGGTATCGGTCCTGGTCAGTGGTTAAAAGATGCTGGCGTGACTGAAATATTGGATCTGCCAGGTGTCGGTAATAACTTACAAGACCATCTAGAGCTATATATGCAGTATGAATGCAAACTGCCAGTGTCAATTGCGCCTGCCAATAAATGGTGGAATAAGCCTGCGATTGGTGCGGAATGGTTGTTCAATGGCACAGGTCTTGGTGCGTCTAACCAATTCGAAGGTGGCGGGTTCATCCGTACGGATGAGAAGTTTACCCATCCAAATATTCAGTATCATTTCTTGCCACTAGCCGTACGCTACGATGGCCGCAGTGCTGTGAAATCACACAGCTTCCAAGCACACGTCGGCTCACTGCGCTCACCGAGCCGTGGCCGCGTCAAGCTAAAATCACGTGATCCGAAAGCACATCCAAGTATCTTATTTAACTACATGTCGCATGATCAAGACTGGCAAGAGTTCCGTGCTGCAATGCGTATCACGCGTGAGATCATGCATCAGCCAGCGCTTGACCCTTATCGTGGTCGCGCGATTGCACCGACCGATGATTTGGTCACCGACGCCCAGTTAGATGAATACGTACGCAATCATAGTGAGACGGCTTATCATCCATCTTGTACTTGTGCGATGGGTGAAGATAATGATTCGGTGGTAAACGGCGAAGGTCTGGTACATGGTATTGATGGCTTGCGAGTCGTCGATGCGTCTATCATGCCAAACATTATTAGTGGTAATCTCAATGCTACAACTATTATGTTGGCCGAAAAAATCGTCGACAAGATGAGAGGCGTACAGCTGCCACGTTCAACGGCAGATTATTATGTGGCCAATGGTGCACCGCTGCGCTCAGAGCCAATGCGCGATTATCTCTCGACGGTGTAGGCTGCGATATAAGCCTGCATACAGGTTACTGAATAAATAACGATATGAGAAAATTTTAACCAAAAGGCCTTTCCAAGTAGAGGCCTTTTCTATCAGCGCTAACGTATTAGAATAATGAATACCGTTCAGGTTGAATTTGTTTATAATTTTATTAGCTTTTTATTTATTGGTACTGCTTTGTCCGTCATGCGATTGGTTCTACGTATACGGTTATAGATCATCAGTCTACTATTAGACGATGCCGGACAAAGCAATATCGGACCCTGTTTAATTTATATATTGAGGTCTTTTATGTACAGTTCGCCATCACAAGATGTGACGAAACCTCTGACCCTAAACAAAACCGTGTTTATGGGCTCAGCTATTATTTCTATTTTATTGATAATCTGGACCATCGTTTTTCCAAATTATAGTGAGGCCTTGTTGAGCGCAAGCATGACTTGGGTATCAGACAAGTTTGGCTGGTATTATATGTTGGTGGTTGCCGCTTATAGTATTTTTGCGTTGTTTGTTGGTTTTTCTAAGTACGGTGATATAAAGCTTGGTCAAGACCACGAAAAAGCACAATTTCCGTTTTTAGCGTGGGCGGCCATGCTGTTCTCAGCGGGTATTGGTATTGACCTGTTGTTCTTTGGTGCCTCTGAGCCTTTGATGCATTATTTGACCCCGCATACAGGCTTAGAGCCTGCTAGTGCTGAGGCCATGCGCGAAGCACTTGCTCAGACTTTCTTGCATTGGGGTCTACACGGGTGGGGTATTTATGCACTAATCGGTATGGCGCTGGCTTACTTTGCTTATCGCAAAAACATGCCACTCGCGTTACGCTCGCCGTTGACACCGATATTTGGTGAACGTTTAATCAAAGGTTGGTTAGGCGATGGTATTGATACCTTCGGTGTCGTCTGTACGTTGATGGGTATTGCAACCAGTTTAGGTATTGGGGTATTGCAGGCCAATGCTGGCTTGACCCATGTGTTCGGTATCGAATCTAGCAAAACGGTTCAGGCGCTCATCATCGTAGGTGTTGTCGCGGCTGCTGCTATCTCTGCGATGACAGGTGTCGAAAAAGGCGTTCGTCGTCTATCTGAATTCAACATGCTGTCGTCAATACTCTTGTTGCTTGCCATATTGGTAATGGGCAATACGGTGTATCTATTAAATACCTTTACTCAAAATATCGGTCAATATTTCCAAACCATCATTTATAAAACCTTTGACGTTTATGCTTATGACGGTGCTGCTGGTGCCGAGTGGAAATCTTGGTGGACGATATTTTTCTGGGCATGGTGGGTTGCTTGGGCACCGTTTGTCGGTCTGTTTATCGCGCGTATTAGCCGTGGCCGTACTCTACGTGAGTTTGTATTTGGTGTGATGTTTATTCCGCTTGGTTTTATCTTCGCATGGTTCTCTATCTTTGGTAATTCAGCGATAGATTTGGTTGCCAATGGCGCAACAGAGCTTGGCGAAATCGCGGTCAATGATGCGGCAATGGGCATGTTTGCGCTGTTTGAGTACTTCCCTTACAGTGAGGTATTGTCATTTGCTGGTGTGGTTATTGGTCTTATTTTCTTTGTGACTTCTGCTGACTCAGGCGCGTTAGTACTAGCGAACCTGAGCTCAAGAGGTATGACCAATGATACCGATGCTCCTGTTTGGTTACGTCTGTTTTGGGCAGCAGCGACTGGTCTTATTACGTTAGGACTGTTATTTGCAGGTGGCTTTGCCTCATTGCAATCTGTTTCTGTTATTGCAGGTTTGCCATTCTCTATTATTCTTGTGCTCTACATGATGTCTATGTGGAAGTCGCTAAAAGAAGAAGGCAACAAGCGTAAAGCTAGTACAATCGGCACGGCAAATGTGTTGGACAGTGGGAAGAGCTGGAAAGCGCGCTTGCAACGTATTGTGAGTTTCCCAGGACATGCACAGGTTGAAAAATTCTTGCATACGGTCGTGATGCCAGCGATGTCTGAGGTCGAAAAAGAATTTAAAGCAGGTGGTCTCAAAACCTCGTTAGATACCAAAAACCTTGCCAGTATCGGTGAAGGTATCGATGCAGGCATGGACCAAGATAGTGGTCAGGTAGACGGTCTAAAACTGCGTGTCGGTCACGGCGATGAAGATGACTTTATTTATGAAGTCAATTTGATTAAAGCTCATCGTCCTAACTTTACATTGAGCACATCTACCAAGCACGCAGAGTACTACTACCGTGCGGAAGTTTTCTTAAGTGAAGGCTCGCAGGAGTATGACTTGGTTGGCTACTCAAAAGAGCAGGTATTGGTTGATATCCTAAATCAGTACGAACGTCACTTGCAGTATCTGCATTTAGAGCGTTAATCAGGCAAACTTTTTAAGTAAAACTATCAGTAAAAATATCCCCATAAGTTGAACGCAGCTTATGGGTTTTTTTATGACTAACTATTTATAAATAACTGTCATTTAAGTTGAAGATATATCCCAAATAAGTGGCAAACAAGCGCCGCAAATATAAGGTAAAATTCATTAAGATTAAATTGATCGACTGATACGCTGCAACGTATTAGCAAAGGATACATTTGTGACCAAATTAAAGTACATAGCGCATTACTCAGAACAGATTCAAACTCAAGCTGCTCAGCTTATCAGTGATGGTAGGTTGGGCGAGTATCTGGAAAAAAAATACCCAACTCAGCATCAAATCCAAAGCGACAAAGCGCTCTATCAGTATATCAATGAGATAAAAACCCAATACATGCGTAAGATTGGTCAGCTATCAAATGTCAGCTATAGCAGTAAATTGAAAGTTTTAAAACATGCCCTAGGTATCCATACGACGCAATCGCGCGTACAGGGCAGTAAGCTGAAATCGCACAATAGCATCACGGTAGCCAGCCTATTTAAAGACGCGCCGCCAGAGTTTTTGCGCATGATAGTGGTGCATGAGCTTGCCCATTTCAAAGAGCATGAGCATAACAAAGCGTTTTATCAATTATGCTGCCACATGGAGCCTGAATATCATCAATTTGAGCTGGATACGCGACTGTGGTTGCACTGGCGCGAGTTGTAACCCTAATATAGTCAAGTCTATATAAATCCGCTACATCATCGTCATCCTCGCTAAGCATACTAATGTATAACTTGCGCTCGGTTGCCTTGTGCTGCTTTTAAATTGAATCGACTATAGTATGAATAGCAACCTTAATAAGGTTCATAGTAATCTTAATAACAGCCACATAAATATTGTGTTCTTCTCTGTAGCAATCATCTGAGCCGCTAGGGCGTGTCCTCAATTCAATTGATCATATCTAAACGGGCTAAAAATGGCTAAATTTTGCCAAACATCGTTAAATAGCTGGTTAATATCCCGATATTATCTGCGCTACTTTCCTTGTTTGACTGCAGTTTATCTCATTTTTATCACCATTTTTAAAATGAGGACACGCCCTAGAATTACGTTATAATCCTAACCACACACGATATAGTCAATAAAAGGTTGTAAACAATGATTAATACCAAAATATATAAAGCCATTTACACCTTAGCCGAAGAATTGTTAGAAGCGGATCGCAGAGGCAATCAAGAAAAATTTGATTCGTTATATGCTGAACTAAACGCCATTTGTACCGACAATGAAGGCACTGACAAAGACCACCCAGAACAATGGGAAACGCTTGCTGATTTCACAGAAGATTTGGACGCAGCACTGGTGATTTATGACAAAGCACTGGCCAAGGCTACTGCCATTAACTCAAAAGATCATATGTCATCGATTGCTTTTTCTATGGCGGTGCTACAGCTTGAGACAGGCGAAAAAGAAGCCGCTATCCAAAGCCTACAAAATGCTAAAGTCACAGCCAATAAAATTGAAGACAAAGAGTTTAAGGTTGAGATTGATGAGATGCTGACTAAGTTGTTGGGTGAGTAGTTTCACTCGAACAATTTTGATCGAGTAGTCCTGATTAAATGTACTTGATGAGATAGGACGTATTTGATATGCAAAACGTACCAGTGGTGATCGTCGGTGGTGGATTAAGTGGATTGTATGCTGCCTTCTTATTAGAACAAAAAGGCATTGATTATATACTGATAGAGGCTCGTGATAGATTGGGCGGGCGTATCACTGTTGCCAAATCATCAGTGGGTCAGAATGTTAGCGATCAAAGTGGCGATCATGAAAAATCAAACGATGGCTTTGATTTAGGGCCGTCGTGGTTTTGGCCAGAGTATCAGTCGCAGTTGAGCAGTCTTATCGAGGCATTAGGTTTACCACGTTTCGCCCAGTTCGAAGAAGGCGATATGATGGTTGAACGTGGCCCCAGTGAGTTGCCTATCCGTACGCAAGGTTATCAGAGCTCGCCACCATCTATGCGCCTCGTGGGTGGAATGACGGCGCTAATTAATGCTTTATATGCTCGCTTGGATGTCAAGCGTATCTTAACGGGACAGACAGTAAGGCGCTTAACCAAGACTGGTCAGCATATTAAAATAGACAGCGAGTATGGCTCTGAACATATCAACGCTGGTCAAATAATCACTTATCAAGCGCAGCATGTATTACTTGCGCTACCACCGCGGTTGGCGGTTAGTAATATCGTATTTGAACCTACTTTACCGCAAGATTTAGCGATAGAGTGGCAAGAGACCGACACTTGGATGGCTCCCCATGCCAAATACGTCGCTATTTATGAATCACCATTTTGGCGAGATGCTAGTCTCTCGGGTGCTGCGCGCAGTGCAATAGGGCCGCTTACTGAGATACATGATGCCTCGACATTAGAGAACGATGGGGCATTGTTTGGTTTCTTTGGCGTTCCTGCTCAAGTACGTCGGAGCGTCTCTGATACGGTGCTAAAAGAACATTGCCGTGCCCAGTTGGTGCGACTATTTGGTGCGCAGGCAAGTACTCCGAAAGCTGAATATCTTAAAGACTGGGCAACAGACCCATTAACAGCGATGCCCGCTGATGCTAGCGGCAACGGTCAGCATGCAGTAGCTCCGCCATCCAAGCCAAAAACAGGCGTGTGGCAAGACTGTCTAACAGGTTGTGGTAGTGAGTGGTCGGCGCAGTTCCCTGGCTATGTCGCTGGAGCAATTGATGCAGCAACCGTCGCTGTACAAAGCTTACCTGCTGATATTTTTTGCCAGTAGCTATTAGGGTGCTGTTATAAGTTATTTTAAAGGCCATCTAACATGATTAAGAAATTTCGTCATCCAATAGGATAGTCGATGAATGACTCGCTCAAACAAACCAGTATTCACAAAACTACTTGGTTGGTGCCTTTTGTTTGTATGCTGGCAGGTGGGGCACTCACTGGTATCTCGACCAATGTGGCAAAGTACGCTATCGATGTCGGTCTGACCCCATTAGGGTTTTTGTTTTGGTCGATTACTGGCGCTGCTGTTATCTTACTGATGGTAGCGCTCATCAGAAAAGAACTCCCTCCTCTTAATGCGCGCAGCTTAGAGTATTACTTTGTCGCGGCGCTGGTCAGTGTCGCGGCCGCCAACTTACTGTTATTTTCTGCCATTCCTCATGTGGGCGCAGGTTTCGTCGCCTTAATCCTCTCATTGCCGCCACTGCTAACTTATCTTGGTGCGCTGTTACTACGTATAGAGCAATTTTATATTGTCCGTGCGCTTGGGGTCATCGCGGCACTCATTGGAGCAGGGGCATTAGCCGTGCATAAATTCTTTGCGCCAGATTCTAGTGTATTTTGGATTTTAATCGCGCTTTGTGGCCCAGTGCTACTTGCTATTGGTAATATATATCGGACATTACGCTGGCCTGATAATGCGTCTTCTGGTGCACTCGCTCCAGGTATGTTGATTGCGACAGCGCTGCTGCTAGGTTTGTTTGGTATGATGTCAGACTTTTCTATTGCTGTACCTTTAGAGAATTGGTTGCCGCTAAGCATGATAGCTACACAAGCATGCGTATTCGCTGGACAGTTTTTACTGTTATTTCTATTGCAAAAGACAGGTGGACCCGTGTTGCTAAGCTTACTAGGCGCAGTAGGAGCCATTGTGGGCGTGCCCATCGCTATTTTTTTGCAAGGGGAGAGTCCACCAGAAGGTTTATTTTTAGGTGCGACCTTAATTGCTATTGGTGTGGCATTGGTGACATGGGGCGGCGTAAAAATAGCAAAAGTAAAAGAAGAAGTTTAATAAATGTGTATAAGCGATAGCATTAAACTATAGAGTTATTAAAACCGTTACTGCCTAATGCGCACTTTTTATCTCGCTCTGGTTGTCAGTATCTAGCTTATCAATAGCTGCTATGACTCAATAATTGGTTACGATTAACTTAAATCACTTTTTGTGGATACGACAAAAAAGGAGTATAAGTATCGTGGTTATCGTTGTCATGGACTCAGGCTATGAATGCAGCCACGCGTTATCGGTTATTAAACAATTTTACGATTCTTATTAGTGTCATCGGGGTAGCGATTGCCTTGTTAGATAGTGGTTTTACACTACCGACGTGGCTCCAGCAAGTATTCCATATTTTCTATTTGGTCATTATTTTTCTCAGTTTTATGGTGACCGCTGGGCGTTACATCTATACCAAAAAGCCATTAACGCTTAATAAAGTCGCCGTCTTTGACGCACTGACCAGCATTGCCATTATCATTTTATTGACCGCGCATTTTACGGACTTAGTACGTTCGGGCCTATCTGCTGCCGTTGATGGCTTTGTCGCGATAAAGATAGCGGTGTTTGTCACCTTCGTCCGCGAACTCTCCGATCACAATTTTAATCTCAATCGTACCTTTCTACATCCTGCCCAGTTTTTTATTCTAAGCTTTTTAGTCGTGGTGCTGGTTGGTGCCTTGCTATTGATGATGCCCAATGCGACGACGCAACCACTGTCTTTTGTTGATGCGCTTTTTACCGCGACCAGTGCGGTTTGTGTGACGGGGCTTATCGTAGTGGACACTGCCACCTATTTTACGACTTTTGGACAAGTTATTATTATGGGGCTGATACAAATTGGCGGTTTGGGTATTTTGACCTTTGTGACCTATTTTAGTTATTTCTTTAAGGGCGGTGTCAGTTATGAGACACAAGCCAGCATCAGCGAGATGTCTTACATGCGCGGTATGGGTGATGTGGTGTCGACACTTAAGTCTATCTTATACGTCACGTTTGCGGTCGAGGCGGTAGCGGCTGCGCTGATTTATATCAGTATTTATGACATACCCAATATGGATTGGTCTGAGCAGCTATTCTTTTCAGTCTTTCATGCGATTTCTGCTTTTTGTAATGCTGGATTTTCGACATTTAGTGCTGGCTTGTACGATGATTCGCTACGTTTTAATTATTCGCTACAGCTGATTCTGGCGATGACATTTATCTTCGGTGGTATGGGTTTTACTATTGTGGTCAATGTGCTTAGGTATTTACGTTATCGTGCTCAGCGGCTGATCAATCGCCATGACCAACGCTATATTTATCAGCCTTGGTTACTTAATATCAATAGTCGTATTACTTTGATTACCACAGGCGCATTACTGTTGGTCGGTCTGATTGGGGTGATGATATTTGAATACAATAATGTGCTCGCTGACCATACCAGTTTCCTCGGTAAGCTAGTAACAGGGTTTTTTACTGCGGCTACCCCGCGTACGGCAGGATTCAATGTGATTGATATGGGTGAGCTTACGTTTCCAACGGTGATGCTGACGATATTTCTAATGTGGATTGGTGCTTCGCCAAACTCGACAGGTGGGGGTATCAAGACCAGTACCTTTGCGATTGCGTTATTGAATACATTGAGCCTAGCTCGTGGACAGACCAAGATAGAGGTGTTTAAACGAGAGATTGCGGAGATTTCAGTTCGCCGCGCATTTTCTATTATGTGGCTGTCGCTACTGGTCATCGGTACGGGCGTGACACTCATCAGTTATGATCAGCCAGAGCTTGATTTGATTAAAGTGGTATTTGAGTGCTTTTCAGCGTATAGCACGGTGGGGCTAAGTTTAAACCTGACAGCAGACTTATCAGATTTTAGTAAAATAGTGGTTTCGGTCATTATGTTTGTTGGCCGCGTCAGTATGCTGACGATATTTATCGCACTGCTAAAAAATATGCGTCAACGTAATTATCGCTATCCTACTGAAGAGATTACGATTAACTAATCCGTCGTAAACAGACTGAGTCGTTCTTAATAAATAGCAAAAAAATACTAAAAAAGGTTGTTTAAGTTATGAAGTACATCATCGTAGGGCTAGGAAATTTCGGTGCATCGTTAGGATCGGCATTGACCAGTCAAGGGCATGAAGTGATTGCTATTGATAGTAGTATGCAACGGGTTGAAGCGTATAAAGAAGTGATTTCTCATACGTTGTGTATGGATGCCACGGACGAGTATACGGTTAGCGGATTACCAATCGTTGATACCGATATTGTCATCGTGGCAATTGGCGAAGATCAAGGCGCTAATGTCATGGCAACGGCGCTGTTTAAGACGTTAAAAGCAAAACGTTTGATCAGCCGTAGTATCAATCCGCTACATGAAAAAGTCCTACAAGCCATCGGTGTGGATGATTTGATTCACCCTGAAAAAGAAGCGGCCAATCGCTGGGCCAAGCGTCTGTCACTACGTTATTTTGTCGATTCGTTCGAATTGAGCGATAACTTCAGCATGGTAGAGATTAAGATTCCAAATGTGCTGATTGGTAAGACCGTTGACGACTTACAGTTAGAGCAAAAGTTTAATATCCGATTGCTTAGTACGTTGCGCTATGAGTATTATGAAGACAGTTTTGGTCGTACGCAGAGCAAGCCTAGTATTCAAGGTTTGGCGACGCCTGAGCAAGTATTGCAAGAGCGCGATGTACTGGTGATCTATGGTGCCAACAAACACATCAATCAGTTCTTACGTAGTGTGGGTGTGAAAATCAAATAGCAGCTTGTCATCGCAGTGATACCAGAAGGTATAGGGAAATGATTATGAATAAGCGAAGTATATCTGTCCTACTGATCGCTATAATGGCACTACTGTCAGGTTGTGATCAGTCCGCGCAAGACCCGAACGTTCTTCTGTCTGAGCATCAAAAAGACCCGATTAAAGAGTTGGCGATTACCTCAGACGTGGATCACAGTCAGTTTGGTTACAAGCAAACCTTTTATGTACCGATTTATTCTGATATCTATACCGATAGAGACGCACGCAAAGTGCTGCTATCGGCCACGCTGAGTGTACGTAACACCACGCTCAAAAAGTCACTGTATATCAATAAAATTGATTATTACGATACAGATGGAGCATTGGTCAAATCATATCTAGATAAGCCTATCGAGCTACCAGCGATGGCGACGCTTAACTATATCGTCGAAAAAGAAGAGGATAAAGGCGGTTCTGGTGCCAACTTTATCATCGAAGTCGAAGGTGTGGATGAAACCGTCAGACCAGTGATAGAAGCGGTCATGATCGGTAACTTTAGCAATAAGGGATTTGCCTTTAGTACAGAAGGCACGCCCGTGATACATTGATATATGTATAGTCGGTACGTAGTTCAGAGTATTAAAAGAGCATCGTAACATAGGTAAAAATAGTTTCGATTTTGCCAACTAGTAATGATCGTATAAATGTATTAATCGAATCAACATGGACAGTTCAATTCAAGGAAGCCTTATGTCTGCAACCAAAGAAGAAATCAGCGCCTTTATGGCATTGGAGTTTCCACAAACCAAATGCGTCGTTGAGGCGGTCAATGAAAATGGTGCGACCTTATCGCACGAGATTGGCATAAATGAGTTGCGTCCCGGTGGCACAGTCTCGGGCCCTGTCATGATGGCCGTCGCTGATGTGGCTATTTATGTCGCGATACTCGGAAGAATCGGTATAGTCCCATTAACGGTGACGACGAGTTTGACCATCAATTTTTTGCGTAAGCCATCAGCGGACTCTCGTATTATCGCCGAGTGTACTTTATTGAAAGTGGGACGTACGTTGATAGTAGGTGAGGTATCTCTTTATTCGGAAGGGTCTGATGATGTGGTGGCTCATGTAGTCGGCACATATTCAGTGCCGCCTAAGCGTAGTTAAAGCTAGGCATAAGAGTTCGAATACTTTGTAAGGTAGCTAGCTTATAGTGTATTTTACTTACTCACTAGGGTCTGATCCTGGTGGGAAGTCATGGCGTAGCTGTGCGACATTAGCAGTAGTTACTGTATCAGTGAAGCTATTTAGATCGCTATGCACGTATTGTGTGACAGCTGCTATTTGCTCGTCATTCATCATACGGTGGAACGATGGCATACCGCGCAGGCCATTGATAACGACACTAATAATATAGTACTTCGATTGCATCTTGCTATTATTTGCCAGTGGTGGATAGTAGCCTGTGCCTTGCGCGCCTTCACCTTTTTGCATATGACAACCTGCACAAGAGTCATCGTAGAGCTTTTTGCCATTGATCGTAAAGAACCCAGTTTTACCTTGTATGCTGCCTTCAAATTTAGTGAGCCACTGCTGCATGCTAGCATCATCGCTCATTTTTGGTATTGAGCGTACATCGACAATGTTGCTGGTGGGTTCAGCCAATTCTGCTTTGGACATATATACGCCGCCCCATGCACCTTGATTGCGACTGGCCTGATTGTCAAAACTGTTGCCAAATAGCATGGGCGCTGTTTGCGGGCTGGCGATAGTGGCTGCGTTTTTTGCCTTATATTGACTACAGCCTGACAACGTTGTTAATGCGATTGACCCGCCAATCATGAGCATCATTATTGCCTTACTCGAGCTGAGCGAGCTAGACGATTTAAATGGGTTTACTGTCACCATATTCATGATTATTCCTAATATGCCTAGTCTCATTGTTATCATCCTTGCTTCAACGCCAGACTGGTTATCCAAAAGCTTATTAAAAAGACACTGCTATCCAAGCTTTTTGGCCTTTTGATGCAAGCGTTTAGCCGCATCCATACCAGATAATATTGCCCCTTCTTGCCACGCAGGAATGTGCGAGCAATGCTCACCTGCCAGTACGATGCGGTGGTCAATCTCGCAGAGTGTTTCGTAATACTGCTCACGACTGGATTCGCTCCAGATACCATAACAACCAAGCGACCAAGGGATACGGTGCCATGCGACGGATGTGCCCGAGCGGAACTCTTTGGTATATTGCGGATGAATCTGTTTGCCATAGGCGAGCGCCGCATTGATACGTTCCTTGGGTGTTAACGAGTTAAATTTATACGAGGTTTCGCCAAATCCGTAAGCGCCAAGTAACACACCAGAGCCTGTACTAAACATATCTTGTGACGGATAGGAGATTTGGGTGATCGGCAGATCAGTATAAGTGATGCCGCCATAGATCCACTCGTCCTCTTCCCAGAAGCGCCGTTTGAACTCCAAACCGACTTTATATGAGCTGTCATAAGGGACGGCTGCCATTGCTTTTTTCATCGGAGCGGAGACGTTGATATCAATTTGAGTCAATATGGATAAAGGAATTGTACAAATGCACCAATCTGCGCGCACGGTTTTGGTGGCACCGTCAGGGCTATTGCTATCAACATAATCAACGGTGACGCCCGTCTCGTCTTGATTGATCTTGGTGACTTTGGCATTGAAGGTAATCATCTCGCGACACTCACGCGTAAACGCATCACCGATTTTTCCCATACCGCCGACAGGCTGAAACATCGTTGGTTGATGCACATGCACAGTATAGTTGCTATAAATGTCCGACCACATGCCTGAGTCTAGTAGCTTATCCATCGGTATAGGCGTTGATGGCTTGGCATCAGGCATCAATCCACCACCCGGATACACACTGTAGCCGCGATGCTTGCCAGTTTCATGGCTTTTGACATAGCGATAGTTATTGTCCAGAACGCCCCAACTCTTTAGCCCTTCGAGTAGTTTTTCTTTGTCCTCTTTATCAACGCTACTGTCGAGACTGCCTTTATTGACGGCTTTGGACAGCAGTTCTGACACATAACCGCGAATATCACTCTGCACTTCACCCAAGCGCTGCGGCGCGCCGTTAAAGTGATTGGTACGGTGTAGATAAGCGCGATCATTGGTTTGGATAAATGGCTGCAATGCGACGCCAAACTTTTTGCAGTAATGAAAGACCGCGTAGTGATGGATAGGCAATCGCCATGGACCACCATTAAAGTAATTGCCTTTTTTAAAGTCGCAAGTGACCTCAGCACCGCCCAGCTCTGTATATTTATCACCGCTGTTGAGTGTCCAGCTACGTCCGCCGCCACGATTTTGGTACTCAAGCACGGTCACTTTGTAGCCTGCTTTGCGTAGCTCATAGGCGGCAGTCAGCCCGGCCAATCCTGCACCCAAAATCACGATACTGGCACCAGCAGGTGCGCCTTTCAGATTCATTTCTTCGTTAAAGCTCGACTCGGATGCAAACCCCAACGTGGTCATCGCTTGATACATCGCAGTTGCGCCTGCGGTCTTGCCAATCATGGAGAGCAGTTGCCGACGCGTGGGAGATTGGAGCAGGTCATTCATAGGATTATCTTTATCGTGCTAAGTCTTTGCATCATTATAAAAAGCGAAGATTAGAGCGCATTTTTATAGTTGGTTTTAGGGTTAGCTTTTTTCTTTTATCACACGCGTGACATCGGCCGCGCTGACATCGCTGCCTGGTAGACCACCAAATGTGACTCGTACATAGTTAGTGATACTAGCGATTTGTGTAGGGCTTAAATCTTTTGAAAAGCCGGGCATTTTTGGTGCTGTGTTAAATGCACCTTTTGCCCCAAATGCAATGACGCCAATGAGTGCATCAGGTTTTACGCGGCGAATACTACTCAAACCAACGATGGAGGCATAGCGGGCATCGGGCTGTGCGTAACCATCGACCCCATGACAACTGGCGCAATGGATGAGATATAAATCTTTTGGCGAATTGCTGTTCAGACCGCTATTGTTGGAACTATTGGCAATATTGGTTTTGGCATGCGCCAGATAGTCTTTTTGCTCAAGTAAGTCGTAAATAATCGAGTTACTGACTGGTTGCGGTAGACGAGAGACATTGACAGGTATCAAATAATCATCGGTCTTAATGGCTGGCACGACTTTTAAGTAGTCAGCCATTGCGATCAGGTCTTCATCAGTGAGATAACGCGTACTGTGCGCCACAGCTTCTGCCATCGGGCCGCCCGCGTAAGCGCGCTTATCAAGGGTGCCTGTACGCAGGTAAGTCACGATATCCATTTCGCTCCAACGACCAATCCCTGTGTCGTTGTCAGGGGTGATATTTGGTGCAAACCATTTACCAAGTGGTGCGCCAGATAAATAACGATCTTTATCAAGGCCTTGAGTTAAGTTGCGCGGCGTATGACAGGTACCGCAGTGCTCTAAGTTATTGACCAGATACTCACCGCGCTGCTGGGTTTGTGTCAGTCCTGAGCGATTTTCAGTAGAGGGCACTTTGATGACATTCCATGCCAGCATTAAGCTACGAATATTTAACGGGAAAGGCAAATGAGTGGTTTTTTCAGGTGGTTTGTCTACGATAGCAACGGTCTGAAAGTACGCAAATAAGGCGCTGATATCCTCATCTGTCATGCCATGATAGGACGGGTAAGGCATCGCAGGATAAATCTGATGATTGGGTGCACGACCTTTTTGCAAAGCCTTTTTGAAGTCAGATTCAGTATAGTTGCCGATGCCATAGCGCGTTGACGGTGTAATATTGGTCGAGTAGATATTGCCAATGGGCGTCTCAATTGGTACGCCGCCACTATAGTCATCACGGTGGCAAGCCATACAGTCGGCGCTGCGTGCTATGTAAGCGCCGCGATTGGCAAGCGCACTATTAGCAGGGCTGACATTTGGTAGGGTTATTCGACTGGGCAAAGTGTCTATTGGCAAACTGACAGTGCCTGCCATCACGACGGTAGACACTAAGCTGAATCCCAATGTCAGTGTTATTATCGAAGAAAATGACAATGCTGGCATGATTGCAGAAAGCGGTTTCGCAATACTCTTATAATACCGATGAATCATGTCTAATTCCTTTTTAAGCTTTCTGAAAATCACTACCAGTATCCATTCAGACAATGGCGAAACATTAAAAATACTATAGTCTGGCTGCTTCGACCTTGATACTTAAGTCAAGGTTTTTGGTCAGTCCGAACTAAGCGAATTTATTGATATTCCATTTTGTGCGATTAATCGTAGCAGTGAACTCGCCACCGCAAACATCTTTTCTGATGCTCGTGTTTAGATAACAATCGAACTTAGTCGCGGTCAGGCTAATTGGGTGGGTCTCGCCATGCAGTGTCAGTTGTCCATCTACCCGAGTGACCTGAGGGCTTTTTTTATCTTGATTAAAATGCCATTTTGTCGATTCAAAATGCGCTGAAGGAAACCTCTGCATATCAAAAAATTCAGGCCCCGTTAAACTATTATTAAAAGAAGGATTGCCCGTATTTAAGGAGTTTATGGGTATGATTAATGAGATATCGCCAATACTTAGGTTTGGATCGTATTGCAAATGACCTTTGATATTATAAAAGCCACCAGTCGTGGCTGAACTCTTAAAGCGTTCGATAGCAAATCGAATATGAGTGCTGGCAGGATTAATAGTGTAGTTGGCCGCTTGATTGCTATTTGTAGCGCCTATAAGCAGCAATGGAATGGTCAGAAAAGAATAGATATGCGATGATTTTGGCCTAATAGACAACAAGCGCATAGCCACATTCCTTTACCGGCTATTGATATAGAAGAGCTTATTCACAAGCGCTATCCGTGCGTTTGCTTAACAATAAGCCAGTGATTGTTAATTATTTATACAGGGTTTTTCAAATACTTAGTAGTGCTATTTTAGTAAAGAGTTGACGAACGGCTCTGTTATATTCGAACGTCAATTCCAACTATTAATGCATAAGTATTGATACCTAATTATTGAAGCTAAGTACTGATGCATAAGTACTGAACCTAAGTGCTGAATTTAAATGTTAGAGTGCTCAATGCTAGACAAGTTAATACCAGTATGTCTTTTATCGTCGTTGGTGCTGTGTGTTTTATTCTTAATCGATTGTTTAAAAAACAGGGCTGCGAGCGCACAGGCTATCGTTAATGACAGCAGCATTGAGACCAATGTATGGCTAAAGAAATGATCACCAAACAGCATTTTATACAGTCCCATTGTCCAGCCCAAAACAGTTACTGATATGACTATCTGATAGCGGTATTTTCTCAATGTCGGTAAAAAAACCAGTCCATATAAAGAAAACCCTGCGCTGGCGTGAGCCGCTGGAAAGCATCTGGCAGGCGTTGCTGCTACTATGTTTTGCCAAAGATTGAGGTAGGGCAAATCCCCATTAAAAATAACTAAGTCATTTGGGCAACTGACATGGGTGACGCCTTTGAGCGTGGCAATGGTAGCAGGTACAACTGCTAATATAATTAGTAGGTAGCTAATCTCGCGCATAGATAAAGGAAGTAGAAATCTATCAAGCTTACTACGATGGAGCTTATTACAGGTTAGGGCAGTAGCATTAAGCCTTGACTGTCTGTACTTGATAACTAAAACGGCTATGAGATAGACAGCCAAAAGAATCAACAACGCTTTGGGTAAATCATAAAAGATAAACGCATAAGGCTGCGCGCCTTTTTCGAGTAGCCAGTGTCCATTGTTATAAAAAAGCTCACTGATACGTACGTCTAATTGGCTATGCTCAAAAACTAAGGTGGCCATGATGGTGACGCACAGTAGTTTTAGCCAGTCCCAAGTCATTGCGTTTTTTTTTGAAGTCATGACTACACCTAATAACGTACGTGAGATGTTGAGAGATCTTAATACGATTTTCGTTTTATTGTTTACTTAAGATAGTGCTAGCAATGCCTTGCGCTGATATGCGAGTGCTTGTCATGCTTTAATAAAATAGAACAGACAATGCCATTACCCATAAGATCAGTAACAAACATAAAGACAAAAACTGTGCAGCAGAGCCGACATCTTTTGCGATTTTTGCGAGCGGGTGTTTGGCGGTTGAAGTATGGTCAACACAGGCTTCAATTCCTGTATTGAGCAGCTCGACAATCAACGACAAAAAAGAAGCGACGACCAGCATCATTTTTATACCAAGCGCAAAAGGCATAACGATGACAGCAGCTAGCAGTACAAGGTTGAGCCACACAACTTGTCTAAAAGCCGCTTCAAATTTATATGCGGCTTTAAAGCCATCTATAGAGTAACCAGTGGCTTTTATAATGCGTTGGATTCCCGTTTTGCCTTTGGCATGACTTGCAAAGCTATCAGCTGCGAGTGCACTATCATGTGCTGTTTGGTTGACAGAACTATGCTCGGCTGATGGGTCTATAAGGTCGGTATGAGTGATTTGCTTCATAGGGCATTCTTAATGGTCTATTAAAATTAAGATAGCCTGAGTATAAGACGGGAGAGGTTAAGAAAACGTTAAGAGGACATAGAGGGATGAGAATAAAGCATAATGGTTGTTTAAGTTTTTCATTTCCCAATCAGCAATTATGATTGGGAGGTGAAGATGTCTTTGGACTATCACGAGGTTATTTATAATAAATACTAAAGGTGCTACCACCTGAGCGATTGGCTTGGTGAGTGAGCTGCCAGCCCATATGCGACATTATACGCTGGACGATACTGAGTCCTAGACCTGACCCTTCAACCTTATGTTTTGTATCATGCTCTGACAACAGAATTGTTTGCTCGTCTTTATACTGAGACTCTAATCGCTCAAACCGTTCATAGAGTAAAGGCATCATCGCCTCAGGAATACCTAAGCCAGTATCAGTCACCGTGATTTTTTCGTCATCGATAGTAATGGTCACTTCGCCATCATCGGTATATTGAAACGCATTTTTAATGAGGTTGCCCAATGCCATTTTTAGGAGTTCGGGGCGTACGTAAGCGCTATATTCCTGCTCAGCAATGATCTGACAAGTCACAGACTTATACCGCAGCAAGTACTTTAGGCGCTGCATTTCTGCTAAAGCGATATTGTTGATAGAGGTTTGCGGTGCGTCTAACTTTTCAGGCGCGCGCGATAGTAGAAGCAGGGCAGTGATAATCTCAGAAGTTTCTTTGGCAGTAGTGCTAATGCGATTGGTAAACTCATTTAAGTGGCTGTCAGGGTCTAGTTGCGAGGCCAACACCTCGGAAGCCCCCATGATAATAGTCAACGGCGTGCGTAACTCGTGGCTGACATCACCAGTAAACAGTTGCTCGCGCTTGAGATATTGCTCTAACTTGTGGTTTTTCTCATCGATGGCCCGTGCCAAGACACCAACCTCAGATGGCAAGTGTGTCAAATCGCTTAAGTTATGATGATCGGTCTCGACGGCTTGCTTCAAATCCAATAAAGGCTTGATGATCTGTTTGGAAGATAACTGAGAGAAGATAGCGGCGATAAGTAAGCTTAGAATCACGGCTACTTTTAGCGTATCTGCAAATATGTCTTCTAGGTGCTCAAATATCGCCAAGACTGGGTAATTTCCCATCACCATTTCGGTGTTTTCTAGGTAAGTCAAAATATAGGTTTGACCGTCTTGGGTGTAGGCGAAAAGATGCAAGTTGGCATGACCTGCCCCAGATTCTTTATTAACAGTGACAGAAGTCTCTTGCACCGTGTCATTGGCTATCGCTTGTAAACTAGTAGGTGCTTTTTCATAGCGATAAATCTTGATACCTGGTTCAGCGACATAGATAGGCTGGTCACCATACTTTTCTTGACTAAGCTCTAGCTGCTGCAATAGGCGAGCCTTGACCAAATCTTGCTCTATTCGGCTCTCCGCGTACAAGAAAATACTGACAAAAGCTGCGCACAGTAATAATGCGAATATGAAGTAAGACAGTCTGAACTTATTGGCTATCGAGTCTATATTGAGCATGGCATGGGACAACCTAATAGAAGAAGGCGATATATAACAGGGCTATATATAATAGAGCGATAAATACGATATGGTAAGTCGGTTAGTAAGTCACATGAGGTTTATTCAATTCATCCTGCAACCATGACTACGCGCTTGCTGATTTATTAGGGTCAACAATTTGGTAGCCCACGCCAGGTACTGTGACTATCATGGGTGTGTCAAATGGCTTATCAACCTGCGCCCGTACGCTATGCATATGGGTGCGCAGTGCATCACTACTGGGTACGTCTAGTCCCCATACTTTTTCTTCAATCTCAGTTTTACTGACGACTCTAGGCGCTGCACTCATTAGGATATGCAATATTTTAAAGCCAGTTGGGGTAAGCTTCAGTGATTGTCCCTCACGCATAATAGTATGCTCACTGTTGTTTAAGGACAGCGCTCCGACCGCAATACTGTGGGCAAAATGATCGTCCTCGGTGCGACGTATGAGCGCTTTGATACGGCATTCCAGCTCAACCAACGAAAACGGCTTGACCAAATAATCATCAGCGCCGCTATCAAACCCAGCCACTTTATCCAAGATTGTATCGCGAGCCGTGAGCATTAGCACAGGCGTTTTGTCATGCAACTCTTCTCTGAGTTTTTTGCACAGCTGCGTGCCATCCATACCTGGCAGCATCACATCGAGTAGTATCACATCATAACGATTGTTTGAGGCAAGTGTTAGCCCGCTATAGCCGTTATGCGCGTTGTCTAACTCAAACCCTTTTGGCTCAAAAAAAGCATAAATATTGGCCACGATATCGGGGTTGTCTTCAATAACGAGTATCTTGTACATGATGCTGACCTAAAAAATAGTGGTTACCTAAAAGGACCGAGTAATATAAAAACGTAGGTAGAGAGCTGTTTTAATAAATTATTTGGAATAACTCACTTTTAACCAATCAATTAGAATGGGACAGTTTGAAAAGGGTTGCTTCACCTTTGACTTCATCGGTCGTAATACCAAAAAAGCTAAGCAATGTCGGGGTAATAAAATCGTGTGACACTGGCTGATTGACCATACTAGAAAGACTATCCGTATCGATGCTATTGCTATTAGGCGACCAAACTATCGTAGGCACGTGTTTTTGGGTATCGGGTGCGAACTTATAGGGTAGGCCGTGCAAGTAGATATTATTTTCACCCAAACTTTCTCCATGATCACTAATATATACCATTACCACATCATAATCTTGCTCATAAGGCTTTAACGTATCAATCACATTGTTCAAAAAATAATCGGTATAACGAATCGCATTATCATAGCCATTTATCACAGACTGAGCATCACATTTAGACAGCTCATTGGTCATGCAGACAGGGTTATATTTTTCAAATTCTTTAGGGTAGCGCTGGTAATAAGCGGGGCCGTGATTACCCATTTGATGCAGCAAAATAAGCGTGTCTTTTGGCATCTCTTTCTGTGAGCTGCCTGATTTAACCAGTTTATCAAACCCATCAAGCATGCCGATATCTCGGCATTCGACATCACAGTTTGGGTTTGTATCAGCTGTTTTGTAGTCTTCAAAAGTAACGCGATCAGCCACGCCTTTTGAGCTAGAGTTATTGTCCCGCCAAACGACATTGATCCCTTGCTTGCTTAGCGTATCGAGTACGTTTTCATTATATTTGGCGGTATCGATATCGTAGTCTGTTCGATTTGCATAGCTGAACATGCAAGGTACGGAGTAGGCCGTAGAGGTGCCGCAGGAGACGGCATTTTGAAAGCTATAGAGGTCTGATTGTTTTGAGAGCAGCGGTGTGGTATTACGTGTATAGCCGTTCAAGCCGAAGTGATCTGCTCGAGCGGTTTCACCAACTACAAATACCATTAGTTTTGGTTTGCCGCCGCCAGTAACACTATTAGCAGGTGCCACGCGTTTTGCGTCTGTCGCATGTAATGTGAAAGTATCAGGACGGCGCAGCTCATTGACATAGTTTTCGCCAAGTTTGATCGTAGAGTAAATAGGCGTGATCGGGTTAGCATAAGAACGGACTTGTTTATGCTGACGAAAGAAGCTGGCGTACTGGTCACCAAATGGTAAAAGACACGTTGCGATTAGCGCGATAGACAATATCAACGTGGCTGTCTTTTGTAGTATGCCTCGCTGCCACGTAAAGCGTTTTAGACGAATTTTGCTAATGATAAATGCTGGCAACACGCCCAGTAGCAGCACCCGAATGACCATGCTGGGGGCAAACAACCCCATTGCCTCTGCTTGATCGGTCTCCAGACTGTTGATCAGCATGTTGGTGTCAAATATCGTCCCGTAAGCATCGGTAAAATAACCACAGATGGCAGCGATAATCAGTAGCGTAGCCAGTACGGGTTTGGCAATTGGGCGATAGCACAGCAGCTGTAATACCAGCCACATCAGTCCAAATAACAAACCAGTAATAGACAGGATAAAGCCGACGTTTTTGCTAAATGGATAGACCGCCAGCACCTGCTCAAAAAACCCAATATTTGCAGTCGCTACCAAATATACAGCCACGATGATAATGAGATAACTGAGATTTATCTCACGATCATAGAGCTTACTAAGGTAGCTGGTCTTTGTATTGGCGTTGGGTGCTTTAACTTTGAGCACATTGGTCTTGATGACTTGAGGTATGGACATACAGATACTTCTCAACAGATGGTAGGAAATGTCATCCCTTACCATAGCAAGTGGTCTGTTAAGAAGATGTTAAGGCGATTGATGCTAACTATCATGAGTTAGATGCTGAGGTGTTTTCTGAGATTATTTTATACATTTAAGTTAGGCAGGATTCATCATCGCCATTAACTGAGGTTTGTCCTTTATGGTGATAAAACCATAGTGCATATCGATAAGGCCTTGTTTTTGCCACGATTGAATAATTTTATTGATGGTTTGTCTGGTAGTGCCAAGCATAAAGCCAAGCTCTTCTTGCGATAAGCGCAGTTCTATTTTGATATCGTCTCCTATTTGCTGTCCATAAGTGTCAATCAGTCCAATCAGCATGCTAGCCAGTCGCGCTGAGGTATTGAGTGAGGTAGCATCATCAATCCAATCAAATGCTCGGCGGATTCGCTCGCAGGTTATAAGCGCGAGGTGTTTATATAAAATCGGATGCAACTGCGCTGTTTGAATCACCAGATTTCTAGGGATTGAGATGAGCGTTACTTTGTTAATCGTCCACGCATCATGGGTGCGAGGATTGTCATCTATGATAGATATCTCACCAAACCACTCGCCACTAGATAGATGCGCCAGTGTCATAGCATGGCCACTAGCGCTCACATTACAGACTCTAATCGTACCCGACACGACAAAGTGTAGCGCCGCATCATCGCTATCACCGATGGCATGAATCATTTGACCTTTTTGGTATACCTTTAACACCGCATCGCCTGCCAGTAGCGGCTGCACAATGGCTGGTAATTGACTAAACCATGGGTCGTTATTTAAATAATGATTGATATTCATAAGTGTAATGTTTTTGACAGATTTGGTTTTATGAAATGGTGTAAAGTAATTATTCAGGATATCTAACACAGTAAAGGAATACACCATGCAAGCAACTATGCAAACCGCAACATCGACCGATTCAACCTCGAGTGTACACCATAATATGAGCGAACAAGAGTGGCAGATGCGCGTAAATCTTGCCGCCTGTTATCGAATGATTGCCTCTTATGGTTGGGATGATCTGGTATTCACTCATATCTCTGCGCGCGTACCAGGTACTGAAGATGAGTTTTTAATCAATCCGTACGGGATGTTATTCGAAGAGATTACCGCCTCTAGTTTGGTCAAGGTTAATAAAGCAGGCGAGAAAGTAGCGCCATCAGAGTTTGACGTAAATCCAGCTGGATTTATCATTCATAGTGCTGTGCACGAAGCTCGCGACGATGCGCATTGCGTTATCCATCTACATACAAATGATGGCGTTGCCGTCTCAGCGCAAGAAAAAGGCCTGCTACCTATCTCGCAACAATCATTATTTCCACTATCTAACTTGGCATACCACGACTACGAAGGTGTCGCATTAAACCCTGAAGAAAAGGTTCGTTTGGTTGCTGATTTAGGTGATGCTCACTTTATGATTTTGCGTAACCATGGTCTGCTCACTTGTGCCGATACGGTTGCCAATGCGTTCTTATACATGTATATCATGCAAAGAGCTTGTGAGATTCAGATCAAAGCGCAGAGCGGAGGAGGTGCCTTGACGCCGATACCAGCACAAATATTGGCCGGTATCCAAGCTGCATCAGAGCAAGTGACTCGAGGGGCGAATGGCGACATCGCATGGCCTGCATTGTTAAGGAAATTGCGTCGTACTGACCCATCATTTGAGGAGTAAATCTCTAATGATAACTCTTGATGAGTGGCAACGGCAGGGGCAATATGAATCCATTAACGGGCATCAAATATTCACTCGGTATGCAGGGGATAAAAGTGCGCCTGTATTGCTATTGATTCATGGTTATCCTAGTGCCAGTTGGGACTGGGAGGGTATGTGGGATGCGCTAACCGAACATTATTATGTCATCACTCTCGATATGCTAGGGTTTGGGTTGTCAGATAAACCCAAAAGCGCGCGCTATCTAATCAGTGAGCAGGCCGATATTTATCAAGCGGTTTTGCAAAAACTGGGTGTTAGTGATTATCATATATTAGCGCATGACTATGGTGATACAGTGGCTCAGGAATTGCTAGCCAGACAAGTAGAAGGGAGCGCTGAGCGACACATCGCTAGCGCATGCTTCTTAAACGGTGGTCTGTTTCCTGAGACGCACAAACCTATCTTGGTACAGAAACTACTGCTATCGCCATTAGGCCCTCTGGTATCGAAGCTGATTAATAAGCAGAAATTTGCGGGCAGTCTACAACGGATATTTGGCCCCGACACGCAGCCCACAGTAGAGGTGATAGACACGCTATGGCAGCTGTTAAGTCACAATGATGGGTTGGGTGTGATGCATAAGCTGATTAATTATATGCCCCAACGTCAGCAGTACCGCGAGCGATGGGTAGGCGCGATTATCAACAGTACCGTACCGGTGAAATTGATCGCAGGTGCCAAAGATCCTATCTCAGGACAGCATATGATTGATCGTTATCGTCAACTGATACCCAATGCTGATATAACCAATATGCCTATGTTAGGTCATTATCCGCAGATAGAAGATGCGGCAGCGATCACAGCGGCCTATCTACAATTTAGACGCAGTGTTCTGTAAATACAGTTCAATTTAACAAACGCAGGGCATCAAATGGTGCTCTGCGTTTGTTATTCTCTTATCATCCTTTAACTCTCAAAAAAACGCATAAGTCTAAATGAGACTAATATCCGTGAGCGTAGTCACAAAACTGTGCAAAAGGTTTTTGATAAAATGATCACCAAAAAACGGCGAGTTATCATTAAGTGGCCTATATGCGCAGTGCTACAAGATACTAATGACTTGATAAAAAGATATTTTGAAAAATTTGAGATTTTGGAGCGTAGTATAAGAGGTTGTCTTTTCCAGTCCCCACTAGGGACTTAAACCTCAACACTATCTGTCCAAGAGAACTCTTCTAAGATACGTATCCATTGATCGTCTAATCCCGCTGTTATTACTAGTGGCTCACCAGTGACGGGGTGGCTGAGTGCCAAAGTCTGTGCATGCAGCAACATACGCGTGCAATCATAGTGAGTACGAAAGAATCGTGTATGACGTATATCGCCGTGACTGGTATCACCCACGATGTGATGGAATACATGTCTCATATGCCGACGTAGCTGATGTTTGCGCCCAGTTTCAGGCGTTAAGCGCACCAGACTATAGCGGCTAGTGGCATGCTTCTTTGATACTGCAAATGGCAGCTCAATTTGTGCCAAACTCTGCCAGTGGGTGACCGCTTCTTGAGCAGGTTTATCTAAGTTGGCAAATTTATCGGCAATGGCATCAGGCTTAAAGCTCAACGCATAATCAACAGTACCTTGTTCAGACATAAAGCCGCGCACCACGGCCAAATATTGCTTAGTCACTTTGCGTTCAGTAAACGCTTCGGTAAGGCTACGTGCAACGGCTGAGCTCTTGGCAAATAACAATACACCTGATGTAGGTTTGTCTAACCTATGCACTGGAAATACATGACAGCCTACCGCATCACGGGTGAGCTGCATGGCAAAGCGTGTCTCGCCTTTGTCCAGCCAACTGCGATGCACCAACAGACCAGCTTCTTTATTAATCGCTACTATATACTCATCTTCATAGATAATTTCTATTTGATCAGCAGTATTGCCTTCGATATCCATGTTTTTATTGCTCATATTTTAGATGCGTCAATTATATATCCTTTTTATTGTACCTGTAGTGGCATAATAAATTTAGAGTCAGACTTTGAGTACGGTATCTTGGTTTCAGAAGGGGAGGTAGAGTCTGAAGGCAAGGTCTGTCAGCAAGATCAGTTATTCCGTTTTCATGATAGCGATGTCGCCAATAACAAAAGTATCAAACTGGCTGCCAAAAAGGGCACACGTATCATGTTTATCGGCGGCGAACCGCTTAATAACCAAGTGCTACTATGGTGGAACTTCGTTGCTGATAATAAAGCTGAGATTGAACAGTCTATTGTTGATTGGAATAATGGTCATGAGCGTTTCGATAATGTTGACTCTGATATGAAGCGCTTGCCTGCACCTGAACTACCGAAAGGTTTTAAAGGCTGATGACAACTTATTTCGCCCCTCACTATTTGACCTTAACTCGTAGAAAACTGCTTAAGTAAAATACTGCTTAAATAAAATAAGGGGATTTTGACGTAAGGATTAGAATGGGTAGGTCGACCAAAAACCAAGTCCTGACTACTATAATTATCACGATGTTAAATCATATATGAATCAGGACAACATTTGAGATATAGCTCAGGTGGCTTACAATCAGAGCTTCAACGCTTAAGTTCTATAAAGGACTTTTACGACATGCCAGCCAAATTTGGTCTTTACTAAATGCGGGGTAAATAGTTCGCCGGTAAAGCAAACTTTATCGAATGGCCCCACCATATCACCTTTGCCAAACTCACCTAAGCTGCCACCTTTTTTGCCTGATGGGCAAGTTGAGTATCGTTTGGCCAGTACATCAAATTTAGCGCCTTTTTTAAGCTTGGCAATAATGTCCTCAGCTTGTTCTTTATGTTTTACTAAAATGTGCAATGCGCTAGCGGTACGAGCCATAATGTAACCCTTCTATAAAATATTAATTATCAGGACATTATATCACTACTTACTTTAGTTGCTAACATCACTTGCAGGTGCTGATTTCTCCCAAGTCACTATCTATACAGACACGACTATTTGGGTTTCGGTACATAGCTGTACCTTCATAATGTCAAATCACGGAATCAAACTATCTACCAGAAGTTGAATGCTAGTATTTAATGCCTCATTAGCGAACTTCTTATTTCTCAAACTATGATTACACACCGCTTCAGTTTGAATAGAAAAATCAGAATAGTGCTGAGTCACCGCCCAAATATGAAAAATCAAATGGATGGCAGACACGGACTTAATCTTGTTATCTGCAATCCAGCCGTCAATCACTGCCACTTTTTCACAAACCAAAGACCTTAAATGGCCTTTTAATACGGCCATCAAATGAGGTGCCCCTTGTATAATCTCTAACGCATACAGTCTTGATGCTGCCGGTGATTTTTTTGAGATTTTATACTTTTCTTCAATATAGGTCTTAAGGGCAACCCTTGGGTCTTGGTTGGCGTTAATCTCACTCAAAGGCGATAGCCACTTACTCAGCACCTTTTCTAAAACAGCAACATACAGAACTTCTTTACTTTGGAACAACCTCTACTATTTTAAAGTAGGTCAACTGAATGTTATGGAGTGACAATATCTTACATGTATTGATTCTATCGAATTATAGGTATTATATGATTGAACAATAACAATGTAAGTTGTAATGCAATTAATCAAAATACTGTACGCAGATATTCAATCGGTAAAAATATATGCGGTGAAAGTACTGTCATTGTTTGTGCAAATGTACTATGAATAGTTATGGCATAGAATGGAAGGTTCTCTAGAACAGCACATCAATATTTCTTATTATCATTATTAGGCCACTGATAACCATTAGTATCAGTAGCATGATTCTAAACTGGCTAATACTAATGCCTGCTAAAAAGCGTTTGCCAATGATATTGCCAATCACGGCGCCCAGTCCTAATACAAGACCATACGCCCATATCTTGACGGTGAGTATCCCAAAAAAGGTGTAGCTGATGATTTGTACAATACCTACAAAGAAAGAATTAGCTGTTTTGGTCGCAATAAGACTTTCTTTTTCTAGTCCAGCATTCATATAAAAAGGGTTAAGAATAGGGCCGAGGCCACCTACCAAGGTGCTCATAAAAGCAATGGCAAAGCCCACAGGTACAAAACCTACTTTTGGCATATCAAATGTCTTGCTTACCTTACCAAACTTGTATTGGAAAATAGTCGAGACTAAAAATGCGCCAACCAATAACTGAATCCAGCCTGCGTCCAAACGACTAAACACCAATGCGGCTAGCCATGCACCTACGATAGCGCTTGGGACATAATACTTGGTCAATGACCAATCAATATCATGCCAAAATAGATAAAGTCGTGAGGCATTACTCAGAAAGGTAGCCACGTTGATTACAGGTGGTGCAATCGCTGTCCCTACCATCCTCTACCATGTCAAAGTAGGTCGACTAAAGTACATGTTGTGACAATGTCTTACATGTATTGATATATATAGCCTGTATATATTGTACGACTGAATAATTACAATGTAAATTGTAATAGAATAAAATTTAACTCGTATTTAGGCACTGTGTTTTTATAGTATTTTTACCTCTACTCAAGCCCTTATTAGAATAAAAAATATGTGTGTTCGTTGAAAATCTATTCTTATTGCATCTACTATTGTCATTTTTGAGTTTCTACGTATTGTTTCTACTACTTATTCTCTGCATATTATAAGGAGATTACTGTCCTAATCTCTGCATATTTCTGAGGAACATATGAAGCATGTTACTTATATTCATGAACATCTAAACTGGACTGAATGGCAATGGTCGGACAAAAAGCTATTGCCACTTGTTAGTCGTGTGCGGATATTACAAGGCCATTTACTAGGAAAGCTGCTAACACTAGGGTTCGATCTGAATGTTGAGGCACAATTAGATGCGGTGACCTTAGAGATTATCAAAACTTCTGAGATAGAAGGTGAGACACTAAATGATGAGCAGGTTCGTTCTTCAGTTGCGCGGCATTTAGGGCTGAATAATGCCAGTATGCCAACCAATACTCGTGAGATCGATGCAGTGGTAGAGATGATGCTAAGTGCTACCTATCATTATCAACAGCCGTTATTATTAGATGATCTACTCGGATGGCATCGAGCATTATTTCCAGATGGATATAGTGGGCTTTATGTGGGCTAGTTTTAGGTGTGCTATCTGGTGCACAAAATGAGCAGCAGCTAGTGAAGTATTCACCTGATGTGATTTTAGACAAGCTGACTGAGCTAAAAGAGCTTATTTAACTCAAAGCTAAGTCTAAGTTTCAATATATGAAAAATAGTAAAGCCATAAGAGCAGTGACTTTTATGGCTTTTTTAATTTGGAGGTTTTATCCTAGATTCTATGTAACTGCCGTTTAGATTAAAGGCTTACTAATACAGTCGTCAAACAGAATCATAAAGTGATTTTCTGATGTCTTTAGGGTAGTCAAAGAATACCGTTAAGCCATCCTAGTTACTGCGTCAATAAAAAATAGGTTATATCAGCTGATTCTCTTGCCTGTAATGGCTTGGTGTCATGCCATAGTTTTTTTTGAAGGTGCTAGAGAATGCACTGTTATCGATAAAGCCGCTTGCTAGTACGATTTGGCTAATAGGCAGCGTAGTATGTTTAAGAATATATTTGGCGTGTTCAAGGCGCAATCGCACGTAATACTGTTGCGGTGAACAACTAAAATTTTTATTAAATATGCGCTGTAATTGTCTACTTGATAATCCAAGATGACGGGCAATATCCTTAACGCTTAAAGGCTCTTCAAGATTGGTTTTCATCAATGAAATAGCATCTATCACATTGGTATAGCTACTGCTCAGTATTTTTGGCTTGGGCATATGCTGTACGTAAGTAGGCTCACGTATAGAGGTGATAATAAACATATCTTGTATCTTGGAAACGATGTGATGACCATGATGCTTATTGATGATATGTAAAGTCATATCCAATGCGCAAGCCCCACCTGAACAAGAGTATAGCTGCGGTGCTATTGTAAATATCTGGTCATTAAAAATAACACCTGGATAGCTTTCTTGGGCTACGCTGATGTTCTCCCAATGCAATGAGGCTGCTTGCTGTTCAAGTAAGCCGGCAGCCGCCAATGCTAGCGCTCCTGTACACAAACCGCCAAGTGCAATATCCCGTACTGCCAATCGCTGAATTAAGGTAATGAGCTTACTAGATTCCAAGTAATCTGTTTGGTGTCCTCCGCATACAAATACCAAGTCGCAGGTTAATAAGTAGTCGAGTGGTGCAGTATGACTTAACTTGATACCGTTACTACTACTGGTCTTATTGTCATCGAACCCTGCCACTACCCACGAGTATAAGAGTTGCTCGCTCACATAGTTTGCCATTCGAAGTGGCTCAATGATATTGCTGAACGCTAACATGGTGAAGCCGTTAATCAGTAAAAACCCAATACGTCTAGGCTTGTCCGTCGTTTTTTTTGTTATCTGCGTCATCCTATTTCGCCTCCCACACATCTCAACTTCTAATCAATATTAAGATATTTTTCTGAATGTCTGATTATAAACATAAAATGTCGCTTATGAAAAAATACCTTATTAATTTTACCTCTATTATCGAACGTGTTCTCAGTTAATTATTACTACTTTGGAGACGTTCCATGTCAGCACTAAAAGACCTTACTAGCACGTTATCTTCTACAGATTTTTCTCGAAAATCGATGAATTCATTAAACCTAACCTCTTTAGATGGCTCATTAGATAATCTGCATCTCCCAAGTCTAATCGAAATTAAAAACGGCCAGAAAGTGCAACCGACTTTTAGTCATCAAGAATATGCAAATCGTCATGAGAAACTTCGTGAGTATTTAGATAATCATGGCATTGTGGCGGCGCTTTTCACCTCGATACATAACATCAATTACTACTCTGACTTTATATATTGCTCTTTTGGGCGACCTTATGGACTAGTCGTTACTTCAAAAGAAGTTGTGTCAATCTCTGCCAATATCGATGGTGGACAGCCTTGGCGGCGTACTGTGGGCGACAATAATATTGTTTACACTGATTGGCAGCGTGATAACTATTTCAAAGCCATTGCTCAACAAATTCCTCATCACGGCCGCGTTGGTATTGAGTTCGATCATTTACCAATGGATCGCTTTGCTAAGCTCAAAGCTATCTTACCCAATGTAGAGTTTGTCGATATTAGCCTAGCATGTATGACCATGAGAATGGTTAAGTCCTCTGAAGAGATAGCGCTAATAACAAAGGGTGCTCAGGTCTGTGATATTGGTGGAGCTGCATTGGTACAGGCTGTTTATGATGGCGTGCCCGAATACGAAGTTGCCTTGGCATCTACACAAGCGATGGTGAAGGCTATTGGTGAGCAGTTTGGTCAAGTGGAACTCATGGATACATGGACATGGTTTCAGTCAGGTATTAATACGGATGGTGCCCACAATCCAGTGACCAATCGTCGTGTCCAATCGGGTGATATATTGAGTCTTAACTGTTTTTCTATGATAGCAGGCTACTACACCGCGCTTGAACGCACATTGTTCTTGGATAAATGTGATGCAGATTCACTACGCTACTGGCAGATAAATTGTGAAGTGCATGAAGCAGGTCTTGAGCTTATCAAACCTGGCGTGCGCTGCTGCGATATCGCACATGAGCTGAATAAAATTTATGCAAAATATGACTTATTAGAAAAACGCAGCTTTGGTTATGGCCATTCTTTTGGTGTGCTTAGCCATTATTATGGACGCGAGGCAGGACTTGAGCTACGTGAAGATATTGAAACAGTGCTTGAGCCCGGTATGGTCATCTCTATGGAGCCGATGATTATGATTCCAGAGGGCATGCCGGGTGCTGGCGGTTATCGAGAGCATGACATCTTAGTCATCAATGAGACGGGCGCTGATAATATCACAGGCTTTAAGTACGGCCCGGAGCATAATATTATCGGTCGTTAATGTAGGGGAGTGTCATCAATAAATACTGTCTATATTGAGTGGGCTACCATGAATAATTTTCTTATTTTAAGCCCGCCAACATAGATGATGATGCGCCTCGCACGATGCAATTATTTTCACATTTTACTTATTAAGGAAATAACATTATGGACCTGTTTCTTAACAGCTGGACGTTATTTTGGTTTTTGACCATTAATGTACTGACGCTATTACTGGCAGTGAGTTATTTCTTCGTAGAGCGTCATAACAAGTAATGTAGTAAACGATACGAGGAATCGACATGTTTATTAATTGGATGATATTGTTAGCAGCAATTGCGCTTCTCATTGTATTGGCTAGTAAAGCTTCAAAAGTCATGTCAGCAGATGAGGAAAGTGGTTTTTTAGTAGCCGGTCGCTCATTAGGGCCTTTTGTTATGGCAGGTACTGTCGTGGCTACTGGGTTTAGTGGTTGGGGCTTTATGGGCTCACCTGGTGCCGCATACCAATATGGGACGATTGAGCTTTTAGGTAATTTCTTTTTTGCACCAGCCATGGTCGTCGCCGTATTATTTTTTGCGGTCTATTTGCGTAATAGAGCCATGAAGATGGGTAGTAGTACCATTCCTGAATTTATCGTCAATTTGCACTGTAATGATCGAAATTCAGTATCTGCTCGCACTTTGCGTATTGTCACGTCTTTAGGCATGATTATATTTTTGACCGTATTTTTGACGGCTCAGATTAGAGCGCTTGGTATGTTGGGTAGTAGCTGGCTAGGTATTTCACCTCTTCTGGCTTCTGCGCTTTTATTGGTAATTATTACTATTTATACCATGGCAGGCGGATTGCTCGCCGTTGCTTGGACTGATACTTTTATGGTGATTGGGATGGCCACTGCTGCCATTTATATAGTGGTTCAGGTGTTCACTGACATTCCGTTAGCAGATATGATGACGCAGCTGAATGCGATAGATCCAAACCTTGTCAATCCAGAAAATTCTAACCCATATGGCAATGCCAAAGCTTCTGTTTTTCTAGTATTTGTCTATGCACTTATCTTTAGTACTGCATTGCCCTATATGTCAGTACGTTTTTTGGCGATGAAATCTAATATTAGTATTGCCAAAACAGGCTTTTATACGGCCATTCTAGGGTGTATTTTGAGTTTGGTGCCTATCGTTGGCTTATATGTTCGTATCAAAAACCCCGGTCTGATCAATCCCGATGAAGCAATGCCTTGGTATTTAGCCAATGCTATTCCAAGTGTAGTGGGCAGCGTGATCACTTTGTTTATTCTTTTTGCTATGAAATCTACGGCAAACTCTATCTTGCATACCTTATCAACTGCTGCCTCACATGATTTGCGTTTGGCAGTATTTGACAATAAACCTCGCACTGAGGCTGAGCTATTGAAACTGAATAGATTGTGGGTCGCTATTGTGGCTGCTATCGCCTTCATTTCTACCTTCTTCTTACCTGAAGCGATGCTTAGCTATCTAGGAATATTCTCTAGCGGTACCTTAATGGCAGCTTTATCTGGCGTGCTTTTAGTGACTATCTTTTATAAAGGCTCAACGATGGCTGCTATTGCCTCTATTATCATCGGTGCTGTTTGTAGTAGTTATCTCTTAACATCAGGTATTGTCGGCTGGGTAGAGGGACCTCTTATCGGATCAGCTGCATCAGCCATCACTTACTTGGTCGTTAGTGTGTTGGTTCCTAATAGAGTCAAAGTCATATCAGAAGAAGCTGTCAGCGCTTAGATATAGATACTTATATTTATTAATACTTAACAGAGCCTAAGTTAACCGCTGAGTTTATTGACTGATAGTCATAAATTCAGCGGTTTACGTATTCAGTAAGGCTGGCAAGTATGAGTTGTATAGATAAGCTAATGCTGATTAACACTCAGTTATTTTGTACCAGTTTTATATTTACTCAATGATATTACGAACATTTTATGTTCAATAATAGAGGTGACTAGTCGTGGAAGTATTGAAAACCAGACCTATAGCGGTTGATGTCAAGCCATGGATTGGCACCATACAAATTGTCATGGCGGCCATATGTTGGGGCACACTTGGTATATTTTCGACTTATCTTAGTCAATTAGGTTTTAGTAGTTGGCAAATTACGATATTGCGTATCATAACGGCAGCTATTATTGCTATAACGATGTTGCCTAAGATCTGGAAACCATTAAGTAGGCTAATACTCGGTCAATGGTTTGGGCTTGGTCTACAATCCCTAATTGGCGTACTGGGTATGACGGTTTGCTACTTATTTGCAGTGCTTCATGTGGGAGCAGGCACAGCAGTCGCATTACTCTATACGGCGCCAGTCTTTAGCTTAATATTCTCGCACCTATTATTAGATGAGCGAATTACTTATAAAGCTGCATTGTTAGCAGTTGTAGCAGTGATTGGCGTTGGTATGACTACGATGGGTGGCACTACTGAAGGGAATTTGGGTATTGCCGTTGGGCTGCTTTCTGGCGTTTGTTACTCTTTATATGGTGTGCTTGGTAAACGCGCCATGCATCATAAACACTCTGCACCACTTGTCTTTTTTACGTCAATTTTGTTCAGTGGCATTGTATTATTGTTCATTCCTACCACGTATACAACTTATTATAAGCTGATACAGCTTCCTGTTATTAGCTGGATATATGTACTGGGCTTATCTTTGGTGGGTACGATTGCACCTTTTGCATTATATATGAAAGCATTAGAAAAACTACCAGCCACACGCGCGTCAGTATTTACTATCTTTGAACCTTTGACCGCAATATTTTTGGCAGTGTTGCTCCTGCATCAAATGTTATCAGGTATTCAATATATAGGTGTTTTTTTGATTTTGCTCGTTGCTCTATTAAATGGGCTAACAAATTCGACCAATGTACAACTGCCGAGATGGTTTAGAAGACAAAAATTATCGTAATTTAGTTTTATAGACATTATTATTTATAATACAACTCTCTCAAATCAGTTGCTTCTAAAAAATAATTTGATATAAGAGCTACGACTCTAATGGCAGGATGGTTATCATTTCTTCTTAAAGTATGCAGCGTAGAAACTCAGCTTAGATGAAATAGGTATATTTTGCTATATCCTGGTATATTTTGGTATAAGTGACTGAAATTACTTATTATTTTACAATAATTACTTGCAATTTCTGTAGATAACAGTAGATTAAATTATATAAGATTTCAATAAGTATGATTGGATTTCACTATTTATGAAAAAGACTTACCTAAACGATATAAAGCAAAAAGAGCTAAGTGTTCATAAAGCTAATATTGGCTACTATAAAATATTTAATCACCTTATTTTGCCTTACATGTTAAAGAGCGATATTGAATTTTGGACTCGAATTCAGTGTTCGCAAGTGTTTCAAGTAGAAAAGCAAGGTAGTAGAGGGTATTTATTCTACGACAATTGGAGTTTGTAAGATGATAGTTAACCATCTCCCAACTTTACTAGCTGAAAGAAGGCTAAAAGTAGCGGATGCCGTACGAGCAACAGGGGTAAGCAAGACGACATTACATAAGATATATAACGATCAATCATCTAGAATTGATTTTGATACTATAGATAAGCTTTGTGAGTATTTAGAAGTAGAGGTGGGGGATATTTTTGAATATGTAAAAGAGGATAAAGAGAAAAATACTCAGAAATAGGTTTTAGCTTACAGTTTAAAGTAGAGGTCAAAAAGAGGGTTTTAATTTTAATGGTTTTTAAGGGTCGGTCACCATTTGGTCACCATCACTTTTTTGAATGATTTAAATCTGATTGCATAATCATGACTATGAGGTGATATAAGAAAGTATTTTTCGCTACAGCCCATATATTACAGACAAAAAAAGCCCCAATCTTAAGATTGGGGCTTTTCGAATCTGGTAGGCGTAATCGGATTCGAACCAACGACCTCTACCATGTCAAGGTAGGTCGACCAAAGTACATATTATGATAATATCTTACATACATTGATATAAAAAGGATTTAGATATTATAAGGCTGAATAATCAGAATGTAAATTATAATCGAATAAAATTTAACTCGTATTTAGGCACTATATTTTTATAGTGTTTTTACCGCCACTCTATTGTCAGATTACACTGGAAATATTAATAGTGAGTCTCTAAACGATAAGTAAGTAGAGCATTCTTTTGCTTTATATTTAGAAAAAGATGACAGGAGGGCTAGCTACTACTTTTGAGATTGATACAGCAATGGAGACTATTCAGTTGGTGATAATATTAAATATGTATAGTTTGAGGACCAAAAAATAAATGAGGGTTTAAGATATAAAATACTAAGGACTATTTAGTTTCATTATTATCGTCCGCCTGTTCGATTAAACTTTCACAAGTTGTCTTTTACGGTAGTGACGGTATAGGTCATTGCTTATAATCCAATCGCATCAGAATAAGTAAGAACTCACCAAACCGACATCAAAAAAATTACTAGAAAATAGCTTCGAAAGCATCAAACAATTTCAAAGGCAACTCATTCAGTTGTTTTTCGATATCGTTTTAGAGGCGGAGATTATGGTAGCGAGCTTGAGATTTTCACTCTACTAAACTGTGACTGTAGCTTTAGGACTTTTCTAGTAAACGTCAAAAATTAACGGCTTTTTCGTAATAATAAGCATCAAGATAGTTAGCAATATCTTGTTTAAGTGCTTCATTAGTTATTTTGTGTGGAGACCTATCAGGGGACTGATATTAATATTCTTCTTCCCACTGGCTACCATCGTTGGTCCAAGATCGTAGAACATTACTACCTTGCAGATGCTCATACTTTGCTTAATCGATTGTGAGACCTCTTCACAAAGAATGATTGGGTCAGACATAAGCTCAAATAAGTTATTAATAGATTGAATAAATTTAGCCAGCCTACAAATAGGTTTACTATATAATATAAAATTTGCTTTACTAGTAAAACGCAAAGCCAGAGCTTTCCTACCTGTATCCATATACAAATTTCTATATAACCGCCTAAATACATATCTTAAAGGATTTTTTTCTTAGTAAGATAATTCAAACCTGTCAAAAAAATACTAAAATAATGTTCAGATTGTATTGACACACTTTATCAATAGTAATACTATTTACCACCTTGAGCCTATTTAAGTACATAAGAAACTCTATATGTTTTTCTTCTTACTTAAATTTAACCACATGGAAAGTGGCATCTATCACATGGAAAGTGGAGTCTATTATGGATTTTGAAAAAGCTACTATTAGGAAAATCACCTATAAATTAATTCCCGCATTAATAGTTCTTTATATTATTGCCTATATTGACCGTGGTGCAGTTGGATTTGCAAAACTGTATATGAATGCTGATGTAGGCCTTAGTGATGCAGCCTATGGGCTTGGGGCGGGTCTATTTTTTATTGGTTATTTTATCTTTGAAGTTCCAAGTAACTTAATGTTAGCCAAGTTTGGCGCACGCAAATGGTTCACGCGTATTCTATTGACATGGGGTCTAATTACTATGGCGATGGCCCTTACTCAAGGACCAAAAAGCTTTTATGCACTTAGATTTTTACTTGGCGCTGCAGAAGCAGGATTTTTCCCAGGTGTTCTTTATCTAATCACCCTATGGTATCCCATACGCCATCGTTCAAAAGTTATGGGGTACTTTGTTCTTGCCCAGCCGCTAGCCTTAGTCATAGCGGGACCACTTCTAGGAGCGTTACTAGGTATGGATGGCATTGCAAACTTACATGGTTGGCAATGGATATTTATCTTAGTTGGTTTACCTGCAGTCTTGCTTGCATTACCTACTTATCGCTATCTACCTGATGAGATCAATACTGTTAAATGGCTGTCAGATGAGCAGAAGAGCTGGTTAAAAAATCAGTTGCTTCAGGATCAAACTGAGTATAAGCAAACCACCCATGCCAATCCGCTACATGCTTTAAAAGATAAAAGAGTACTTATGCTTGCACTCTATTTCCTACCTTTGCCACTCTGCGTGTATGGTATAGGCCTTTGGCTACCAACTATTATTCAAAAATTCGGCGGTAATAGTGACTTCCAAATTGGACTTTTAACAAGCGTTCCTTATATTTTTGCAATCATTGGTTTATTAGTAATTCCTCGTAGTGTTGAACGCCTAAACGATCGCTATGGTCATATGGCATTTCTTTATATAGTCGGTGCTATTGGCATGTTCTCCAGTGCTTGGTTTAGTTCACCTATCTTACAACTCGTTGGACTTTCTGCTGTAGCTTTCGCGCTATTTACAGGTATTGCTGTATTTTGGACGATACCAGGACGTTTCCTAACAGGTTTAAGTGCGGCTGCGGGTATTGCCATAATCAATGCTTTTGGTAACTTAGGCGGCTACGTTGGGCCATTTATGATCGGATTATTGAAAGAATCTACAGGTAGCCTGTCATCAGGTCTCTACTTCCTCACCGGTGTAATGATATTTGGACTAATAATGACCTATTTTATGTATAACAAGATGGAAAAAAACTCTGCTACTAAGTCATCAAACCTATCAGAGTTAAAGAAAATTGCTTCTTGATTATTTTGATTAATTGTTTTTATTTTTTACATTAATTACAGACAAAGGATTCGGTTATGAATATTTTGATTACAGGCGGTACAGGTTTCGTCGGTAAAGAAATCGCTAAAACGCTATTGAAAACAGGCAGTCTTACTTTAAAAAATGGTGAAACACATAAAATTAGTAAAGTTATTTTGTTCGATTGCTTTGCAGGTGAAGGTGTTCCCACAGATGATAGAGTAGAGGTAGTACTTGGCGATATTAATGATAAATCCCTGCTTCAAGAGCTCATTCAAGACGTTGATATTATCTGGCATTTAGCAGCAGTAGTCAGCTCTGCTGCAGAAGAAGATTTTGAATTAGGTATGAGTATAAATTTATATGGCTTAATTAATTTGTTAGAAATATTGCGGTTAAACACTTCTAGCAAACCAGTAAAATTTATCTATGCAAGTGGCTGTGCTGTTTTTGGCGGTAAGCTACCCGATGTAGTGACCGACACTACAGCTGTTACACCAAGCTCTTCTTATGGAATGCAAAAAGCCGTGGGTGAACTCCTAGTCTGTGATTATTCACGAAAAGGTTATATTGATGGACGAGTTTTGCGACTCCCGACGATTGTAGTGCGACCTGGTAAGCCAAATCGTGCTGCCTCAACATTCTTCAGTTCGATTATTAGAGAACCACTTAATAACGAAAAAGCGATATGCCCTGTCAATAGAGAGACCCAAGTTTTTATAATGTCCCCAAGACAATGTATCTCCTCAATGCTTCTAGCAGCCCAGATTTCTCACGAAGATTTGGGGAATGAGCGGATTATTTCTTTGCCTGGTTTAACTGTTAGTGTCAATAAAATGCTGGAAGCATTAGAGAAGATTGCGGGTAAAGAACGACTCAATTTAATTGAATGGCAGCATGATGCCAATATCGAAAAGATTGTTAAAAGTTGGCCTATTCAAATCGAAGCAGCATATGCGAAATCTTTGGGTTTTGAAGCAGATAAAAGCTTTGAAGATATTATACGAGCTCATATAGAAGACAATCCTACGGCTTTAGCATAAACATAATCAATTATGAAACTAATAAAATAGACTTAGAATGGCTAATTATGAAAAAAATAGGTTTTATCGGTACAGGAGTTATGGGACTTCCAATGGCATTAAATATACTTAATGCCGGATTTTCCCTCCAAGTTTGGAATCGTTCTAAAGATAAACTTGAATTGTTAGAGAAGCAAGGGGCTAACATCGTTGAGTCGCCACAAGAACTAGCAAGGCAGGTAGATGTGCTTATTCTTATGCTAAGTGATGGTCAAACTTGTGATGATATGCTATTTGGTCAATATGGACTAATTAATGACTTGAACCCCTCTAGCAGCGTCATAGTCATGAGCTCAATCCCAGTCGAAACAGCTCAAGCTCAATCTAGAAAATGTTATGAAAAAGGAATTGATTATTTGGATGCCCCTGTTTCAGGTGGTGAGCAGGGGGCAATTACTGGAAATTTAGCTATTATGGCTGGCGGTGAAGAAGTTGCATATCAGTCGGCTTTTGACGTATTAGCCGCTATGGGTAGGCCCATACATGTTGGGCCATCTGGTACCGGACAATTAGCCAAACTTGTCAATCAGATCATTGTTGCTACTACTATCGCTGCCGTTAGTGAAGGTCTAGTTTTAGCAAAGCAAGGTGGGGCTAACCCTGAAAAAATGCTATCAGCCTTAGCAGGGGGGTTCGCGGACTCATTAATTCTACAGCAACATGGAAAACGTATGATTAATGAAGATTTTAAACCAGGAGGGTATGCGAAATGGCAGCTGAAGGATACACATACTGCAGTCAATTATGCTAAAAGCCTTAATCTTAGTTTACCAGTTTTGGCGTTGGTAGATACGTTATTTGAACAGATGGTACAAGAAGGATGGGGAGAGTTAGACCATTCTGCCTTGATTAAACACATAAAAAAGATGAATCACTTATAAACTATATTTTTATTCATTTAAAGGGAATTTTTACTATGAATATGCAACTAAATACAATGAACACCTTGCCTACAGATGGACAACAAGGGTGTCTTATTGGACGGGTTTGGCGAGCTGACAAAAATAAACCTGTGCCCGTTTTGCTAAAAAACAATGAAGTTATGGATATATCGTCGCATTTTTCCACAATAGCCCAACTATTGGAGAACACTTCACCTGTCAGCATTCTTACCAACCTAAAGGGTGAAGTGTTAGGAACAATAGATGAGTTATTAGACAATACCCACTGTAATGCGATAGAAAACGATAAATTTTATTTTTTATCACCGATAGATTTACAAGTGATAAAAGCAGCAGGTGTAACTTTTGCTAGTAGTATGCTTGAACGCGTTATAGAAGAAAAAGCAGGGGGCGATGCTGCTAAAGCTAAAGATATTCGCAATAAGGTAACCGAAGTTATAGGAAATAATTTAAAAGATATTGTTCCCGGCTCAGAACAAGCTCAAAAGTTAAAAGAGCATCTTATTAATAATAATATGTGGTCACAGTATCTAGAAGTTGGTATTGGGATAGATGCCGAGATCTTTACCAAAGCCGCCACACTTTCATCAGTAGGGGTTGGGCAATATATTGGTATCAATACCAAATCTGAATGGAATAATCCAGAACCAGAAATTGTATTAGTAGTGAATAGTGCAGGGAAAATCCAAGGGGCGACGCTAGGTAATGATGTAAATTTACGAGATTTTGAAGGTAGAAGTGCCTTGCTGTTAAGTAAAGCTAAAGATAATAATGCTTCGTGTGCCTTAGGTCCATTTATTCGCTTGTTTGATGACAATTTTTCACTAGATGACGTCAGAGAATCTAACGTTGAGCTAGAAATAGAAGGTAGTGAAGGTTACATACTGACAGGCGAAAGTTCGATGACTGAGATTAGTCGTGACCCGGAAGATTTAGTGCAGCAAACATTAAATGAAAATCATCAGTATCCAGATGGTTTTGTATTGTTTCTAGGAACACTTTTTGCTCCTACACAAGATAGAGATAAAGTAGGTGCAGGATTCACGCACAAAATCAACGATATAGTAAAAATCCACACCCCAAAACTTGGCACACTACGAAACATTGTAATAACCAGCGATAAAGCTCCTAAGTGGAATTTTGGTTTGCTTTCATTAATAGATAGCCTGAAAAACTAATTCACAATAGTGTGTTAATAAGAATCTATCTCTTAAGGAATTTATATGACAAACAAAAAAGACAATGTTTTTTTGCGAAGTAAACAATGGTTCAACGAGCCTTCTCATCCAGATATGACAGCCTTATATGTAGAAAGATACATGAACTATGGCTTAACTAGAGAAGAGCTTCAGTCAGACCGCCCTATTATCGGTATTGCTCAAACAGGCAGCGACCTAACCCCTTGTAATCGCCATCACAAAGTTTTAGCAGAACGTATCAAAGATGGAATTCGTGATGCGGGTGGTATACCTATGGAGTTTCCTGTCCATCCCATAGCTGAACAAACCAGGCGACCCACAGCTGCATTGGACAGAAACCTTGCTTACTTAGGTCTAGTAGAGATTTTGCATGGCTATCCTTTAGATGGTGTAGTCTTAACCACAGGTTGTGATAAAACAACACCAGCTTGCTTAATGGCAGCAGGTACAACAGATTTACCCTCGATTGTATTTTCGGGAGGGCCTATGCTTAATGGCTATTACAAAGGAGATTTAATCGGTTCAGGTACAGTACTATGGCATGCTCGTAACCTATTAGCAGCTGGCGAAATTGATTATGAAGATTTTATGGAAATGACTACTTCGGCTTCTCCTTCAATTGGACACTGTAATACCATGGGTACTGCTTTATCCATGAATGCCATAGCAGAAACATTGGGAATGTCCTTACCAAGCTGTGCCAGTATTCCTGCACCGTACCAGGAGCGGGCACAGATGGCTTATAAGACAGGTAAGCGTATCGTTGATATGGTCAAAGAGGATCTAAGACCTTCCAAGATTATGACCAAACAAGCATTTGAAAATGCTATTGTTGTGTCCTCAGCGCTTGGTGCATCTAGTAATTGTCCTCCACATTTGATTGCAATTGCACGGCATATTGGCATCGATTTAAAGTTAGAGGATTGGCAAAGTATAGGTGAGCATATTCCATTACTCGTTAACTGTATGCCTGCAGGAAAATATTTAGGCGAAGATTTCCACAGAGCAGGTGGTGTCCCTGCTGTTATGAATGAGTTATCCAAAGCAGAGAAAATCCATACAGACTGTCTTACCGTTACAGGCGAAACTATGGGGAAAAATCTCGTTAAGTTTCCTAATACTAATCCCGATGTTATTTATTCTTATGATAATCCCCTTAAGTCAAGAGCAGGATTTATTGTTTTGAGTGGCAACTTTTTCGATAATGCCATTATTAAAATGTCAGTTGTAGGTGAGAAATTCCAAAAAACTTATCTATCTAAGCCTGGTGAAGAAAATTCATTTGAGGCACGAGCTATCGTTTTTGAGGGACCTGAAGATTATCATTCAAGGATCAATGATCCAAGCCTAGATATTGATGAAAACTGCATTCTAGTCATTCGAGGCAACGGTACAGTCGGTTATCCAGGCAGTGCTGAGGTCGTGAATATGGCGCCGCCTGCCAAATTAATCAAGCAAGGCATTGATGAACTCCCTTGCTTGGGTGATGGTAGACAAAGTGGTACTTCTGCTAGCCCTTCTATTTTAAATATGTCTCCTGAATCTGCGGTAGGTGGTGGTATTTCTCTACTACAAACTAACGATAAACTGCGAATAGACCTAAATCTGCGGAAAGTAGATGTGCTGATTTCTGAACAAGAATTGCAAGATAGACAAAAACAATCTAAGCCTAATTTTCCTAAATCCCAGACTCCATGGCAAGAAATCTATAGAAGCATGGTGGGTCAGCTTTCTACAGGTGGATGTCTTGAGCCTGCAACATTATATTTTAATGTTACTCATAACAGTAATCTACCCCGTAACTCCCATTAGATTATATACAGTCAAAGCTGTATTAAAACTAATACATCCTTCATTGCGTGAAAAATTACTTTATATCGCAAAACGTTTAGATCCCTTAGTTTGAAGCAATTATAAGTAACTTATAATTGCTTCATTCAAATTAATTTATGGTCAACTCAATATTATTTGGAGTGCTCTATGAACAATGGAAAACAATTTATTAATGGCGAACGTATAGCAACTAATTCACCTGATTTACAAAGCATCAACGCAACCACTTATGAGCCGACGGGTTATTTGTTTAGTCAGGCCACCTTACAAGAAGTTGATAACGCTTGCACAGCTGCTGCTACTGCTTTTGAAGCTTACTACAAAACAAGTCATGAACAACGTGCACAATTCTTAGAAGAGATAGCGACCCAAGTCGAAGCACTAGGTGCAACCCTGCAAGAGGTTAGCTCGATTGAAACGGGTCTACCTATTGCACGCTTGAAAGGTGAGACAGGGCGAATTACCGGACAGTTACGATTATTCGCAGAACTCCTACGCCGTGGAGACGTGTATGGTGCACGCATTGACGTCGCACTACCTGACCGTAAGCCAATGCCGCGTGTCGATTTGCGCCAACAAAAAATAGGTGTTGGTCCTGTTGTAGTGTTCGGTGCAAGTAACTTTCCTTTAGCGTTCTCTACGGCTGGCGGCGACACTACTGCCGCATTGGCAGCAGGTTGCCCTGTTGTTTTTAAAGCTCATTCAGGACATATGGCGACGGCAGAACTGATTGGAGAGGCTATTCAAAAGGCTGTTGATGTCTGCGGTATGCCAAAAGGCACATTTAACATGATCTTTGGTGGCAAAGTTGGTGCAGACATTGTTAAACATCCAGCAATTCAAGCTGCAGGATTTACTGGATCTCTTGAAGGCGGAATGGCATTATTTTCTCTTGCTCAAAACCGTCCTCAGCCCATACCTTTCTTTGCTGAAATGTCGAGTGTGAACCCTGTCATTGTTTTACCAAATGCTCTAAAAGCGCGTGGTAAAAAAATCGCCCAGGAGTTAGTCGGGTCTTTTAATATGGGTTCTGGACAGTTCTGCACTAAACCAGGATTGATATTAGGTGTTAAAAGCCCAGAATTTGATCAATTGATTAGCGACTTAACTGAATACACTACTGAAGAAGCTCCCCAAGTTATGCTCAATCAGGGCACACTCAAAAGCTATAATGAAGGTGTAGAAAATCTTACTAAAGAAAAAGGCTTTAAACTACTTTCTTCAGGTAAAGCGGCTGAGCTAAAATCCCAAGGACAAGCTAAATTATTCAAAGCAGATGAATCTCTATTGTTATCAGGGAATGCCCGTTTACAGCATGAAGTATTTGGAGCGTTGTCCATTGTAATTGAGACAAGTAGCGAAGAAAATCTTGTTAAAGGAATTGCGGCTTTGGGTGGACAACTTACCGCGACCATCATCGCTGATGAGGAAGATTTGGTTGAAGCAGGCGAACTGCTAGACTTACTCAGTAAAAAAGCAGGGCGAGTATTGTTTAATGGTTACCCTACAGGAGTAGAGGTGTCGGATGCGATGGTACATGGTGGACCTTTCCCTGCAACCAGTGATGCCCGTGGTACTTCTGTGGGTACAGGATCGATCGAACGCTTCCTACGTCCCGTGTGCTATCAAAATACGCCACATAGTCTCTTGCCTGATGCGTTAAAGAATGAAAACCCCTTAAATATTAATCGCCTTGTAAATGGTAGTATAAGTAAGGATAAATTATAGTCTAAGCATTCGACTATTCCATCTAGCGTACACTTAAAAATGCGAGATAGTGTCTAGTGTCCACAACAAAATAAGTGGACACGAAGATGGCACAAAGCATAGTTAGAAAACTTAAATGCTATACATACAGCCTTAAGTTACAATAATTTCTTATAAAAGATATAGGAATTTTAGGACAATCAATTTCTATTATAGTCAGAAATAACGGCAGAAATTAGAACCTTTTGCACAACTGGAAATAATAGAAATACCTCATATATAGTCTATGAATTTGAACCTTTTCGATACTGACCCCTGCTGTCAATCCCGTAGAACTAAACTTGGGAGATTTTAGTTACGCAGCCTGACGATAAAAGTCAAACCACACCTGTCTTGGCGATTTATAGCCCAAACCCTTTTGAATCCTAGTCTGTTTGTAATACAGCTCGATATATTTGATGATGTCAGTAATGGCTGTGAATCGTGTTTTATAGTCCTTATGATATATTAGCTCATTCTTTAATATGCCCCAGAAGCTTTCTATTGGCGCATTGTCATAACAATTGCCACGACCACTCATAGAGCCTATAAAGTGATGCTGCTTAATGATTTTGTGGTAGGCATGGCTACAGTACTGACTGCCTCTGTCTGAATGCACAATTAATCCTTTATTAGGTCGTTTGTTTTTGATTGCCATATTGAGTGCACGGCAAACCAAGTCAGCAGTCATGCGTTTGTTGATAGCATAGCCGACAAGCTCTTTGGTATATAAATCTTTAACGCCTGCCAAATACAACCAGCCCTCAGCAGTCCAGATATAAGTAATATCGCTTACCCATGCATCATTAGGACGGTTTGCATCAAACTTCTGATCCAGCACGTTTGGATAAACCAGCTTGTTATGATCAGAGTCAGTGGTGACTTTAAAGCGCTTGTGACGACGGCATTTAATGCCGTATTCTTCTTTGATGCTTCTAACCATATATTGGCTGATATCGTACCCTTGCGCTCTTAGGTGGGCATGCAGTCGATCTACGCCATAGCACTGCTTGGTCTGAGTATGAGCGACTTTAACCAGTAGTTCACACTGATTGCGATGTATCTGTTGGTCGCTGAGATCACGACCCAGCCAGTCGTAATAGCTTGATAACTTAACACTTAGCACGCGGCACATAGTGGTGATGCGAAAGAGGTGCTGGTTATCTTTGATGAAGGCGTACCTGACTAGCTGTGCCTTGCAAAGTACGCCGTCGCCTTTTTTAGAATTTCGCGCTCCTCTTCGGCTACTTTAAGCTGCCGCTTGAGCTGCTTTATTTCTTGAAGAGCACTCATAAGATCAGGATCATATTGTTCTGTGCCAATAAGCTTGCCTTGATTGGCTTTGTTCTGCCAGTTCGATAACGTTTGCATCGCTATGCCAAGTTGCTTGGCTGTGGCTGAAACATTACCGTTATTGTCTGCTATTTTCTTAACGGCTTCTGCTTTAAATTCGTCACTGTAGGTTCTTACTTTCTTGGTCATGGTAAACTCCAGTTAATACGCTTAGTTTACCAAGTTTAGTTGTACGGTTTCTTCAGCATAGCTCAGTCTGTTATCAACTCCCTATGAACCACTTTGGGATTGTCGGATTCTCAATATTCTAAGGAAATACGAAAATGAAAAGACAAACTTACCCTCCTAATATTAAATAACACGTCGTTCGCATGTTTATTGTTGCTGACTTTAATTATATCGAAACTATTAACGGTTGGATTTATACCGCTTTTATTATTCATATGCTTGGCTGTAGCATTGTCGGCTGGAAGGTTTCTAATGATATGAACAAAAATATGGTATTCGACGCGTTAGAACAAGCTTTAGTTAATTGTAATAAGCTCAAAGCTCTAACTCATGATAACGATAGTAAGGTTTAATACTTATCCATTCGCTATACCTATAATATGGCTGAGTCAGACGTTATCATCTTTGTGGACTCATACTATAATACGTTGGTCGGAACGGCTAATAACCTTATATAGAACTGAAATAATTCAATATTCAAAAGAACAATGGTGTAAACGATGTTGAACTGGCAACTCTTGAATTGATAAACTATTCTTCATAGAACCCATTCATATAGCACGACTAATTGTGTGTTATCTTTTGAGTTTGAAAAACGATATTATGATAGTTTAACTTTGTCGGGCATGGCTGTCTGACTCAAGTAAATCAACCTCCGATAAAGCTAGAGTGGTTCACCTTGTTAATTTGTAAGGTCTTCTATAACATATCAGCGTCAACTATGAATAAGTGCAAACTATGAGTTCAGCCAATTATAAAAATCCAATTCCAAGTAAAAGTCAGCATGCACTAATTGTTCAACAATTAGGTCTAAAAATTGTTTCTGGTGAATTTCCTGAAAATGAAAAGTTACCAGCTGCTGCTGAATTATGCGAAGAGTTTCAAGTTAGCCGTCCAGTTGCTCGTGAAGCAATACGTGTATTGAATTCAAAAGGCTTAACTTATTCACGTCCAAAAATTGGTACAGTTGTTCGCCCAAAAGATGAATGGCATTTATTAGATCCAGACGTACTTTTTTGGCTGATAGAATCAACACCAGAAACTGATTTTGTTAAAACTCTATCGACTGTTCGACGTGTTTTAGAACCTGAATTAGCTTATATTGCTGCTAGTACGGCAACGGATGAAGATATAGAAAAAATTAGAGAAGCCTACGATGGAATGGAAAGGGCAGCTAATATAGAAGAATTTGTAGAACCTGACATAAATTTTCATCTTGCCATTGCAAAGGCAACACATAATGACTTACTTGCCTATATGTCGAAAATGTTGGTATTACCTTTACAACAATCTATCAAGGTCACTAGCCAATTGAGGCTCAATTCACAAACACACTCATTGCCAAGGCACAAAGCTATTTTAACTGCGATTGAGAATAAAGACCCTTTATCAGCGAGACTTGCTTCTTTAGTACAATTGGATGACGCTAATATGGGATATGCATTAATCAAAAAATAATATGGAACTCGACTTTGACTATTAAACTTGTAATAGTTGGCAAGAATAATAGACTTTTTATAAGAGTTGCATGATGAATTAGAAGAACTTTATTGCACAAAATCAAATAATTGCTATGCCTGATATCAACAAACTAGTAGAGCAAATCTACGCAGGCTTTGAACGCTATGTTTGGATCCATGAAACTATCTCTGACACGTTGTTAGAAAGCAGGTTAAGAGGTGTGCTTTTACTCTCTTGCCGCTTAAAGTTTATTACAGATAAGGATCAGCAATATGTGGCCGCCACTATGTTTGTAAGTTATTAATAATTACACAGGGTTCGGGAAAGGAATGAATCTCAGAAAAGATTGTTAGTATAAGTATCTTCTACCTAGTAAAATAAAAAAAGAGACCATTTGATGGTCTCTTTTTATTTGCATCAAATCTTATTTTGAGTCATCTCACCATTGATTAGTCTCAAAATATTGAACGGATTCTCATCTTTTAACGCTTCTGGTAATAAGCTCTGGGGATAATTCTGATAACATACAGGGCGTAGATAACGGTCAATGGCTAGCGTTCCGACTGAAGTACCACGTGCATCAGATGTTGCAGGATAAGGTCCACCGTGAACCATTGCTTCACAGACTTCTACCCCAGTTGGATAGCCATTTAAGAGTAGACGTCCAGCTTTCTCTTCTAGTACGGGTACCACGTCTGCGAATTCAGCAAAATCGGCCTCATCAGCAATTAAAGATGCTGTCAGCTGACCATTCATGCTACTTAGTGCTTGAATCAGCTGTGCTTTGTCTTTGACTTCAATGACTATGGTCGCAGGACCAAAAATCTCTTCTTGTAACAACTGATTGCCCGCGAGTAGTAATTCTACGTCTGCTTTAAACAGTTGCGGTTGAGCTTGATCCCCTTGTTGAGTCTGGCCTGCTAAATGCTGAAACCCTTTGTGTGCCATTAAATCTTCTAGACCTAATGAGTAGCTTTCTAACGTGCCAGGGTTTAACATGGTTTGTGCAGGTTTGGCATCGATAATAGTTGTCAGATTTTCAATAAATTGACTGTATTCAGGTGACTTAATCCCAATGATTAAACCAGGATTGGTACAAAACTGTCCACAGCCCATTACAACAGAATCCGCTAAGTCTTGAGCAATGCTATCACCGCGATTTTTTAGAGCAGCTGGCAGCATGACCATAGGATTGATACTGCTCATTTCTGCAAATACTGGAATGGGATTGGGGCGAGAGGCTGCCATAGCGCCTAAGGCCTGACCACCTTTTAGCGAACCTGTAAAACCAACCGCTTGAATCAAGGGGTGTTTTACCAATATTTCACCGACACCACTGCCATAAATCATACTAAACACACCTTTTGGCATATTGGTGCTTGCAACAGCTCTATCAATCGCTTGAGCTACTTGATCCGCCGTTACCATATGTCCACTATGGGCTTTGACAACCACAGGGCAGCCTGCTGCCAAAGCAGAAGCCGTATCACCGCCCGCTGTCGAAAAAGCTAAAGGAAAGTTACTAGCCCCAAACACAGCAATCGGACCGACGCCTATCTTTACTTGACGTAAATCTACACGTGGCATAGGCTCACGCTCAGGCAGTGCCGTATCGATACGAGCCCCTAAATAGTCACCGCGGCGTAGCACTTTAGCAAATAAACGCATTTGACCACTAGTACGACCACGCTCGCCTTGTAAGCGTGCAAGTGGTAGCGCTGTCTCTTGTGAAATATTGTCAAGAAAGTCTTGCCCTAGTGCGTCTAGTTCATCAGCAATCGCTTCAAGAAATAACGCGCGCTGTTCAGGTGACGTATTACGATAGCTTTTAAAGGCTTCACTGGCGGCTTCGCAGGCCTTATTGACCTCTTCTTCAGTCGCTTGATGAAAATCATAAGCCAAAGGTTCTCCAGTGCTAGCATTAACGCTTTGTAAGACTTTGCTACCAAGCGCGCTGCGCTGACCTGCAATAAAATTATGTCCGATAATCATAGTATTCTCCTTAGAGTGTTTTAACTGAACCAATGGATAGTTCAGGTTGAGTATGTGCAATCTTATTTTTTAAAGAATGACCAAATTCTTTCATCTCAATTTCGAATTCATCACCGACTTGGGTTTGCATGCCATCTGCAAATGACAGCGTCGCCGTACCAAAATAATGAATATGTACATCACCCGGTTTTAAGAACTGCTGATATTTAAAATGATGGTATTCAAGATTGGTTAGGCTATGACACATATTGTCTTCACCGGATAAAAATTCTTTTTCCCAAATCACGTCACCATCACGGCGCAGGCGACTGGTACCCACTAAATGTTTCGGAAGCTCACCTGTACGTAGCTCTGGACCATAACTACAGAAACGTAATTTGGAATGGGCAAGATATAAGTAATTGCGACGTTCCATGATGTGATCAGAGAATTCATTACCCATAGCAAAGCCAATTCGATAGGGTTTCGAGTCTGGTCCGATCACATACAGACCTACAATTTCAGGTTCTTCGCCACCATCTTCTGCAAAATTAGGTAACGGAAAATCAGCACCAGGACGAACCACAATGGAGCCGTCGCCTTTGTAGAACCACTCAGGTTGTGCGCCCACCTTACCTTCAGCAGGTTTACCTTTTTCAATACCCAATTGAAATATACGCATGGTGTCGGTTACTGAGACAGTATCAGCGGAATTTTGCTGGTGCATTTTGTCACGAGTATCCGCTGAGCCTAGATGAGTCAAACCCGTCCCTGAGACAAAACAATGCGCGGTATCTGGATGATCTAAAGGTGGGAGTACCTGTAAGTTGTCTAGTAGTAGTGCGTAGTCATAGGTCTTAGAAGCAAAGCCTAACTGTTCGATCTGTTGCTCTAGACTTAATTTATTTTTAATCGCCATCAATGCTAAGTCTCGAACTGTTTCAACTTGATTAACTGGTTTGACAGTATTGTTTTCGATAATCCCAATAGCGCGCTGATGGTCTTGGGCTTCAAATTGAATGATGTTCATAGTTAATGTCCTTAGTACGCTTGTTCGCTAGTGTTTGTTTTTTTTGAATGTCTTGTAGTTATTAGCCATGACAGGCTTTAGTCAAGGTAAATAACTACAAGACAGAATAGGTGAGCCAAGCACTCGAGAACATGGCACAAGCACCTACCGCATGAAGAAACCAAGGGGTCCATAACGAGCAACACCGCGTAGAGTAATTAATAATTCGATTACCTCAAAAAAATAAGGAATGCTCGATAAGAACCAGCTCGTAAATCGCTACCACTAAATTGTTTGATAATAGTGGGTAACCGTAAATATTTAGGGTGTCAGGTAGGTAGTACAGCACAAGAATCAATATACTTCTGTCTTTTCGCACATATAAAGAATTAGCATGCCTTGCTTGCTTATACTAAGACTCATCTTTAACAAATTCATTTTTCGCTCTGCAGTTAACTAGTTGGAGGTTTTAATATCATCTGTTAAATATAAGTGCGTAAGTAGAGCAAACCGCACCGTGATCAATATAGACGACCAGATAAAGTAAAACTAATGCAGGGATTGATCTGTAGCCCACTGTTATATAAAGTTCTTTTCGAAATTCATATTCGATTCTACGTTCTATATAGTAATTCTAAAACATCATATCAAAAGGAAGTATCTGTAATTAAAGGCGTTATTAGTAGATAAACAAAATAGTATATAAAAGCTTTATCTAAAATATAGTAATACTATTTAAACATCAACCCTTTTAAAATATTTTTTTTAGTGTATTTTAGATGTATTATATTTAATTAGTAATACTATATAGGGAAATAGAGATGTCACAAAAGAAATCATTGCGCTCGACAGCTTGGTTTGGAGCGGCAGATAAAAATGGATTTATGTATCGTAGCTGGATGAAGAATCAAGGGATTCCAGATCATGAGTTTGATGGCAGACCTATTATTGGTATTTGTAATACTTGGTCAGAATTGACGCCTTGTAATGCACACTTTCGCAAAATTGCTGAGCATGTAAAAAAAGGTATTTTAGAAGCGGGTGGCTATCCTGTTGAGTTTCCTGTTTTCTCTAATGGAGAATCTAACCTACGCCCAACGGCGATGCTGACACGAAATTTAGCGAGTATGGATGTAGAAGAAGCGATTCGCGGCAACCCGATGGATGGGGTTGTACTGTTAACAGGCTGCGATAAAACCACACCTGCGCTATTAATGGGTGCAGCCAGCTGTGATGTCCCTGCCATTGTCGTCACTGGTGGGCCGATGCTAAATGGCAAGCACAAAGGAAAAGATATTGGCGCAGGTACCATCGTCTGGCAAATGCACGAAGAGCTAAAAGCTGGCAAGATTGATCTAAATGAGTTTTTATCTGCAGAATCAGGTATGTCGCGCTCAGCGGGTACGTGTAATACGATGGGCACAGCTTCGACAATGGCCTGTATGGCTGAAGCCTTGGGGACGTCGTTACCACACAATGCCGCTATTCCAGCAGTAGATTCACGCCGTTATGTTTTAGCACATTTATCAGGTATGCGTATTGTCGATATGGTTAAAGAAGATTTGACGTTATCCAAAATTTTAACCAAAGAAGCGTTTGAAAATGCGATTAAAGTCAACGCCGCCATTGGCGGATCAACCAACGCCGTGATTCACTTAAAAGCTATTGCTGGGCGTATTGGTGTTGATTTAGAGCTAGAAGACTGGAATCGTATTGGTCGCGGCATGCCTACCATTGTGGATTTGCAGCCGTCAGGACGATTTTTAATGGAGGAGTTTTATTATAGCGGCGGTCTACCTGCGGTACTACGCCGTATGGGTGAGCACAATCTTTTGCCGCATCCGCAAGCACTGACTGCGAACGGACAAAGCATTTGGGAGAATTGTCAAAGTTCACCTATCTATAATGATGAGGTTATCCGTCAAGTAGACAATCCATTGAGTAAAGATGGCGGGATGTGTATCTTACATGGCAACCTAGCACCAAAAGGCGCCGTGCTCAAACCGTCGGCGGCTTCAGCAGAATTGATGAAACATCGTGGTCGTGCCGTGGTATTCGAAGACCTTGATGACTATAAAGCACGTATTATAGATCCAGACTTGGATGTCGATGAAACCTGTATTCTGGTGTTAAAAAATGCAGGTCCCAAAGGCTACCCAGGTATGGCTGAAGTCGGTAATATGGGATTGCCTCCCAAGCTATTGGCAAAAGGGATCACAGATATGCTGCGAATTTCTGATGCTCGCATGAGTGGTACGGCGTATGGCAGCGTGGTATTGCACGTGGCACCAGAAGCCCGCGCAGGCGGACCATTAGCTGCTGTAAAAAACGGGGACTTTATCGAACTTGATGCATATGCAGGCAAATTGCACTTAGATGTTAGCGATGAAGAGCTACAGCAGCGTCTAGCGAATTTGCCAGCACCACCGACACCCAACTTTATCGGTGGCTATCGCGAACTTTATGTCAAGCACGTGCTGCAAGCTGATGAAGGTTGCGATTTCGATTTTCTGGTCGGTTGTCGCGGCTCTGAGGTTCCTCGTCATTCACACTAATTTATTTAAATATTTGCACTAGGTTGCTCCAAATAGAAGACCTTGTTAATTAACGAGGTTTTCTATTGGTATATGCTGAAGAAACTGTAGAGATGAAATTGGTCAACTGACGATTCGATGAAGAGTTTACTATGACCAAGAATATAAGAACTTATAGCACTGTAGTAGCATAATTAAATTAGACAGCACATAAAAGGCTCATACTAAAAATTCTAGGTAGCCAACTTTAATTGAAGTTATCACTGTGGATTTAATATAAACCCATCTAGAGTAAAACTTTTAATGACCATACAACATCAACTGATTAATGAATTGTCACGAACTTTAGGTTCAGATAAAGTCCTTTATAGAGCAAATGATAAAGCACGTTATCTGAAGGGATTTCGGGTGGGTAAAGGGGACGCGATTGGGGTTGTTCTTCCAGATACCTTATTGGTACTATGGCGAACACTAGAGAGCTGTGTAAAACATGATGTAATCGTAATTTTACAGGCATCCAATACAGGTTTAACAGGTGGGTCAACTCCCGATGATAATGATTATGACCGCGATGTGATTGTCATTAGCACTCGTCGGTTGAAGGGTTTAAAATTATTAGATAATGCACAGCAGGTTTTAGCCTTTCCTGGCACGACTTTGACTGAGTTGGAAAATGCTTTAAAGCCTTATAAGCGTGAGCCACATTCGGTGATTGGTTCCTCATGCATTGGTGCTTCTGTTATTGGCGGAATTTGTAACAACTCAGGAGGTTCCTTAATTCGTCGTGGTCCTGCCTATACCGAAAAGTCCCTATTTGCCCAAATTGATGAGTATGGTAGCTTACAGCTTGTAAATCATCTAGGTATTGAGCTCGGTGAAACACCTGAACAAGTCTTTCAAAATTTAGAACAACAAAATTGTGTGTTTAATCAAGCGGAAGACTGGGATGGTCAAATCTGGGCTGAAAAATATGCCGAGAACTTGCGTGATACTACGTCACCGACGCCGACACGTTATAATGGAAATCCAGCATATTTACATGAAAGTTCAGGTTGCTCAGGTAAACTTGCTGTCTTTGCTGTGCGTTTACCGACCTTTGAATCTGGATCAAACTCAACTTCTTATTTTATCAGTAGCAATGACGAAGTTGAGCTGATTCAATTGCGTAAATACTTACTAGAAAATCTCACAGTTCTACCAAATCAGGCCGAGTATATTCATCATCAGGCATTTGAACTGACTCAGCGTTATGCCAAACATATGTATAAAATAATTGATATTTTCGGGGCAGAAAAAATTCCTACTTTATTTGCCCTAAAAGCCAAGCTAGATCGTTTTTTCAAATCTGTACCGTTATTGCCTAACAATATTTTTGATCGTTGTATTCAATTATTTAATAGTCTAACACCTACATGGATTGAACCTCGATTACAGAAATTTCAGAAAAAATATCAACATCATTTAGTGATTAAAACTGAACAAGTGCAGCAAGATGAACTTCAACAACTACTAACTAATTTTTTTAAAGGAGAAGTAGAACAGTTTTTTCGATGTACCCCAAAAGAAGAAAAGAATGCCTTTTTGATTCGTTTTGCAATTGGAGGTGGCCTCATTTACTACTGTGAAAGTGAGGGGGTCGACCCTAACGAACGTCTAGTCTCATTTGATATTGCCTTGCGTCGTAATGATCAAAAGTGGTTAATTGATCTGCCTGAGCATCTTCAACAACAAGTAATGATGGAAAGCTGTTGTGGTCACTTTTTCTGTTTTGTTTGCCATCAAGATTACTTGTTAAAAGAAGATGTAGATGCTCATCAATTTAAAAATGAGGTTTTGGCTTATCTAGAGCAACGAGGAGCAACATATCCTGCAGAACATAATGTCGGACATATATATCATGCTTCAACAGAGTATCAGGAACATTTAAAAACTCTCGATCCAACTAATAGCTTTAATCCTGGAATTGGAAAGACTAGTAAATGTAAACATTGGCATTAAATCTTGGATTTTCAGGTGTAATAGACATTTTTCATACTAGCGTAGGGTCTAACGCTATATACTGAGCCGTCCCAGTATTGTCGGAGACTCAATATTCTAGGAAAATATGACAATGAAAAGACGAACCTACACTCCTGAGATTAAAGAACGCTCCGTTCGCATGCTTATTGAAGCAGCAAATGAATATACATCTAACTGGTAAGCTATTTAAATCATTGCCCCTAAGATTGGCTGCATACCTAAAGCCCTAGGATCGTGGCACAAAAAGCACATCGATCAAACCATTCCTGTCTCAGTGCAAGCTCAAAGTGACAGAGAGCGCATCAGAAATGCTTGAACGCGAGAATATAAAGCTCAATCAAGCCAACGAGATTATATGTAAGGCTGCCGCTTTTTTCACCCAGGCGGAGCTCGACTGTCCACCCAAATAATGGTTCAGTTTATTGATGACTATAGAAGTAGTTATGGAGCACTTATCGCTTGAGCGCAACTTTGAGGATTACAACCGTTTTGCCACTTTGATGGCGACCTATGCGCTTAGTAAAGCAAATATAACATTGCTAGATCAAACACTGTATAAAACAACAGGTTTCGCTAATAAAAAGCCCAAGAAAAATAATTCGACAGTTTGCCCAGCTTTAATAAGCTTTGGCTAAATATTCAAAGCAAAACTCAATAACACGCGTTTACCAGACTGAATTCGTGAGACACTGTGTTCATACTTATCGGGACGAAAAAAATAAACTCTGTCAAACAGGTTTATAATACAGTTTGAGCACTCGAACACACCACCAACTTTAGGCTGAATTAAGACAAAGTTTAATTTGTAATAACGGCCTTTTCGCACGGGGTCACAGTGTCTCATAACGCTGTGGTTAGTAGGGTAGGTAACATAATTAATTGAAAAAATTCTACTACTGAAAATTGCTTTATTTGTTACTCTTTCGGTCATATCTAATCCATTACTTTACGTGTATTAAATGTCGCTTAACGCATCTCAAGCTAATTGTATTGGTTTTAACCTAGTCAAATACTAGCGTGAATAATGTAATGAAATGTTCTATTTAACCTGAATTTTCGACCATGAATACTTACCTTCTGCCTTAGCACGAGCAATACCTTGCATCTGACGGTTTCGGCGATCCTCATAATCCTTTCTAGCAATAGCAGCGAGCATATCTAGCATCATCGAATTAATAGCATGCAATATTATGAGGTCGGCAGCTCTTTTGATACGATAGAGAGATTTTTTCTGATAACATTCTTTTGAGCGTATCCCAATCAGCTTGGTTCAAACGCGCCAATCGGTCAATTAGCTCAACTAAGATCACATCGCCCTTATGAGTATCTTCAATCAGTTGCATAAGCTTGGATCGCACCAAGGTAGCTCCTGATTCGTTTTCGACATAAAAGGCGGCAATTTTGTGGCCATGATCGTTGGCAAATGCTATGAGTTCGCTTTTGGCACGCTTAGCATCTTGCATCTTTGATAGATGCTCATAAATACGCTCTGATAAACATAAACACCCAAAATAGACTGTTATAAGTGGTTCCATTATAGCAGTCTGTTTTAAGTGGCCTGTTAATAGGTTCGAAGGGTGAAATAGCTGGTTCCGCTAGGGTATACTGCGTTTATTATAGATGTGTTTGTCCGTCGTATTGTTGGCTGGAAGGTGTCTAATCGTATGAACATCGATATGGTGATGGCAGCGTTAAATCAAGCCATTGCAGACAGAAACAACCCAAAAGACGTTATTCATCGTAGTGATAGAGGCGTTCAGTATTTATCTATTCGTTATACTGATAAGATGGCTGATTCTGGCGCTATTACCTTTGTTGGAACGCGGGTAATTCATATGATAATGCATAGTACGATTGGTTATGTATCACTTTTTGAGTTTGAAAAGCAATATTATGATAGTCTTAATGAATCAGGCAAAGTTGCCTGACTCAAATAAAACGCTCTCCGATATAGTCGGGGCGGTTCAGATAGCCAACTGGTTTAATATTATTCCGGTATATATGGGGTTAAAAAACGCACTAAGGCAGTGATTATTAAGAGTATCAGAAGAAGGTGTTGATATTTTATAAATCGTTCTGGGATAAATAAACACAGCACAGATACTATAAAAATTCCTATAATTTCAATCAAATTAGATAGACTTTGAGAGCCAAATCCTAGCCCAGTTAATACGACCCACAAAAATGATGGTAAGAATACTAGGCTAAATTTTTTCAATGGTTTATTCATAGGTTAGGCTTATCTTCTATGTGGGCGCAATTTCTATTGCACCGGCAACGGCACAACCCTGATATACTTCGCCTGCGTAAGTTAATATTGCAGTAAATTCATTTTGATAGCCATTGTCATCGATACAAAGGTTATTTTTTATATTCACAACAATAGGCTGTCCATTGACAGTACTCGCGTATTCGACACCTTCAGTATTGACAGAACCAGAACCCACCACGGTAACTGTTGCTGTCGTTGGCTTTAAGAAATTTGCCTCTATACTTAGCTCATTTCCTTCAATCACTATTCGCCAAATTTTCCCTTTGTTTCCAAAAGCAGTAAATGCCCCTGACGCTACCGGCGCTTCTATCGTAGGCTGCTTACTCAGATCCGTGGTGTCGGCACGATGGTTATTACAAGCCACTAGAGCTAAGCTGCCCGTTAAGCACATTGTCGTTAGAAGCAAAGAACGCATAATTTTTCCTTTAAATATAATAAGAGAACACCACTATTTAGCAGTGTTCTCTTTGTTTACGTGATGAAATTCAGGTTTTTACTACCATAGGTAGGTTTACGGTAGAACTAGAAGTTAGGGTCGTTACAGGTGGCCTTATTCAGTAACTTACCAACGTACTCTCTATATTAGTAATACTAATATAACATATCTATAAAGGTTGACAGTGTGGAGTAAGATAAAATCGTTTTTTTACTGTTTGAGTGTTTAAAATATGAAAAACTTAACGGCTGCTATTCTAATTGCGCTTCCTGTTCTAATGGTAAGTCCTACAGTAATGGCCGCATCTTCAGATGCAGTGGCTAAAACTGTTGATGTTCAATTTAAAAAAGGCGCTAGTTCAGCTAACTATTATGGGAAATTAAAGGGTAGTAAGTACGATTCCTATACATTTTATGCCAAAAAGAACCAAAAGCTTTCTGTTAAAACAACGGGAGGGAATGTAGATTCTTATTTATTTAATAAGAATCTATCAGATTCTGTCAATGTAGGAGAATATTCCTCTGAACTAGATAACCAAGGTTATTACACGCTTCCATATTCAGGTAAATATGAATTGCGTATTCTTCAGCCACGTTCTCAAGCTTCTAAAGGAAAAACACCTCCATATTGGCTAGAAGTATCTATCCTATAGGTATGTAAGCTTAATAATGGAGAGCATCCTATATTCTGTGTAACAGCTATGTGGCTTTCATCAATAATTACACAAAATGTAGGATGCTCTCAGCTTTTCATGCTACCAGCCATCTGCTGGGCCAGTTTTTTAATGTCGTTTTGGTTAGTCATTGCTTATTCTCCTGTTAATGGATTATAAGCAGTTACACAAAGTTTGGGAAAGGCTCCTTAAAACTTCAGCAATAGTTCTATCCAAGGCTTTTTAAGCTTGATAATCTAACGTTTTGTACACCATGAAGTACACTGTGAGTATTTCAGCGAGTTAAAACCTTTCTACCATTAGCCCCCAGCCAAAGATCCAAGTCCTCACTAGGGAACCGTATCCTTTTCACTCTATAAAATCCATAAAACGCCAAAACCAGTAAGAAAAGAATGCTATAAATATAATATAACCCGCATTCACGTAGATGTTCATACCCTTTATAGCGTCTAAAGTCCCTTGATAGGTGATTACCTCCTTAATGCCAGCTTCGACATCTTCCACATTAAGACTTACCATCTGTCTAATTCCATTATGAAACCCTATAAAATCTTTCTGTATATACCACCCTATCACGGCTTTTTTACCTTCAATCGGTTCTAAATATTTTTTGCCAAAACAAGAGGAGTCAGTATCAAAAGCTGAATAGCTGCACCCATATACTTCTTTACGGTTAAGATTACTGAGATCTAACAACATAAAAATGTGATTTCCCTCATCTACGTCCAAACTGCCTACAATACCTTCACTATAATTAAGCTCAGACTCTAAAGGGAAGTCTCTACCTTGCCAACTCAGTATTGCCCAAATTACTAGCGATATCCAAGTTAATAGCAGAATGACTATTTGAACTTTTCTAGTTAATGTTAATACTTTGAATTGCTTAAGTTGTCTTGTTAAGTGTCTCACTCAGTATCAAGCCCTTTTACCAAATCTGCCATTAAATTCTTATCCATCTGTCTGCTCAAAAATTCCAATAGATAGTTTCTCGTCTGTAATCAGCATCATATGCACAAAAAAGCGTAGTAGGGGCGAGTATTGCCATTTATTCGTCTGTTCTCTATGGTCTTGACTAGCAATACCAATATGGAGAGCATTTTTCGAATCATTAGACTGCTGCCTAATGTCTTGATAGTCAGTAGATGACATAGTTTTCATCAATAAATCTTCGTTGCTACTCACTAGCCAACGCTTCAAAGGTAGTAGTTTCTCAGCAATACCAATGAACCGCTGCAACTCCTTCTCATCTTCTTTTCTAAATGGTAGGTATGCTCGGCTATTAGACAGTTTTTCACGACATATCTCAATAAACCAAGTCCAATCAGTCTCTGATTTTTCTCGTAGACGGTAAGCATTACTTAACAAAAGCGATAGCAACCTTAAGTCACTTTGGTATTGAATGTTCAGTGGACTCAGTACAGGGGTATTTGAATTTGATAGCTTAACAAAGCGAGGTTTGCCGCGTTTGGTAGAGATGTCGGTAATCTCGCTAGCACGTTCTATTAGAACCTTTGCATCGTGAATAGAAATATTTGCTAACTGGGCGGCCTTACTTAATGGCATCTCTTTATCATAAGTCTGTAGCAGCAGCTGTACTCGGTTTAGACCATAACGACCAAACAGCTCATTATTGGCTTGCGTATTGGTACTCAAGAGAAATTGCTTATCACAGCTTTCGATCGTAAATTTCGGTGACTTGCGTTTTCCCTCTATGATATTTTTAAATAAAAGTGTACGTATACTAGGTATGCTGACGCTACTATTACTAACAGTTGCATTATTCTCCTTAAGTTTTTTGTTCGTAAAACCTGTTACGTTATACAGCGTACGCTCTGGCAATGTTATATCTGCTTTACTAAGCGCATAAGTCGCCATCAGCGTGGCAAAATGGTTGTAATATTCAAAGCTCCGCTCAGGCGATAAGTGGCCCATAATACCTGAGAGAGCATACCAGCGATCTTGTGCATTAATATGCTCTCCGAGTATGCCTTGTTTGATGCGAAGTACGTCGCTTTCGTCATAATCGGTAAGGGCTTCTACGAGACCTGAATGGCCTACTAGCACCAGAGATAGGTTACTCACTGCCGTATGCCTAAACCCATGAAAAGTATGGTCTGTAACATTATCATCTACCGATATGTCTTTTAAGATTCGTTTGAGTAATTTTAACGGAACATGGTCATCAATAGGGCGTTGCTCTGATGATAAGGTAAAGATAAATTTGTTTGAATGACCGCCGATATTGGTTTGCACAAAGTTAATAAAAAAATTCAGCTCATTAGGTTTGAGGAGAGCAAATAAGGGAACGCGGCGAATACTACTTTGAGTCTTAGTTGGACGGTAGCTATTGGGCCTTATCACTACTGAGGGTGTGGCTGCCTTTAGACCTTCGATATCATTATACTTAAGTCCCAACAGCTCTTTTTTGCGCATCCCAGTACGATAGACTAAGATAAATAAAAGCGCGAACATCTCCCGCTCCAATATATCTACAGAACCCAGTATCTGCGTAATAATGGCTTGGTACGCTTGCGGTGATATCAGCTCCGCACGTACACGCCGACCATTTTTGGCGTGTTGGAAGTTCACGGAGGGTAGGTTGTATTTTTCCTTAGCAAAGTCGTGCATCCTCTGCAATAAATCGGCAGAGTATCCAATGTCAGTATTATTACGTACGACAGCTTTGTATTCTAAAATATCTTCATAGAGCTCTTCAAACTCTTCCTCTGACCAAATATCAAGCGGCTGCGCTGTTGTGAAATATAACCATTCATAGCCTATAGTTCTAAGATATTTCAAAATAGTTACGTTGTTCGGTGGTCCTTTTCGGCTTAGCAAACTGAGTACCCAATCTAATAAAATCTTTTCACTTAAATCATCGTATTGCTTATAACGTTTTTGTACTCTTTCGATAAGGGTAGGCGGCTTTTTACTGGTTTTTTGCTTTTTCTGTTTTTCATCCATTTTGAAGTCTTTAGTGAGATTTACAATCAAATCAGACTTTCTAACCTCTATCTTTTTGGTAGAAAGGTTAGTTTTTTCTTTTTGATTAGTAGAGTTTTTGCTGATAGACAGCGTTAAAATATGTTCTAGATCATAAGGTTCATTTGTATGCTGATATTTCTGATTCAAAAACCAATAAAAGTCCTGCGTACTCAGTCCTGCAGTGTTATGCATACCTCGCAGTACCCCAACTGAAGCATGATCAATATCAGCGTCATCGAGACCCTCCCAGTAATAACTGGCGTAACGTAAAAACCTTAGAAAGGGAGGCAAGTCAATATTTAAAGGCTTGATCAAATCAGACAAAACCATGGTCAAGTATTGTTTGATCTTATCTTCTGACAGCTTGGCAATGATATGTGTGGTCTCTGCTGGACTGCTGCTTTTATGGTAATTCATCAACCAACACTGACTGACCATATCTACAACGATTTGCTTGGTGTTATAAAGCTTGTCACTACCTTCTTCGCGCTCGTTACCAAAGCGCTTTTGCACAAAGCGCGGCGAGACCATTATCCTTTCTTTGATAAATGGCTGATACTCTTTGGCGAGCAATGAGGTAAGCCACCCTTGTAGCATTTGCACCTCATTGATACCGCCATATACAATTCCTGAGAATATCAGCCAGCCAATAATCTGATCTTGGCTATAATCGGCTGTTTGCTCCCAATTATGCTCTACTGCGCGAACAATTTTGACTAGCACCTTACCGTTTTTAACCCAGCTTTTATCAGTAATTAATGGGTTAAACTTTATAGGCTGTGGCGCGATTATCTTAGGATAGTGATGCTCAGCAAGCATATAGTGCTTATTTTGATAATCGATAAACTGACTAACGGTTTGCCATGCTTGTTTTAGTGTTTTGGTAGTTTTATAAGCTTGAGAAATTTTATTCTGAACAATCTCTTGAAACTTATCGAACCCTTCGTCCGATAAAGGCTTTAGCTTATCAGTAAAATCACGCTGAAACTGACCTAGCATCTGGCTTTCTAGTAACCATAACTCATCAGCAAAACTTACAGGGTTCGGTATAGCTAAAAAGGTGCGACTATCTGGCCAAAGTACTTGTTTGTAGTGCCCGTAATATTTATTAAAAGATTGGACGAACCTAATGTTGCCAGGATGTATTTCAAGTAAGAGTTCCCACTGGGTCTGTAGATCTACTAATAGCTGTAATTCACGTTTTCTTGCAGGGTTACTATCGTTAAGTAGCGAAGGATATAGTACATAGCGCTTTTTTCTACCATCAAATTTTGCGAAGCCATCAATAATTTTTGGCAGATGGATATTATCTATTAGCATGATCTACCCCTATATGTCTTCTCTGTATACGACTGAGTTTAGAATAGCTTTTAATTTCTATAATATTTAACCCTAAATACTCAGCCATCTGCTCAAATATAGGTGCAACACGCCTGATATCTGCTTTACTGCACGATGAGAAACGTCCCAATACTTCTTGTCGAGACTTTTCATGACCAATAATAGTGTTAATGAGTGGAAGCTGAACGCCACGTTTCTCAAGCTGCGTACGTACGAAGTGCCTTGTCCAATAAGGATTGGCATCAATAATATCTTTAGTCATATGATAGGCATCACCGCGCTTAATATCTTTTAAGTGATTTATACTTGCAGATAAGAGCTTTAATAGTGCTTCATCGTTACCTAAGCCAATATTCTTAATAGTTTCGCTGATTTTCTGGTTTGATGGATGTCTAGTTTCATAGTCACTCAAATAGTTTCTATATTCTATTAGAAGGCGTACAACAGTAGGGCATAATGGAATTAGCCGATCAGTTTGCACTTTTTTAACGGGTTTATCATTGATAACAAGCCAGCCCATATCGAGATCGATATCGCACATTTTTCCAAGACCATTATTTGGTCGCACGCCAGTTAAAAGGCAAAAGACAAACCATACAAAGAGACTGGTTCTATTAAAGTGCTCCTCATCGTTTGAACTTTGATCGGTCCAGTACTTCATCTCATTTAAGATGTCGCAAACTGTTCCAATCTTCAGCGCAAATGCTGAGCCCACCGTATATTTATGCCAAGGGGTGATATAAGTTAAGTCAAAGTCACTATGACTATTAAATACGCTCAATGCTGATTTATAGTGTGCAAGGAGTTCCTCACTGGTATGGCTGCTGTAGTACATTGCTGGAGCATGAGGCGCGGCCGTGCGGCAAATAATATCGGCGATATGTGCATGGCAATTTGGCGTATAGCGAGAGAGTACGACGTGTAAAGCCGTTTCTATTCGATTGACTGAAAGGTAAGATAGACCAAGGCTACCACGTAAGTCAGCGAGATAAGCTATAAAGTCCGCTTTCACAGGCAATTTGCAAGCAATCAGGTTATCAATTAGCCATAAGGGTAGTGGGATTTTGATGTCATCAGAGTGGTTTTCGTAATCTTGCTTTGTTAATGTCTGACTAATAGGGCGTTTAGTAATACCAAGGCTATGTTTGATGTAAGCTCTTTTATCGTATATACCAAAAATACTAGGATGTCCGATATAACCTGATATGAGCAACGATTTAAATGGAAGACCAGTGAGCATTGAGAGTAATAGAATACCAGCGCAGACTTTATATGTTTCTGCTTCTGGTAAAGACTTGGCGTCTTGGTGTAGTGCAGCAAACAGTGATTGGTAACCAACAAGAGGGAGCAGTCGTGTATTAGAATTGAGCGCAAGATTGCGCTGAGACATATAGTTTTGCTGCAGTGACAAATCAATATTTTGTAGTGGTATAGACTGTTGTATGAGAGGGTCAGGATAGTTGTCGTAGCTAATATAAGGTGCTTCATTGTGATCGACATACTCTTCGAAACTCGTTGTTAACCCTTCGTGAGTTTCGGTATGGGCGTCCAAAAACTCCAGATCTACAGCAGTAGTATTATGCTCGATATCATCCGGTGTACTGCTCCAGTTATTATCGCTATGTGTACTACCCCAGTTATGAGCCAACGTATTGGGACCAGCCAAATATATCGGAGTATCATTGGATAATTTTATAGGCTTGATACTGTTGTTTTTTGGTGGTTTTTTACGCTTAGGTTTTGCTGCCTGTAAATTGTATGCGTGCTGGTAGGCAATCGTTATCTTATCTATTTGGCTAAGCTTAGCCTTTACTATAGATTCTTCGTTTTTTATTTTGACTGAGTCACTAATAGGGTTGTTAGTTAATGCTTCAAGCTCACTTTTTTTCTGCTCTAATAGATTATTGAGAATGGTAGATATGTACTCCACACTTATAGTCATCTGAGACAAGTCGGGTAGTTCACGCCAAATCCACGTTCGTCTTATAGAGCTTGAAAACTGAGCTTGTTTAAACTGCATTAATATATTATCAGTGTGCTTTTTTATACCATTCGGCATCAGCAGTACGCTTGTGTGCATTGCTATAGCTAGCCAAATCAGGTTTTTTCTTAGAAAATTATGGGGGACTCTATTTATAGGGTTCTGCATGAGAATGAGTAGCTGCATCATCAGCGGCTTTTGTGCCAGTGCTGATTTGCTAGTCTCCATATAGCGGCGAGCCACTGGTTCCTTCTGTAATATCTGTACGATACGCTCGAACAAATTTTGAACAGAGCCATCCGGATATACATAGCTATCATTTACTGAAATTACTATGGCAGATATGGCAGCTAAAACTTCTTCTGGATATGTAAATGTTTCATCATCGTTAAGTGTATTAACAATATCTGTCATTGCTTGAGTACTAAGCCATTCTAACTGTTCATCAATACTTTCAGTATTTTCCATCATAAAACACTCTCAGAAGGACGTCTATGATAGGTTTGCTCATTGATGTTTATGAGTTGACAAAATGTAGTGATAGGAAAGGTATTCTTGCTGAATAAGTTTTGATTGATACTCGTAGTTAAAATCTCATTTAAGCAACTATAGATAAGTTTTATGTCTAAGCTCTTTTTATACCGTCCGATGATGTCAATCAATTCATAAAAAGGTATGCCAAACACTAATTGATCTTCACTTATGCTACCTATGCTCGCATCTTTTCTGGCTGTCTTCTGATCTATTTTAAATGATTTTAAGAAGTAGTAGAGTTCGAAATTATTGACCATCGACCATACTGTCTTTTCTTTAATAAATAATGTAGGTCTGAAGAAGACTCGGTTTTGCTCCATTTCTATATTATGACTACCCATTGAAGGTCGAATATGATTAACATAAATATCGAACAAACTAATGATATCTGGATGTATCGTCACTGTGTTTTTCTGAAGCTTAGCTATTGATATCCTATCCATATCTTCCTCAATTATTCAGTATCTTATAGATGACCTGCTCTTTACATGTATCCTTTAGCTGACCTCCACTAATACTTTACGAGGACCAAATAATAATTGAAAGCCAATTTATGAGGTTTTAGGGCAAAGACTTAAATTAAGCGACAGCTAATGACGTCTTGTGATACTTTTAAGCTTTTATACGTAATCTACGATGGTTCTACTTGAAGTGTTTTAAAGTCTGGCTTGCAAGGGCAGGTGAGATAGCTAGAAAAATAGTTTGAGAATGACAAGTAAATAATGTACTGATTGAGGAGTAGATTCGCAGAGATAAATGGGGAATACAGGTTAGTACACAATTAAAGTTAATAGAGTCAATCCTCTATAAAAGAGTTACAGCGTTAACCTCGTTTGAAATATTACATATACATCTACACTCGGTTGCCTTGTATCACTTTTAAACTAAATCAACTATATAATCGAATTTTTCAGCAATGACATCTGCCAATCATCTTAGACCCTGCTATCATTACCTCACTATAATAACCAGCAATTTTCCAGCGCGTTAAGGAATAACAAATGCCTGCCAGCACCACTAATAATATTAGCAAAATCAATCAAGACGACATCAATAAAGCCGTATGGAACGCCTGTGACACGTTTCGTGGGGTCATCAGCGCCGACACGTATAAAGACTTTATCTTAACCATGCTGTTCCTAAAGTACCTATCTGATGTATATCGCGATGAGTACAACAAGCTGGTCGAGCAGTTTGGCGACAACCCTGAGCTGATCCACGCTATGATGTCCAAGCAGCGTTTTGTGTTGCCTGAAGGTGCAAGCTTTTGGGACTTATACGAGCAGCGTCATCAGCCGGGCAATGGTCAACGTATTGACGAGGCGCTACACGCTATCGAAGAAGCTAACGGCACCAAGCTCAAAAATGTCTTCCAAGACATTAGCTTTAACACTGATAAACTCGGTCAAGAAAAGCAAAAGAACGAGCTACTACGCCATCTGTTAGAAGATTTCGGTAAAGACATCCTTAACCTAAGCGTTGAGCGTGTCGGTAGCCTCGATGTGATTGGTAATGCTTATGAGTTTTTAATCAAGCACTTTGCCGCCAGTAGTGGGGCGACGGCTGGCGAGTTCTATACGCCGCCCGAAGTATCTAACTTACTAGCGACTATCCTTGAGCCTGTCGAAGGCGATGAAATCTGTGATCCAGCCTGTGGTTCAGGGTCGCTCCTCATTAAATGCGGGGCAATGGTACGCAAAAACTCAAATTCTAAGAAGTATGCGCTATACGGTCAAGAAGCCATTGGCTCGACATGGGCACTGGCCAAGATGAATATGTTCCTACACGGTGAGGACAACCACCGTATCGAGTGGGGCGATACCATCCGTAATCCGCTGCTACTGGACAAAGACGGCAAGCACTTATTACAGTTCGATGTGGTGACAGCCAACCCACCGTTTTCACTGGATAAATGGGGTCATGAGGATGCCAGCAGCGATCCCTATGGTCGCTTTCATCGCGGTGTACCGCCTAAGACCAAGGGCGACTATGCCTTTATCAGTCATATGATCGAAACGCTTAAACCAAACACTGGTCGTATGGGCGTGGTCGTACCGCATGGCGTGCTGTTCCGTGCGTCAAGTGAAGGTAAAATCCGTCAGCAACTGATAGAAGAAAACTTGCTAGATACGGTGATAGGTTTACCAGAAAAACTGTTCTTTGGAACGGGTATTCCAGCGGCTATTTTATTGTTTAAAAAGAATAAGTTTGATAACAAAGTATTGTTTATCGATGCGAGCAATGAGTTTAAATCAGGTAAAAACCAAAACCAGCTCACTGAAGATAATATTAGTAAAGTTATTGAGACTTATAAGGCGCGGGAAAGCGTTGATAAATACGCTTATCTAGCGAGCTTTGATGAAATTAAAGAAAATGACTTTAATCTAAATATTCCACGCTATGTCGATACCTTCGAGGAAGAGGCGGAGATTGATCTGGTCGCGGTGCGTTCTGAGCGTTTGGCTCTTAAAGCTGAGTTAAACCTGTTAGAGGATGAGATGGCAGGGTTTTTAAAGGAGTTGGGATATGGTGCCTAAGGGTTGGGAGGAAAAACCCCTGATAAAGCTATTAGACAAAATAATAGATTACAGAGGACAATCAGTGCCGAAAGCTGATAATGGTATTCCTTTAATTACTGCGAGAAATGTACGGTTTGGATATTTAGACTTTTCTAATCAAGAGTACGTAGATGAAGGTGAGTTTGAAAATTGGATGTCTAGAGGTATTCCTGATGTTGGCGATATATTATTTACAACAGAAGCGCCCTTAGGTATGGCTTGTCGCTTTCCTGAGAAAGGTAGATATGCTGTAGCACAAAGAACAGTTACTTTAAGAACCAGCAATCGGCTACATTCCGACTTTCTTTTATATTTTTTACTCTCGGAACATGGTCAGAGATTAATCGATATAAGATCGTCAGGTTCTACAGCTAAAGGTATAAAGTCTGCTGAATTAAAAAAAGTTAAGCTTCTTCATCCTACCTGTATTAACGAGCAACAAAAAATCGCCAAAATTCTATCTACTTGGGATAAAGCAATTAGCACGACTGAGCGTTTGATTGAGAATAGCACCCAGCAGAAAAAAGCGTTGATGCAGCAATTGCTGACGGGTAAAAAGCGTTTGCTTGATGAGTCGGGTAAGCGGTTTGAGAGTGAGTGGGAGGAGGTGACACTTGGAGAGTGTATTAATCACACAGGTGGTACAGCGTTAGAAAAACATGTAAAAGATAGTGCTAGTCATCATTTTATTTCTATCGGTAATTATTCGGTAGACGGTAGATATATAGATAAAGGTCAAAGAGTCGAGTTCAATGATAAGACTAAAACTAAGCTATTGAATAAAAACGATTTAGTCATGGTTCTTAACGATAAAACGAAGACTGGAGATATTATTGGTTCAACGATATTAATCGATGCCGATAATAAGTATATTTATAATCAAAGAAGTGAAAGAATCGTTTGTAGTGAAGGTATAGATATCTTGTTCTTTTGGTTCTTGTTAAATTCTACACCTGTACGTGCTGATGTGTTTGGTCGCTCTCAAGGTGGCACTCAAATATATGTGAATTTTGGCGCATTAAAATCTATGACTCTCTGTTTACCATCATTCAAGGAACAACAAAAAATCGCCACGGTATTAACCAATGCTGATAAAGAAATTGAGTTACTTAAGCAGCAATTAGCTGATTTGCAGCAAGAGAAAAAGGCACTGATGCAGGTGTTGTTGACGGGTAAGAAGCGGGTTTTGGTTGATGGGGAGGTTGCATGAAATTAAGAATATGTAAGATTAGCCTAAAAAACTTTAAAACATTTGAAGATATTACAATATATCCTAATGCTAATTTTAATATTATTATTGGTGAGAATAGTGCAGGTAAGTCCACAATATTTGAAGCAATTCATCTTTGGGAAAAGTGTTATCAAACCTATATTCTAAGTTCGAGGAAAGGTTTTTATAAAGTTAAGAAGTCTACGAATCGATATGTAAATTACCAGGATTTAGATTTTTTACGAATAACTAAAGATGACGATTTATTCTATGACACAAACTATCCTGGACTTGGAAAATGTTCAGAGATTACTATCTCATTAACTAATAGTGATAATGAAGCACAGGTTTGGAACCTAGGCTTCAAAATAACTTGTCCAAGCTCTATAGAAAATGCTTTTTTTCGTGTTCAGCCTATAGAAGAAAGAGATTTTGCTAGTTTTGCCAACGACTTTTGTAGTACTGGAAGGTATTTAGATGAAGCTATATTTATTTATCAAACTAGGCCTGTGTCGGGTGTACATCAATTTGAACCTTACTATAACGAGGCTCAAATTAAGAAAAAAATACAAAAAGGTTCTTCGCATGAAGTACTAAGAAATAAAATTATATCTAAAAGAAGATCTATTAGTGACTTAGAGAGTAGTATTTCTGAGATCACTGAGAAAGATGTGAAATTCTCTTTACCTGCTACTACTAGAAAAGAAAAGGATGAATATGTCTGCTTAAATGTTTCTGTTGACGGTTCTAGACCTTACGATTTACATTTGCAAGGAAGTGGTTTCTTACAAATAGTGGAAATACTGGCTACTATCGAGTTTATAGATGCCCCTTTGAAGCTGTTATTAGTTGATGAGCCAGACTCACATATTCATTCTAAGCTTCAAAAAAATCTCTTAGCTCATCTTAAGAGTATTGATCATAATCAGTTTTTTATAATTAGCCATAATGACCAGTTTGTTACAAATGCCGGTGAAGGCGAGGTCTTTTTCTTAAGTGAAGAGAATAAGAATCTAGGTGAGTTGAGACCAATTAATAAAAGTAGCTTTGATATTATCAAAAATTCTTTGGGTGGAGTGATATTATCACTTGAGAATTTAAATCAAGCTAAACACATAGCTTTTGTAGAAGGTTCAGATGATGAGAGTTACCTCAAGTTACTAAGTGATAAAGTAAAAGAAATTCATCCTACAGTAGGCTGTTTGTCAGAAGTAGCTTTTTTCCCACTGAGAGGGAAAGATAACATTATTCAAAAAATAGAACATAATAAGCGAACGCTATCATCCCTTATAAAAGATAAGATATGGAACGTTATTTTTGATAAAGATTTTTCAACATTAGAAGTTGATAATTATTTAAAAGAAGGTATAAGAAGAAAAAATTGTAAACCGTATAGCCATGAAGGTTACTGTATCGAATCAGTAGTTTTCTCAGATATCATTATTTTGAAAAAGTATGTTTATTCATTGGTTAGTAGCGTTATACATCAGTCCTCATTAGTAGAAGATGCTGTTGACATAGTTCTACAAAATTTGGCTGATAGTATTTATGATACTAATGACGATTTAAACAAAGAAGTTGAGGTGCGTTTTAAAAGCCAAAAAAATAATAGAGATGAATTTAAGGACTTATCTTTTGTAGATGTTATGCGTTCTTGGACTGATGCTAATGGTGATTTTAAACCAGAAAGTATAATGTCCAAGTCCTTAATTAGAGACTTTGTTATCAAACTTGAATCCGAAATTGGAGCTTCACTTTTTCTTAGGACATCCAATGAAGCGGAAGAGATATCTTCGGTATTGCTTTCTAAGTACATCAATTTTATAGAGGACATTAATGATTTATATCCTTCATTCAAGCAGTTATTAATTCAACTTGGTGTAATAGCTAGATCTGATAGTCACTAAAATATTAAGAAGGATATACTGTATGACACAGGGTGTGCCTAACTTTCAAGAAGAATTTGCCTCAAAAATCCCTGCCTTGATACTGCTCACCACGCTAGGCTATCAGTTTATTCCACCCAGCGAATGCAGTGCCATGCGCTCAAAGACTGCCTCAAATAAGGCCACTGACCAAGTGGTGCTATTGCCGATTATGCGTACGTTTTTATCCAAGCAAACTTTTATGTTTGAGGGCAAGCTACATCCTTTATCAGACAGCGCCATTGATAAGATTATGCATGAGCTAAACCCTGCCATGAACTTAGGCTTACAGGCAGCAAACGAGGCGCTATATAACGCTATGCTTTATGGCGTGACGGTGACTGAGTTTATCGATGGTAAAAAAACCTCACAGACTATCGCTCTGATAGATTGGAATCATATCGATAATAATAGCTTTCACTTCACCGAAGAGCTGGTAGTACTCAATAGCGAGGGCACGAGTAGCCGTAGACCTGATGTCGTCTGCTTTGTGAATGGTTTACCGCTGGCAGTGATTGAAGCCAAACGTCCTGACTCGAGTAGAGAGTGGCAATCGACCAATGCCGAAGCAGTATCCCAGCATATTCGCAATCAACATCAAAAAGAAATCTCGCATCTATTTGCCTATAGCCAGTTATTACTAGCGGTTAATGGTAATGATGGTCTGTATGCCACTTGCGGTACGCCTGAGAAATTTTGGGCGAAGTGGGTCGAAGAAGAGATCTCTGAGCCTGAGTTTGCCCGTCTAAAAAATCAAGCGCTCAGTCCTGAGCAGGTTGAGAGTCTGTTTGCCCATCGTCCTGCCTTTATTAAAGATGAATATCAGTCATTGATTGATGGCGGTGATCTAGTCGTTACCGACCAAGACCGCCTTATCATTAGCTTATTACAGCCTGAGCGTTTGCTTGAAATGACGCGCATGTTTACCTTGTTTGATAAAAAGGCGGGCAAAATTGTTGCTCGTTATCAGCAAGTTTTTGGTATCAAAGCCTTGATTGAACGTATTAGTACTTTCGACGAAAAGGGCAGTCGTGAGGGTGGAGTGATTTGGCATACTACAGGCAGTGGTAAATCTTTCACTATGGTGTTTTTCTCCAAGGCGCTCATTTGGTTAGAGGAGCTTGCGAAGTGCCGAGTCATTATCGTTACCGACCGTGTTGATCTTGAAACTCAGCTTAGTAAAACCTTTGCTTCTGGTGGTGTGCTTAGTGATCGCGACAAAACGGATGCGATGGCAACTTCTGGTCGCCGTCTCGCGCAGCAAATCGGTCATGGTAATGAACGTGTTATCTTCTCCATTATTAATAAGTTTGGTTCAGCCGTTAAATATGATGAGTGCTATAACGACAGCCCCAATATCATCGTCATGGTCGATGAAGGTCACCGTAGCCAAAACGGTGAGAACAATATTCGCATGGCACAAGCCCTGCCAAATGCTGCCTTTATCGCCTTTACGGGTACGCCATTGCTAAAAGATGATAAGACTGAGAATAAATTCGGTAGCATCATTCACTCCTACACCATGCAGCAAGCGGTAAAAGACAAAACCGTCACCCCACTCTTATACGAAGAGCGTATCCCTGAGCTGAATACCAATGACCAAGCCATCGATGCTTGGTTTGACCGTATTACCCAAAAGCTTACCGATGATCAAAAAACCGACCTCAAGCGTAAGTTCTCTCAAAAAGGTCAAATCTATCAGGTTGAAGGTCGTATTGAGCTGATCGCTCATGATATCTCTGATCACTTCCAAAACTTTAAACAGCAGCACCTTAAAGGTCAACTGGCCTGTGACTCTAAAGCCTCAGCTATCCGTTATAAAATGGCCTTAGACAAGATTGGCAAAGTGACCTCAGTGGTTGCTATGTCACCACCTGATACCCGTGAGGGGCATGACACCGTCGATGGGGAATCAAAAGACATCGTTCAGAACTGGTGGCAAGCCAATGTTGCTAATGAGTATGGCGGTGATGAAAAAGCATATACCAAAGCCATCATAGAAGCCTTTAGTCAGGATGATGGTCCAGACATTATGATCGTTGTCGATAAGCTACTAACGGGCTTTGATGAGCCAAAGAATACCGTACTGTATATCGACAAACCGCTAAAGCAGCATAACTTGATTCAGGCGATTGCACGGGTAAACCGCTTGCATGAGAAAAAGCGTTTTGGTTATTTGATTGATTATCGTGGCATCTTAAAAGAGCTGGATATCACCATTGAGAAATATCAAGACTTAGCCGAGCGTACGCAAGGTGGCTTTGATATCGAAGATCTTAAGGGTCTGTATAACGCGATGGATACCGAGTATAAGCAGCTACCAAGACTGCATAGTGATTTATGGGCTATCTTCTCATCAGTGAAGAACAAACAGGATGGTCAAGCGTTAAGACAAGTACTTGCACCAAAAATGCAGGAAATAGAAGGTAGGGTAGTCGATACCAAGCTCAAAGAACGTGACGACTTTTATGCAGCTTTGACTACGTTTTCTAATGCTATGAAAATTGCGTTGCAATCAGCGTCTTTCTTTGAAGACAAATCATTCGATAGTAAACGTGATCGCTACAAAGCCGATCTAAAAGCCTTTATCAATCTACGTAAGCAAGTACGCGAAGATGCTGATGAAACCGTCGATTATGATGAGTATGAAGCAGATATTCGTAGCTTACTCGATAAGCATATCGCAGGGCTTGAAGTTCGTGAGGCAAAAGGTGCTTACTTGGTTGGTAACTTAGGTAAGGATGTTAAGCCTGAAGAATTAAGCGATGATGAAGCGCGCAACCAAACCGATAAAATCACTGGTCGTGTCACCAAGATGATTGAGCAAGATCTTGCTGATGATCCTTATGCCCAAGAGTATTTTTCTAAATTGCTCAAGCAAGCGATTGCGGATGCTAAGGCCATGTTCGATGCGCCAGTGAAGCAGTACATGATGTTTGCTGATTTTGAGCAAGCTGTCAAAGACCGCGATGTCGCTGATGTACCGAATGCGTTTATCGATGATAGTGGTAAATTGAACAAACATGCTCAGGCGTACTTTGGTTTGTTTAAACACTTATTTGATATTGATTTCTTAGCGGATAAAGAGCTAGATAATGACAAGCTGGTCGCTTACGCCTTTGAGATTGATAGTATCGTTAAGACAGCAGTTGCTGAGTATTCTATTAACCCAGCAGAGATCGAAAATGCTATTAGTGTCAAATTGCTACCGATGTTATTTATGGATTTGGGTATCGACAAAGCGCAACAGCTCATCGAGGAAGTGCTAAAGATTACCCGTCTTGGACTTTCGAGAGACAAGTAGCCTAAGAGCAGCAAGAGGGTAATAGGTAATGACTGAGAATGGTGTGTTTTATTATGGTCAATATAAGATTGACTATGAAGTTGTGCGTAAAGAAGTAATTTATAAAGAAAAGATAAGTAAGCCTGAAAGCGATAAGCTGATTGCTAAAAAGGCTAAGCCTCGAAAAGTAGTCATTAAAGTACATCCTGATCAGCGTGTGGTCGCCACAGCACCTAACGATGCTACCGATGAGGTGATTTATGATGTGATGATGAAGCGTGCGCGCTGGATATGGCAAAGCCTACAGGACTTTGCCAAGCAACAAGATCATGTATTGCCCAAACGTTATGTTAGCGGTGAAACCCAGTTTTATCTAGGCCGTCGTTACGTGTTAAAAGTGATAACCAATATAGAAACTGCCAATGTAATACATAGCACTGTGAAGCTTAGTCGCGGTAAGTTAAATGTAGAATTGTCTAAAAGCGATTCTACATTAAATATTGAAGAGCGAACTGCTATCGTCAAAAGCCTAATTGACGAGTGGTATAAAACTAAAGCCAAGCTTATCTTTATAGAACGCCTAGAAGCGGTAATACTTAAAGCAACGTGGGTAACTGATACGCCAGCTTTCAGGCTATTAGCTATGAAGAAGCAATGGGGTAGCTGCTCTACTAAAGGTAATCTAATACTCAATCTGCACTTAGTAAAAGCACCTAAAGAATGCATTGATTACGTGATATTACATGAGCTGTGTCATATAGCTGAGCACAACCATAGCGAGCATTTCTGGCGGTTACTAATGCAAGTAATGCCGAACTGGAAAGAGGTGAAGGCT
>NZ_PJBF01000028.1 GCF_002836505.1 Psychrobacter sp. Choline-02u-9
GACGCTGTTCTGATTATCGATACTGAGTTTCTCAAAGCTGCCATTAGTATCCACCACATTGGTGATGGTGAGGGTATAAGACTCATCCCCTTCACTAATTAGGTCATCTTGGATGCGGTTGATGATGTCGGTGCTTGAAATACCTGCTGCATTACCGATGATGGTCACTGTGGTTTGTTTAACACTGCTAAAGTCATCAGCATCGGTGCCATCTCGAGTGTAGCTTAAGGTGACCTCTATGGATTGTCCTTCAAGTAAGGTGACAGGCTGACCGTCAGCATCCACAAGTGATAAGGTATGGGTCAGCGCAGCATTGTCTGCTTCTATTTGGCTATCATCGCCAGTTAGTTTGATATACACAACATCATTGCTATCAAGTCCACCCTCATTCGCGCTGTCGCCTGCATTGTTGCTGTCGATGGTGGTGGTGACGGTGTTGGTCGCCTCGTCACTAAAGTCGACGGCTTCAAATTCGTTGGCACCAACACTGGTGATGGTGAGGCTGTAGTTTTCGCCATCG
>NZ_PJBF01000029.1 GCF_002836505.1 Psychrobacter sp. Choline-02u-9
TAGGGCGTGTTGAACATTGGCGACAAATTAATGGCAAAAAAAATAGCGAACGGTTAATCTTTAAGCTCTCACACAAAAAAGATATCGTTCGCTATGCCTCGCACCATGCTCAAAGATGAACACTGGACAAGACTAAGACCCATATTACTAGAACTTAATATCTATGACAAAGGAAATCTTAGACAAACGGTTGAAGGCGTGCTTTATCGCATGCGTGTTGGCTGTCCTTGGCGCGACTTACCCGAGTATTTTGGCAAGCCTAATACCATCTATAAAGCTTACCAGCGCTGGTTTCGCAGTAATAAGCTGATTGCATTATTTACGTTACTGATCAAAGACGCAGACCTTGAGTGGGTCTTTATCGATGGCACTCATATTAAAGCGCATCAGCACAGCAGTAGTGGCAATGAGAACCTACAATCCATTAGCAAAAGTGTGGCAGGCCGCGCGACCAAGATTCACTTAGCAGTTGATGCGCATGGCAATCCGATTACCTTTAT
>NZ_PJBF01000030.1 GCF_002836505.1 Psychrobacter sp. Choline-02u-9
ATCCCAGAGCCAGAGCGTGACATCGACAAAGCATTCCTAATGCCAATCGAAGACGTATTCTCAATCTCAGGTCGTGGTACTGTAGTAACAGGCCGTGTTGAATCTGGTATCGTTAAAGTTGGCGACGAGATCGAAATCGTTGGTATCCGTGACACTCAAAAAACCACCTGTACTGGTGTAGAGATGTTCCGTAAACTGCTTGACGAAGGTCGTGCAGGCGAAAACTGTGGCGTACTACTACGTGGTACTAAGCGTGAAGACGTACAACGTGGCCAAGTACTAGCTAAGCCAGGTTCAATCACTCCTCACACCAAGTTTGACGCTGAAGTATATGTATTGTCAAAAGAAGAGGGTGGTCGTCACACACCATTCCTAAACGGCTATCGTCCACAGTTCTACTTCCGTACTACTGA
>NZ_PJBF01000031.1 GCF_002836505.1 Psychrobacter sp. Choline-02u-9
GGCATAAACCGTGTCTTCAGCAGTAGGCGTACCATCAGTAATGCCAGTGACGACACTGGCAGCAGCGTCATCAATGACGATGGACTCAAGGCCACCGCCTTGCGGGTTACTGATGGTGACGGTGAAGTTCTCGTCAGTTTCAGCAAGTAAGTCGTCAATAGTATTAACGGTGAAGCTTGCTTCAGTGGTCCCAGCTAAGATGGTGACGGTTTGGGTGTTGGTTTCGATGTCACCGGTCTGACTGTTGGTGTAGGTGTAAGTGATGTCAACGGTGACATCAGTCACTGGGGCATTGTCTATGTTCACCGTGTAGGTGGCGGCAGTGCCCTCTTCAACGCTCTCATCACCCGTGAGGCTGATGGTGGTGACGTCTGCATTACCCGCTGCTTCGTCTGTGATCTCGCCGGT
>NZ_PJBF01000032.1 GCF_002836505.1 Psychrobacter sp. Choline-02u-9
CTTTATCCCAGACCGTGCCATCGTCGAAATAGATGTTGTCAACACCTGCAAAACTGGAGCCAGTCTCAAACTGATCGTATAGATTTATCTTTCCATCAGCTGTCGATATTTCTAGGCTGTTATCATTTCGAGTTAGATTAATATCAGATGGATTAACGCCTTTTAGATTTAGTCTATTCACTCCATTGTAGTCTTGAATAGTCAGTAGTGGACTATTTACAAAATCTCTGACGTCAATGACATAAGCATCATCTCCTTGTCCACCATTAAATCTAATATTACCAGATGAATTGCCGCCATAAATTAAAGTATCATTACCCGCTTCGCCATTTAGATGATCACTACCACCATTAGATATTAAAATATCATCGCCATTG
>NZ_PJBF01000033.1 GCF_002836505.1 Psychrobacter sp. Choline-02u-9
ATAAGTGTCTAGTACGTTTAGTAGCTCTACAACAGCTGGTTGGCCATATTTTTCTTGTGAGCCTTTTAGAGCTTCAGTAGCAGAACCTTTAACGATAGGAGTGTCGTCGCCTGGGAAGTCATAGTCGTTCAATAGTTCACGAACTTCCATTTCTACTAGCTCTAACAATTCTTCGTCATCAACCATGTCACATTTGTTCATGAATACGATGATGTACGGTACGCCAACCTGACGTGAAAGCAAGATGTGCTCACGAGTCTGTGGCATTGGGCCGTCAGTTGCAGATACGACTAGGATTGCGCCGTCCATCTGGGCA
>NZ_PJBF01000034.1 GCF_002836505.1 Psychrobacter sp. Choline-02u-9
GTAGGTGTCTAGTACGTTTAGTAGTTCTACAACAGCTGGTTGGCCGTATTTTTCTTGTGAGCCTTTTAGGGCTTCAGTAGCAGAACCTTTAACGATAGGAGTGTCATCGCCTGGGAAGTCATAGTCGTTCAATAATTCACGAACTTCCATTTCTACTAGTTCTAACAATTCTTCGTCATCAACCATGTCACATTTGTTCATGAATACGATGATGTACGGTACGCCAACCTGACGTGAAAGCAAGATGTGCTCACGAGTCTGTGGCATAGGGCCGTCAGTTGCAGATACGACTAGGATTGCGCCGTCCATCTGGGCC
>NZ_PJBF01000035.1 GCF_002836505.1 Psychrobacter sp. Choline-02u-9
GCACCAGTGATCATGTTTTTAACATAATCGGCGTGACCTGGGCAATCTACGTGAGCATAGTGACGGCTGTCTGTGTCATATTCTACGTGTGAGGTGTTGATTGTGATACCACGTGCTTTTTCTTCTGGTGCTGAGTCAATAGACGCGTAGTCTTTGGCTTCGCCACCAGAGGTGATTGCAGCTACGGTTGCGATTGCAGCGGTAAGGGTTGTTTTACCATGGTCAACGTGTCCGATTGTACCGACGTTGACGTGTGGCTTGTTACGTTCAAACTTGGCCTTTGCCATGGGTATTTCCTCTTTTTTTGG
>NZ_PJBF01000036.1 GCF_002836505.1 Psychrobacter sp. Choline-02u-9
CCGATCATGACACCGGTACCTAGCATAACTGTTCCTGATAATGTCAAACTATCCTTCTGATAGCGAGTCGTTCTATCTTGCTTCATACTTATTCGACCTTAATCTATTTCTTCGTAGAACTTCAGTTTTACAGGTTATTTTTGAAGTAAGGAGTAGGTATAGTTAGAATTAAAAGACGCGATATAGTAAATAGTTTTTAAAGAAGAGCTTACTTATTGGTATCATAATATATTATTCCAACTCATCAATAAGTGCTTGCATCTCACCGATTTCACGCTTTTG
>NZ_PJBF01000037.1 GCF_002836505.1 Psychrobacter sp. Choline-02u-9
GAGTGATCTATACCACCAATGCGATAGAGTCGCTAAACAGCGTGATTCGGACAGCGGTGAATAAGCGTAAGGTGTTCCCATCTGATCAGGCAGCATTCAAAGTGGTGTACTTAGCAACCCAGCAGGCATCCAAAAAGTGGTCGATGCCAATCCGTAACTGGACGTCTGCTTTAAATCGCTTTATGATTATGTTTGATGACCGTATAAGCAGGCATTTAATCTAAAGGGCAGTTACACAGAATTCGGGATGGTCTC
>NZ_PJBF01000055.1 GCF_002836505.1 Psychrobacter sp. Choline-02u-9
TGATGGCGAAAACTACAGCCTCACCATCACCAGTGTTGGCGCCAACGAATTTGAAGCGGTTGACTTTAGTAACGAAACCACGAACACCGTCACCACCACCATCGACAGCAACAATGCAGGCGACAGCGCGAATGAGGGTGGACTTGATAGCAATGATACTGTCTATGTCAAACTAACCGGTGATGACAGCCAAATAGAAGCAGACGATGCTGTACTGACCCATACCTTATCACTTGTGGATGCTGACGGTCAGCCTGTTGAAATACCAGTAGGCGGCAGCGTAGTGGTTAATTTATCTTATCTCAACGATGAGACCACTGCGGTCGATTTTGATGCGAGTAGCAAGCTGACTACGGTCACATTTAATGCCAGCACTGGTAATCAAATCATTCTGACCAATACAGTATTAAATGATCAATTAAAAGAAGGTGTCGAGAATTATCAGCTAGCAATAAGCTCTGTTGATGGTACCAATAGTGGCTTGGAGTCTGTCAAAATTGATACCGAAAACAGTGTCACAGGAGAGGTTGTCGACGACGTTGATCTAAAACCTGATGTCAATACCGTACAAGAAGATGGCGTTTTAACCGCGACAGGCAATGTATTAGCTAATGACGAAATCGGTACCGAAACATCCGTCAGCTTGCAGAGTCAGCCTAGCGATGCAAATGATTATGGCGCGCTGACGCTAAATAATGACGGCTCGTACACCTATGTTCTAAATAATAACAGCTCTACCGTACAAGCCCTTGCCAGAGGGGAGGTAGTTGAACAAGTATTTACTTATAGAGTAGGTGATGATACTCAAACCTTAACCATCACTGTAACTGGTACCAACGACGCGCCAACCTTGGATGTCTCTGGTAATAGTAATACCACTGTCAATTATACAACAGCTTACCAAGAGGGTGATGTCCCTGTTGCTATCAGTGACAGTAGTACCATTGCCGATATTGATAATAACGATACGATTGGTAGTGCATTTATTGTATTAACAAACTCACAAACAGGCGACTTAATTGCTATTGATGAAGGTGATCTACCAGCAGGTATTTCAGCCACATTGTTAGGAAATAGCCGCATTGAGTTGAGCGGGAGTGCAAGCTTAGCTGACTACCAGTCTGCTATTGATGCCATCACTTTTGCCAATACCTCTGCTACGCCTAGTGAAATAGACCGTATCATTGAAGTGACAGTCACTGATATAAATAATGCTGATAGTAATACAACGACGACGGTTATCAGTGTGGATGCGACGCCGCAAGCAGTCGATGATATTGCTCAGGTTACTGAAGGCGGTAAAACCATATCGTCGAATACCACTTCCCTAAACTTACTAACCAACGATGATTTGGGTACGCCAAATACAACCATTACGTCATTCACATATTTAGATGAAAATGGCATTAGTCAAACAGGAGCAATAGGCTCTGCAGTCGATACTCAATATGGTTCATTAACTATTAACGCAAATGGCACGTGGACATACACATCGGATGATACATCGGATAATCTAAATGGCATTATCGATAGTATCTCTTATACGATTACAGACGCCGATGGTGATACCAGTACCGCTGATTTTAATATCACAGTGGATGACACGCAGCCCACGGCACTTATTCCTGAAGTTACGCTGAATGAAGACGATCTAGCTGGCGGCACCGATACGACGCCTGATGCGCTACGAGCGATGCGTAACCTTGGTATCACTAAGGCTGCAGATGACATCAGCGATGTGGTATTCACTGGTGTTACCACAGCAGGGCTAGAAGCCTTAGCGCTTGCGTCCAATGGTGAGCCGTTGACTTATGAGGTAAGTAATGATGGTCATACGGTGGTTGCTAGTAGTGCCACAGGCAATAGTGTGTTTACCATTACTTTGACCAATCCCACAGATAGCACTGGAGATACGCAAGCATTTGTATTTGAGCTACAAGGTCAGTTAGATCACACTGATGGAGTTACAATTACCTTACCTGTCAAATATGAAATTCAAGACACAGACAGTGCTACGGTGCAAAAATTTAATGTCAATATCGAAGATGATAAGGTACTGGCTAAAGATGATACACCTGTAAGTGTGGTTGAAGGCTCGTACGTTGATGGTGATGATAGTACGTTACTTACGGGTAATGTGATTGATAACGATAAAGGTGCAGATGCGGACTTAAAAATCAATAACTTTACTTATTCAGATAAAGACGGAAATACGGTTGAAGATTCTACCGAGTTTGGGGTGAGTCTCGAAACGCCGACAGGTATTTTAACGGTTAATGAAGATGGCAGCTGGACGTTTGCCGCTAATAAAGCGATTGATAATCGTGACCCTGCGCCTAACCTACAAGACGACGGCTCATTCAGTTACACACTAATCGATGCTGATGGTGATGTGTCAGATGCTGCTAAGCAGCCCATAAGCGTGACAGACACCGCACCGGTTATCGAAAGCGATGAAAGCGTTGTCTTAAAAGAGAGTGATTTGTTCCCTAATTCGGGTACTGCTAGCACTTATGTGGTCAAAGTCGAATCCGCATTTACGGTCACTGGCAATGAGGATAATATTTCTGATATTTACTTTACCATGGGTGATGGCGATCTAATAAACGGTCGTTTCCAGAGCAGTGGGCTACCGCTTTATTATCGCTATGCTGAGGTCGATGGCGTAATAGATTATAGCACCCTATATGTATCGACTACCCAGCGCGGCGAGCTGATTGCGGATACGGTCGATAACCCTAACAACAACGTCATATTTAAAGTGGAAATCAATCCTGAGGGCTTGCCTTATACCAGTGCAGATGCCCTGACCTATACCGCCACCCTCTATGATACGATCAGGCACGACAATATCGATGCCGATAATGACGGCAGATTAGACAATATTATATTTGATCTCGATTACGCGGTTGTCGATGAAGATGGCTCGATAACTGAAGATCAATTCGATGTCGAAGTGGAAAATAGACTGTTTAATAAAGATCTTGATTTCACTATCAATGAAGGGGATTTTGGGGACATCACTGGGGATGAAAACATCGCTCCAAATGGTAAAGATGCCTTATTAATCAATGCTGCTGAAAATTTCGATGGCGGTGTGGTTACCATATTGAATTATGATTTATCGTCATCGAGAGTTTTGCAAAGTGGCCAATCTATTTATATTGATGTAAACGGTAATGCCATTGCTACCGATGATCAGGATAACCCAGCCATCGTTGGTAGTTTGAAGAATATCGGTAATGGGCAAATCGAGTTTAATCCAGAAGAGAACTACTCCTCTATCGCGACGCCAAATGATAGAAATGTAGGCACGGCGGAAGCGCCTACAGGTTATGAGCAGACACCTGATTCGTTTGATCCTAATTATAGTGTGATGTTTAACATTCGTCTGCAAGATGGGGGGCAAACTCTAACTAGTAGAATAAATATCGAAGTAGACCCTGTTGCTGATGCGCCTATTATCGTTATTGACGCGGCTGAAGTTGATATCGTTGATGGTGTTTATACAAACGATGTTAAAGAAGATTCATCGACTCAGCTTGGCTTTATAGCACCAATCATTGGTGATAATGGCGGTGAGGCCAGTACGGATTTAAGTATCTATGATGATCCAGTTTATGGTGATGATTATATTAATGGCACTAAGAGCGAGAATGATGACAATACAAACGGTGGATCTGTTGATCGTAGCGAACGTTTTGGGGCGATTACATTAAGCGGATTTCCTGATGGTGTTCAGCTATTTTACACTGATGTCAATGGCGTTCAGGACATCAGTGATAGAATTGGAGAAGATGGTACGATCACGTTTAAACTCACCGATGGTACTCACATTAACAATGAGTTTACGGCTGATGTTGAGAATATGACAAGTGCTGATTTTGAATCATTAATCGTCTCTAACCCAGATCAAAATGCCACTAACTTTACAGTAACCATGAGTGTCACTGAGTATGAAGTTGATGAAAATGGCATCCCTTATCCGCTAGAGCCTAATGACTCCAGTAGTGCTGATCCTGATGGTAGCTTGATAGGAGAAACCACGTCAGTAGATATACTCATCGATGTGCAAGCGGTGACAGATGCATCGATTATTGATTTAGTAGAGCCTGATACACCGCTCCCGCCTGGTACAACTTCTATCACTCTATCAGACGACCCCAACAATGGCATTGATAAAAACGATACGATCAATGCGGTTATCGACGAAGACAGCAGTCTAGATTTGCAGTCTATATTGAATGAAACATTTATAGATGACGATGGCTCAGAGGAGTATTGGTATTCTATTGAAGGGTTCGTTGATGCGCTAAATGGTCAGGTGGTGACGATTAATGGTAACAGCTATACCATAGCTGATGGCACAGTCACTCTTCCAAAAGCGCGAGTGACGGCTAGTGATTTGGACCCAAGCTTTACGTTTACGCCTCCGAAAGATTTTGCGGGTGTGATTAATGCAACACTTACGCTAAATACGCAAGACACCGATGCTGATTCTGTAGGTATCGCCCCTGCCATTCAGACCGCCTCTGTGCAATTGAATATAACGGTCAATCCTACCATCGATGTGACAGCTGTGAATCCACAGGCGGGGGCTGAGGATACAGCGATTGCATTATTTACAACAAATGCTGTTGGCGATTCAGTTTTTACCATTACTGATCAAAATGGTAGTGGAGAATTCTCCAAAGAAGAATTCTCTAAAATAGGTATCTCGCAATCTTCACTAGATGCTAGTGGCGGGACGGTATTGAATGAAAACAATCAAATAGTTGACTTGACTACGCTTGCAACTGAGACGATAGATGGCGATATTTACTATATCTTTGGGAATAATCCAAGTGACGTCGCAGGTTTTACCATTAAGCCGCCAGCGCATAGTAGTACTGATATCAGCTTAACCTATTTTGTAGAGACTACTGATGGTTCAGTCGATAGTGCTAACCCTATTACTGAAAATGAAACCTTTGATGTCACTATTAAGGTCACTCCAGTGGCTGAGAGGGCTGATATCGATAGCGATGGTGACAATAGCAATGATGTCACTCTCAACCCAGACCATACCTATAGCGCACTAGTATTTGAAGACGGAGATGCAGACGGTATTAGCAGTACAGCCCCTGTTTGGTACGATCTATCGACTGATCCGAGTGATACCAACTTTGATTTACTTGATGGTTGGTCAAATGAAGATGATACCAACGACAACAACATTTATACCAAGTCAGAAGAGACCTTTGCCCGTCTGATCGTCCAGATTAGAGCTGAGGACGGTGACTGGGTCAACGCTTCCGGGGCTCAATTCCGTTATGACAGTGCCGGTGAGACGCAGACTGTCACAGCAGGTAAAAATGGCATAGACATACCTGTAGCAGGGCTTAGCAGCTTGGCATTTATTCCGCCTAATAATTATTCAGGCGAACTACGTATTCAAGAGCAAGCGGTCACCATCGACTATGATGAAGATGATGATACCGCAACAGATAAAGTCGTATCTGGCGAGTCTTTTCTTTACCTAACTGTGACGCCTGTTGCTGATGATGTACTGCTTAGCGTGCAACCTGCTAAAGGAGAGGAAGATGCAGGTAGATCTAATGGCAATCCAACCGATGAAGACAGCTATACACCAGATGACACTATTGACAACCCTGAGGGAGGCATTGCGCTTAAGATAAAGGCACAGTCCAAAGATAAAGACGGTTCTGAAACCTTTAATGTCACTATTGATGCGATACCGGATGGTGCCTACCTTTATGTGTGGGATGCTGATAATGGCGCAAATGGTGGCTATGTCTTGATTGACCAAAACTATGGTGCAGTCAATGATGTTACCACAGTAGATAATGCTGATGATACATGGTCGGTCACGTTGACTGATTATCAAAGTGATAAAGTACCATCGTTTATACCGCCACTGAATAGTAATGATAACTATACGCTACAAGTCACTGGTGTATCAGTAGATGGCACGGACACCAGTGAGCCTAGTGCGTCATTGGCATTGCCTATCAAGATTGACACGATTGCGGATAAAATCCTCAATGACGAATTGAATAAAGTTACCTTTGATTATGGTGGGCAAACCTCTGATAACTACGCGGTTATCCTTGAAGAAAGCGCATTGGATGCCGCTAACAGTGAGATAGCCTTTAGGTCTATTTTTAAGACGCCAGAAGATATCCGATCTTACGATGATGATGGATCTGAAATCGTGACCTACGTCATTACTGGTCTCGATGACAGGTTTGCGATGCAGGGAGCAGATGTAACCTTTATCGGTGGTGAAGGCACTGCTAGGCAGTGGGTTGTGACTGATGAAGCGATTAATAATGGCGAGATAATACTCAAAACCGCAGACAACTTCGCAGGCGAAATTAACTTTAATATCAAAGGCGTCAGTACGGAGAAAACAGGCGGTAGTGAGGCAAGTCAAAACCTCCAGCCTGTGCAAATTTTTGTTAAGCCGGATGCGCTTGATAATGATGTGGTTAATCCTACTGCTGAGCAGAATGAAAACGATTCTGTCACGTTAGACTTTGAGCGCGCCTTTAGACGTACGGATAATCCAGATGATTGGACATCAGGTGTTGAAGAGCTAAAGAGTGTGGCTATTAGCGTCACTGACCTTGAGGCACTAGGCGTTCAGCTCACTGTCGGTGTCGGTGTCAATAGCGTTGTTATCACAAGTGCTAACCTCGAAGTTGCTGATGCTGGGTTTTATACCATCGAGCGCGATTCAGAGGGTGCGTTACCTAAGGCTAGTATCATTGCTATTCCAGCTGAGCCTGCCAGTTCTGAGTCTGGTTTTGTCAATTATCAATCAGGCAATGATGTCTATGACTTTGGCATTAAATATACAGTGACTGATACTGTCAGAGCTACGAATAATGAGACGGCAGATATCGTCTATCAAACATCACAAACCCGTGAGACGACATTTGTTGTAGATGTCCTGCCTACTACTAATGTGCCATCATTGGTCAATCTTGCTGAGATTGAGACTTCAGAGACTATTGATATCGATAACGCCGATGTGGCTGATGATGAGGTGATTAAAACGGTCACTCTCACCTCACCAGACCTAGATGGTTCAGAGGTGTTTACACGAGTGCAAGTAGACGGTGTGCCTGATGGTATTTTGGTACAAGTGGATGCTAATGGTGATGGCACCTTCGTTGACGCGGTCAAAGCGGGTGATACCTGGTATGTCGACTTTGATGATGAAACCATAGACACATTTATTACGGCGAGTGTGGACATCAAGTTCAGTGTAAAAGCAGGATATGACGTAGATAATGCAGATGGCTTGACTATCACCGTAACTGCCTATAACCAAGATGCACCTGACGTTGAGAAATCAGCTGACGCAACCTTTGAGTTGACGCTTATTACGGGTATGGACGGTGGTGTGGAAGAGCCTCCTGAGTTGGTAGCAGATCTCATCGTGAAGTCCATAACCTTGACTGAGGATGGAGCCGGTCAATCTTTAGATAACTTTATCATTGGCTCACTTAATCAGGTGGCTTATGACAACCAGACGTCTGCACCGATATCATTCACCATTGCTAACTTGCCTGATGATGTGGTGTTACAAACGTCTAACGGGGTCTCGTTATCCAAACAAGGCAATACATGGTTGATCAGTGGTAATGTCACCAGTGATAGTGATATTGCTGATTTACTGTCTAATATTAGTATTATTCCCACCAGTGATTACAGTACAAACAACCAAAGTGAGGCAGTTGCTTTAGATATCTCATTTACAGCGACTGACAGTAATGGTGACTCTGAGACTGTGACAGCAGACGATCCAGCGTTTCCAATAGGTGATCCAGACACTAATGACAGCACATTGATTGTGCTGCCCATTACCGATTACTTCGGTTTCCATGAAGAAGATCCTACAGCAGCACAGAATGACGATAATATCGTGATAGCAGAAGATGAGACTAGGACATTAACCTTAGATCTGACCAAAACTGCTGATGTAGGTAATGTCGAAATTATTGGTGGTAATGTCTATCTTCAGTTCGCTGACAATGCTTCCGTTAATGGTACGCTTGAGGACTCTAACGGCGTGCCTTTAGCTACAGTCTCTAATCCTGCAGGATTGCCTATAGGAGAGTATTTTGTGTTGCCAGTAGGCGCAAACAATCCTACGTCTGCTAACTTCAATTTCATTCCTGAACGGAACGAAGATGGCGCGACTGTGATTGAGGCGTATGTAGTGCATAAGGAAACGACAGATATCCCAGATCATGACATAACCACGCTAGTATCACGCAAAGACTTTGAAGTCACTGTGGAAAAAGGCGCAGATCCTTTGCTGTTCGTCGTCAATGAGGCCGCGTCAAACTTAACTGTAGATGAAGATCAGGGCGAGATCGGTGACACTACTGACGTCAATGTCGTTAGTATTGTGTATGACACCGTACAAACTGATGAAGATGAAGGTGATAACGATCAGCCTGCTTCCTTCATAATCAACAATATCAATGATAACTTTACCGTATACTATGTCAATGATAGTGGAGATATCGTCATAGCCAACAAAACAGGGACAGGGTCGTGGAGCTTGCCAAGTACCGAGACAAATCCGACGCCCGAGATATTTATCCAAGCACCAGAGAATTATAGTGGTACGAGTAGCGCAGTTATTTCAGTATTAAGTACAGACGGCCTACAGGGTGACACCACGACCGTAGATCTAGTATTTAACCCAATAGCTGATGGTGTTGAGTTAACCCCGCAAAACTCAGCTGGCAAGGCCTATACATGGGTCGAGTTAAATACCAATGCTAAGATGGAAGACACCGATGGCAATGATACTGGTGAAGGAGGCAGTGAGACATTAACATTGACGATTACTCCTGAAGATGGCAAACCCTTCGACGAGTCCATGCTATTTAGGATTGGCGACACAGGAGAGGTCATCGGCTTACGTAATGCCGATAACGATGGCGATGAGGTATCTGTTGAATTTGTAGCGGGTAGCTATGTATTAAGTGGCGTGCCTAGCAGTAGTATTAACGATATACAGATTCTGTATCAATCGTATAACGGCACTATCACTTATACAGGCAAAACTGTCGAGACCTCAGACCCTGATCAAGTCTTCTCTAGCGAAGAGATCAAAACTGCGGATCTAAACCTGAGTGAGTCTGTCGCTATCGAAACAGGGGAGCAGAACGACACTATCACCACCACCAATAGTAGTACTACTGTAAACTCTGGTGTAGGCGATGATAGCATCACTGGCGGCGCTGGTGATGACTTCCTCGATGGCGGTACTGGTGTCAATACACTAATAGGCGGCGCTGGCAATGATACGCTAGTATTCTCTTTTGATAATTCTTTAATGGATGGCGGTGACGGTATCGATACTCTATTGATCAATGTGGCTAATACCACTATCGATTTTGGTGGCTTTGATAGTGGCGTGATTGAGAACATAGAGATGATTGACCTAACTGGGAACGATGCGCAGTCATTAATTAACATCGGTACCAATGACGTTATTACCATGACCGAAAGCAATAATGAGCTATTTATTAATGGTGATGACGAGGATAAGATATCTTTGACCGCGGAGTTTGTCGAGCAAGAAGTATCTGATCAAGCAGATTACATCCAGTATCAAAGCACAATAGATTCAACGGTTAACTTATACGTCCATGAAGATATCACCATACTATAAGTAGGGTAGTTCAGAGTCGATGCTTTTAGATTACTTTCTTAGGAAAGTGTTAGTAGCTTGCAAAGGCGTCTAAGAGAAGAGGGTACTTCTTTTAAAGCGTTGCTATTGGAAGTTTGAAAAAAGTTAGCTTATAAATACTTAATAGAGCAAAGGTTATCAGCTACAGATACGGCATTTTTACTTGGTTATCATTCTAATAGTCAGTTTTTTGGTGCTTTTAAAAGTTGGTTTGGGATGACGCCAAATAGTTCGGCAGATTATGGCCTGCATTGGGAATTGCCTACCAACTGGCAACAAGCAGACTTTGATGACTCTAGTTGGCCGAACGCTACTACCTATAGTAACCAAACCATTGGGGTAAACAATAAAGCAGCTTATACCAATTTCATAGATATTTTTGATAATGAAAAAGCAGATGCTGAATTCATTTGGTCAACCAATGTCGTACTCGACAATGAATTGATCGTACGTTACACAGTAAATGGATTATAAAACTTTATTTAGATTGGTCAGCCTTTATGAAAGCTACTAAGCAATAAAGTTGCAGCTATTAAACGCCTATATTGATAACATTATCTAGTACAACTGAACTTCATGTCTGAGCACTTTATACTTATAGCTAATAGTGCTCAGGCATTCTTTGCTTTGATTAAAGCGAAGTCGACATATATGACTATTATCGTCAAATACTCTTATCCATCTTTGCTCATTTGTATGAAAAACAAGCTTATTACTTAGCAGTAGTAAGCCTGTTTTTGATGTAATGATTCTCGCAGATGCGCTACAAGCAGTTTCAATTTTTGGTCCGGTTGCCGCGCCTTGGGGTAAACCGCATACATACCCATTTTCTTTCTTGTAAAGCGTTGCAAAATCTGGGTGAGCATATTTTGCTGCATTTCTTCATAAACAAGTGCTTGTGGTAAAAAGGCGATACCTAGGTCGCTGAGAGTCGCTTGTTTAATCGCATTAAGATGATTGCTATGAAACCGCCCCTGTACAGGAAGTAATTGCTCTGTACCATCTATATATAGCGGCCATATACCATTCGCCGTATGATCAAACTTATAGACCAAACACTCATGACTCCGTAATTGTTCAGGGGTTTGAGGTGTACCGTGTCGCTCTAAATAGTCTGGTGTCGCACATATGACCCACTGGCTATCTATAAGACGTCTTGCAATGAGTGATGAGTCTTCAAGCTCTGCTGTCCTTATCGCCAGATCAAATCCTTCTTCTATCAAATCAACCAATCGATTGGTAATCTGTAAATCTACTGATATTTCTGGGTGTTGTTTACAGAATTCGGCAATGGATTCGCTCAATATTAGATTTGCAGAGACCGCTGGCATGGTTATACGTATGTTGCCTTTCATGTCCTCACCATAGCCTGTTACGGCATTTTCAGCCTCCTGAAAGGCAAATTTAGCGATTTTAGCTTTGTCATAAAGCGTCCTTCCTGCATCGGTTAAGCTTAACTTTCTGGTTGTCCTATACAGTAGCTGTGCATTTAAGCTCTCTTCTAATCTTACAATACGTTTGCTTACCACTGAATTCGTTAATGACAGCTTTTCAGCGACCCGAGAAAATGACCCTTCATCAACCACTTGGACGAATAAAACCATATCGTCAGCTTTGCCCATACTTGTTCCCCAATTGGTGTAATACGTTTTGGATTATAGCAAAAAAAGAAAATAACATTGTCCTTTGATGCAATATATCAATGTATTGACAAGGCGTAGAATATTTTAGGGAATTTTGAGCATTTGTTTATTTAACCATTCTATTAATCATGTCACTGACAGAGATTGTTTTCGGCTTCGTCTGACCGACAGCATGAAGTTATAAAAGCAAATGCTTAGATGAAGTGGTTCAAGGAAGATTACACGATAAAAAAAGGATTATGATTTTGAGTCAAACAATATATGGACTGTTGGCATTACTGCCAATCGTTCTCTGTGGTATTTTTTTGATAGGGTTGCAATGGTCAGCCAAAAGAACCATGCCAATCGTTCTGGCGGTTACTGCCGCGCTTGCCCTCTTTGTATGGGATATGACGCTTAATCGCGTGTCTTCATCTATTATTCAGGGAATGGTCATTACGGTTTCAGTATTGTGGATCGTATTTGGGGCTATTTTCTTATTGAATACGTTGAAGCATACGGGTGCCATTGCCGTTATCCGTGCTGGGTTTACCAATGTATCGCCAGATAGGCGGGTGCAAGCCATTATTATTGCTTGGTGCTTTGGTTGCTTTCTTGAGGGAGCGGCTGGCTTTGGTACAGCGGCCGCTATTGCCGCGCCTTTACTCGTCGCGATAGGATTTCCAGCGCTAGGTGCCGTGTTAATGGGAATGATGATACAAAGTACGCCTGTATCGTTTGGGGCAGTCGGTACGCCTATCGTTATTGGAGTAAACAAGGGATTAGATACAGTAGCCATTAGCACCCAATTGGCACAACAAGGACTAGAGTGGGGCGATTTTTTACAACTAATTACCAGCCAAGTCGCCATTATGCACGGTGTCATTGGTACATTTATGCCACTTTTTATGGTGATGATGCTCACGCGTTTTTTTGGTAAAAATAAAAGCTGGAGAGAAGGCTTCGCTATTTGGCCATTTGCTATTTTTGCGGGTTTGGCATTCACAGTCCCTTATACCCTAACAGGTATTTTTTTAGGGCCAGAGTTTCCATCATTGGTCGGCGGTTTGGTCAGTATCACTATCGTTGTTAATGCGGCAAAACGTGGATTTTTAGTACCAAAAACCACATGGGATTTTGAACCGAAAAAAAGCTGGCCAAGTGAATGGCTTGGTAAGCTAATAGTTAGCAAAGAAGACATCACTCCTGCGTTGAGTGATAAAAAGATGTCCACGGTCATGGCATGGTTCCCTTATTTATTGGTTGCCCTTTTATTGGTGTGTTCTAGAGTATTAACAGGCTTTCAGTCTTTGCTGAACAGCGCGACAGTAGACCTAACCTCGATTTTAAGTGAGGCAGATATCAGTGCCAGTTTTAGTCCTTTATACTTACCAGGCGGCTTGTTATTAATCAGCGCCTTGGTTGCTGCGGCCTTTCAAACGAACAAACCTGTCAATGCACTAAACAATGCCTTTAAAGAATCAGGTAAAACTGTACTAGGGGCCGGATTTGTCCTTATTTTTACGATTCCAATGGTTAGAATTTTTATTAATTCAGGCGTAAACTTATCAGATGTGGCGAGTATGCCAGTTGCGAGTGCAGAATTATTTGCAGGTACTTTTGGTAGTGTTTTCCCCTTAATCAGTGCAACCATTGGTGCGTTAGGTGCCTTTATCGCGGGCTCTAATACCGTATCCAACATGATGTTCAGTCAATTCCAATACGAAGCCGCCATGAGCTTACATATTTCACCTTCTCTAATCATCGCGGCTCAAGCAGTTGGTGCCGCTGCTGGTAATATGATTGCAGTACATAATGTTGTGGCTGCATCGGCAACGGTAGGCCTACTCGGTATGGAGGGCGCCACACTTAGACGTACTATTTTACCTACCATCTATTATGTGTTGTTCTGCGGGATTATCGTCATGGCTGCCATTTACCTCTTTGGTTTTCAAGGGCCTTTAGCATTATGAGTGACACACAATCACCAAATAAAGAGCGTCATATGCCGTCATTAAATAGAGCTTCATCAAACCTTTTCTCATCGAATATAGCGCATCAAGACCAAGACATACTCCGTCCTGAGCAAGTATTAGACAAGCTAACCCATTTACTGGGAGCCAGTAATGTACAGGCTGATCCAGAGAAAAACGAACACTATAGAATGGGGTGGCGCTCTGGTGGCGGCAGCGCTTTGGCTGTTTTGTTTCCGCAAACGTTGCTGGAGATTTGGCGTAGTCTAGAAATATGTGTGGAAGGCGACTGCATTATTATCATGCAAGCAGCAAAAACAGGGCTGACTGAAGGCTCAACCCCGAGCGGTAATGACTACGATAGACCAGTGGTTGTGATTAACACCCTTGCAATGAATCAGTTGTATTTGGTGAATGATAACGAGCAAGTGATTAGCTTACCTGGCGCCACGTTGCATCAGTTGCAAAGTCAGCTCAAAGCCGTAAATAGAGCGCCTCACTCGGTCATCGGTTCATCGACGTTAGGTGCGTCAATTATTGGCGGTGTTTCTAATAATTCAGGTGGGGCACTGGTAAAAAGAGGTCCTGCTTATACCGAACTTGCTTTGTTTGCCCAAATAGACAAGCACGGTCAGCTAGTGCTGGTTAATCACCTAGACGTAGAGTTAGGCGACACTCCAGAAGAAATACTCACTAATCTGCAAACAGGTAATTTCGATAAAAGAGAACTACCTGACACTGGCAAGCTCGCATCTGACAAAGAGTACATCGCTAGAGTAAAAGATGTTGATGCAAGCACACCAAGCCGCTTTAATGCGGATAAGCGAAGACTGTATGAAGCAAGCGGCTGTGCTGGCAAGCTGGCGGTATTTGCAGTACGTCTTGACACTTATCCAACGGCTGTAAAAGAGAAAACCTTTTATATAGGCACTAATAGTGTGAGTGAGCTTGCACAGCTCAGAAGGCAAATGTTATCGAGCTTCGATAATACCCCTGAAGTGGGTGAGTATATGCATCGTGATATATTTGATGTATCTGCTAAGTATGGTAAGGACACGTTCCTGAGTATTAAGCATCTCGGTACCAATGCCTTACCTAGATTGTTTTCTATCAAAGGTGCTATGGATGCAAAATTCCATAAATGGTCATGGATGCCAAAGCATTTCACTGACAAAGTTATGCAGTTCGTTGCCAATATGTTCCCAAAGCATTTACCGAAGCGAATGCTAGAGTACCGCGACCAATATGAGCATCATCTTATCTTAAAAATGAGTGATGCTGGCATAGCAGAAGCACAGGATTTTCTGAAAGTTTTTTTCGACGCTTCAAATACGGGTAACTATTTTGAATGTAGTCAAGAAGAATCAGAAAGCGCCTTTTTACATCGCTTTGCCGCTGCAGGTGCCGCACTAAGATATGAAGTCATACATGAAAAAGAAGTCGGCGATATATTGGCATTGGATATTGCTATACCACGTAACGAGTTAGAATGGCTCGAAACGTTACCTAAAGAAATTGAACAGCATTTGGAAAAGAAACTCTATTATGGACACTTTTTTTGTTATGTATTTCATCAAGACTATATTTTGAAGAAGGGTAGTGATGCACATCTTGTTAAAAAAATGATGCTAGAGCTACTGAGCGCACGCGGAGCCAAATATCCTGCTGAGCATAATGTAGGGCATCTATACGAAGCAGAACCTGATTTGCAAAATTTCTATAAAAGCCTAGACCCAACCAATACCTTTAATCCGGGTATTGGTAAAATGTCGAAAACCAAACGCAATTGCTCGTGTTGTTTATAACTGAACTCTATAACTGATATTTAAAACTGGCCATGGGCTGATTATTTATCAGTAGCTAAGTAGCTAAGTAGCTAAATAGTTCAGTGTTTGTCCATTATAAATTGTTCGATACACCCTCAGAAGCACTGCCAATGGGTAGTGCTTTTTTATTATTTCTCGGTAAATGTATCAGTGGCCTCGAGTTCAGAAGCATATTTATTCAAAATGATTTTGTTATCTATTGTTAAATACCAGTCGATGCTATGTATAATGCAGCACTAGCATAGCTTTCACTTAGTATGGCTTTCACTCATATGCCTTTAATAAGAAGATTACATTATGTCAAACAAGCGTCCTTTATATATTCCTGTTGCTGGACCCGCTCTTTTAGAGACACCTTTATTGAATAAAGGTAGTGCTTTTTCATCAGAAGAACGTAGTAGTTTTAATTTAACGGGGCTATTACCTCATAATATTGAAACGATTGAGGAGCAATCATTACGTGCTTATCATCAACTAAGCTCATTCACTGATGCGATGGATAAGCATATTTACTTGCGTAACATCCAAGATACCAATGAAACCTTATTTCATCATCTAATTGAGCAGCATATCGAAGAAGTCATGCCGCTCATTTATACCCCAACCGTTGGTCAGGCGTGTGAAAAATTCTCGCAAATTTATCGTCGTAAACGTGGTTTGTTTATCTCATATCCTGAGCGTCACAAAATCGACGATATGCTACAAAATGCCACCAAACAAAATGTCAAAGTGATCGTTGTTACTGACGGTGAACGTATCTTGGGCCTAGGGGATCAGGGTATTGGTGGTATGGGTATTCCAATCGGTAAGTTGTCTTTATATACGGCTTGTGGTGGTATTAGCCCAGCTTACTGTCTACCTATTTTGCTGGATGTCGGCACCAATAACCAACAGTTGCTTGATGATCCTATGTATATGGGCTGGAGAAATCCGCGCATCTCTGGCGATGAATATAATGAATTTGTGGATTTATTTATTCAAGCCGTTAAGCGCCGTTGGCCAGAAGTGTTATTGCAATTTGAAGATTTTGCTCAGGAAAACGCGACACCATTATTGAATAAATATCGTGATCAGCTATGCTGCTTTAATGATGATATTCAAGGGACTGCTGCGGTATCGGTTGGTACTCTGATTGCAGCGTGTCTAAACAAAGGTCAAAAACTTAGCCAACAGAATATCGCATTTTTAGGCGCAGGATCTGCAGGTTGCGGTATTGCTGAGCATATTATTCGCCAAATGCAGCGTGAAGGATTGACTGAAGAGCAAGCTCGTAGTCAAGTGTTCATGGTTGACCGTTATGGCCTGCTAACAGATGGCATGACAGAACTGCAAAAATTCCAAGAACCGTTAGTACAAAAAGAATCAGCTATTGCAAGCTGGGACAAAAGTAAGAAACTCGGCTTAGCGCAAGTAGTTAAACAAGCAAAAATTACCGTATTATTTGGTGTTAGCGGACAAAAAGGTCTGTTCACCCAAGAAGTGATCGAATCGCTATGTGCTAATACTGAGCACCCAATTGTACTACCACTTTCAAATCCAACGTCTCGTGTGGAGGCAACACCGCAAGAAGTCATGAATTGGAGTAAAGGTAAGGCCATTGTTGCGACGGGTAGTCCATTTCCTCATACCACTTATAACGGTCAGTCTTTTGAGGTTTCTCAGTGTAATAACAGCTATATTTTCCCTGGTATTGGTCTAGGTGTTTTAGCAGCACGTGCGACAGGTATCAGCGATAATATGCTAACGGCAGCAAGCCAAGCCCTTGCAGATATATCAATGGAATACGAAAAAGCACCTGGTGCCATCTTACCGCCGATCAAGGTTATTAGAGAGATCAGTGAAAAGATAGCGTATGCAGTGGCATTACAAGCGGCTCAAGATAAGCTAGCACTACCTATCACATCGGAGAATTTACAACGCCGATTAAAAGCGAACTTTTGGTTACCTGAATATCGTAACTATCGCCGTACTTCTTTCTAAGTTAGAGATTAGATAGTTAGCTATTATCGATATTGCAAACACCATAAAAAATCACCTTAACTTGAAAAGTTAGGGTGATTTTTTTATCTATGCATTAATATAAAACTATAGGGTCTGTATGGTCGCTTGTTTTGGTGGTGAGTTAGTCAACGCCTTGATAATTTCAGATATTTTAAAGGTATTCTAAGAGGTGTTAGTCGATGCCTCTATCATTAAGGTATGGAAGGTCAGGGTGTATTATAGACACGCAATAAAAAACCCTTGTAGCGTAAGGCTTACAAGGGTTTATTGGTACTACTCATATCTTAATTGGTGCGCCCACCAAGACTCGAACTCGGATCGATCGCTTAGGAGGCAACTGCTCTATCCTGTTGAGCTATAGGCGCATTATGGAGTGACATTGTAGAAAAAAGCAGTCATAAAAGCAATCAACAAAAGACAAATAGAGACAATTTATCTTTACTCACCATTGCTAAGCGCGTCAGTGACATCTACAGCATGATCACCTGATGCATTTTTTGCCTGTGAGGTTGGTTTAAATAAGTCATTTACACTGTTCTTATAACCACTAATGTTCTCATAATCATATTTTTTTAGTATATCTTGACCTGTGCTCGATAGTAAAAAATTACGGAAGTTAATAGCAGTTGTATCGTCTGTCAGGATGACACCTTCAAGCGCCTGTTCATCTTTTAGCGCATAGTTAAAGGGGTTTAGAGTGTGTATCTTTTTATCTTTATCATGCGTACTATTATCACTATTTTTATCAGATGCATTACTTATATCACTGGCCTCAGTACTTTTTTGTCTTTGATCATTTCTATCTTGTGCCTGTTGTAACTCTGACTGTAGGAGCGATACCCGTTCTGTGGATAGGCTATCGTCATTGGTAATAATCATGTCTGTATCAAAGACAAAGTCAGAGAGTTTGTCTTTGGTAGAACCACTACTTGGTACTGTAAGAAGGTCGTGAGAGGGGACATAGCTCGCTAACACTTGTACGTGCGGATAACGAGATTCAAAGCTCACAATGATATCGTCCAAAGGTATCTGTAACTTCTCCTCTGCTCGAATGTATAAAACACTGTCAGCAATCTCTCTTGATTCATCACCTTTCGTACTAGAGTCTGCTTCACTTTCACTTGCCATGATTGGCAATGGGTCTGTGTTTTTGCGATTACTGGTCCACAACCAAATGAAGACCGCGATAAAGATTGTGAGCAGTAGCAAGATTAGCCCAGCCAGCAGTAGTTTGTAGTCTTTCATATATTACTGCTCTTTTATTATTAGTTGATTCATAGCAACGTTTATATACAGGGTAGTATCTATTTTTTAAAGCTTTTGTTCTAGTACTTCATCGGTTAATTCAGCCAACATGTCTGCAAAGATATCCGTGTCTGCAGAAGGGGTAGATACTTGTTCTTCATTAACCTCACCACTTTCATCAGTATGGCCATTGGTTTGGCAATCTGTTAGAGGATCAGATTGGTCGTTTAATACCTTGGCAGCAGGTGTAGTAGTTTGATGCGCTGCTAACGGCGATTCACCGGTTAATAGTCTGTCTTTTAACCATCTAAACCCATGTGCCTCCCACCATGCTTCAAAACGTGGCAACGTGCTACCACGTACCGCTACAGGTAGATCTAGCGTTCTCAATTTCTGCGCAAGGATAGGGTTGCTGATAGCTTGATGGATGCTCAAATAAAGTGAGCTACTATCATCGGTATAGGGTCGTCTGTTTTGCCATGATCTCTCATCGATTTTCATACGTGGCAGTTGCCACAACTCACCGCGATAATACACGACGTATAAGCGTTGTTTTGGATGGACAAAAATAGCATCAATGGGACGCAATGGCATAATATTAAGTAATCCCGTCAATAGAAAGTATTATTTAGATACAGGTTGTAAAGGCCAATTTAAAAACCGCAATGAGATTATTTCATTGTAAATATGAATGATAGTATAAAACGACACTAAGTGTCGCAAGCTTATTATAATATCGGCATCTACACTAGTAAACGATAACCATCAATGGCACACTGATAGCAAATTTGGCATGTCAACGTTATCAATGGATATGTAGAATTTGCTACTATGGTTGTTTTTGTTTAGGGCCCTCATGCTAGCAGAAATGCATCATAGTAACGACCATCAAACATGGATTGATGAGTATCGATTTTTGTTTTGTCTGGATGTTGTATAGCGTTTTTGACATTGGATACAGACATCTCATCTATAAGTGAAGCCTTCTTTATTAATCCTAATACCTCACCTTTATTGCAATCAGATTATTGTCTATGTTCACTATTATTCAGTCGCACCGTACCGAAAACCTCGTTGATCAATTGCTCGTACAATATCAGTCCAAGGATCAGCCTGTTTTTGAGCCTTTTATTGTCATTGTACCGTCAATGGTATTGGGAGATTGGTTGGATAAAACTATTGCTAGCCGTGCTGGTATTAGTACCTTGGTGCGTACTAAATTTTGGGGTCAGTATCAATGGACACTGATGCAAGATGTATTGACCCGCCATAATGCATACTTACTGGCGCAAAACCCTGAAGCGACAACTCTAAACGTGCCGGAAGTGGCGGTGTTATCACCGACAGTAATGCAGTGGCGATTGTTTGGTTATTTGACTTACTATCAGGAGTCGATTGTTGCAGATGAAAAGCATCCAGTTCATCCGTTGCTAGCGTCTTTGATTGATGACCCACAGGCAACTGCTCAACAAGACAGTTTACAACAGGATAAGGCACAACAAGATGCCCGTATTTGGCAGCTGGCAAGCGATTTGGCTAGGGTGTTTAACCGCTATTTGACTCACCGTGAGGATTGGTTGGCATTATGGTCGCAAAACAAGCCGTTGAGCGTAAGTGAGTTGATAGCAGATAAAGACGCCTTATCCCTACGCTTTGATAAGTATGCGCGCGGCACGCCTGAGTGGTTGGTCGAGCATTATGTTGAGTTGGAAGTTGCCCAACGATTCTTGTGGTCGCATTTGTTTGCCGATGTTCATCTACACCGTGTGGCACTGGAGCGTGCGTTTTGGTCAGCTTTAAAAGGCAACAAGGCGAATGAGCGCGATCAGTTACCCAAAGTATTACGTATATTTACCATCCAGCAACTGCCACAGACCGAGTTAGACTTTCTACAGAGTCTGTCGCAATACATGAATATCACGCTATTGCATTACAATCCATCAAAGCTGTTTTGGGCAGATATCGTTGATAAATCATGGTTACAACGCCAGCAGATTATCAACCCTGAGAGTGTGTTTTTGCGTGATTACGGTCACAGTTTGCTATCGCGTCTCGGTAAGCAGTCGCGCGATGCGTTTGCGATGCTTGCCAATTTATCAGGTAATGAGCAATACGACGATGCGCTAGTCGAATGGCAAGATAACTTTGATAAGGGTGTAGATAATGTGCTCGGTCATTACGATTATGAAAGCATAGATGCTGCTGATGACGCTGTCAGTACTCAAGATACGCAAGGTAACCTAAGCTTATTAAAACGTTTGCAAAATGACGTATTGATGCTTGATGAGCAATCTACTCAGCAAGCAACGGCTGCTACAGTCTCACAAGCAGTAAGCAAGCAACTAGAGCCGAGCTTTGATGAAGATAAGCCAGAAACGGCTTGGTATGAAGATGAAGCGTTAGAGAACAAGCGTTTTGAGAAAGACCGTTTTTGGGCAATCTCTTCCCAAGATAATAGCCTAAGCATTCATTCGTGTCATAGTTTGCAGCGTCAGCTTGAAGTGCTGCGTATTATGATTGGTCGTTGGCTGAATGAACCTATCAAACTAGGTGAAAAGAAACGCCATATCTCCGACATTGTTGTGCTGCTACCTGATGTTGAACGTCATCATGCATTGATTGGCTCTATCTTCGTCAATGGTAAGGGTCAAGACGGCTTGACTTTGCCTGCTAAAGTGACTGGTGTTGTTGATGCCGACATTCGCCAGTTATGGGAAGCCATTATCGGTTTTTACAAACTATTGGGTAGTCATAGCGCTCGTTTTGAAGCAGCTGAAGTCTTAGACTGGCTCATGTTACCGCCATTGTTTGAAAGCTTTGGACTGACTCATGAGCAAATGAGCCGTGGCTGTGATTTATTGGTAGAGGCGGGCTTTATTCGCGGTTTTGACGAGCTGCATCTTAAGCAAACTTTAGACAGCAATGATTACGACTATCGCTTTAGCTTTGCACAGGCATTAGACAGATTAACTTTAGGTCTGGTCATGCCAGAGGCTGAGTTGAGCGACTGCTTATATGATCTAAATGGCGATGAATGGCCAAGCACTGCGTTACCAGAAATGACCTTGCCGTTACCACAAGTGAGCCTAAATGATGCGCTGATTGTTGAAGCGCTTTGCCGTATTTATACTGGCTTGGTTGCACGACGTGATGATCATACACAAAAAATGAAAGCGGAAGATTGGCTCGATCAGATTGAGACACAAGTTATCCATCGCTACTTTGGCGATGTGGATCAAACACGTACCATGCGCGCCATTTACAACGCGATGAATGGCTTTAAATCAAGTCTGCGAGCCAATCGTCACTATAGGCAGTACGCTAGTGGTGATGTCGACAACAGAGAAGTGGAGCAAAGGCTGGCAGGTGTGGAGCAATTGCCGCTCAAGCTGAGCTTTATGCTAGACAGTATCGAAAACGAGCTTGAAAGTCAGCAAGTCAGTGCGGAGCCGACGGGGGTGATTACCTTTGGTCGATTCGGTGCACTAAGAAACGTGCCGTTTGAGCTGGTGGTGATGCTCAATATGGATCTCTCTGAGTTTCCTGGGCGTGACCGAGATAACCGCTATGATTTGATGAAAGCGACCAATGCACGCCGCGGTGACAGAGTCAGTGAAGATGATGACAACGGCGCATTTTTAGATGCGCTACTGTGTGCGCGCAGTGCTTGCTGGATGTTCTACAACGGCCAAAGCTTGACGGACACCCATGAGCATTTGCCAGCCAACCCAGTGAGCGAGCTATTGCAGTTTTTGCAAGGCGAGGTGCAATGGCAGGTGAACTCGCTTGAGACATTACCCGAGAATATTGATCCCACCACCGAGAGTCTCAAGCGCTATTTGCCTAAATTGATTAAACAGTGGTTGGTGACTGAACATCCTGCACTACCTTTTCATGAGAGTCTGTTTGAAACGGCAATCGAAGGCATTGATGTTTTTGAGCAAGCGTCTCCTGATATTGATAACAATGCTAATGCCAACGTTAATCCCAACATTAATATCAATGCTCAGGATTCTAGCCCTGTCGATATGATTGATGAGTTGGATACTTTATTAAATATAGCCATGCGCAAAACCAAACTGGCTCAGAAAAAGCAGTTTCCGCCTGCGCCGCTTTGGCAAGCGGTGTTTGACACATTAAAAGGTCGAGTATCTAGTGAGCATAAAGAGTTGGTGGGCTTACCTACGAAGGCGCAGTATGAGTCAATCGCTCAGGTGTTGGGTCAAGGCTTAGGCCAGCTAGGGCAAGTAGACAATCAAACCTTGTCTGCATTGGTTGAACTGTTGGCGCTAGATACGGTTGTCGATACTAGCAATGGCAATAACATGACAGAGGTGCTATCTGATAGCATATTTAACATCGGAGAGATAGATATTGAAGGGGCATTGGCTTACCAAGTGCGCCATCCTGCCAAAGCATTCTTACGGTCTCAAAAGGTGCATGTGGTACAAGGTGAAGAAGCATTGTCGCAGCAAGAGCCGCTATTCTTAGACAGTTTAACTACCTATCAAATCAAAGATCATTTGATTAAACAGTTGGTTACTGATGAGAATAAGAAAAATGATAGTAATGCAGCGGCTGAAACCACCACTCCAATTCTGATGTATCAAAAAATTATGCCCGCTGGTGTCGCTCGCCAAACCACGCTACCCAAACAACAAAAGAAGCTACAACAGCAATGTTTAGAGTTTAAAGAGCAGTTAATGGCTAATGGTTTTGACGAAAGCAGTATTCTCAACGAGAGTACGGCAGATATCAGCAGTGTATTACAGCTACTGACCCCAACCGCCGAATATCCTGTTCAGATAGAGCTAAAAAATATACTGAATAACACTGATAATAATTCAAAAGACCAGACAGATATAGAGGGTATAGAAACACTGCTTAAGCTGTTGCCGAAAATCATTAAGATCAAAGGCTCAGTACCAATATTAGCCCCCATATCAATTATTCAGGCGGGCGTGCCTTATGCTAAGCAATCACCCAAGCAGTGGTTAAACATATTGCCCAATTCTGCCAATCCTAGGCATTTACTCAAGTTTTGGTTGTCACATTTGTATTGGCAAGTGGCCAGACGTACCACTGCCGAGCAAGTGGTATTAAATGATGGCGTGAGTATTTGGCGCTTTAATAAGGCCAGCTCACAAGTTGGTAACTATAAAGATGTAATCGCATTTAAGTTAAGTCCGATTATGTATGAAGACGCAGTCATTGAGTTGATAAAATGGGCTGTTTTTGGCAAATTAACGGGTCAAGTGCCCATTACGTTATTACCAGAATATGCACTCAATTACCTTGATAAGTATCTAACCGCTGAAGAAGGTGACAGCAACCGCTACTGGCCAAAACGAGCCGACTTCTCAGACTGGTTAAGACCCAACTACAACTCAGATACGGTATACGATACTTGCTCGCAGCATGCTATTTGGCAGTACGTGCTACGTGACCAAGATGCATTCAAAGCGCTATCGGCAGCGTTGACTACATTAGCCCAGCCATTATACGCGCCGATGTTTAATGCGTTAACTAACTTAGATGGTTAGCCCGTTATCTAGAACAGCCTCTAATTAGTTTTTGCTATTTTGTTTTGATAAATAATAATTAAAAGTATGCGCCCATATGACAGACCTTAGCGATCCAACCAGTACCATTGACTTGTCTACACAACCGAATTTATTTGATGAATATTCAGATGAACTGACTTTATCTGCTGTGCCTGAGCGTAAAAATGATGTCATACCGGCAGTTGAGGTTGATCTAACGGGTAAACACCTGATTGAAGCCTCAGCGGGCACGGGCAAAACTTGGACGTTGACCGGTATCGTGCTGCGCCTACTGATCGAAGCGCGACGTGCACCAGAGCAAATCATTGCCACGACTTTTACACGAGCTGCCGCTGCCGAAATGCGTCAGCGTATCCACGATCGTTTGGTAGATTTCTATCAGTTATTACAATGGATTAATAGCCTAAGTGCTGATATTAGCAATAAAGAGAGTCTCTATCCCAACATACTGCAAGTTATGCCTGAGGGTAATAAAGACGCACAAGCAGACAGTAATTCAGACGCAAACATTGAGACAGGCATTAACGACTTAAATCAAGACCTTGCTGCTGATAAGCAAGCGGTGACTGAGCAACGTAAACAAGCAAAGAAAGATCGTGAAGATTGGCTGGTTAATCTGGCCAAATATGTGCGCTTAGATGGCATCATGCAAGATCCTATTAACTTGCATCTTGTCGGTTATTTGCTAGATCACGTGTACAGTTACCCAATGGCTGAAGCTATCAGACGTACCGCACTGGTACTCACTACATTGGATAAGCTGTTTGTAGGTACGCTCGATAGTTTGGCGCAAAAATGGTTGACGGAGTACAGTAGCGAGACTGGTCACCAGCAGGGCATGGGGATTATTGAAGACAGCAGTATTGAACAAGTTACCGATAGCATTGTTCATGATGAGCTGCGTCAGTTTCAGAGCCGATTATACTATGAGCAGCCTAAACTTTACGCGCTAATGGATCAGCAAGGCAAACTGTCTGCAGTGGGCGATCATAAGAAATATGTAACGCGCTCGCTTAATTTTATCTCTGCGCCGATTGATGAAATAAGACTTGATAAAAGCTTTGACTTTGATGCATACGAAAAGCTAATCAATGAGTTCTCTCAGTTAGATTTAGCTGATATCCAGCCTTATTTAAATCCTGATTATAGAAAGTCTCAAGGATTCCGTGGTGGTTCTAATTTAACCAAACAGTTTGATGCCATTATCGAGGTGCATCAAAAGATATCGGAATATCAGCTGACATTTAATAGCTATTTGAATGAGAGCGAAAACAAGATTTTGACATCATTGCAAGATTCTAGATATCCCGATGAAGATGGCAAAATTAAGAACTTTAATAAGAATAAAGAAAAAGAGCATCAGACACTTTTTGAGCTAGAGACCATTAGTAAGTTAATGGCTCTCTTAGACATGCTTGATAGTGTGAATCAGCATATTTTGTTGGTATTAGCCAATCTTAACCGTCATATTGTGTTAGCTGTACGTAGTAGGCTGCCAGTTATTTTAGAAGAGCGTGGCGAAACGACCTTTAGTTTGCAGATGGTACGCTTAAACCAAGCATTAACTGGTCGGCAAGGAGACAAGCTGGCGCGTTATATTCGTCATCACTATCCTGTGGCATTGATTGACGAGTCGCAAGATATCAATGGCGAGCAAGCCACTATGATTGAAAGTATTTATTTGCCAAAGAGTAAACGTAAACAGTCGGACAGTGATAAACAGGCAACTACTAAGAAAGCCAGTCATGAGTTTCTGCTATTGGTTGGTGATCCCAAACAGGCTATTTATGGGTTTCGTGGTGGCGATGTAGCCAACTATAACTACATGAAAGCCCAGTTTGATAAAAGCGCCCTTTGGACACTAGATATCAACCGCCGTTCGAATGCCGGTATGATTAACGCATTGAACTATTGGTTTGGTATGGCTGATGCAACAACTGCTGAGAACAAACTGTCGCAGCTAGGTACTGGTATTCATTATCAACATATCAAAGCAGCAAAGCCGGAATATGAGCTGTCTTGGTTTAATGCGTCAAATAGTCTGGATGATGTACTGGTGACAGAGGTGCTTTCTGATCAGCCCGTGAGCTTATTGCACCTGCCTTATGACAAGGACAAAGAGTTTGATTACGATGAGCATGAAATAACAGCTCGCCATATAGCCACTTTACTCAGTAGTGGTCAGACACTTAAAGGTAAGCCGATTCAGCCCAGTGATATTGGGGTGCTGGCACGTGCTAAAAAAGATCTGAAAAGGGTCGAAGATGAGCTGGTAAAACTTAATGTGCCGACCTTGACTACCAGTGATGTTAGCATCTTTGAGACTATTATGGCAGAAGATGTGGCGGCGCTACTAAGTGCCATGCTATACCCGTATCGTCATGACATGATTAATCGGGTGTTGACCAGTCACCTATATGGACTGAGTATCAAAAACATCAAAGCCATGATGACGGATCATGAGTCAGGTATTACCGAGGGTAGCAGTACACCAAGCGCCCGTTCAAATAAGTCTAATTCGAAAGAATTCTCAGCGAATGAAGCTGCTGATACTAAGAAAAGCTATCAAGACTTTATTACCTATCTAAAAGAAGGGGCACAGCGTTGGCAGCACTTTGGCATCTTATCAGCGCTACATTATTTATTAGATAAAAGCCCTGTGCAGCCGCAAGGCGTTTGGCAGGCCCTAGCTGCTCATCCAGAAGGTGACCGTCATATCATGGACTTGCGTCATGTAATGGACATCTTGGCGCAGTATGGCTTAGGAATGGGTGAGTATGAGTTGTTGGCGTGGTTCAGACAGCAGATAGATACAGCACCCAACAGTGATTGGGCTAAGCAATATCCGCTACCGACAGAGTCTGGCGTGCAACTGATGACCATTCATAAGTCAAAAGGGCTTGAGTTCCCTATTGTCTATGTATTGGGAATGGGTGATGCCAGTAGGAAGTCTGGCAATAAGGAAGACTATGGGCTGTATCTATATAACGCGCAACAAGCGCCCTCAGCGCTAGTGCGGCAGTCGATAGAAGTACAGCAGTCGACAGATAATCAATCGGGTAATCAGCGCCGCTTCTCACCATTGCAAGGCTCTACCACGGATGAGGGTTACTACACCGATATCGAAACACAAGAAGGTTTTGATGAGATAAGACGGCTTGGCTATGTGGCATTTACTCGAGCCAGTGAGCAGCTTTATGTGGTGCTGCGAGATCCGAGTAACAAGACAGGGTTTGAGCTAAAGCCAGTGTTTTATTGGTTTGAATCGCCAGAAGCAAAGTTCGAGCTACCAGATAGGCTCAAAGGCATCGTAGGCATGCTCAGAGGTCATAAAGTTAATGAGTTTTATGACAATAATTACGCAAGCAATGATGCTAACTCAGCAGGTATAAATGATAATGTTCAGATGACTGCTACCAAGTCAAATGCTCATAAGCCTACGACAGAGGCTATTGAATACGCGCCCTTTGCCGAGGTTATGAAAACTAATTATTTTTATGGCTGGGCCAAGACCAGTTTTACCGCTCTGGCGCGTCAGCTAGATGAATCTACACAAGCAATGGCGATAGTGGATGAGCGTATTGATGATGCGATAGACATCGATATGACAGAGTCTTCTGTTTCAGACATCTCTTTACTTAATAACGACGAGTCTAGCAAACAAGACAGTGAACTAAGCCTCAAGTCAGAAGATGATATCCGCTTTACCTTTGTAAAAGGTGCCAATGCCGGTACGTTTTTACATGAGATATTTGAACAAATAGATTTCACCAATAAAGCCCAGTGGCCTCAGGTTATTGATAGAGCGATTAGTAGCTATCAGTTGCCGCTGATATATAGCAGTGCGGAACAGCAGAGCCGCAGATCACAAGGCAAAAAACAAAGAAATAGTGATGGGTTTGATCTTGAGTCAATAGATACAACCAAGCATGAGGCATTAGTTAATTGGATTGAAGAAGTGTTGAATGCGCCACTGTTGGCTTCCAATCAACCCTTGATTGCTCTTGATAAAGGTAAGCGATTTGCCGAGTTAGAGTTCAACATGGGATTGTCAGAGAATTTTAAAGCACAGGATATTAGTAAGCTTTTTCAACAGTATTTACCTGATGAGACAGATAAACACGTCACTCTAGTGCCACAAAATAAAGCGCATCTGTATCGTTATTTGCGTGGTGAGATTGACTTGGTGTATGAGCATGCTGGCAAGTACTATGTGGTTGACTATAAGAGCAACTTTCTAGGAAATAGCCTAAGCGATTACAATGAAGATACGCTCAAAAAAGCAATGTCCAAGGCAGGGTACTGGCTACAAGCAGCAATCTATCAAGTAGCATTGCATCGGTTCCTTGCTATGAGGATCAGTGATTATACGGGTAATGAAGATAAATATTTAGGCGCTGTAGAGTACGTATTTTTACGCGGTGTGTATGACCCGAATGCTCAGGCAGCTACTATGCCTACATCGCAAGATAGGGTTCAGTCTAACCACGATAGCTTGAGTGATAAAAGTTGTTATGGGCTGGTTACTTGGGATATTCCTATCGACTTTATTAAAGGTTTAGACGCACTATTTGGCCTGCCGGATTAATAAACCTTATATATCAACTAGATAGATAAAAATTGTTATAGCAGTTAATAAGATTAATAAGAGATAAATATACGATGAGTAATAATAACAATAAGAGCAAGTCAGCCATTAGCTTACAAGAGAGCTGGGCCAGTAACATCAGCGATTATATTTTGCTGCGCCGTCAGCAAACACATGTAGCATATGACGCGAAAGATGCAAAGACAAACGATGAAAATAGAAGAATCGGTAAGTTAGGAGATAATGATTTATTTACGGCTCTATTTGTTATTTTAGCGGCTCATTTGGAAGAAGGGCATACTGTATTAACCATTGATGCAGCCGATCATGAAACGCCGCTACAAGGGGAAATTAATGGGGAAATAGTCACGTTATATGCATGGCAGCAGCAATTATTGGGGATACTTGCAACACCAATTTTTGCGCTGATTGATACTCAGATAAAAACGCAAATAGACACGCAATCAAACATGCAACTAGACGATGACACTACAACAGAGACATCGCTATTTGTATTACTAGATACTTTGTTTGGTCAGCGAGATTACCTGTGGGCGCAGCTAGCACTGAGTAACCATGAAAAAGAGACGTTGATCAAACGTTTTGATGCGATAACTACGTTATATCATCGCTTGAAAAATAGCGACTTAAATACTTTCGTTCATTCAATCCATAAGCATGCTTTATTTGCTAACGTTGAGGCGAATACTAATTATAACAACAACCAAAATAGCCTAAGCAAGGATAATCAACCAATTATTTATAACATAGCTGAGAATAAAGAGACCCAAAGTTCGAAAATCACATTTTGGCTGCACCGCACTTGGCAAGCAGAATTTAACTTAGCGCAGCATATCAATCATATTTTGAATCAGCAGATAGTGCCTTTAGACATTACCATGCCTGAGAACTTAAATGACCAACAGATAGCCGCTATCAATGTGGCGAACAATAATGCATTTAGTATCATTACTGGTGGCCCAGGGACAGGTAAAACCTATACTGTGGCTCAGTTAGTCATTGCATTGCAGCAAGCGACAGAGAGTAGGGGAGATGAGTCTGAACATATTAGATTTAGCACAGACAGTGCTAGTCTAGCATTAGCAGCACCAACAGGTAAGGCTGCCCAACGTATGCAAGAGTCCTTACAGGCTGCTTTAGATGCGGCGGATGTCAAGCTACAGTTGCAAGAAGCAAAAACCATTCATCGTTTGTTAGGTATTGGCCGAACGGGTAGACCGCGCTACGATGCCAACAACCCACTCGGCGAAGATATTATCATCATCGATGAAGCATCTATGCTCGGAGTTGAGTTAGCTAATTATCTTGTGAGCGCGGTAAAGCCAGGTGCTAGGCTAATACTATTAGGAGATGCGAACCAGTTGGCAGCAGTCGATGCAGGGGCAGTATTGGCGGATCTCTGTCGCATTCCGCTACTGCAACCCATACATGCAGAACTAACCGAGAGCCGCCGATTTAGCGCCGAGTCAGGTATCGGTAAACTGGCCACTCAAATCAATAAAGCAGAGACAAATCTTCAAGCTATTTGGCAATTATTAAGGCAAGACCCTGCCTTAAGTTTTCAATATGTTAACATGTTACAAGCAGAATCCATATCAAATAACAAGATAGAAAATAGCCTAAGCAAAGAAAAAATTATTTCAAGAATCTCCAGTAATTACCAATCATACGTAATTAAAATTAAAAATTTAATAAAAAATCCAATAGAAAAATCCCTGCCAGAATCCGTTAAAAATACTACCTCTTCGTTAATGGAGGTATTTAATCAATTTAGAATCCTAACTGCTGGTCACAATGGTGAGTGGGGCGACCACTATATCAATAACTACCTTACTCAGTGGCATCTTGCTGAGCTAAAGTTACCATTGGGTCAAAACACATGGTTCCATGGACGTCCTGTTATGGTGCTACAAAATAACTATGAGCTTGGTCTATTTAATGGGGATATTGGTTTCTGCTTACAAACATCAGATGAAAGGAGCCAATTAGAGGTATTCTTTGAAAATAAGACACAAGGGATAGCTGTTAACTTGCTCAATGAAGAGGTGATAGCCACCGCGTATGCAATGACCATTCATAAGTCACAAGGATCCGAATTTGATCATGTTGCTATTACTTTTGATAACAGCCATGCACGGTTACTGAGCAAAGAGCTTCTCTATACAGCAGTGACTCGTGCTAAGAAGCAGGTAACGATATATAGTACCAAGCACGCTTTAGAAAAAGCGGTTCAAACACCGACTGAGCGCCATACTGGTTTGGCATTACAGTTTTAACGATTCATTCAAGTTGTTGTCGGCGCAATAAGTCAGCGCAATAAAAAAGCATCCAATTTGGATGCTTTTTTAGGACTTAATTATTTTAAGTAATTAAATCTAGAATTAAACTTTGTCTTCTTTGATTGCATAGATACCTGGCAGGTGACGCAAGTAACCATGGAAATCCATACCACAACCGTAAACATAACGATCTGCAACATCAATACCCACAAAATCTACGTCGAAATCTGCAACTTTGCGATCATGTTGCTTGTTAAGCAAGACACAAGACTCAAGTGATAGAGGCTTTTCTTTGCTTAATTCTTCAACAACTGCTTTTAGGGTAATACCTTCGTCAAAGATGTCGTCAATTAACAATACGTGCTCACCTTCGATACTAACATCAGGCTTGAATTTCCAATCAAGCTCATTAGTACCTTCGTTATCACGATAACGAGTCGCATGAATATAATGCATGCGATGGTAGAACGTAAGATGTGTCAGTAGTTGACCAGCTGGGATCAATCCGCCGTTCATCACGACCATAACAATTGGGTTTAGACCAGCATAATGTAGATTGAGCTGAGCGGCTAAACGCTCATAAGCAGCAGCTACTTCGATACTGCTAATAAGGCACTCTGAGTTGCGTAAGGTTTTTTCAATTTCTTGGTTACTGATTTGGGTCATCGGGTGCGCCTTTAGTAAAAAGTGCCGCTTATTTTAGCAAATTTTAGTGAATTTGCCCAACGTCATATGACTTTTGGGACAAAATTAATCCAACTTTTAGGGTTATTCTGGCTTTTCTATAATAAATGGACGGTAATAATTGGCCAATCTATTCAATGAGTCATTTGGTAGGTCAGGTAATAGCTTATTAAGTGCCATACTCATGCCTTTATCAATTGCCGATTTGGCAACTGGAACTGACTTACGCTTGATCATGCCTAGCTTTAATGTCTCAGCATAACGACTGATGAAGTGGGTCAATGTTTCTTCGTTCATGGTTTCGAGTGCTGTTTTAAATTTGGCTCTATCTACATGCTCAGGCGTGATAGCAGCAAAACCTTCAGTGATAGTATTGGCGTCTTTTTCTGATAGTTTAAAGCCAACACGTTTAATGCCTTCATTATCAATAAAGGTTGCATGATCTCTTAGAAAATGAAAACTTGGTAATACGTCTTTGTTGTTTTCTTTACCTAGTAAGATATTGAGCAAAGTATCTGTCGCACGTTCAATCGTTCCAACAATTTTACGCATAGAGGCTTGGCGCTCAGGGTTAGGAATAATCTCTACCAAACCAACCAATAAATTATCAGTAAGATCGCGCGCTGTCTGATGCGTAAGAGCATCGCGATAAGGGTAGTACTCTACATTCTCATTTGAAGCAACGACTTGTTCGGCCTCACTGATTAAAGCTTTTAGTTTATCTGAGGGTACGAATCCAAAATAATGTGCCATTGCACTTCCTTTATTTGTTGTTTTTTATGTCTTACTTGCGTTACATTTATCACCAAATCGGTTATTATTCAAACAAAGTTTTAGTCTCAGGCTCATCACACCAAGTGCTGATTAGTGACATGCCCTAGTTATAAGATAAATGACTTTGTTGATTGGTAATAATTTTGCAAATTGCTAGAATTTACCTAAACGATAGATGAGCTGAGTCACTCATCGCACACTAATTTAGCATATTTTTCATATTTTAATTCAAAAAGCTTGAACTTATAAGGCTATTGACTACTTGTCTAGGGAGAGATGAGATGAATAGTGCTATCGTACTACTATTCGCCGTTGCCGCTATGCTCTGCGGCTACGTATTTTATTCAAAATTTATCGCCACCAAAATTTTAGCATTGGACAACAGCCGTCCTACACCCGCACATACGATGAAAGATGGGATCGATTATGTTCCCACCAATAAGTATGTATTGTGGGGACATCACTTTACGTCAGTGGCAGGGGCTGCACCAATTATCGGTCCTGCCATTGCAGTCATTTGGGGCTGGGTGCCTGCCATTATTTGGGTAGTGGTAGGTACTATCTTTATGGCTGGCGTACATGATATGTCTGCTATTTGGGCAAGTATGCGTAATAGAGGTCAGTCGATTGGCTCTATTGCTGGTACTGTCATGGGCACACGTGTTCGCAGCTTGATGATGGTTGTTATCTTCTTATTACTACTGATGGTCAATGCTGTATTTGGCGTAGCTATCGCCAATATGATGATCAAGACGCCATCTGCGGTATTGCCAGTTTGGGGTGCCTTAGTGGTTGCCTTTATCATCGGGCAGTGTATCTATCGCTACAACATGAATTTGGTCTGGGTGTCCATTATCGGGGTAACTGCCTTGTACGGGCTTATCTATCTCGGCCCTATGTTCCCGATTGTGTTACCTGAGACCGTTATGGGTTTGCCTGATAACGCGGTATGGATCTTGATCTTGTTCGCCTATGCGGCGATTGCGTCGTTGTTGCCTGTATGGATGCTACTTCAACCTCGCGATTATATTAATGGCTTACAGTTATTTGTCGGTTTGATTCTACTATATGCCGCTATTTTTATTGGCACGCCTAATATTGTCGCGCCAGCGGTTAACACTGCATTACCATCGGATACACCGTCACTTCTACCATTGTTGTTTGTGACAATTGCTTGTGGTGCCATATCAGGTTTCCATGGTTTGGTCGCAACAGGGACCACTTCTAAGCAGATTGATAAAGAAGAAGACGTTCGTTTCGTTGGTTACTTCGGTGCATTGGGCGAGGGTATGCTAGCACTTGGGGCAATCCTTGCAGCAACCGCAGGTTTTGCGACTCTTGGTGACTGGCAAGCGGTCTATCAAAAATTTGGTGATGGCTCTATCGGTGCGTTCATCGATGGCGGTGCAACCATCTTGAATGCTGGCGTTGGTATCGACATGGTGCTATCACAGACGATGCTCACGGTAATGGCTGCATTGTTTGCTGGTACGACGATGGATACTGGCGTACGTTTACAACGTTATATCTTCCAAGAATTTGGTGAATTTTATAATTTACCTGTACTCAATAAGAGTGTCGTTGCAACGTTACTTGCTGTCGGAAGCTGTTTGTTATTAGCGTTCGGTGCTGGTGGTATAGATGGCGCGGGTGGTATGATTATTTGGCCGCTATTTGGTACGACCAACCAGTTAATGGCTGCCTTAACCTTGATGATCGTTACCATTATCTTGTTACGTAAGGGTAAGCCAGTTTGGTACACCTTAGCACCATTGTCGTTCTTGTTAGTTATGACTGTTTTTGCACTATTGATTCAGCTCAAAACCTTCTTTACTGATGGTAATTGGCTACTTATTATTATGGATATAATTATCTTAATCGCGACCATTTTGGTGACGTTTGAGAGTTTGTCTGTACTACGTAAAGAGTGGTCACTACATAAAGGCAAAAACGGTGAGGTTTAAACGTTAAACCATATTGAGTGTCTGTTTAATAAAAAACGCTAGCAGCAACTGCTGGCGTTTTTTGTATCATATAGGCATGATAGATCATAAGAATTAAGTAAAATACGAGCATATTATGGAAAATGAAAACACATCAAATAATATAGTAAACGTTCAACCATTAGAGAACACTCAACCATGGTGGCAACGGTTTAAGAGTGGATTAAATGAATTTTATCATGCGCCTTATCGTCAGACGATGGCACGGGCCGCACGTGATGAAGAAGATTTTTTTATGTTGCTCATGTTTGCCGAGAGCTTGGGTATTGATAATCCCGCCAGCTTTTATACATTAGAATTGCAACCATTATTTTTAGAAAACTTTCATGAATGGCATACACGTATGGGAATGGATAGATGTCCATTTGACCATGTTGGTTGCTGCTAACAGTAGTGGATTGACTATATAAAAAAGTAGCTAAGCATTTATTAGATAATGAGACAAAATACGAGATAACGATATGGCATTACACCCTTTACATGGATTGGTAGAGCAGTTAGAGACACAACCTATTATATTTATCGGCGGCAAAGGTGGTGTAGGGAAGACCACCACGGCAGCAGCTCTAGCCAGCTACTATGCAAGCCAGCAGCAAAAAACCTTAATTGTCTCAACCGATCCAGCACATAGTTTGGGCGATGTATTGAATGTACGACTCAATAATGAGACAACGGTAATATCACCTTATCTAGATGCGATTGAGTTAAATCCTGACGTGATTGTCGATGAACATTTTGCTCAAGTCGAACGTACAATTAAAGCTTATGCCAACCCAGATATGATGCCCAAAATTCGTGAGCATCTGCGATTATCTAAATCAGCACCTGGCGCTCAAGAAGCCGCGATGCTCGAATCCATGTGTCACCATTTAGTCGAAGCGGCAGATGCTGGGTATGAACACATCATCTTTGATACCGCACCGACAGGTCATACTTTGCGATTATTGGTATTACCAGAAATGATGGGGGCGTGGACGGATGGGCTGCTTGCACAGCAGCGACGACAGGCCAAACTACGTTCGGTGGCGACACACTTGGATAGTCACAATCAGAAAAACAGCGCTCAAAAGAACGATGTAGCCAATCCCTTTGCAGCAAAAAAATCAGATCGCTGGGAACAAGCTGTCTCCGTATTAGAAAAGCGCAAGCAATTGTTCCGCCAAGCAGGGTTGCTACTACATGACCGTACACAAACAGCGATTGTGTTGGTGATGACTGCTGACGTCTTACCATTGGCTGAGACCAAGCGCGCTATCGAGCAATTAGAGGATAGTAAGCTCATGCCAACAGCAATCGTCATCAATCAGCTGATATCAACTGCGCAGTCGGATGAGTTTTGGCGACGCCGCGCTGAGCGTCAGCAGCATCTACTGCAGGATATCGAACAAAGCTTTACCAAGTACCCGCTGTATCCGATTTACCTGCAACAGACGGATGTACGTGGTACTGATGCATTGAGTGCGTTGTTAAGTGTATAAAGTGCATAGATAGTTCGCTGGTAATTTATGACTCACGCTTATACGACTGTAGTTTACCTGACAGCGACCATGCCATGTCTGTGCGTAATAACTGAGCTTGTTCGGACTTGCCGCTGCTAAGCGACGACCATTGTGGTTTACCACGCGCTTTTTTGAGCTCACTTGGTAATTTATGAGTTGGCCATACAGTAATTGGATTATTGTCTTCATCTTCATGGTTAATGTCGTTAGTTAGCGACGTTCCAAGACTGCTGTTTTCGCCTTTATATAATAACTGAGTGGCATCTGTAGCAGCATGACCACGATGGCGTAATGCAGTAAGTAAGTCTAATGCTCGCGTTGCTAATAGCGTCAACGTAGCAGGATCGATATATAAGCGTTTTACCCCAGTAATCCTATCGGCAATACTACTGGTGTTAGATAGTAACCCGCCTGCGATACCACCTATCGCTGCACCCAAGCCCAATGTCGTACCTAGCGCTGCTGCATCAATACCCAACCCTAACAGCGCACCCGCTGCTGCGCCAGAAGTGGTACGGATACCATAGCTCTTGAGGAGTTCAGGATCAAATGGGTCTTGCTGATAGGCTTGCAATTCAAGCGGGGTTGCCGCGACTGCGTTATCATAAAACTTATAGAGGTTAAGTAAATTGTGCTGCATCGCACGCTCACTTTGTCTAACTGCTTCTTGCATTTGTTCTAATACAGGCATCGGGTCGTCATCTTCATTAATCTCGCGTACAAAAGAAGCGACATTCAATAAAAAGTCAGCAATAATAATATTGGCCTCATCATACAACTGCGCCCAATCTTCAGTCCGGCGCTGCATCAATTGCTCAAGCATCTCAGAATGAGTGAGCATAGTGGCTAGGTTTTGCCAAAGATGCATCTCATCTTCAAATTCAAAAGCAACGGAATCAAAACGTGTGGAGATATGTAGATTGCGTCTTGCCAGCATGGTTTGCCAATAATCAATATTGGCATTCTGACTGTCGGTAAAGTTAAAGACAGGCATCACCGGAATGGCAGCCCACGATAAAATCGCTAGCTCATCTTTATACTTGCCCAATACTGGCTCACGAGCATCTACCACATAGATGGCCATATCACTTGCCAGCAGCTGACGAATCACTTTTGCTTCTTGGCTATAATCATAGCTGTCTAGAACACCGCTATCTGCACCTTGAGCGATATCTGATGCCAAAAACTGCTGCAAGCGCTCAATACCATCACGGCGACTGGCGGTGTTGTCCTCCAACCAGTCCATGAGTCCTGATGCGTCCTCTAGGCCTGGTGTGTCGTATAGTGCTACCAGCACCTCACCCGTTTGACTGTCTGTCAGACTTGCTTGCTCGACATGACGCGTGGTCGCCGCTTCGTTTTTGACTTCACCAAAATAGACATCACGCAGTAACGTGCGCAATATGGAGGTCTTACCGGTATTGGTGTGTCCCACGACCGCCAATTTTAGCGCCTCACCACTGGCGATGGTTTTTTTTGTCACATTTTGGTTTTTTGTGGTTGTAGCTGGCGGTACTGATTCAGTTGATATGGATTGATTATCATGAGTTACCCTAGACTGGGTGGCCGTTTTTGACACTGTCGAATGCGAGGTCTTGGCGTTATTATTTGAGTCGCTAGGCAACGCCTTGTCTGCAAAAAGACCTGTAGGCGTGTGATGCTCGTAATTTTCTTTTTTATTGTCATTATTCATAGTCGCGTCTTATTGTTATTGATGATCAAACTTTAGCCATTTATTGTAAAACAAATCTGGTGGCAGGTTGGTTTTGGATGCGTAGTGTCCATATCGTAAACTGTATTTTATGTATCCATGATACGCTATGAGATTGCTGTAGGTGGTCGCAGCAGTACCTTGATTTTTTTCTTAATGCCATTGGCACGAAAAAACCGCTGCCACATTCGGTAAAACACCCCAAATATCAGACCAATAATATTATCGTGACTGGTCTCACCAACAGCCCCATATTTGACGGGATTATTGACCGCGTCTTCTTCTACATAAGTGCCAAACCAGCGATCAAAAATAATAAGAACGCCGCCATAATTTTGGTCAATATATTCACTATTGGTACCATGATGGGCGCGGTGGTTGGATGGGGTGTCAAAGATATACTCAACCCATTTTGGAAATTTCCCCACCGTCTCGGTATGGATAAAGAACTGATAAATCAAATCTAACGCATAAAAGAAAAATACCCAGACAGGATGCACACCCAATATCATCAGCGGGACGAAAAATAACCACCAACCTGTCACCGAGTACAGCAGGCTTTGGCGCATGGCGGTGGATAGATTCATCTTATCATCTGAATGGTGCACAACATGCGCTGACCAAAACCAATTCATGCGGTGTGAGGCACGGTGAAACCAGTAATAGCTGAACTCAACCGCGACAAATATGGGTATGGCTGTCAGCAATGTCACCTCAATAGTGAATAGTCGGTATTGATATAGCCACAGGCAAATAGGCAGCACAATAAGTGCTTGGACCATCAATTCAAATCCGAGATAAGAGCCGCCCAAGCTAAAATTGGTCATCGCACGGCGCCAGCTAAAGCTTTCATTTTTCCCACGCTTAGACTGATAAAACCACTCTGCCAAAAACAATAAGAAAAATGGACCACCAGCCAGCGGTAACAGCCATTCTTGCCAGTGAGCAGGTAAGATACTTGCCAGCATTGGCTGCCATGACTCTGGTGCAGCGGTTAAGATACTTTGGTTTAACGCCTCTTTGTAATTATCCAATATCTGACCATACTCACCTGATGTTAAGAGGGTGTTGTCTGTTGACATATTTGGCTCCTAGCCACTATAAAACATCCTTGTTACCCAAGAGATAACTATTTTCTATATTACTGATTTATTTTGTCCTTTTTATAAAAATAATTTTTATAAAATATCGCATTCAAAAACTTTAAGAATCGATATCAACCAAGCCAATTTTGCGCGCAGAGAGCGCTGTCTGCCACTGCTGATAGCGAACGGCTTGTTTATCTACTGGTTCATCATCCGTACGAGCGTCAGTCAAGTCAGCAGAAGGGGTGGTATCACTAAGCAGCTGTACAATAAGACCATCTTTTGCATGAGCGGCGATTTGATCAAGTTTGCGTAGCGTACCGCGGTCAGGCAGCGCTTTGCTATGGATACCTAATAGGACTTGCACAGGGTGCTCGTCTAAGTAGTGTTTGAGCCGTGCCATATCCTCACGATCATCAACGATACCAAAATTCTCAATCTCACTTGATTCTGAAAAATCATGACGGTCATTAGTCAACCCTGACTGCCACCATTTATCCTGATTTGAAGGATATTCAAGCAAGGCGACCAGTTTCTTGCCTGCACTTACCGCCGCTTTGGGCGCGACAGGTGCGGGTGCTTCCGTAAAGTCATCTGCATCAACCACCTGACGCTGCCAAAAATTTATGATCTTTTGGTAATACGGTTGTTTGATGTCTAAGCGCATCTTTTTGCGGCGGAACATCAAGGCACAAAATACCCACGCTATCGCACGCGGGACAATACCGTACATCAGCAAGCTACCGACTAGCAATCCTGCCCACTGCCGCGCCACAGACAATGGCATCGCTTCTGTGACCAACCTGCTTTGTGCAATAGCGGTACTATCTGGCACATCAAAACCAACCATGCCTGGTAGCCAGCCGAGTATTTGCGTTAAGCTCACCAGCGCCTGATCAGAGAGTAGGGTCGACTCCCAGCTAAAGCTATACTGACGCACAACCAACAAGAATATAATCGCAAGCAGCATGCCAGTCAACGTCGCAAGCCATAACTGATGGCTAAACCGGCCCAAATACCAGCGCATACCGCTATGCTGTAATTGGCGCTCATACAGATCGACGGCCGCCTTGGTCACATCGTCTTTACCGCGTATGAGGTAACTGGGACTGACAAAGCTGGCAAACCAACTGGGCGCTTGCTGGTCTCGATTGATAAGTGTCATGACAAGCCAGCCACCAAGCATAATAGTATGAAAACCAAGCAAGCAAACCAATACATAAAAGAAGTTCACCACATTAGACTGCAATAGCGTGAACAGACCCAAAAATCCCGAGATGCACCACACCACACTCATGACGATCATGATGCCTTTTATGCGACCATCTATTTTGCCTAGTACCCGCGCAAGCGCCCCATTGCTATCGATGCGTGAGGCCCGTCGATGCAGCTTTTGGATAGGTGTGCCATCCTCACTCTGTAGCTTTTCCGTGATCAGTAACGGGTCAGTGGCAAAGACGTGCTGATCAGTCTCTAAGGCACGTACTAGCTCGGTCAGTTGGTCTTGGGGTGATAGCATAAGGCGCTGATATCCGTATAAGAACGTCAATATAAGTAATGGAAAGCAAAAAATGCGGGTTTAATCGCTAAAAATTATTGTAGCGTATATAGAATGAGAATAATGTCTATTATTTTTATCATAGCAAACACTCGTAAAATCAGCCAAAATGAATAAACAAACCAACACGTGCTAAGAGCTGCATAAAAAGAGTGAGGGTAGCATATGAATAACGGCATGAATAATAAAACCTATCTTATCATCGGCGGAACGGGCGGTATTGGTCAGGCCATGGTCAAGCAGCTGGTACAAGAGTCAGCTGCCGATCAAACTGACGGCGCATCTGCTAAAAGACATAGTACACAAGTATTCGCCACTTATCATCGCAGTGAGCCGAACTTTGAAGCAGAAAATCTGCACTGGTTACCCATGAATATCAGTGATGAAGACAGTATCCAAAAAGCGGCCGACACCATCAAGCAGACAATGGGTCATGTCGATTGGGTCATCAACTGCGTGGGATTATTACATACCAAGACTGCGCAGCCAGAAAAGGCCTTGAGGCAGATTGAAACGGCGTTCTTTTTACAGAACATGCAAATCAATGCACTAGCAAGCTTGCTGATAGCCAAGCATATCAAACCGTTGCTCGCCAAAGCTAAACGCAGCGCTAGCCATCCAGCTATTTTTGCGACCATATCAGCCCGCGTCGGCAGCATCACTGACAATCAGCTAGGCGGTTGGTATAGTTATAGAATGAGTAAGGCGGCGCTCAATATGGGGATGAAAAACTTGAGTATCGAATGGGGCCGATCACTCAAAGAGGTGTGCGTGGTCGTTATGCAACCGGGCACGGTGAATACCCAGCTATCTGCGCCGTTTCAAGGCAATGTCGCTGAAGGACATCTATTCTCGCCAGTGTATAGCGCCGAGTGTTTATTGGAAGTGCTATCAGGGATGACGGCTGCCCAATCAGGCAGTTTTGTCGATTGGGCAGGAGAGTCGATACCTTGGTAATGATACAGATGATAGGGTGATTTAGGATGGTTATCCTGTTAAAACACTAATAAGCCATAAATAAGTCCATAAACTCATTCACTGGCGTTTGCTCCAATTTTTCTTGATCGTCACACAGCTCAATGATTTGCTGACACCGACTATCGATAAAGCGAGTAGCCAAGCTGGCTCGGAACTTTGCCTCAAGTATAGGAATGCCCTCGGCACGGCGGCGTTTATGACCGATAGGATACTCGATGGCGACTTTTTCTGTGCTACTGCCATCTGTAAAGAATACCTGAATGGCATTGGCAATAGAGCGCTTACTGGGGTCATGGTAATCTTTTGAATACTGTGCGTCTTCTTCTACCACCATTTTTTCGCGTAGCTCATCGATTGATAAATGCTCTTCGTGATAGTCATCCTCATAGTTCTCCGCCATCAAATCGCCTGTCAATAGTGGCACAGCCACCATATATTGTAAGCAGTGATCCCGATCAGCTGGGTTAGCAAGCGCGCCCTCTTTTGAGATGATGCGAATTGCTGAATCATGGGTGGTTAGGACAATTTTTTCGATCTCATCAATTCGACCTTTCACATGTGGATGCAAAATGACGGCCGCTTCACAGGCAGTCTGGGCATGAAACTCAGCAGGAAAGCTTATTTTAAATAAGATGTTTTCCATCACATAACTGCCAAAGTCACGCTGAAAGGTAAATCGACGCTCGTCTTCGGGTTTGGTCGCAAGATCCTTATTGGTATGGCTAAACAGCACATCATAAAACCCCCATTGCGGTGCGGTTAGTGCGCCAGGGACACCCATTTCACCACGTGCGGTGATATCTACCAGACGTACCGCACGGCTGGTTGCATCACCTGCCGCCCATGATTTTCGGCTGCCCGCGTTGGGTGCATGACGATAGGTGCGCAGTGCCTGACCATCGACAATGGCTTGTGAGATGGCGGCCATGATGCGCTCGCGTGGCAGCTGATAGAGTTTGGCGACGACCGCAGTTGAGGCTAATTTTACCAAAAACACATGATCAAGACCCACGCGATTGAATGAGTTTTCGAGTGCCATGACGCCTTGAATTTCATGCGCCATGATCATCGCCTCGAGCACGGCCCTCATGGTTAGAGGTGCTTGCCTTTGGCCGATATTTTTTTGACTGATATAGTCGGCGACCGCCAAGATGCCGCCCAAGTTATCAGACGGATGACCCCACTCAGCAGCGAGCCACGTATCATTATAGTCAAGCCAGCGTACCATACAGCCGATGTCAAAAGCGGCTTTGATGGGGTCTAGTCTATAGGAGGTGCCAGGGACGCGAGCGCCATGCGGCGTTATTTGATCAGGGCAATCAGGCCCCAAGTGCTTGGTACACTCAGGGAAGCGCAGTGCCAGTAGTCCGCAGCCGATGGTATCCATGAGACAGTGGCGTGCAGTACGCCATGCATCAGTGGGATTTGGTGACTCGTTATCTATGGAATAATTGAGCACATAATCGGCGATTTTTTGGATTTCATCGTCATATTCTGGACGGATATTGCTCTCTACCGTTGCCTCATTTGTATTTGAATGGGCTGTATCTGAATTGGTATTTGACATGGTTGTTTCCTCTTCCTTGAGTGTGCTAACTTTTCGCTTTGTTGACCCATGCTCGCAGTCATCCTTTTAAAGCGGTTATCATTCAAAAGTAGCATACTCAATATGGAACAACCAGACTGAATTGTGTTAAGAAGTAAAACTTTGTAGGCTGTTTAAATCATCAAATAGAGCAGACCTAAAATAAACAGCGCTGCTATAATAAACAGCAGGAAGCTTAAAACTTTGGTCGTGGTTGACGCAGTATCCACACTTTCTTTTCTTACTTTGTTTTTCTTAGCAACGTATAGCACCATCTTCACGTGCTCAATATTATCTTCAAGATAATGCTCACCTTCAGGTACAAAACCCAAAGACTCATAAAAACTAAGCAGGTAAGCCTGTGCCGAGATAATAATCGGACGTTTTTTACCGTATTTTTTGCGGCAATGAGCAATAGCCTGAGTCATTATTTGACGTGCTAGGCCGTCACCTCTGTGCTCTGATAACACAAGCACTCTACCGATGGCAGGCATGGCAGTGTGGTTGATCTTGATCGTAGGGTCGGCGACCGATAGATTGGATTTTAGTTTATTGAATTCAGGCGGGACAATGCGGCAATATCCGACCAATGCTGCATTTTGATGAGCAATCAAATGCAAGCAATCAAAATCGACTTCATCCATATCTTGATAAGCACAGTTTTGTTCGACGACAAAAACCTGCGAGCGTGCTTTTAGGATATGGTAAAGGTCAACTGAGGTCAGCTCATCAAAGGTTTTGATAGAAAATTCACAATTCATAATGGGCAAGCTTCTAGCAATAGGCGGTAAAATAGGGGCATTATAACGATTTAGGCAGTCATTAACCATTCCTAACCCTTTAGGGTCTGACTGATTTTGTCTAAATTTAAGCTATCAGACATGGCACTAAATATCTCAAAGTATTTGCCGCGTTGGGCATAGAGCGCCTCGTGTGTGCCTGTTTCGACAACTTGGCCGTTTTCTATCACCACCAAATCATCGGCATCAATGATTTGAGCGATATTGTGCGAAACCATGATGACGGTACGATCTTTTTTGATCAGATCAAGGCTTTTTTTGACCTGTTGACTGGCGATAGCATCGAGACTGGCGGTCGGCTCGTCCAAAAACACAATCGGCGGATCTTTTAAAAACATCCGTGCTAGCGCAATACGCTGCTGCTGCCCACCTGATAACGACTTGGCAGTGCTCTCGTAGCCATCAGCTAACCCCATAATTTGATCGTGTATCGAAGCTTTTTTTGCCGCTACAATGATGTCATCAATGCTAGCGTTCATATCGCCATAGCGGATATTTTCACTGATCGTGCCCGAAAATATATGATTACTTTGTAGTACCAACCCAATGCGCTGACGCAACTCGTGAGTATCACAGTCAGCCAGATCGTGCCCATCTAGGCAGATCGTACCAGCGTCTGGGGCATAGAACTTGACCAATAGATTGATAATCGTGCTCTTGCCAGCGCCAGAGAGGCCAACCAGCGCCGTGATACGGTTGGGCTTAATAGTGAAGCTGACGTCTTTGAGCGCTTGCGTCCCATTCGGATAAGTAAAATCGACATGTTTAAGCTCGATATGACCTTTTAGGTTGTCGCTACTGATACCAGCGATGCTCTCGACTTGGCTGTCATCTTCTAAAATATCAAAAAAACCTTCGGCATAGGTCAATGCATTATTTATCTGGTCGTAGATGCGGTGCAGCTGGCGAATAGGGGCAGCGACGTTTTGAAATAGCATAACGTGAAATAAAATCATTCCAATGGTCATCTCACCTTGTAGGACAAAATAAGCGGTGAGCAGGATGATAACCACCACACCAATCTGCTCGATAAAGGTTTTGATGGCATCATACACAAACCCAATACTGCGAATACGCAGCTGATTATCGGTCATTTCCTTTTGAATGGCTAAGTGCTTTTCTGCTTCTATCGACTCACGGACAAAGGATTTCACCACGCTGATCGAATTGATCAAAGATATTACCAAACCGCTTTTGGCTTCTCTATAGCCACGCATCTGCCGACGAAAACCTTGTAGGCGCTTGGCTTGTTTTTGGCTGATAAAAAAGTAAATGGGAATGATAATAAGACCGACCAAGCCTATCCAAAAATTGGTCGAAAACATAATGATAAGTGCCACTATCGCATTGGCAAACAGCGGTAGCATATCGATAAAGAAGTTTTGCACTAAACTGGTTAAGCTGCTGACGCCATAATCGATACGCGTTTGCAACTTGCCGCTGTCGTTTTCGCTACTGGTATAAAATGCCATCCGATAGGTCAAGATGCGTTCAATGATTTTTTGCGATAAATCACGTGATAGATTGATACGAATCTTTTCGCCGAAGAAGCGTTGCCCAAACGAGATGAATATCGATAATATCTCTTTGGTTAAGAGTACCGCACTGATAATGGTCAGCATGCGCACGCCAGCTTCCCAAGGCTCAGCAAGCGTGGCTATCTCGGTCAAGGTATCGACGGCATAGCGCAGCACAAAGGCATTAACTTGCGCGGTAAAGGAGCCTAATGCGGTCAGCGCTAAGGTGGCGATGATAAGCAATCGATAAGGCTTAGCAAATACCGCCAGTTTTTTGAGGATATCCCACAGTAGTGCCCGCCGTTCTTTTTTCTCGACTGGAGGTTTTTTGTCTAACTGTGCGCGGCGTGGTTGGGGAGATGTCGGCATGTATTTTTATAATTATTAGCAATTAGCTTTCATTATGTACTACTTTATTAGCGACTCCAAAAGGTATATGAACCAAAGGTAAAATATTAGCAGATTTCAAGTGTAACTTTTGATCATCAAAGAAAATATGTGGTTTTAATATCTCAAGCACCTTAGACTTTTCAACTCCTCCCATAAAAAATGCCTTATTAGCAAGAATATCCCATTCTCTCATAGTGTTAATTGCACGCTTATGTGAAGGTGCGTTTCTTGCTGTGACGATGGAAACTCTCAAAACTGGTTCATAATTAGGATTTTTAAGCTTGTAACTAGTCTCAAGCTTTTGAATATAAGAAATGCGATCAAGAAAGTTTTTTAAAGGTCCTGGATTATGAGCTATATCTACTTTAGAAGACTCGTGAGAGTGGAAATCACCTAATTCATTAGATTTCTTATAAACTGTTTCTGCTTCATCGTCTATCAGCACTCCGTCAAAGTCGAAAGCAATCCTCAATTGCATGTCCTCAATATCATCAGAAATATTACCATGCAAGATTTGACCTGCTGGAAATCCTGCATCTACTGCTTGCTTAACATCTCCTTCATTGGCAGATAAAAATAATTCTATATCAAATGCTGGGATATATTTATAAGCTGATTGGCCTTGCAAAAAAACAGCCCGTGTAATTGACAGCTCATAGTGCTCAATAGAATTCATGACTCTCAACCCTGTGTCAGGATCGTTACGAGACAATAAAATTACTTCAACCAAAGGTTCATCTGAAATTTCATTCAACTTTAATAATCTTCTGATGAATGGGTAAGCAACGCCTGTAATAAGAGGAATATCTTGGTTTTCACGTTGATAATCCCTATATGCTTGCTCACCTTGTTCCTTAAATACCTTGTCTGACTCATCTAAATCAAACAAAGCACTTGAAGACAATCCAATTACTAACCTTCCTGTAAGATCGTATGCCATTATAATTTCCTTAATTAAAAACCATCCGCAGGCACAAAAACTTCACCAACCATGATACGCCTTGCTGAACGACTCATCGACACTTTTTTGGCTTGCCAGCGTCCATCGACCAGTTCGGTTTTTCCGCCAACGAGCAATGTCCCTGATGGATGACCAAAACGTACCTCTGTCAGCTCGCCAGCACCAGCAGCTTTGTTAACAAGCGTGCCTTGCGTGGTTGCTGCTGCAGCAATCGCGACTGCTGCTGTCCCCATCATAGCGTGATGCAATTGCCCCATACTCATGGCACGTACGACTAGATCAATCTCTTCTGCATCGACCGATTTACCACTAGAGGCGCTATAGCTCTGTGCGTTACCAACCCATGCGATTTTAGGAATGTGTTGGCTGGTTTGCGCCTCGCTCACATCTTTAAATAATCCCATCGCCACGCCGCCTGTGGCACGGATTTTTTCAAGCTTGGTAAGTAGCTCACTATCACTATTGATGTCGCCTTGTAGCTCAGTACCCGTAAAGCCCAAATCTTCTGCGTTCATAAAGATGGTTGGGATGCCTGCGCTAATGAAGGTCGCTTTGATGCTATCAGCCTCTAGACCGCAGCCTGATACATCGAAATCATCGACCAAATTGCCTGTCGGGAACATGTCGCTGGTGGCATCAACCGGATCGATAAACTCAATTTTGACTTCAGCGGCTGGGAAGGTGACACCGTCTAATTCAAAATCGCCGGTTTCTTGAACCTGTACTTTGTCATTTGCGTCTTTATAGACGGGCACATGGGCAATAATGGTTTTACCGATATTCTCTTGCCAAATGCGTACTTCACAAATACCGCTATCTGCATTGTCATCGATGCTGTTAGCAATTTTGTCAGCATCAACTAGACCCATATTAATAGCACAGGCACCAACCGCTGCAGTTAAGTTACCACAGTTACCCGCCCAATCAATCATCGGCTTTGCGATATTGACCTGCCCGAACAGATAGTTCACGTCATGATCTGGTCTGTCAGAGGCCGATAAGATAACGGTCTTTGATGTACTAGAGCTACCATTGCCGAGACCATCAATTTGCTTACCGTAAGGATCTGGGCTACCGACGACACGTAATAGTAAGTTATCACGTGACTCGCCAGCAACTTGGCAACGCTCAGGTAAATCAGATAACTTAAAGAACGTACCTTTGGAGGTACCACCGCGCATATAGGTAGCAGGAACGGATATTTGCGCGGCGAATTTTGGTTTTGATTGAGTCATTGCTGGAAATCCTTTTGATAATGCTATTATAGTAACATTGACTATATTGGGATAATTTAACTATGGTTAAAACTAAGAAAACAATCTATTTAGACCAAAATGTTTTGACAGAATTGAGAATTAATAAACTCTATACAAGTGATTCAAAGTTGATCCAATTACTAAAATTACTAACTTCTAATGAGTACACTATAGTTTATTCACATACGACTTTATTGGAAATATACAATATAGGTAATAAAGCATATATAGATGAGCACTTAGAAACCCTCAGGCTACTCAACGCAGTTTATTGGAATAAACTGTTTACGCCTAATGAACACAACGTGTATGTTATATATAGAAATTTTGTCAAAGTGCATGAAGGTAAGTTTTCTAGAGTCCTTTATGCTAGTAACGAAAAATTTATTAAAAGAATAAATGGTATAGATATTGGAATAACTACCAAAGATAGTTTTAATAGTATGCTTGGTGAAGCTGTCAGCATACCTTTCTCATACTTAGACGATAAAATACCCATTTTGAGGAAAGCAAATAAATATTTTTCAAAAAAAGCAGTTGATCTTACAATCAATTATTTTTCTAGTATAAGCAATGAGCTACCAGATTTTGACCCAGTTACTTTTAGAGAATGTATCAAAATAGATACTGAAATTAAGTTAATAGAACCTGAAGAAGCTATGTTCTTTATTATTAAAGCCTTATGTGATTATGATCCTCATTTCATAAATATATTTAAATTTGATAAAGGTAATATAGAAACAAAGATTGAATTCTTTTTTAACTTCCTCAATTGGATCGGTTATTATTCTGATAAGTTCCAAAACGATACTAATAAAAAAGGTTTCCACGCTGCATCTATGCGTGATGCAGCTCATGCTGGAACTGCTTGGCATTTTGACTATTTACTTTCAGATGATTACAAATTTAGGCAAAAAGCTAAAGCATGCTACGCTTTTGTTGGCTCTACAACGAAAGTACTTTCTATTGACGAATTCTTATTACTGCATTAGTCCGCGCTACGACTAGCAGCCCGATACTGATCAATGGACATAGCCAAATGCTTCGCATTAGCAGACGACTTCAATAAATAAAATGTCTCCATTAAACTATTATAATGAGCAAGCGACATGATAACTGCACCCTTATTGTTTTGACGACCTATAGTGATCAAGTCATCATTACAATTTACAGTATCTAAGACTGCTTCAAGGTCTTTGTTCGCCTTAGAAAAACTGATAGTTTTCATAGAATTTCTCTTAGTAATAACCTCTATAAAGTATTATACAAATATCCGTTATTATCAACGAAAAAGCCGATGTCATACAAGGTTATACAACATCGGCAACTTTCATACTTTGCTGCTTATCACGCTAAAACCTACAAGAGACTCTTAGACAATATCTAAAGTCCCTTCGATAAACTCTTTAGCAAAGCGTTGTAGCATACCGCCAGCATTGTACATTTTGACTTCATCAGCTGTATCTAAGCGGCAGATAATAGGCGTCTCAGTGGTACTACCATCGGCACGATGAATCACTAGAGTCATCAATCCGCCAGCCGAGACTTCACCTGTGACATCAAAGGTTTCCGTACCATCGATATCTAACGTATGGCGAGTCGTACCTTCTTCGAACTGTAAAGGCAGCGCGCCCATGCCAACTAAGTTTTGACGATGAATACGCTCAAAGTCTTCAGCAACGACGGCTTCTACGCCAGCGAGACGCACGCCTTTGGCAGCCCAGTCACGGCTTGATCCTTGACCATAGCCATCACCTGCGATAATGATAAGCGGCTGCTCACGGTTCATGTAGGTTTCAATCGCTTCCCACATGCGCATGACTTGACCTTCTGGTTCGACGCGCGCCAGTGAGCCTTGGACAACTTCGCCATCTTCATCGCGTACCATTTCGTTCAATAGTTTAGGGTTGGCAAAGGTGGCGCGTTGCGCGGTTAAATGGTCGCCGCGATGGGTTGCGTATGAGTTATAGTCCTCAGCAGGCAAGCCCATAGTATCGAGATACTCGCCAGCTGCTGATGAGCCAAGAATGGCGTTTGATGGTGACATATGGTCGGTTGTGATGTTATCACCAAGGACTGCAAGCGGACGTAAACCTGTCAGTTTATTTTTCTTGGCCATTTTGCCTTCCCAGTACGGTGGGCGGCGGATATAAGTGGTCATTTCACGCCAGTCATATAATGGACTTAACGCCTTACCCGTATCTTTTTTGGCTTCATCAAACATTGGGATATAAACCGCATTGAACTGCTCAGGCTTCACGGCAGCAGCAACAATGGCATCAACCTCTTCATCATCAAACCAGATGTCTTTTAGATAGACGTCATTGCCGTCTTTGTCTTTGCCCAATGAGTCTTTTTCGATATCAAAACGGATGTTACCAGCGATGGCATACGCGATAACCAATGGCGGCGATGCCAAAAATGCTTGCTTGGCGTATGGGTGGATACGACCGTCGAAGTTACGGTTACCAGATAGCACTGCCGTGGTAAATAAATCATTATCGATGATTTCTTTTTCGATATCAGGGTCTAGCGCACCGCTCATACCGTTACAGGTCGTACAAGCAAAGCCGACTACATCAAAGCCAATCTCCTGCAATTCTGGCATCAGACCTGCTTCTTCTAGATACATTTTGACCGTTTTTGAGCCGGGTGCGAGTGATGACTTAACCCACGGTTTACGCAATAGTCCTTTGGCATTCGCGTTACGGGCGACAAGACCTGCGGCAACCATGTTGCGAGGGTTTGAGGTATTGGTACAGCTGGTGATAGCAGCGATAATCACTGCGCCATCTGGCATGAGACCATCTTTTGGTTCAGGGAGTTTTTGATCAGGCGCGTGGGCGATGCCTTTGGCCACCAAATCATCGGTAGATACACGGGCATGGGGACGCGACGGGCCTGCCATGTTACGACCGACTGATGACAAATCAAACTCAAGGACGCGTGCGTATTCGGCTTTTTCCATGCCGTCAGCCCATAGACCCGTTTGCTTGGCATACTGCTCAACCAGTTTAATCTGTTCCTCAGAACGACCCGTCAGACGCAGATAGTCAATGGTTTGCTCATCGATATAGAACATCGCAGCAGTTGCGCCATATTCAGGCGTCATATTGGAGATAGAGGCGCGGTCACCGACACTTAGCTGGCGTGCACCGTCACCAAAGAATTCAATATATGTAGAGACCACACCTGCATCACGTAAAAATTCCGTCATCGCCAGTACGAGATCCGTACCAGTAATGCCTTTTTGCAGTTTTCCTGTTAATTTGACCCCAACGTAATCAGGTAGGCGCATATAAGAGGGGTTGCCTAGCATGACGCTTTCGGCTTCTAGACCGCCTACACCGATTGAGATCACACCTAGTGCATCAACCATCGGCGTGTGGCTATCCGTACCGACCAACGTATCAGCGAATGCGACTTCTTCACCGGCTTTATTGTGCACGACTTGTACAACAGGTGACATTTTCTCTAAGTTAATCTGATGCATGATGCCGTTACCCGGTGGTACGACGTTGACATTGTCAAAGGCATACTGGCACCAGTTGATGAAGTGAAAGCGGTCATCGTTACGGCGCTCTTCAATCGCACGGTTTTTCTCAAACGCGTCGTCTTCGAAGCCTGCGTGCTCAACCGCCAATGAATGATCAACGATAAGCTGAGTCGGCACGATAGGGTTTACCTTAGACGGATCACCGCCTTGCTCAGCGATGGCATCACGCAAGCCTGCCAAATCAACAAAGGCCGTCTGACCCAAGATATCATGACAAACGACGCGGGCAGGGTACCAAGGAAAATCTAGATCTTGCTTGCCTTCGATATGCTGCTTTAGCGCTGCCGTTAAATCCTCTGGTGGGCAACGGCGTACTAAGTTTTCACACAATACTTTTGAGCAAAATGGTAGCTTGTCATAAGCACCTTCCTCGATACTCTCGACCGCTTCGCGGGTGTCAAAGTAGTAAAGGTCAGTGTCTGGAAGCTGTTTTTTGAATTCGTCATTCATGGGTTGTACGAGCGCGTTGTCCATAAGTCACCTTTGGCTGTTGGCTAATTTTGATAAGTAGTTAAACGTCGATATTAGATAAAAATTCATTCCTTTAGCAAAATCATCGTTTGTTATTATAGGCTTTGCTAAAGAATCGATATTGAAAGTTAAGATGGCATGATCTATAAAAAAAATAGCGTATGACGATCAAACCTAAAAATATCAAAGCTAGGCTCAATCGACATACCTGTATCAGCTAGCACTGCCGCTAGCTGATAATAAGTACGTAACAATAGCTACTTAAAAGAAATCAACTTAACGCGTACTCATATCTGGTACTGGACGCAGCTCTTCACCCGTATATTCGGCACTTGGGCGAATGATACGGTTGTTGGCACGTTGCTCAAACACGTGGGCTGCCCAACCAGTCAAGCGTGAGCAGACAAAGATAGGGGTGAACAGTTTGGTTGGGATACCCATGAAGTGATAGGCAGATGCATGGAAAAAGTCAGCATTACAAAACAGTTTCTTCTCACGCCACATCACTTCTTCACAGCGTACCGAGACGGGGTATAGCACTTCATCACCCACGTCAGCGGCCAGTTTCTCAGCCCAGCCTTTAATCACGACGTTACGCGGATCTGACTCGCTATAGATGGCATGACCAAAGCCCATGATTTTGTCTTTACGCGCCAGCATACCCATCATTTCTTCTTCAGCCTCATCAGGTGAGCTAAAACCTTCAATCATATCCATCGCTGCTTCATTCGCTCCGCCATGCAATGGACCGCGTAGTGAACCGATGGCACCAGTGATACAAGAATGGATATCAGACAAGGTAGATGCACACACACGAGCGGTAAAGGTCGACGCGTTAAACTCATGCTCTGCATAAAGGATAAGCGAGACGTTCATTACTTTTTCGTGTAGCTCGTTTGGTTTTTCGCCTTTGAGTAAATGCAAGAAATGACCGCCAATCGTGGCATCATCTGTATCGGTCTCGATACGTACATTATCGTGGGTAAAACGATACCAATAGTTGATAATCGATGGAAAGGCCGCTAGCATACGGTCAGTTTGATCGTTTTGCTGAGCAAAATCAGTTTCGGTCTCAAGGTTGCCAAGCATAGAGCAGCCTGTACGTAGCACGTCCATTGGATGCGCATCAGCTGGGATACGTTCAAGTACGTCTTTTAATGCTTGTGGTAAGCCACGCAAGCTTTTGAGTTTGGCTTGATAGGCATCAAGCTCACTTTGAGTAGGCAAGTTGCCGTATAACAGCAAATACGCCACTTCTTCAAAAATACACTTATCTGCCAGCTCTGATACATCATAACCGCGATAGGTCAGACCAGAGCCTGATTTGCCAACGGTAGATAGAGAGGTTTTACCAGCGACTTGTCCACGTAGACCTGCGCCTGAAAGTTCTTTTTGTGCTGCCATGTTTACATTCCTTTTGTTGGTAGCTTTTTTGAGTGAAAACGGTGTTTCTGATAATAAATTTATTGGTTAATGACTGACTATAGCGCCAGTCTAGCGTTACGCAGGCTGTTCAGGCTGTGGACCGTCTAAATCGACGTTACAACGCTCAAATTCAGCTTCAATAGGGACATTTAAGACTTCCATCGCGCTGCCTTCGCCTTCTGCATTGTTGATCTTCATATACTTGGCACCCAGTGGTGACTCCATAAATGTCTGAATTTCAGTCATTTCTTCTGGGGTAGGGTCAGCCATTGGCGTTGCCACCTCTTCGCCATTCATGACACGTAATTGCTCATTGCCAAAAGCAAGTAATTTTTTACCCACGTCCGACGTATAAAAGTCATCTAATTCTTTTAACTCTGCATCGGTAAACTGACTCTTATAAAAACGATCGGCTTCCGCTTTACCCAAGTCTTTGTCGCGTGACTCAAGGCAGCTGACTTGCTCTTCACTGAGCGCGCCGCTATTGATGATTGGTGCAAACAATAGGCTATTGACGGTATCTAGCGTAATCGTCGTCATGATCAAGTCATTTTGAGCATCAGTCTCTGAAGGTGCAGCTTCGCTTTCGCTAACAACAGTCTCGCTCGTATCACTGGTAGTATCGTCGACGTTTTCTGGTGTTTTATCACAGCCCGTCATGAATAGCAGCGCCGCTAGCGTGCTACTAAGTAGTGAGGATTTGACAACCGTATGAGCAGTAAAAAATGGCATAAATAACCTAAAGGTAAATGAAAACGGATGTTGAAACGATAAAGTCCACAGAGGTGGTTTATCGTTTCGGCGTTGCTAATTGGCAATTATTAGTTATTAACTACTTATTATCAGCAAATAGCTTGTCTAGTGTCTGCTCAAACTCATGATAGTTCAAGAAATCATAGAGCTCCATACGAGTCTGCATGGTATCAACGACTTTGTCTTGCGTGCCATCATCTAACAAATGCTGATAAACGTTCAATGCGGCTTTATTCATAGCGCGGAAAGCGGATAGTGGATATAGCACCATATCGACACCCACACTATACAACTGGTCAGTGGTATATAGATCTGTCTGACCAAACTCTGTCATGTTCGCCAGTACTGGAATATCGAGTACATCAGTGAACTTACGATACATCTCGATATCGGTTAGCGCTTCTGCAAAGATCATGTCTGCGCCCGCTTCTTGGAATGCGACAGCACGTTCCACAGCAGCGTCCAAACCTTCTACTGATAGGGCATCTGTACGAGCCATCACTACAAAGTCAGGGTCAGTCTTTGCGTCCAACGCCGCTTTTAGACGATCAACCATCTCTGAGATACTAACGATTTCTTTGTTAGGGCGATGACCACAACGTTTTTGTGCCACTTGGTCTTCGATATGTACTGCCGCGACGCCTGCTTTTTCCATCTTTCTGATGGTTTGGGCGATGTTAAATGCGCCACCAAAGCCCGTATCGATATCGACAAGCAGCGGGGTATCGACTGCATCAGTAATACGGCGAGCATCTTCTAGTACGTTATCAAGGCTGGTCATACCTAGATCAGGCAAACCAAACGAGGCATTGGCCACGCCAGCACCAGAGAGATACAACGCTTGATGACCAACTTGGGTGGCCATCATCGCTGTATAGGCATTGATAGCGCCTGCAATCTGTAATGGCTGGTTATTATCATTTTTTTGAGTGAGAGCACTGCGAAAGCGTCCGCCTGCTGAAGATGAAGTCATCTGATTGTCCTTACATGGAGGGAAAATATTCTAATTGTTGTAGCTGATTATACTCAATTATTCATGCCTGAAAAGTTTGAGTTCTCAATAAATATTTAATTTAAATAATAATTGAATGTAGTTTTTTTAATAGTATTCATTATTCAAATAGCATTATGCAGTTATTGGTAATTTCTCACAATAAGTATTCATATTGCTTAAAATCACAGCTTTTAGAATCTTCTATTTTTTACATTTAGTTACAATTACTAAAGCTGCCTTGCTTTATTGATATAGTTACACCCATTAAAAAGCCCCAATAGCTAGGCTACTAGGGCTTATGTTTCGCTTAAATAAGATTGTTAAGCGATGAGTTTTAAATTAAGCAAATAGACCTGCCATATTGGCCAAGAACAATAACGCGAAACCTGCTAAGAATATCAAGCCTGCGATAGACAAAGCATTCATACCTGCTGACAGTGTCTTATGCTTTTTAACCAATGAGTAGTTTAACCAACCAAAAATAGGCGCAGAGACGAACGCCGATATCATAGCAAACTTAAGCATAGCGCCTAATTGTCCTGTGAAGAAAGTGATAATTACTAGACCACCACCGATGGCATAGGTCGTCCAAAAAGCGATCTGCTTTTTATTTATTTCGCTTTCACCTTTTAGCAAGCGCCAGCATTCAGCATTAGCGCGTCCATAGCCATCAGCACAGGTGATGGTCGTGCCGAACATACACATAAAGGCGACGAAAGCGACCAGTAGCCTCGACCATTCACCAATGGTTGCGGTATACATATTGATCAACTGGTTGATATAAGCACCGCCGACCAACTCAATCTCTTGTCCTGATCCATACTGGACAAACACACCTAACGATAAGAAGAACAACGCCAATATCGCTGAAACTGCATAGCCAACGTTAAAATCTAACAAACCTTGGCTATGCGTGGTGTGATCTTCTTTGACTTTGGCAGAGGTCCACATAGATGTAATTGCTGCAAACTCTAGCGGTGCTGGCATCCAGCCCATGAGTGCTACGATAAATCCCAACGTGGCTAAATTCCAAGGAGAGGCCGCCACAAAATCTACTGCCATAACGGTTGGCTTGCCAGCAGCAATGATAACTGCAGCAACAGTAGCCGTGGTAAGCGCAATCATAATCCACTTAGTCACACCATCGAGCAACTTATAATGCCCTGCAATCAAAAAGAACCAAGAGACTGCGACGATAATGAGAGATAACGCCATTGTCGACAGACCAAGTGAAGCTGGCAACATAAAGCCCAAAATCACGGCCGCAATAAGTGAGACCGCACCTGTACTAATAACCGCTGACAAGATAGAAAGAATGAAATATACCCAAAGATATACCTTTGAGCGTTTGGCATAGCCTGCAATCAAACTCTCGCCAGTATCGTAGACGTAGTCAGTTGCAAAGCGAAAAAACGGATACTTAAACACGTTGGCCAATACAATCATAATGGCCAATTGCCAGCCATAGATAGCACCCGCCTGTGTTGATGAAATCAAATGCGAACCACCAATGGCAGCAGTCGCCATCAAAATGCCTGGGCCAAAGATGCGCCAGCTAAAGCCCTCTTGTTGCGAGGCAACGCTATCGTCAGGGGCACTTGGGTTGTTGAGTTGTTGTGTGGACATGAATACCTCGAAATGGTTAAAACAGCAAATTATCACTTACCTGTGTCAGCTTGCCAATGATCAGAAAAGAACGTCCTATAAATCGCCTAAATATAAAACGATTTACATCGTATCGACTTTATCACACCAACACTGTCTAGGAGAATGATTATTCTAGTTATTATTACTATTTGTTTGCATTGCTATTCTTGTTAGTTAGCATACTTATAAAATAATATCAATATTTAAAATGAATTATTTTTGGCGGTTCTTTATAACACAATATTCAACGGATATCTGCCCATTTAGGCCTGTGACACAAAATTTTGCTGCCGATAAGTGATGCCGCGCTGTTCGTAGACGTGATAAATGGCTGTGAGCAAGTCAGGTATTTTTGGGTGTACAAAGTCTTTGAGGGTGTGTAAATAAATAGGGGAGGTAACATTTTCATGAACCAAACGTTGGTAGCTGATCTGTTCCGTACGTACGGTTTGCAAGCTGGCAGGCACCAATGTAATGCCTTCGCCTGCCGCGACCAAACCTAGTGCTACTTGTAAGTCACTTACCGTCGTCGTCATATACGGAGATATGCCGTACTGTGCAAATAAATGCAGCAAAGGTTCAGTGATTGGCTCATTAGATGCAAGTTGCTCGCCTGCATCTCTGACTGGTTGATCTAAATGAGTGTTGTCTGAATAACTACTAGCGTGTGGCGTGGACGTTACTGTGGTTGCTATCGGTAAGTGCGTTTGATGATATAAAATCAAGCGGTTGTTTGCCAGATCTATCAACCGCTGCTCCTCCACATAGGCAAGAGGATGTGACTTGGGTAGTGCAACCACATAGCGTTCATGACGCAGTAGTATTTGCTGAATCCAAGGATCTTGATGCGCAAATCGGCCAAAACCAATATCAATCTCACCAGACTTGAGGGCATCCATTTGTTGATATGAGCTAATGTCTTTTAAATTAACGTCGATATCAGGGCTGAACTGTTTAAGCGTGGCAATGATTTCAGGTAACAGGCCATATAGTACTGAGGGCACAAAACCTATATTTAAAACGCTGCTGGGTGCTGATAGACGCTGAGTCATACTGGTTACAGTATCAATCTCGGTCAGTATGGTGCTTATTTTATCGTAGAAAAAACTGCCCGCTTCAGTCAGATGTAGTGGCCTGTGGTAGCGATCAATAAGCACCACGCCCATGTCAGTCTCTAGCTGTTTTAGCAAGCGACTCAGGGTCGGCTGTGACAGTCCTGTTTTGGTGGCGGCAGCGCTAAAGCTGCACAAATCTGCAACCGCGATAAATGCATTAAGCTGTTTTAAATCCATACTATCGAGCCTGTCATAGTCTATGTTATCTCTACATAGATCAGTTCTTAAGGTTGGTTTATCATATTATTTAGAATAGTTCTTATCAATATTAGCGCTATCTCATAAATTGTGCTTGAAGATAATAGGTCGAGCAACTATATTGTTGGCTAATAACACTGTTACACTATAGTAAGAAAATTCATTCTAGCAATCATTTAACACCAGTAGAAAAAACTGGTTTGGTATTATTCTATGAGCGACGAAAAAGAAGACGCTGGCACCGATTTTGAAGAAAAATTGGCTAGAATTATTGACCAAAAGTCGCGTAAGCGTAATAACAATGATATCTATGAACGCTTTATTAATCGAGTCCATGGCTCCGAAGAGAACGATCAGGCTGAGTTTGAAACACTAGGGCGTGTCTTCAATTCACCCGATAGTCATCTAAATGGGCTAAAAATGGCTAAATCTTGCCAAACATCGTCAAATAGCTGGTTAATATCCCGATATTATCTGCGCTATTTTTCTTGTTTGACGGCAATTTATCTCATTTTTACCACCATTTTTGAAATGAAGACACGCCCTAGAAAGTGCAAAGAACCTTGCCGCTTTCGAACCCTTGAGCACAGAAGAGTTGCAACTGTTTGAAGATCAAAGCAGTGAGCAAGAATTATTGCTAGAAACAGAAGATGCTACAGCAGAAAACACCACCTCTGAAGCTTCAGATACAAATGTAGTATTTGAAAATATATCTGAAAATAATGTGCTGAATATCGCTAATGATAGCGACAGTATTAGTATTGATGTCAATGATGTCAGTTCAGATACAGAGGCCTCAGAATATATAGATCGCAACAATATAGATAGTAGTAATCAAACAAAGTCACCCTCTACGATTGACCATAGTGAATCTGTCATAACTGAGATATCAGATGATGATTCTTTAAACATCCCTTTAGAAATTGAGGATGTGTCTGAATCAGTTATCGAAGAGCCAGTCATAGACAATAAAGTGATCAAAAGCAAGAAACCAATCATGATGGCTGTGGTAATTGGTTCAATAGTATTGGTTGCTATTGCATTAATGCTTGTATTTTCAGGAGTCTTATCTATTTCTGCGGTTGATAGTATAGACAATAGCACTGATGGTAACGTAGAGATAGATAGTACACCGACTGTTAGTGCTGAGCCAGAACTGTCTACTGACAGTCAAACAACTACGGATGGCGTTGACCCTGTAAGTACGCAACCAGCCACTACTCAGCAAGATGCTTTGGACAACAATAGACAGGACCTGCCAGCTGCTAATGAGTCAGAGTCAACTTCTGAAGATCCTACACCAGAAAATGATGCCACTGTTATAGCTACTGAGGAAGCTGCTATAACTTATGAGGACTTTAGACAAGAGTCGCAGACTACCTTGTACCGCGAAACCAATGATTAAAGGGTTTACGTTTTATACCATTTCAGACGGTTAGATAACCGTCTATCAATTTATTCGAGACGTTCATACTAGAAATTGTTGCAATACAATATAAAATTCGTATCATTATGTAAAAGGCACGGTTATGTGCCATTGGTGATATGAATTAGACGGTACGTAACTATGAATGAATCAGAAAACGTGAATAATGATATCGAGCCAAAAAGTATCAGACCCCGTAGTCTTGTTCTTGCTATTATCAGTGTCATCTGTATTGTTCTAATATCTGCCTTCTATATGTCTAACCGTTTCTCTTCCACGCTATCTCAAGCGTCGACGACTAATAACGGTTTAACAGTCAGCAATATTACTAAAGAAGCTAATGCTAATCAGACTGTACAACAGCATTCGGATAGCCAAAATCAACCTAGCAGACCTATAGTTATTAACGGTCATGAAAATGACACCGCCATTAGCTATCATGACTTCAAGCAAGAAGCGCAAAATGTGCTATTTCGTGAGGAAGAAAAGATCATACAAGCTAAGTACAGTGCACATGGTATAACGCCTGCTGTCAGGGCTGAAGACTTTAGAATAGAAGCACATAAAACCTTATATCGTGAGTCCAGTTATTAGGGCTGCTATTAGCGCTTAATATTAAGCCCCATTTCTCCTCTCTAAACATAAGAGAAGAGGAATGGGGCTTTTTTTGTGGGCTTAATGCTCCATGCTTTAGCTAGCTTGCGGATAGCTTTAAGCCAGTTGCTTTTTGAGCGTTCGTAAACGGCTTTTAAATTCTGAGCGGTCAACATAACAGCCTTTGAGACGACGCTCACCGACGTTTTCATCAAATGCGTTACGCCCATGCAGGACTCGGCGGTTATCAAAAACCACCATTTGACCAGCCGCTAGTTTTAACTCAATCTTATAGCGACTGTCTTTTAATCGAGCCATCAGCTCTCGATAAGCAAGGTAGTAGTCGTACATAACGTCGCTTGGCAAATCAAAAACATCTGCAAGATGGGCGTTGTATTTGATTTCCACAATATTACCAAAGTTGTCTAAATTGATGATAGGGTGGTGCTCACGGATATCATGGGCGCTGTCATGAAAACGAAAGGGGATGGCATATTCGGCAAGCAAGCGAAAATACTCCGGCTGCTCTTCTCGTAACCCTTCTAACACCTTTAACCCATCTACGAAAGTAGATTCGCCGCCTATGCTTTCATTACTCAAAAAATGCAAAAATTGATAGCCTGGAGGCAGTTCCTGATTTGGCAAGTCGGTATGCAAAGGTAATGAGAGCGAGGTATAAGCCAAATTAATCGGCGACTTCTCTGATATGACATCAAAGGTCATACCGAAATTAGTTTGCCGTAGATAATCGACTCGCATAGCGGTCTGTACGCCAGCATCAGAGTCATCTGGCATATTATCAATGATAGTAAGCCCATATTTATCCAGCGCACTCATCCACTCATATAAAGCACTGTCACTGGCCATGATGCTCTGTTGGTCATACATCGGAATGTGGTCAATAAACGTGCCATCCCAACTTTCATAAGGACTGCTATGGTCCTTGGCCAATGCACTAGAATACCCAAACTCACGTAACCAACTCTGATCAAAGTGGCTGATATGCGCTTGTTCTGACCATTCAATCGTCAGCGTTGTGTCATTAAAAGAAACAGAAAGTGGATGGATATCTTTTGATATACTCAGCAAATCAAAGCTACGCTCGCCAGTGTGCGGATGAAAAGCCGATGGGCAGTTATCACGCAGCCAGATATAGTGGTAGGTGCTGTCAATACCATCATTCCAGCGTATTTTAATAGCGCGGTCAATGAGCGCAACGGATTCTATTTGATAGTCAGTTGCTACGGCGATGTCTAGAGATGGTGTTGATTGAGGCGTTTCCATTGGAGCAGACCCTATATATACATGAAGTAAAAATATATTTTACGGTATCTTGTTCGGATCGGTTATTCAAACAATGAATTACGAATCACTTAATAGGCAATATCAATAAACGCAGTACTAAACTGCGATTGATATCTGGCGAGATATTTTTTGAAGGGTTTTGAATAATATTAAGGCTTCGCGAACGAAGCCTTAATATTTGCGACAATTGGTATAAGCTTTTTATTTATCCGAAAGCTAATTATCGAAAAGCTACCTTAACCAGTATTTCGTAACCCTGCAGCTAGCGCATTGATACTACGGATTAATGGATCTTCTACATTAAGGTCGCCATGTGCCGAATCGTTTGGGGTGTCCTGTTGTCTGGCACGCTTTAACAGCTCAATCTGGATATAGTTAATAGGATCTAGATAAGCGTCTCGCCACTGCAGGGATGAAGCAAGATTCTGCTGATTGGACAATAAAGAGTCTTGCTCAAGCAGAGAGTTTAATCCTGAATTGGTCAGCGCGTATTCATCGGTGACCGATGTCATGATTTTTTCGCGTAACGGCTCATCATCACACAGTTGGCTATAAGCCTCAGCGATATTCATATTGGCTTTGGTAAAGGCCATCTCGATATTACTGATAAATACGCTAAAGAAAGGCCAATGCTGATTCATCTCTTTCATCAATGCTTCGTCTTTTTTGACACTATCTAGCGCACTACCGACGCCATACCAAGCAGGTAAGGTAAAGCGTGCCAGTGACCAGCCAAATACCCAAGGAATCGCTCGCAAGGTGGTCTTACTTGGCAGGCCTTTTTTGCGATGGGCAGGACGTGAGCCAATGTTTAACAGAGATATTTCTTGTACTGGGGTGACCTCGGAGTAGAATTTATAAAACCCTTCGGTATGATCGGTCAGCTCTCGATAACGTTGTTCACCTGCATCTGCTAAGCGTGCAAACAGCGCTTCATACTCTGGCAACTCAGTCGGTTGTACCACAAACCTTGTCGAGCAGGCTTTGAGTGTGCCTGTGATCGCCATGGTCAGCTCAAATACAGCGGTATCTGTATTGGCATACTTGGCATAGAGCACTTCACCTTGCTCAGTTACTTTAATCTGCCCATGCAGCGTGCCTGCTGGCTGTGCCGCAATGGCTTTGTGCGTTGATCCACCACCACGGCTTACAGAGCCGCCACGACCATGGAACAAGCGTGTTTTTATGCCATATTGCTCAGCAATGTTATTAATGGTTTGCTGTGCACTATAAAGCTGCCAAGCAGAGGTAATAATGCCGCCGTCTTTTGATGAGTCTGAATAACCTAGCATAATCTCTTGCGTGTTATCCGTGTTCCGTAGCAGTCCACGATATAGTGGATTATCTAACACGGCAGGCAAGATTTTATCGATATTTTTGAGATCTTCGATGGTCTCAAATAACGGTGCGACAGGTAGGTCAGCAGACAACTGACCTTCGTCATCAATCCTGCATAAGCCTGCAAACCGCATTAGCAGCAATACTTCTAGTAGCTGGCTAGCGTTATTGGTCATCGAGATCACATAGCTACCAAAAGTAGCCTGTCCCACCAGTTTGCGTAGAGTAGCGACCGAATTCATCAGTGACAATTGCTCACGCGTTTTGTCTGTCAGGTTGTCAGTATAAATGAGCGGCGTGCCAGGTTTTTCTAGCAAGCGTGTGAGCCACTCTTGACGTTCGGTTTCGCTTAACGTCTGATAATCAGGCAGGTTGGAGGCACTAGCAAAGATATCGGCAATCACTTCGCCATGGTATGACGACTCTTGACGGATATCGAGCGCCGCCAAATGAAAGCCGCAAGTTTTGACCAAACGAATGACATCTAGTAGTAATCCTTCTGCGTGTGCTGTATCGTGTGTATTGACACTTTGACGGATAATGCGTAGGTCTTCTAGTAATTCTTCTGGATTGGCATAGGCATCTTTTTCAGCTTCGATGTCCGTGCCTTTGCTTTGGATACGGCGATTGGTGGCTTTGACTTTAGTCAGAATGATAGAGAGCAGGCGACGATATGGCTCATTGCCATAGTCATCGAGGTTATAGTCAAACACACGTTGATCGAGCTCATCATAACTTTTGATTTTGGCATATACGTCAGGTGAAACGGTGACAATGGTGTCACTATGAATCAGCTGTCGGCGCAGTTTTTTGAGTAGCACTTGATAGTGACGCAGCACGGTATCAGCATGCATCAATACAGCAAGTTCTGTGGTCTCAAAAGTCACAAAAGGATTGCCATCTCTATCACCACCAATCCATGAACCAAAGCTCATAAATGCAGGCAGTGGATAGTCTGTGAGCTCTGGATAGATGTCGACAATGGCTTTTTTGATATTACGATACACTTTAGGAATGGCATTGAACAAACTGGCATTAAAGTAATGCAAGCCATTGTTAATCTCATCATATACCAACGGCTTACGGGTGCGCACTTCGTCAGACGACCATAATAGATCAATCGTTTGCGCCGTTTGTTCTTTTGCTTGCTCGTAGGCGAAGCTGTTTTCGGTCACGTTGTTTAAAGCATCACTATGTGTGAATAGACTTTGTAAGATATTCATCGTAGTACGGCGACGCGCTTCGGTAGGATGCGCCGTAAATACAGGTGTAAACTTTAGCTGATCAATCAGCTCTTGCATTTGAGCAGGCTCAATATTGCGCTCACGACACTCAAGTAAGGTACGACGAAATGATCCTTCCCAGCTTTGCTCGGACTGCATACGCTGCGCATGACGCTGCTCACGCAAGTAATTCTCTTCGCTTAGATTGGCTAGGAAAAAATAGATAGAAAAGCCGCGTATGACGTTTTTTAAGGTTTGATTGTCCAAAGAAGCAATAAAATCGATAAGCTGCTGTTTATGTGCCTCATTCGGCTCACGACGCTGCTGAATAAAGCCTTTACGCAGTGTCTCAATCGTATCTAGCGTGTGCTCACCAGATTGGCGAGAAATAGCATCGCCTAATAATGAACCCAACAAGCTGGTGCGTTTACGTAGTACGTTGTTATCTAGTGTCATCTTCAACCTTCCTATCAAATGAGTGGATACAATACTATGGTTATCTTATACGTAATATCCTTATGGTTTTTTGCAATTTAACATAAATAGGTGAGGCCTGCTTGATGTTGATAGCAACTTTTTTACTAGTAGATATTAGCAGACCTCTAATGCACTATTATTAAAGCGATTTTTTATGACCATGCTCATTGCTATATTCTATCCAAAAGTCCGCATTATCCACTCCAGCCTTTCTAGGGTCAAAGACAGGGTTTATACCTAATTTCATCTGCTCGTCGTAGTCTTTTAGAACTTTTAGAGCAACTTTACTTAGCAGTAAAATGGCAATGAAATTCAGGTAGCACATACTGCCAAACCCTATATCACCTAACGCCCACATCATACCGATTGACTGAACACTACCAGTGAAACAAACGATTAAAAATACCAGTTTGAGTACATGCTTGAGAATGGGGTAGCGCAGTTTATTGTCCAAATAGACCAACGTAGTTTCGGCGATATAGTAATAAGCAACCAAGCAGGTGAAGGCGAATAAAAAAATAGCAATCGCAACAAAACCACTTCCATACTGGTTAAAGACAGTAGAGACAGCCGCTTGGGTAAATGCCGTACCAGCTTCAATACCAGGCATATTATCAACTAGGGTTACACCTTCAGGGGTCACCACGTTATACATGCCAGTTGATAGAATCATCAACGCTGTTGCAGTACAGACAAGCACCGTATCGATGTAGATAGAGAAGCTTTGCACTAAGCCTTGTTTGGCAGGATGTGATACTTCGGCTGCCGCTGAGCTAAAGGTCGCCTCACCAGCACCCGCAACGTTTGAGAAAACAGCACGGCGTACGCCCCAAGAGATAGCGGTCCCAACCATACCACCAAACACTGCATCCATGCCAAAAGCGCTCTTAAAGATAAGTGCAAACATTGCAGGGATATTTTGAGCGTTAAATGCCAATACAATCACCATCATGAGGATATAACCAATTGCCATGACAGGTACGACTTTTCCTGCAAAATTAGCAATACGCTTCACACCACCAAATATAATGATACCTAAGAGTACGACAAGGATAACTCCTGTTACAACGGGCGGTATATTAAATGCTGTATTAAAAGAGTCCGCAATGGTATTGGCCTGAACACCAGGCACTAACATGCCGTAAGATAGACAGGTCACGATAGCGACGATGATAGCAAAAGGTTTTAGCTTTAATCCTCTTTCAATATAGAACGGGGAGCCGCCACGATATTGATCACCGACCTTATGTTTGTATACCTGCGCTAAGGTAGACTCAATAAAAGCGCTAGCACCACCTAACACACCCATGAAAATCATCCAAAATACTGCCCCAGGGCCACCTGCTGCAATGGCTGTTGCAACCCCAGCGATATTACCCACACCAATACGTCCTGATAGCGCCATACAGAAAGCTTGGAAGGAGCTAATCCCAGCTGATGAGCTTTGTTTGTCGAACAACAGACTAATCATTTCTTTGAAATAACGGATTTGTACGGCGCGAGTCATAATCGTAAAATATATGCCGACGCCTAACGCAAGATAGACCAGGGCGTCACTCCAAATATACCCGACGATAGTATTGATGATATTTTCCATAACTTTACTTCCTTGTAATGTTTTTGGTTATGCTGACTTGGGCGTGGATAGCGGACAATGTCAGTTCTTAGTTCACCAACCAGATAGTTTTGGTTTGGGTATACTGGGACAACGCCTCTAAGCCATTGTCACGACCGCCGAAGCCAGATTGTTTATAACCACCAAAAGGTGTCGTAATATCGCCCTCAGAAAAACCATTAATCGAGACGGTACCAGCTTTAATAGCGGATGCCACGCGGAATGCGCGATGGATGTTTTGTGTATAAAAGGAAGCGGCAAGCCCATAATTACTCTGATTGGCGAGCTGAATAGCTTCCTCTTCGGTTTCAAAACTAGTGACAGCTAAAAGTGGACCAAAAACTTCTTCTTTAAACAGCGTCATGTCTGGGCTGACATTATCAAAGACGGTAGGCTCGATATACCAGCCACTACCGAGTTCATCGTGGATACGTCCACCTGCGATCAAACGAGCACCCTCCGTTTTTGCAGTATTGAGATGTGATATTACTTTCTCAAAATGCGCTTTTTCGATCATTGGGCCAATAGCGACCTCGGGGTCGTAAGGATGACCAACCTTCCAAGACTGAAGACCTTCTTTTAATAGTGTTAATAAGGCTTCTTTTTGACTAGAATGGACAAGTAGACGTGAACCACAGCTACAGTTTTCGCTCATATTCCAAAAGGCAGCGGATAAAATATGATCGATGGTTTGTTCATTGATAATGGCATCTGCAAAGACGATTTGAGGGCTTTTGCCACCACACTCTAAGACGACTTCCTTAAGATTGCTTTGTGCAGAGTACTGTAGAAACAGTCGACCGACTTCGGTTGATCCTGTAAAAGAAACCATATCAACATCCATATGCTGACCGAGTGCTGCACCTACTTCTTCACCAAGCCCACAGACTAACTGTAACGCCGCTTTTGGCACGCCAGCCTCGTACGCTAATTGTGTTAATCGATATGCTGAGAGCGAGGTCAATTCAGCAGGTTTAACAATGACTGAGTTGCCAGTTATTAATGCGGGTGCAACTTTCCATGCATACATTTGTGCTGGAAAGTTCCATGGTAGTACTGCACCCACTACACCAATAGGCTCTTGTACCACAAGGCCTAGCGCATCAGCTCCAGTAGGAGCAACCTTGCCAAAAACTTTATCAGCCGTTTCGGCGTACCATTCGAAGGTTTCAATCGTAGCGGGCAGGTCAGTGTTGAGACATTCCGTAATAGGCTTGCCTGCATCGACGCAATCTAAGGCAGCTAACTCATCCATATGCTCATGCATTAACTGACACCAACGCTGCATGATAGCTTTGCGCTCTGCAGGAGACATCCGTCGCCACTTACCATGTTCAAAAGCATCTCGGGCTGCCGTTACCGCTGTATTAACATCTTGCTGACTTCCATTAGCAATGCTACCTATACAGGTATTATCAATAGGGCTGTAGTTAGGGAGTGTTGTCTCGGATACTGGTGCTGTGGTATCTATTAAATGGCCTGCCCAAAGCTGTTGGTTGCTGGCGAGTTCGAAGACTTGCGCTGTGGTCATACTCATTAGATTGTCCTTTTCTATACAATGGTAGGAATGATAAGAATGGTGCGATGTATCAAGACAGAAGTGCTAAAAATGACTGAGTCTCTTCTTTTGACATATCAGTCAAAGGTAGTCGTACTGACCCAATATTGATGCTCCCGTTAATGCAGCCTGCTTTGGCTTTTTGGTTATAGTTTCCAGACTCCATAGAGTGGATAGCAGGATACATGGCTGTCATCAGCTCCTTAGCATGGTTCCAATCGCCTTTTTGTGTGGCTTCAAACAATGCGACTTGTTCTGCTGGAAATACGTTAGCCGCACCAGCGATCCAGCTCTTAGCACCCCAAAAGAAGAAATCTACTGGTTGGTCGTCACAACCACAAACCACTTCAAAGTTTTCAAAATCAGCCTGTAGCATACGTAATGCATGGCTAAAATCGCCGCTGCTTTCTTTGACACCTACAATATTGGGATGTTTGGATAAATGCGCGACGGTTTCAAACTCAATGCTTACACCGACGCGTGCTGGAAAATTGTACATAATGATAGGTAAGTCAGTGGCATCAGCGACGGTTTCAAAATGCGCAATAATACCGTCTTGGTCTGGTAGGCTATACGGATTGGCTGATAACATTAAGCCGTCGTAGCCCAAGTTTTTGGCTTGGTGAGCAAGTTCGATAGAATGATTGGTCGATAAACTGTTGATACCTGCAATTAGAGTGACTTTGCCTTTGGCAGCGTCAGCGATAGTGGTCAAAACCAGCTCACGCTCTGCAGGCGAGAACGTGTAGTATTCCCCCGTTGTACCGCAAGCTACGATTCCGGTAACGCCTTTTTCTATGAATACATTGACCAGTTCGGTTAACTTTTGAGTATCAATATCTCCATTAACATCGAAAGGAGTAACGATAGGGACTAAAACGCCATGAATGTTCATATAAATATCCTTATTTGGAAGTAAAAGCCGTTAGTAAGCCATGAGCTATTAGCGACGTTGTTGGTTCTATGAATTGTCATAGAGATAAGATGTTCGATTATTATTTAAAAGACTTACGTTTGAAGCGATTTAGACGATAGGCAGTAGGATCTACCATGGCAGTATCGACAAAATACAAAGCCGCGATCATCTGTGCGCTTACCACAGCTTGGGTCAGACCTAGATGCTGATGACCAAAGTTTAAAAAGACTGAGTTATGTTTATCTATGATGGGTAGCGAGTCTGCTGTAGAAGGTCTAAACCCCATCCATTGCGTATTGCTGTCACTATCTAGTGGGGCCTTTAGCATTGCTTGAGCTTGTTTCAACAGCATATTCGCACGGTTCATGTTTGCTGGCGCCTCAAGTCCTGCATACTCAACAGTGCCAGCCAAGCGCAGCCCTTTCTCCATTGGTGTCATAATAAAGCGGCGATCCATGCTAGAAATAGGGATGTTGAGACGCTGACTTTCGTTAGGAAGCATCAGGTGATAGCCTCGCTCTGTATCCATTGGTACTGAGACGCCTGTTAGCTGTTTGGCTAAGGCTTTGGAATGAGCTCCTGCGGCGAGCATAATTTTGCTGGCATGAAGCTGCTTTTGTGTCGTCGTCAAACGAATACCATCAGTTATTACTTCCGCGCTCAGAACACGGCAGTTTTCATAAATTTGACCACCAAGCGATCTAAAAATAGTGCTTAATTTATGGGTAATGGCTTCTATATTGGTGATATGCCCTGTCTCTGGAAAAAACAAAGCACCCAGTTGATTGTCTTTTAACGCAGGCTCAAGATCTGTCAGTGCTGACTGTGAGAGTAGGTTGTTAGAAACCCCTAAACTATTTAAGCGTTGACCATGTTCAGTCAGCACTTTTAGACTGTTGGGCGTCTCTGCAGTTAATACAGAGCCTTGTATTTGCACCCAAGAATGTAACTGCCACTCTTTGGCAAAATCTTGCCAAGCTTGAAGGCTCTGTGCATTTAATGCCAAAAGCGCTTGGTGACTACGTGCAAATGGTTCGGTACGCATATTAAGTAATAACTTGAATGCCCATGGTGCTAAGCGTGGAAGGTAGCGCCAATCTATCCGCAGAGGCCCTTCAGGGTTGAGTAGCATGGCAGGAACATGTCGTAGGATACTGGCATCAGCAATAGGGAAAACCTGTTCAGTGGCAATGTGACCTGCGTTACCATAAGTTGCACCGCGACCGATTTTATCGGCTTCCAAAATCGCAACTTTTACCCCGCGAGACTGTAGGGTAACCGCAGCACATAGCCCGATAATGCCACCACCGATAATATGTATATCAAACACTTGTGTGTCCATGAGACTCTCGCTTTTCTGACCTTACTGAGCAGTGATTGGTTGCGTTCTAGAAGCCATACAAACGGGTATTTATAAAGAAATACCCCATTTGAATGGATCGCTGTCTTGAACGATGAGAGAGGTCTCTGCACATACGTAGGCGTACCCTCGGATCGTGGGGATAATAGTATTGATAGGGTGGTTATGAAGAGGGTTATGATTACTAAGCACATCAATAGGCTGATAGCTGGCACTAAAGACACTGCCAATGATGCTTTGCTGATACCAAGTCTCACCAGGTGCGAGTACATTGTCGGCGGCTAAGCAAGCCAATTTGGCACTGGTTCCAGTACCACAAGGAGAGCGATCGTAGGCAGATCCAGGGCATAATACGAAGTTTTTGCTGTTAGTGCCGGTGAGATCGCTCTTGCCAAACAGTTCTATATGATCAATTTCGCCATTGTTAGCACCCATAATTCCAGACTTATGAAGTGCTTCCTTAATCTGTATGCTAAATTGAGTAAGCGCCTCAACATTATTGGCTTCAATAGCTTGCTTATGATCGTTGACTAAGAAAAACCAATTACCACCCCAAGCAATATCTCCATAGATAGGACCGATATTGGGTACTTGAACTTCTACTTGTTTTTGGTAGCGATAAGAGGGGACATTTTGGACGCTACAACTACCATCATCATGCAAGGTTGCTTTAACTAGGCCTACGCTTGTTTCTAGATAGTGATCACCAGCGGTTATCTTTTGTTGATAAGCTAGAGATGCAATAACGCCGATAGTGCCATGGCCACACATACCTAAATAGCCATGATTATTAAAGAAGATCACGCCAGCCGTGGCACGAGGATCAGAAGGCGGGCACAAAAGCGCTCCGACAAGCACATCATTACCACGAGGTTCTAGGATAATACTTTGACGTAAATGATCGAAATTCTGTTTGAAGTCTTGAAGTTTTTCTTGAATAGATTGCCCACTAAGCTCAGGAAATCCTTCATACACCATACGAGTAGGTTCACCGCCAGTATGCGAATCAATAATCTTAAGAGTGAAAAGCGTATCAAACATGACTGCCTACCTGATTCATCCGTGAGTTAATATACTGTTAGCATTATTCATAAATGAACAAAGCGTAAATATAGAATGACGTTTTTCAGAAAAGCAGTCTTGATGTTTTTATATGAATAAATGCGCATTTCTGCACAGGTTATAAGGATATTTAGGAGTATAAATATTGTGTAGCACCCTAAAATACCTGAAAAGCTCAACGACAAGCTTGAGATGCTATATGGGAATATACCGATGCGGCCGTTAGTATTAGAAACACCTACAGAACAACTGTCAAAACACCTACAGACTTATCAACCAGCCAATTTTGATGAGTTTGTTGGCAATATATCATTATTGATGCCTTTGTTTGACACTATGAAAAATGTGGTGTTTTTTGTTAAAGATGACCAAGCATGCTATCGATTAGTCAGTAAAACGCTCATTAGACGCAGCGGGCTTAAAAACAAAAAAGCACTAATAGGACTGACTACAGAGCAAGTCTTTCTGGAGTCTCAGGGCAAGGATTATCTCAATCAGGATCTGAGAGTGTTAAAGGAAGGCAGGGAGATTGTTGATAAGTTAGAACTTCATAGTTATGCATCAGGACAGCTGGGATGGTGTATCACGCAAAAAATCCCCGTCTATGATGTAGAAAATCATATTGTAGCGATGGTAGGTATATCAATAGATATTGATGAAGATAACGAGCGGATATTACGCAAACACGCTCGATTGGCAAGCGTAGATCAATACGTACGAGACAATCTTGATCAAAAAATTAATATTGGTGAATTGGCGAAATTGGCAAATCTTAGTCAATCGCAATTGGAGCGTACCTTCAAAGCAGTACTGAATATGTCACCCATTCAGTTTGTACAAAAAATCCGTCTAGAGCATGCCATTCGATTATTAGCGAATCATAAGCTAACAGTAACTCAAGTCTCCTTAAACTGTGGATACGGTGATCATAGTGCCTTTAGTCGACAGTTTAAGCAGTTTACTGGGATGTCTCCTGTGAACTTCCGTAGAATACATTTCAAAGAAGCATAAATAAAAGCAAAAAATATGGTTTTTGATTTTAAAATAACTCTCTAACGACTCCGAAGCTCATCTATATAATCTGCCCAATCTTGCATCATCTGTACCCTGGTGTCGATTTCATCAAGCCTGTTGTAAGCTCCGCCATGTGTGTCTTTTATCCTGTGACCTAGCTGTAATTCTGTGACGATGTCAGAATAGCGTAGCTCAGGCTGTTCCATAAGCAAGGTTTTAGCAGATGCTCGAAATCCATGCGCACATTGCACGTCTTTATATCCAAGTCGGTGGAATATCTGTACCAACGTCGCTTTACTAATATAAGCATTGCTTGAACCGCGCATCGAGGCAAATACATGCTCTTTATATCCTGTAATTGACTGGATGTTTCGTAATCGCGAAATTACTTGCGTGGCTAAGGGAACAACTAAGTGCGAGACCATATCGTCACGACCTTCGCCCTTAGTCGGGGAGAATGCCCATGTATTAGTATCCCAATCGATGTCATCCCAACGCATCGAGCGCAGATCGATACTACGTACAAACACATAAGGTAATAAGTTCATTGCCTCTAATGTAATCTTACTTGCACCTTTAAAAGTGGACATATCCTTTAGAAGCGTCGCAAATTGATCTGGTTTGGTGATGGCTGGCAAGTGATTGCCTGAATTGGCAGGTGCAAGCTCACCACGGGTATCGACAGCTACATTTCTATCGCACAACCCTCGAGCAACAGCGAATGAAAATACCTTTTCAGTATACAAACGAGTGCTAGCACCAACGAAAGTTGCTTGATTTTCATTGTTTTGAATCGACTCACACACGCTTAGTATCATCTCACTGGTGATATCGTTCATTCTCAAGTCGCCAATTTCACGACACATGTATCCGAGACATAAATCCCAAAACTTAAGGGTTGACTCACTGTATGACGGTTTTTTAGATTTACTTTGATTGCGACCTGCTGTTTTGTGTTCTCGCCATGCTTGAGCAACGTCAGAAAATGGTGCATTTTTTAGGTGAGTATATTTATTGGTTTGCTCTTTTTGCTGGATAGATTTAGGGTCAGAGCCGTTTGCGACGATGTTAAGTATGGTGTCTGCTTTATACTTAACCTCATGGAGACTGACATCCTCAATCTTACCCAACATCATCCTAGGGCGTTTGCCCTCGATATGCGGATGGGAATAACGTAAGTAGTATTCCTTTTTGCCATTTGGATAAATACGAAGACTTAAGCCAGCCACACCCGAGACGCTGACAGAATAATCTTTGTCTCGGCATTCGAGCTTGTTGATATCGTTTGCAGTGTCGATAGCCATAATGTATATCCGTCATATGATAATTAAGGTTTATGATAGGTTTATGATTAATAACTTATAAAAAGTCTCTTCTGTAGAAAAATATAGAAGTATTGGACACTGTCATGGACGCTGGTATTCGTTAGTATTATTAGTAAATCCTTTTAGGTAATGGCTCTTAAGACGTAATTATCCCCAAGGTTCACTTGGGAATAATTATAGCATAGTGGCCAAATATTGAGTAGGCCATACGCTGAGAGGGTTACACGGCATTTCTACCAGTTATTTCGATACATAGTTAAATGCGATTATGGTATCCATGATTGATTCGGCAAGGAGTTGAGCATATTCTCTACAAAACACATGCTCCTGTACTCGCACAGAATATAAAAATCAGGGTTATAGTACTGTTCTGTGCAAATTTGGAATGTACCAATTTTGAGTGGTTTATAGAAAATATATAACGAAAGGCTGAATATATTAAAAAATATCAATAGATAGCTCATTCATCTTAAAAATGGCTTGATAACAATAAACAGAGGACGGCTGTTTGTGGGTAGATAAAATTCATCGCTCTACAAGAATAAGCAGAGTCAGTTCTAATGATTTAACAGTCTGTCTATGATTTAAATTTACAAGGTTATACGTAATGACTTAGGTATAGCGTTTAAAGACTAGATAAGATTGGAAATATTCGAAGGAGTTACAACGTCTGGCTGATTTTTTGCAATTAGATATAGGTTGGTGATATTGAGCGATGTCTAGCCACACAAATGATGGTTATCAAAAATAGGCTATTAGCATATCTATATTAAAGACTTAGCCGGTGGACACGGATAATAAATAAGCTATCGCAGACGAATAGCCATGATCATATCGAAGAAAAAGCTAATGATGGGTTTGGATGTAGCCATTCGTATTATCGCAAATCATAAAATATTAATAACCAGTCATACAGAGCATTCAAACCTTAACGTCTAATAAAACGTTAAATGATTGACGTAATAATATACCTGTCAGAGATGTTTAGAAGTAAAACTGATCAAGCGTGAACTATCATCCAAAAGATTCGGTTGAATTAACAGGACAGAGTTAGTCGGTGAGAGCTAAATAGTTTGGTAGGATGTTTATACCTAGCAGTATCAGAAATGTATGATCGTCATGATTCTATAGTTAGTAAGGCTTAAACCTACGACCTAATAGACTTTATTTAACATAATATACATTATACGAAAACAAACTAGCGGTTTTAGTAGCTAAGCGTAAAACCATTTACACCATGTCATTCTTATGCCTTATATCAGATTTAATATTAGTTATAGAGTTTTACTAACGACAATTTTCAAGTAAATGCTGACGCAAAGTTTTGCCATCCTGATTTAAAACCACGTCTGCGACTTGGCAATTTTTATCATTGTCATCACATGACAGCTCATAATAAACATCGCTACCTTGTGCCAAGCTAACCTGAACCAATCCTTGAGCAGTTATTGAAAACTTCTTGTCTTGCGTATAGTCAGGATCTTGCGAGCTCCAAAGCACATCGTAATCTATATTGCAGGACGTCTGAGTTTTATCAAAATACGCTTGCTCAAGTTGCATCGCTGCTTGCAAGTCAGCATCAGCGTATTGCTGCAGCACTACAGGATTACTCATACCTTGATCATCAATATCTTGTTGGTACATTTTCGTGATGGTCGCAATCTTCATATTAGCCATGGCATTTTGTTTCTGATCTACTTTTGATACATCCGCTATAGCGTGACCGACAGGCATCAGTCCTATGGTTAATAGTAATGTCAGCGATTTATATGTTGGCATTTTATTCTCTGCGAGCTTTTGTCCTATAAGTGTTACCGACTATTACATCATACCTATATTCGGACTCTGCTGTATTATCGTATCATTCAGGTTTACTTACTAAAATATCGATTACATAGCGCTTTTATGGTATTTTTTACCAGTTCCCATGACAATTTATAGTGATGTTTCTTTCGCTAATAACTGTGCTAAGGATAATTTTATGATGACATTACCTGCTTTTTTTAAGGAAAAATCTGCAACATTAGTCTCTAGCAGCCTTCTGTTATTCACGCTAGCTGCTACGGGTTGTCAGTCTGCTTCTGAGTCCAGTGAAGCCATTGTATCTCAGCCAACCAGTAGCTCATCAACACCTAGTAATGCTGATATCAGCCAGCAAACCCTTAGGCAGCAAGCGTTACGTATACAGCGCGCACTGGCAAATAAGGACTTTTCTAGAATCACTAATGATATCCATCCAACACGTGGCGTTCGTTTTTCGATGTACGCTTATGTACGGCCTGAGTCAGATAAGGTTCTTAGCCGCGGGCAATTTGCACAGTATTTACAGCAGTCTAACATTCAATTTACTTGGGGCGAAAAAGACGGTACTGGCGATCTATTGGTCACGCCGTTGCCTGCTTATCTGGATACTTGGGTGGATGGCAAAAAGTTCAATAATGCTAGTATCAATGTCAATGAATTCAAAAATAATGGTAATTCTATCAATAATTTAAAAGAAATATACCAAACATCAGATGTTGTAGAATTTTATTATAAAGGCACGGATGAGTATGATGGTATGGACTGGCGGGTACTACGCTTGGTATTTGATGAGTATCAAGGCAAGCGTTACCTAGTGGCGATTATCAATGATCAATGGACGGTTTAAGGTGTAGAGAAAGATTGCCCGACAACTTTTATAAGGCTTGTTTAAATTGGCAACCTGCTCTATCTGGTTATAAATGCTATATATATTCAAATAAATATATATAGCGGCTTGTACTATATGGTCTTTGGTATAGTTTTTAATGACAAGCTTGTTTATTGCCCTTCTAATGACAACATATTCATAATCAATTTGATCAAATTTTTTTTGATTGGGGTCAGACTCAGCGACCAATAAGGTCAATGCCGCAAGCCCGGTATTATTGATGACCATGTCGCCTTTATCATTCAGCAGTCGATGATTACAGTGTAAAAAATCCACGAACAAAAAAGCGCCGCTGCGTTGCCCAACGTCTAAATTGCACGCCTTGAGGAGATTTGATGCGATAGCCTACTGATATAATCACATCTAAATCATAAAAAGTCACCGGGCGATCAGAATTTGCAATATGCATTTTTTGCATATTGCTTTTTTCAGCGATTTCTTCATCTTTTATGGCATTGGCGATATGACGAGAAATTACTGATTGATCATGACCAAACAACACAGTCATTTGTGCTTGTGACAGCCAGACAGTCTCTTGCTCAAAATGTACATCTACTCGTGCCTTTCCATCAGCACTTTCATAGATTTCTACTTTTGCCACATTATCACTTATAGTGTTAATCACCTCAGCTTCCCCAATTCCAATATGATTATGCTGTCTTGAATACAACTTACTATCACAATCTCCATAAATATCACTTATAACGGCGTCTGACGAAAGAATTTCACCATAATATGATAAATATCAGGATAAGCATCAACCAGCTTTTGCGGCGTTTCAAAAAATACTTCACTCAGAACCGCAAAAAACTCAGCAGGATTCGTCGCTCCATAACGATCTAGACCTGACTTACGATGTGTCTGAAAGTCCTCAAAATCGCGGCTCATAATCTGTGTCCAGTTTGCAGGATTCATATTAGGTTGCATGGGCGGAAAGCCATTGGCACGGCCATTCATCATATCGAGCTTATGAACAAACTCATGAATGACAACGTTATGCCCGTCACGTTCGCCTGAGTGCTTGGCATCTCTCCATGAAAGAATAACAGGCCCTCTCAGCCATGCTTCTCCGCTACGGTGTTGACTGCCTTCGTGGACGATACCAAACTCATCTACCGTGGTACTGTTACTTTTGTACGAGCCAGGATAAATGATGATGGATGACCAACCAGCATACCAATCAAGGCCTAAGTTTAAGATCGGCAAACACGCTTGCAGTGCAATCGACTGTCTGACAGCATTCGTAATTTCAAAGCCTTGTGCACCAGTGATAGATTTATCAGCTAAAAATAATGTTGCTAACTCAAATAAATGTTTCATCTCGTCAACATTTAATCTATCAAGTATCACGATACGCTCAGCCGCTTGCATCCAGTCAGCCTGAGTAAATTCACTGTTGTCTAGTATGCGCTGTTCACGCCAGTCTTTTATGATGCCAAACATAATTTGCTATCCTTAAACCTTACGATATTGAAATAACTCAGCCTAGCATGCACTCACTTGCCACAAATATGCCAATATCGTTACTAAGAAGACTTTATGGCATCTAACTGCACTTCTACCACTCGTAGCGCCATTGATTTCCAGTCCAAATTTATATCATCAGTAAACACCATGTGGTGACTGATACTCACGTACCCATGTACGATTGCCCAAATATCTAGCGCTATTTGTCTGCGCTCCTCAATAGTCGCACCATCTGGTAGATACGAGCCAGCCACCCGTACCAGTTTTGAAAATGCACTGTCTCTGGCTGCAACTGCTTCTTCAGAGGGCTGATATCCTGCATCAGATTCCCCAAAAATCAGCCGATAGTGTGCCTCGTGTTGCTCGCCTACATTGAGATACCCTAGGCACGCCTCTAGCACTTGCTCTTTGCTTGCCTTGCCTTCTGGAATGACATCCATAGCTTCACGGACTAGGTTAAATCCTTCTATGTACAGCGCATCTAGTATGCCTTGCTTACCTTGGAAGTGACTGTATATACCGATGGTGGACAGTCCTGCCCGCTTGGATATAGCGCGTACACTTAAGGCATCTCCGCCCCCTTCTAAGAAAAGCTCAGATGCGGCGTTTAGTATTTTGGTTCTAGCATCCATTAGATTCTCACTATATCTTGACAATTATAACAGTGTTATTCTAGTATATAACACTGTTATGCACAAACGATTATGAATTGATTGTGTTGATAGAAACTCAACTTAAGAGTAAGGACGCTATGAGTATTCAATAGCTAGAAACGGATTATCTAATCATTGGTAGTGGCGCGGTGGGCATGGCTTTTGCCGATGTGCTGCTTACAGAGACCGATGCTAATATTATTATCGTCGATAAACATCATAAGCCAGGTGGTCATTGGAACGATGCCTATTCGTTTGTCACCTTACATCAGCCGTCGTCTTTTTATGGCGTTAGCTCACGTGAGCTTTGCGGCGGTATGATTGATAAAATTGGTTTAAATAAAGGCTTGTCCGAGCTGGCGTCAGGCGCAGAAGTCATGGCGTACTTTGATAAAGTCATGAAGCACACGTTTTTACCAAGTGGCCGCGTGAAATACTTCCCGATGTGTGAGTACAAAGGCGACGGCAAGTTTTCATCGTTGCTGTCTGATACTAGCTATGAGGTTAAGGTCAATAAGAAAATCATTGACGGTACTTACTTCAAAACCTCAGTACCAGCGACCCATACCCCAAACTTTGAGATTGCTAAAGGTGTTAAGTTTGGCCCGCTAAATGATTTACCGAGTTTAAGTAAACCTCGTGACGGTTACGTGATTATCGGTGGTGGTAAAACAGGTATTGACGCGGTTTTATGGTTACTAGAAAACCAAATTGACCCAGATCATATTACATGGATTATGCCAAGAGATGCTTGGCTGCTCGATCGCAAAAACACCCAACCCTCTCGTGATTTTTTCACCCATACTATTGGAGCACAGGCTACTCAAGCAGAAGCGATTGCTGAGGCAGAAAACATCGAAGACCTGTTTAATCGATTAGAAAAAGGTGGCGTATTAATGCGTCTTGATCCAAATGTACGCCCGAAAATGTTCCATGGTGCTACCATTAGCAGTGAAGAGCTCAAGCAGTTACGCCGTGTTAAAAACATTGTACGTAAAGGGCGCGTGACTCGCTTAGATACTGACAAAATTTATTTCGGTGAGGACAGCATTGCGACCACTCCTAATACCATGCATATCGATTGCTCAGCACAGGCAGTACCAGTGACAGAGACGTACGATGTGTTCAAAGGTGATACCGTAGTGGTGCAAACCGTACGTACCTATCAGCCTATATTTAGTGCCGCTTTCATTGCCCACATCGAGGCTAATTATGATGATGAAACTATCAAAAATGAGTTGTGCCAAGTGGTGCCAATTCCAAATCATGATACGGACTTTTTGGTTGGCCTTGTTAAACAAATGCAGAATCAGATGCGTTGGTCAAAGGAGCCTGTGCTACGTGAATGGATGATTAATAATCGCTTAGACGGCTTCACCAAATTGGTACGAGCCAGCGAAGACACCCCGCCTGAAGAGCTTGCTATTCTTAAGCGCCTAAAAGAAGCAGGACCAAAAGCCGCTGCAAACATGCCTAAACTCATGGGTGAAATCATGCAAATAACAGCAGCGCGTCAAGCCAAAACTGCTAATGCTTAACCTGATGACCATAAAGTAAAATAAAAAAGGAAATAACCATGCAAGAATTTCAGACTAATAAAGCAAACCTAACTCAAGCTCGCCTGCAAGAGACGCCTATACACACTCTTGGCGATGGCGAAGTACGTGTCAAAGTTGATCGCTTTGCTTTTACTGCCAATAATATTACTTATGCAGTCATGGGCGACCAATTACGCTATTGGCAGTTTTTTCCGCCAAATGGTGACGAGCCTGAAAAATGGGGTATTATTCCAGTATGGGGTTTTGGCGATGTTGTTGAGTCCAATAGTGATGCACTACCTATCGGTGAGCGCTTATTCGGTTACTTCCCGCCCGCCAATGAATTAATCATAACACCCAAACCAGTTTACTTGATGGTAGTGTCCATCGTGCCGAGCTACCACCCGGTTATAATTTATACCAGCGCGTCAATCATGAACGAGGCTATGACCGCGCTCATGACGATCAGCGTATGCTGTTGTTCGTATTGCACCTGACCTCATTTTGCTTACATGATCTATTGAAGGGTAATGATTGGTTTGGTGCAGAGCAAGTGTTGATTATCAGTGCCTCTAGTAAAACCAGTATCGGCCTAGCCTATGGCCTCGCTGATGATAAAGACGCGCCGCACGTTATCGGCCTCACATCAAACCGTCATGTAGATTTTGTTCAGTCAATTGACGCTTATGACAGTGTGCTTAGCTATGACACCCTTGAGCAGATTGATGCAACTAAGCCGACAGTTATTGTAGATATGTCGGCCAACACTGACGTGCTCAGCCGTTTACATAGACACTTAGGCGATAACATGCGCTATACCAGCAATGTCGGCCTTACGCACTGGGACGAGCCACGTCATGCCGAAGGTATCATTCAAGAACGTAGCCAGCAGTTTTTTGCGCCCAGTCATGTACAGCAACGTATGAAAGAATGGGGCCCTGAAGAGTTCAATAAACGCTCTATACACTACATCATGAATAGCACCGCAAAAACTAGTGCGTGGTTAAAGATTCAAGAGCTTGATGGAGTTAAAGGTTTACTGGAGGTTTATAAAGATATCTGCGAAGGTAAGATAGCCGCTGATGAAGGTTTGGTAGTAGTTATGGGTGACAGTGAAAAAGACTAGGCTATAAAACTGGCTATAAAATTTATCGACTATTTGTCATTAGAAAAATGAAAATTAAAAAGCAGAGAGCCTTGCCAATAAACTCTCTGCTTTTTTTGCTTTATATACTGACTACAGACATACACCTTACTCATAATCTTTAAACTTAAAAGCTGTAGTTTACATTGCGGTTTAATGCACCCAACCTTCGTCTTTTAGATAATCATGCAACCCTTCAGCGAACTGTCTGTAGCCCGCAGCATTGGCATGAATTTTATCAGACTTTAAAGCCTCATCTGACAGTACAGTTGACCAGCCATCAGAATACAGAGGTATGCCTTCAGCTTCCGCAATATCTTCATACAGTGGATTATCACTTGCCTTGCCAAACAAAGCACTGGTACTGAGATACGGCTCAGCGATTAGGACAACGTCAATATTGTTGGATTGTAAGGTATCTATAGTCGCGACGATATTAGCCCGCGTGGTATCAGGTGCAATCCGCTGCAATACATCATTACCACCCACACCCAGTAAAACCAAATCAGGGTTTTGCTCAATGATCTCATTCACTCGAGTAAGCACATCTGCAGATGTATCACCATTGACCCCCGCATTAACGACGTTCCATTTGCTTAGCTCTGCTAGCACCGTAGGATATGCTGTTTTAGGATTTGCGCCGTAACCATAGGTTAATGAGTCGCCAAGTGCGACCACTGTGCTACCAGCGGGCAAGGTATCTTGTTGTGGTTCGCTACCACAGCCAGTCACACTGATAATCGCTGACAACCCTATACCTGCCAGCATTAAAAACCTACCACGCAGCTTCATGTCTTCTCTCCTCCTGTTTTTATTGAGTTAAACTTATTGGAACTAGGTTCAAGTTTTTAAAAATCTATTATTTAACTCTTGTTGTATATTGCTCATTAACCGTTGTATAGTCCATACAGGAGATAGACTACCTGTTGGGCGCAGTACAAGTGCTACTCTACTTAGCATAGACAGTGTATTCATCATAAAGTATAACTTTACCAAGGATACGTGAGGTATTTATGAATAAAACAGCATCTCAAAGTCAGTCTAAGGATGGAAACCCAGACAAAGAAAAATCTGCAAATCAGAGTCAGAGTCAGAGTCAGAGTCAGTCCATTAAAGCAACCAGAACCGATACCACAAGTCCTGATTCAACGATGGCCAAAGATACCTTAACAAAAGACACTTTAGAAAAATCTGAGCAAAAACCACAAAGTTTCGATGAATTGCAGATAAGTAAGGGTAAGTATCGCCCAGTGGCACAAGCTGTTGGCCATTGGCTTGATAACATCAACATGGATGCCCTTAACTATCTAAACGAACAAGCAGAAAATATCTTTTATCGTAAAGGGGTCACCTTTACCGTCTATAGCGACGCCAAAAACATCGAGCGTATGATTCCGTTTGATATCATTCCACGCATTATTGCCGCGAGCGAATGGAAACAAATAGAAGCAGGCTGTAAACAGCGTATCACGGCTCTCAATGCATTCTTACATGATATCTACCATGACCAAGCCATCATGAAGGCAGATATTGTCCCTGCCAGCTACGTCTATGCCAGTGGCTGCTATGAGCCATGGATGATGGGCATTGAGCTCGACAAGCCTATCTATTCGCACATCAGCGGTATTGATTTGATTCGAGACGAGACAGGTAAATTTTGTGTGTTAGAGGATAACCTGCGTACTCCGTCAGGCGTCTCATATATGCTTGAGAGCCGCAATATATCAGAGACGCTCTTAGCTGATATATTTACTGAAACGCCTATCATGGGCATCAGTGATTATCCCAACCGTCTCAAAGCCTGTCTTGCCAGCTCAACATCCAAATATGATCCACAAGTCGTTATTTTAACGCCAGGTCGCTTTAATAGTGCCTATTATGAGCATGCCTTCTTAGCACATGAGATGAATGTACCACTCGTCCATGGTTATGATTTGGTCGTTGAGGACAGCAAAGTCTATATGCAAGGCATTCGCGGCAAGGTACAAGTCGATGTGATCTACCGCCGCATTGATGATCCCTATATTGATCCGTTAGCCTTTAAATCTGACTCCATATTGGGTGTATCAGGGCTAATGAGTGCTTATCGTGCTGGTAACGTGGTGATTGTTAACGCCCCAGGTACGGGCGTGGCCGATGATAAGAGTTTATATCCTTTTGTACCAGATATGATTAAATTCTATTTAAATGAAGAGCCTATCCTACCTAATATTGAGACATACCAGTGCCGTAAGCCCGACGATCTCAAATATGTGCTCGATAATCTAGACAAACTAGTGGTAAAAGAAACACAGGGCTCAGGCGGCTACGGGATGCTTATTGGTCCAACGTCGACCAAAAAAGAAATCGAAGAATATCGTGTACGTCTGCTTGAAAACCCAGCCGGCTTTATTGCCCAGCCGACTATATCTCTATCTACCAATCCTACTGCCGTAAGCGATGGTATCGCACCGCGTCATATTGACTTGCGTCCCTTTATCCTCAGTCATGGTGATGGCACAGTAGATATTGTACCCGGTGGTCTGACACGAGTGGCCATGGTTGAAGGCTCTTTGGTCGTCAATTCATCACAAGGCGGTGGTATCAAAGATACTTGGATTATTGATGACAGTGATTTAGACAGCCAGCAAACCGACAAGTGTTCGCCTTTATCATCAATAGGTGTCAATGCTTCAGGACATGCGAACTACTATGATCGTGTCCAACCCTTAGAAACAGGTTACGAGAGTTTAGATGATGCGCCCATGATACTGCTACTCTCTACCGCCAGTCACTTAATATGGCTAGGCCGATATAGTGAGCGTCTGTATTACTACGACGATGTTATGAAACAACTCATCAAAGGCGATCTCAAAAAATCACAGATCAGACATCTAATTAGTCACTTAGGGTTTGCCGTTGATGGTGAAGTGTCACTGACCACCATGAAAGCACAAATGATGGCTGATTTGGAACAAAACATCATACCAAACATCGTGCAATCGATTGAGGACAATGTCCAAGAGGCCAAAGGTGTCATTGGTAAGGATACCGCTGAGTTATATAACTTGATTAAGCGTTTATCAAGTGCTGGCACGTATCGAGCGGCGACCTTGCAGCTACACGCGTGTAACGCTGCGATGAAACAAGAAAATCCGACAGTGACTTGCTTCTGGCAATTAGGGCGTCACTTTGAGCAGCTTGAGCGTGCCGTCTTGTTGGGAGAGGATTCAACAGAGATCAGTTTTGAATTCAGACACTGGATTAATGAATTGCCGGAAAATACGCGCTGGCGTGAACTTATCCGCTTGACCAATCAGATGATTAGGTCAAAGAAATTTAGTGATTTTGCGCTGATTAGCAAAGAGTTCAATCTCATATTGCGTCAAGGTGTATAGAAGGTGTCTAGCCAAAAACCAATAACAACGGCTTATGAGACATATGGAATAAACAGAAGATAGAAAGATGCTATAAGGAAAATGCCATGAAACTTCAAATCAGTCACCAAACCAACTATTATTACGATGAGCTGGCACAGCGCAGTGTACAGTATATACGCATGACCCCCATGCAAATGCCGCATCAGACCATTCATAAATGGGATGTCATGCTCCCTAAAGTGGCGACCAACCAAAAGGACGGCTTTGGTAATGCATGGCTCACGCTCAGTCGTAACGAGGCACATAACAACTTACAAATGCAGGCGTCGGGTATCGTTGAGATCAACACCGAAACCGAACGTTTAGAGGATATGGATCATGTCCCCTACCTGCTATTTACCGTACAAACCCCTTTGACCAAATGCTCACAAGAGATGCGAGAATTTGCAGCGCCATACCTGAAAACCCCTACTCATGACAGCTTAAAGGCGATGGCGAATGCCCTTATTATGAAGATGCCTTTTGTTAAAGACGTCACGCATGTGGGCACGACCGCTGCTGAGGCGTTTGCGACAAGTGCCGGTGTGTGCCAAGACCATACGCATGTATTTTTAGGTATCTTGCGCGATCAACAGATTCCAGCGCGTTATGTGTCCGGTTATCTGTATGACGATACCGAAAATCACATGGCCAGTCACGCATGGGCTGAGGTTTGGCTGGATGGTTACTGGTATACTTTTGATATCTCAAATCAGGCCTTTACCCCAAATTCACATGTGTATGTGGCTATTGGGCGAGACTATCTAGATACGGCGCCTGTTCGCGGCGTGCGTATGGGCGGCGGTTACGAAAATCTTTACAGTTTGGTATTAGTCAAAAAGCTATCATAGCGTTTGCTATTTTTTATTACGTTTATTCATCAAGGGTATCTTATGACTTATTGTGCTGCCATTCGTCTAAAAGACGGTATGGTCTTTGCCAGTGACACGCGCACGAATGCCGGTGTTGATCACATATCGACATTCAGAAAGCTGTATCAATACAGCGTTGAAGGCGAGCGCTTTATGGTGCTACAGACAGCTGGCAGCTTAGCGACATCGCAGGCAGTGTTCAATAAACTACAAAGCGACATTGACCAGCGTGCTGAGAGTAACCTCAATACAGTAGCAACGTTGTTTGATGCCGCGCAAATGGTTGGCGAATGTATGCGTGATGTTATGAATCATGCAAAAGCAGTCGCTAATTCTAGTCGCGATGGTGCCTTTACCAGCTCGTTTATGCTTGGTGGTCAAATCAAAGGACAGCCACCTGAGCTATACCTGATTTATCCTGAAGGCAATTGCATCAAAGCCACTGAAGATACGCCCTTTTTTCAGTTAGGCGAAAGCAAATATGGTAAGCCTATTTTGGATCGTTCTGTCAGCTATAACACGGATGTAAGACACGCGGCACGTGCGCTGATGCTATCATTTGATTCCACGATTCACTCAAACCTATCAGTCGGTATGCCGATAGATTTTGTACTTTATGACAATGACAGCCTAGCTCTGCCCAACGGCCGACGTATTGATGAGCGTGATGAGTACTTTAATACCATCCGTCATCAATGGTCAGATGCGTTACGTCGCACGTTAGTTGAATTGCCTAAATGTCCTGATGGTTATTGGGGATAGTCCTTCCACCTTCGAACCCAATTTGAAGACTTGTCGTCACTTCAATAAAATCATACCGATAAGAAAGGTGCAGTACGACTGTCTTTTGACTGAGAAACATCATATGGCGTACCTTGAGCAACAATTATTCCGCCCGCATCTCCAGCCTCTGGCCCGATATCAATAATCCAGTCGCTGTTGCTCGCCACTTGCATGTCATGTTCAACCATGATGACGGTATTGCCCGCATCGACTAGACCATTTAACTGCGTCATAAGCATAGACACGTCAGCAGGGTGTAGACCGGTGGTTGGCTCATCCAATATGTATAGTGTGTCGCCTCGCTGCGTACGTTGCAGCTCGGTGGCAAGCTTAATACGTTGCGCTTCGCCACCTGATAATTCAGTGGCAGGCTGACCCAGACGTAAGTAACCAAGTCCAACTTGTAGCAATGCCTCTAATGCACGCAAAATAGGCGCTTCATCAACAAAAAATTCGTGAGCCTCTTCAACTGTTAAGCTTAATACTTCAGCGATATTTTTATCTCGATAAGTGATTGCCAGCGTTTCATCATCATAGCGTTGACCATGACAAACCTGACAAGGTGCATAGACGCTTGGTAGAAATAACAGCTCAACACTAACAAACCCTAAACCTTCGCAATTTGGGCAGCGGCCTTTGGTCGTGTTAAAAGAGAACCTGCCAGCATCATAGCCATGAGATTTTGCCTGCTTAGTCGCCGCAAACAGTTTACGCACATCGTCAAACAAACCCGTATAGGTTGCCAAGTTAGAGCGCGGTGTACGACCAATTGCTTTTTGATTGATATTAATAAGGCGACGGACGTGCTCCATGCCAGCGACGATTTCACCGCCAGTTACTGACTCAAGCTCTTGCTCAAGTAAATCCGCTTCACCAACAGGCGCTTCTGTAACTGTCTTCTGCCCCAACGCTTCATTGATAAGCTCTACCAATGCTTGGCTGACGAGACTTGATTTGCCTGAGCCTGAGACCCCTGTGACGCTGGTCATCACCCCAAGCGGAAACTCAACATCTAATCCCGTGATGTTATTTCGCTCAATGTTGGCAAGTTTGAGCCAGGCTGCCGGCTGCCTTGTATTAGATTTTAACTGTGCGTTAGACGTCGCATCAGCAAATAGATATTGACCAGTATGCGACTGCGTAACTTTACGAAGTCCATCTACAGGGCCACTATAGATAATCTCGCCACCATGCGTGCCTGCCTTTGGCCCGACATCGACTATCCAATCAGCATGTCTAATGACACTCACGTCATGCTCAACAACAAACACTGAATTCCCAGCTGCGATTAGCTCATCCAATGCCCCTAGCAATGCTTGAGTATCAGCAGGATGCAGACCAGCCGATGGCTCATCAAGGACATAGACTACGCCAAATAGCTGCGAGCGAATTTGAGTGGCTAATCGTAATCGTTGTAGTTCACCAGGAGAGAGTGTCGGTGTGGTACGCTCAAGCGAGAGATAGCCTAACCCTAACCTTGTTAGCGCTTCCACACGAGAGAGAATATCACTGGCGATACGCTGGGCAACGATAGCTTTTTCACGGTTTGGTGTGTTATCCGCTACCTTGGTACGTGCGGTTACTTCTAATTTTTGTGCCATTTCAGTTAGCGTTAGCTGTGATAGCTCTCCAATATCGAGTCCTGCAAACTTAACCGATAGCGATTCTTTCTTTAGTTTTTTGCCGTGACATTCAGGGCACTCAGATATCTGCATAAACTGCGAGACGCGTTTTTTAGTACGCGGGCTCTGAGTGGTAGCAAAAGAGTGCAAAATGAAGTTTTTGGCACTGGTAAAAGTACCCATATAGTTTGGCTTTTCGCCTTTTTCGATCGCATCGCGCGTTTGCTCAATGTTGTATTCAGGATAGACAGGTACTGTTGGCGTATCATCTGTAAACAAAATCCAATCACGCGTCTTTTTCGGCAGTGTGTGCCATGGTTTATCAATATCATAGCCCAACGTAGTCAATATACGGCTGAGGTTTTGACCTTGCCATGCTGGTGGCCAAGCTGCAATCGCACGCTCACGGATGGTCTTGGTATTGTCTGGCACCAGCAGCTCTTCAGTGACCTCAAATACGCGGCCGATACCTGAACAAGTCGGACAAGCACCATCTGGCGTATTGGGAGAGAATGCATCGGCGTATAGAATCTCTAGATCGGCAGGATACTCCCCTGCGCGTGAGTACAGCATACGCAGACCGTTGGATATCGTCGTCACGCTACCCACGGACGAGCGCACTGAAGGCGTACCTCGCTTCTGCTGCAAGGCGACTGCTGGTGGTAACCCTTCTATAGAATCAACATCTGGCTCATCAACCTGATCAATGAGTCGTCTGGCATAAGGCGATACAGAATCAAGATAACGGCGTTGTGACTCGGCAAATAGTGTACCGAATGCCAATGATGATTTCCCTGAGCCTGAGATACCAGTAAAGACCACCAAGGCATTACGAGGTAAGTCAACATCAACGTTCTTCAAATTGTGTACGCGCGCACCTCTGACCTGAATATTATCTTGGTCAGGGTTATAAAGGGTATTTCTCACTGTGCTTGTTTTACTTGTTTTTTCTTCTAATTTTTCTGAATTTGCCATAGCGTTATTGTTCCTATCGAATCGTTGTTTATTCCTAACGTGCTTAGTTTTCTTTACTTGATTAGTTGTCTTTATTTAATTAGCAGAAAGGTTAACACGTACTCATGTGTGGCCATGGCTAGGCTTACATATCAATAGCATAGATAGACAAAACGATAACTCAAGTCACCCAATCATTAATAATAAAAAACCCGCATCAAGGCGGGTTTTGTTTAGCAAGAACTGAAAATTTAGACATTAAGACACAACCAAGCGCATCAATTGGGTGCTGATATAACCACCAAATGTCCCTACTGCGTAACCTAAAATACCCAAGAACACGCCAACAGGCGCTAGCGATGGATGAAAAGCTGTGGCGACAATCGGTGCAGAAGAAGCACCGCCCGTATTGGCATTAGAGCCAACTGCCAAAAAGAAGAACGGTGCTCGAATGATTCTAGCAACGGCAAATATGATAACGACATGGATGCTCATCCATAGTAAACCGATAAGCAATAGTCGCCACTGTGAGACGATTCCAGCCAGATTGATTTGCATACCAATAGCAGCAATCAATATAAAGATAAATACGGTGCCGATTTTTGATGCACCCACATGGTCAAGCCGACGAATCTTAGTAAATGAAAAGATGACGCCTATTAAAGTGATAATCACCACCATCCAAAAGAACGAGCTGGCAAAGCTATATTGAACGGCCCAACTATAAGGGGCAAAGAAATCTGCAATCTGGCCACCGACAAAGTGCGCCACTCCGACCATCGCAAAGCATAAGCCAAACATCACCATCAAATCATTGATAGTGGCTGGGCGGGCATGATCACGCTCATAGCTCTCGACTGCTTTGACTACTTTATCAATACTACTCGTATCAGCTCGCAAAAAGCGGTCTATCTTGTCGCTATGTTTTGCCATGACCAAAATAGCTAGCAGCCACAGTGAGGCATTGGTGGTATCGACCAAAATCATCATACCAAACAAATCATCACTGACCCCAAACAGTTCCTTCATCGCTGCTTGGTTGGCCGCGCCGCCTATCCAACTACCTGCTACAGCAGAAAACCCACGCCATAGTGTGTCATCGGTAAACATCGCAGGCGACACCCATTTGGCAATCCCTAAGCTGATTGGGCCACTGATGACGATAGCGATACTCGCAGCAAAAAACATCGCAATCGCTTTCCAGCCTAAGCCCAATATTTTAGGCACATCCATGGATAAGGTCATCAATAGCAAACTTGCTGGCAGCAAATAAGTCGCAGTAAAGCCATAAATCTGCGAACCAATACCATCGGCAAACACGCCCAAACTGTTTAAAGTAGCTGGTATAAAGCAGCAAAGTACAATACCAGGCAGTACGGCATAAAATCGACGCCAAAACTTACCCGGCAAGCCTTGGGTATAAAAAACCAGACCAATAATGGCCATGATGATGCCAAAGGCTAATGGCAAATTATCAATTGCTAAGTTTGAGATGGCAGGCATCAAGGCGCTCCAAGAGTTACAACGGGCAAAAGTAAATCAGTATAGACAAGGCAAAAAACTCCTGCAAGCAGCCATCGACTATTAGCTAGGATTTGCTGAGTAGTATTTAACAGGATAAATGGCAAGGTAACGGCTAGGCAAGTAAGGGAATAAAGTAATCATAGCGCAATATAAAACAGGTAAACACAAAAGAGCCAGATAACAAGTATCTGGCTCTTTTAGTGCTATCTGTAGCCGATTAATGAATCAATAATTTTAATCGTCAAATATAGCTGTATTACGAGTTGTTACCACGGTTGCCGCCGTTTGGACGACCTTGGCCACGGCTGTCAGAACGACCAGCTGGACGACCTTGGCTGCCGCTTGGACGACCGCGACCAGTTGCAGCACGCTCACCACGTGGAACGCCATTGCTATCACCGCGGCTTGGGCCACCAGTGCGCTTACCTTGATACGGCTTGCCACCTGAACGCTCATTTGGTTTGCCTGACGTGTCACGTGGCTTACCTTGATAACCGCTGTCGTTGCTAGCGCGTTGACCAGTGTTGCTATCGCTTGAACGACCGCGGCCTTGACCACCACCGCTAGATTTACCAGCATAGCCACCGCCTGAACGACCACGGCCTTGACCGCCACCGCCGTTAGAACGACCACGACCACGGCCACGACCATTACCTTTGTTTTCGCTAGGTACGTAAGTTTTCTTAGGCTCCATACCTTCGATAACACATACTTCCATTTTGCGATCTAAATAACGGTTGATAGCGTTAAGCTGTGGACGATCATCCATGCTACATAGGCTGATAGCAACACCAGTACGACCAGCACGACCACAACGACCGATACGATGGACGTAATCTTCAGTCTGACGCGGCAAGTCATAGTTGATAACGTGCGAGATAGCTGGGATGTCTAGACCACGAGCAGCAACGTCAGTCGCTACTAGAATTTTTACTTTACCATTACGCAAGTCTTGAACGATACGGTTACGCTTGCTCTGTGGCAAGTCACCATGTAGGAAGCTTGCTTTATGGCCCGCTTCTTGTAGCTGCTTAGCCAGTTTTTCAGTGCTACGTTTGGTAGCAGCAAAGATAATGATCTGTTCCATATCTTGTTGGCAAACGATTTTGTCAAGTAAACGGTTTTTGTGATCAAAATCATCACAGTAGTACACTTTTTCTTCGATGTGTGCAGATTCTACTTTGATTGATACGCGCTCAGGGTTCTTAGTGAAACTGGCAGCGATTTTACCTACTGGGCCATCCCAAGTTGCTGAACACATGATCGTTTGACGATCGATTGGCGCTGCACGAAGGATGTCACTGATGTCATCAGCAAAACCCATGTCTAGCATACGGTCAGCTTCGTCAAGTACCAATACTTCTAGGTTTGACAAATCAACGCGACCTGCATTGATATGGTCAAGTAGACGACCAGGAGTTGCAACGATTACTTGAACGCCCTTTTTCAAAGCAGTGATCTGACCGTTGTATGGTGCGCCGCCAACTAGTGGTACACAAAATAGACCGCGCATATCTTTAGAATAAGTGCGAACGCTGTCATGTACTTGCTGAGCAAGTTCACGCGTTGGCGTTAGGATAAGTGCTTTGGTTAGTTTGTCAAAGCTAGTAGCACGGCTCAAACGGTCAAGTACAGGGATAACGAAAGCCGCTGTTTTACCACTACCCGTTTGCGCTGACAATAAAAGGTCACGACCGGCTAGAGCAAAAGGAATGGCTTGTTCTTGAATAGGGGTTGGATTGGTATAGCCACTGCGATCAAGCGCAGTAAGAATTGGCTTAGCAATGCCAAGATCAGTAAAGGTGATTTTGTTTTCTTCAGTGGCGTCAGTAGCAGCCGCTTGAGTATTATTATCAGTATTTGGAGTGTCAGTGCTTTCGATGATGCCGTTTTCAGCGGCGATTGCAGATAAGATGTCAGTCATAAGAATCCTTGGTAAGTATAAGTTGCTGTAAATTCAGCAAACTTGATGCATACCACTGATAACCGTTCACCACGCTGCTCTTATTAGCATTACCGAGCAATACAAAATTGTCGATAATTAGAAACCAAGCCAATAGAGCTTAGCGTCTTTATAATAAATGCGTTCGTGCTGTCTGACGTATTTTGGTGGTAGTGCCGAGTGTCTTATCCTTGCTTGATATACGCTCATTATCAATGCTTTGTCCAAAGCAGATAAAGGCAAACAGCAACCAATCTAGACCCTAGTTATAGGCCAGTAGATAAGATATGAGTCAAAAATAACTGATATTTTTAAAAGGTTATTTAAGTACACAAAATCATCGGCAACAATTACTTATGGTCATCCTAGACCCAAAATCGCAGGCGATGTTATCAATCTCATAATTCACGAAAGCCTAAGCTAACGTGGCGACGCAGTATAGCACAATAAAAAAATATATGTACCTATTTCTTCAATTACTAAGTAAATAAGCACTAACAGTGTTGATAATAAACAAATTTAGGTGATTTATTTAATACCTAAAGCAAAATTTAATAACCAAAGTAAATGAGCTACTGGCTATTTATCTATCGTACTACTTTAACTTCTGTGACATAGGTAGGTAGCTGCCATGCCCCGCCCGCCTCGATTAAGCGGCAAAGTCCTGTGGTGCTTTCATGACTTTTTTCAAAGGCACGGCCTGTCCATAACCAATCGGTTTTGCTTATGCAATCACCGATGCCGCGCCCTTTTTGTACAGAGGTAAGCTTGCCTTTATCGTAGCCAGTAGCATTGGTCGTTACCAACGTTGGCTTATAAGGTTTACTGTCATTAATCACCCAAACCCCTGCTCCAGCGTTATAAGCGCCTGTCCAGCATTCATGCTGTGCCAACAGTTGCGAGCCATTTAGACGACTGATACGCCAAGGTGATTTGTCTGAAAGATTGGGACAAACGCTGTCCGCATCTTTCATTGTGCCTTTTACCAACGCTGCCAACTGAGAGGACCTCATTACAAACTTTTTGTCATTACCATCGTCCGCTTTGGCGCTTGGAACGATGAACTGCAGTACTGGCGCGGCTTTGGGAGGTAATATACCGCCACTAGATTTAGCAGCATCGTCATTTTTGATAAAAGCACTGGATGTACCAACGCGACCTTGGAACTCATCGGCTTTTAGCATAGCAGCACTGGCACCTTTGTCAGAGAGCTGCCAACGTGAATTGCGCAAGGCCAACGTAATCTTGCTAGATTTGGTCAAAGCTTCTAACAATGCAGTTACCTGCGCTTGAGTAAGCTCAGCGTTACCTGCAGCGGCTGAATATGGCTTCGTCTCACCATAATCCTTGTCATTAATAAACAACGAGATGCGATGACGATTACCAAGCTGCATTAAGGCTTTAGACGAGCTGTCCTTTGCTCCGCCAAGCTTTACTTTACCATCCGCGCCAGCATTTGCACCTGCACGGCGTACGAGCAATATAGAAACCGGAAACTCACTGTTATTCTCTGCTTGATACCCTGCCAGCCGGCACGTACGCGTATTATCACAAGCGACTTGCCAGTCTTGACTAGTAAACTCAGTCGATGTATTGGCCATACTGGTGGTACTAAATAAAGCGGTACTAAGCGCTGCAAGTACAGGCAGTAATATTTTATTTTTTATCATATAGGTGGATTGTTCTTTTATTTTTTTAGGTATGTTTTCTGAATAATACTCTACAGTGATGTTTTTGGGATTTTTATTAGACTGGGCACTGTTTTTATAGCTATTGTCATCATACTTATTATCGTCATAGATAATGCCTGACCTACTAACACCAGTTAAATCAGCGCCTCTTGATAGCGACATATCGTTTATATAATTATTGTCTTTCATAATCATCACCTTTCAGTAGAAGAAGTATAAACACCTGTCTATTGTAATGGTGCTCGGCTATCTTAACGCACTAGTGTTTCTATCTGTTGTACTAATGTATCATTGTGTAAAGACAAAGGGAAGACCTAGCATACATTATATTCATTTTTATGAATATAAGTAAAAAGGCTGATAAGCTATTTGCTTATCAGCCTTGCTGCTGTGTTTAAGGTTTATTTATGCTTAAAATGTACTGTTAGATCTAAACTGTATTGAGTACTTAGTTTAGTCGATTGGTTTTAGCTCTAACGCTACTGCACGTTTAACCGCAGGACGTTCAGCGATTTTCTTAGCCCAACGCTGCAAGTGTTTATAGTCTTCTACTTGCAAAAACTCTGCCGCGTCATAGAGCTTGCCTAGTGCCAACTGACCATACCAAGACCAGACAATCATATCCGCAATGTTGTAATCAGACTCATCATTGCCGCACAGGTACTCATGGTCTTTTAGATGCGTATCTAATACATCGAGCTGGCGCTTGGTTTCCATCGTATAGCGGTTGATTGGATACTCTAGAGGTTCAGGCGCATACGCATAAAAGTGCCCAAAGCCGCCACCTAAGAAAGGCGCGCTACCCATTTGCCACATAATCCAAGACAGACAATCTGCTCGCGCTTTGCCAGTAGCCAGTGGCAGAAACTTATCAAACTTCTCTGCTAGATACATTAAGATAGCGCCCGACTCAAAGAGTGCTATCGGCTCCCCCGCTGTATCAGTAGAATGATCGACCAAGGCTGGAATCTTTGAATTGGGGTTTATCTCTACAAACCCTGAGCCAAACTGCTCACCTTTAGAGATGTCGATTTTGTATGCATCATATGCTGCCCCGTCAATACCAAGTTCGGCCAGCTCTTCTAGTAGTATGTTGACCTTGACACCATTTGGTGTATTTAACGAATACAGCTGTAACGGAGCATCACCAACAGGCAGCTCTTTATCATAGCGAGCTCCAGACGTTGGACTATTAATACTAGCAAATTTGCCGCCATTATCTTTATCTTGCGTCCAAACTTTTGGTGGTACGTATTTATTATTATCTTGACTCATAATTTATCCTCGGTTTGTATTTATGACTGCCGCGAAGGTTTACTATAACGAGAACTCGTAACGATATTAAAGTCCTCTCTTGTAATCAATGTTGTGTTTCTACTGCTAAAGTAAAAAGAGACGAGCTATTAGCACGCATCGAATTTCTTGTCTTGTTTCGCCTCTTTTCCTTTTTAGCAATCCTTCGCATCGTTGCTCTTATATAAGTTATCTTATATCAGTTACTTTGAGTCACTTTTATTATGAGTTAAGCTTTCTTATACTACTCAGCTTGCATAGTGATCTGTTCGCAAATCCGCTATTTTCTTACTTCATAACGAGACGTTCAATGGGACTCACATGGTAACGCTCACCCCGACTCAAGATAAATACTTACCCTATGTGCTAGCGGTAGCGCTATTTATGCAGATTTTAGACGCTACTATTTTAAACACGTCCTTACCGCAAATGGCACAGGCGTTGGGTGAGTCGCCACTAAAGATGCAGTGGGCTGTCATCAGCTATGCATTGACCTTGGCGATTTTTATCCCTATCAGTGGTTTTTTAGCGGATAAATATGGCACACGCCGCGTATTTTTATCAGCGGTCATCATTTTTTGTATTGGCTCATTACTGTGCGCGACGTCGCAAACGCTAGATTTTTTGGTTGCTTCACGTGTGGTACAGGGTATCGGCGGTGCCATGATGACGCCTGTCGCTCGTTTGATATTGGTTAAGTCTTATCCGCGCAATAAGCTGCTCACTGTGATGAATTTCGCTGTGATACCAGCGTTGGTTGCACCACTAGTCGGTCCAGTATTGGGCGGCTATATCGTGCAGTATGCTAGCTGGCATTGGATATTTTTGATCAATATACCGATGGGCGTGGCAGGTTTTATCATGGGAAAAAAACTGGTGCCAGCGCTATTCGAAGATACCAAGCGTCTTGACTGGACAGGATTTGTATTGTTTGCCGCCGCTGCTTGCGGGTTCACACTGGCTGTCGAGTTTGGTTCACAGACTGGTCGCGGGATTTATGGGTTGTTGCTTGGGTTAGGCGCAAGTCTATTGATCGGCGCGTATGTCTGGCATGCCAAACGGCGAGCAGCTCCCCTGTTTCCACTGAGCTTGTTTGATATTCGCACTTTTCGAATTGGTATTACAGGCAACTTGTTTACGCGGCTTGGTATCAGTGCAGTACCATTTTTGCTACCTCTACTACTACAGGTGGTATTTGAGTACTCACCTTCGCAGGCAGGTTGGCTACTTGCCCCGATTGCAGTGGGTGCTATCGGTATCAAACCTTGGGTTAGCAAGATTATTCAGCGGTTTAGCTACCGTAAAGTACTTGTCTACAATACCTTGTTTATGGGTTCGCTTATCATTGTGCTAGCGCAGTTTAATGATGCGTCGCAGTGGCTATGGTTTATACCTATCTTGACCATCATGGGTGCCTGCAACTCTATGCAGTTCAGCGCGATGAATACGATTACGATTGGCGATTTACAGGGGACACAGACCAGTAGTGGTAACAGCTTAATGGCGGTCAATCAGCAGTTGGCGATTAGCTTTGGTATTGCGTTCGGTGCTGCTGTGTTGAATCTACTACGTGAGCGTCTACAGATGGATACACTAGTAGCATTCCAAACCACTTATTGGATATTGGGTATTTTGACCATTCTCTCGGGGCTGTATTTCTTACGTCTGAAACCTGAAGATGGCCGCGGTTTGTACTAGGGCATATATTCAATCGAGATAAGTTTTCTATTGAGTGAGATTTTACGTACGATACATCTCTATTCTGTATAGCCGAAATTTCGGAAATAGCTTATCTATAGACAGAAAAAAGCCAGTATACGATTGTGTTATCAATCTTATACTGGCTTTTTTATTACGACTTACCTCAATAGTTAATCCTATTATGCGTCATCATCATTCATTTGCGATTGGATGTAGCGCTCTACACCAATACTTTCTATCAAGTCCTGCTGTGTCTCTAACCAATCTTCATACTCTTCATTGCCATCTTTTAGCGTGACTAATAGCTGGCGAGAGACATAGTCAGACTTTGTCTCACACAAGGTGACCGCATCGGTAATAATATCGAACTTTTGTCTCTCAAGACGTAGATTGCACTCAATGATTTCTGGTACGTCTTCACCGACCAACACCTTGCCCAGTTCCTGCAAGTTTGGCAAGCCGCCTAGCAATAAAATACGAGCGATTAGGTCGTCTGACCATTTCATCTCAGCGATAGATTGCTTATATAATGAGTCATTAAGCGCCTCTAGACCCCAATGACGTGCAATACGTGCATGCAAAAAATACTGGTTGATGGCAATCAATGACTGCCCAAGTACTTTATTTAACGCGCGAATAACTTCTTTATCCCCTGTCATTACCTTTCTCCCTTAATCTCTATTATTTATGCTAAATACTGTGAATGCTATTCATACGTAGGATGATATCAGACAATATTAGGAGTAACTTCAGCCATTTGGCTTTGTAGGTAATTCGGTAGACCAATCATGTCGATGAGACGGAGCTGCTGCTCAAGCCAATGCGCATGATCTTCTTCGGTATCTTTCAACTGCTCAACCAGCATCTCACGCGTGACATAGTCATGCTCTGCTTCGCAAAGTGCGATACCTTCTTTTAGATGCTTTTGTACTTGGTACTCTAAATCTAGGTCAAACTGCAACATCTCAGGGACAGTCGCACCGATATGGATAGCGTCGACCGACATCTTTGGCGTGCCACTCAACATCAAGATACGGCGAATGATATTCTGTGCGTGTAGCGTTTCGTCTTCCATTTCATGATGGATACGGTCGTATAACTTGCCATAGTGCCACTCAGCGTACATCTCTGAATGAATAAAATATTGGTCACGAGCGGCAAGCTCACCACCTAGTAAGAAATTCAAATAATCAATGACTTTCTGGCTACCTATCATAACGCGTACTCCCCTATTTATTTTTACCGATCACCATACATCCACAATTTATCATATAAGGATAGCATAATTGGCAAACTGATCAGTAAAATCAAAATCAATAAAATGGCTTCTAATCTTAGGTAAATATAGTAGCATACAGGCGCAGTATAGGGTGTAACGTTATGAACTAAGAATAAGATGCTAATTGAGAATCATAATTAGCTACAACTAGTATTGATATGTGTTATGTAACATGTTGGCGTTTGAGTGAGATTATATGGACGCTTGCACCCGACCCTTTATGTATAATAAATTTAGATGCAGAATATTGAATATATTTTATCGTATTATATTACAAGGTATATGATTGATAATATTTAAACAGCGTATGCTAGATTATCGAGTTTTGCATGGTGTTCATCTAGGTAGTCATTGACCATCGGCTCACAACAGCCACAGCACGTTGCTACATCGAGCGTATCTTTTAGACCATCGAGCGTATCAACACCTGCAGCAATAGCTGCTTTGATTTGCTTTTCTTTTACGTTGTTGCAGATACATACGTACATGGATTGGCTCCTCGGAATACCACTATTCGATAATGACAGCATACGACACTTATATAAAAACCTTTGTGATAAGTGTCATTGATAAACGGATAATTTACTGTTTTTTAGCAATGAAAACTTAGTCGTTGAAATCACGTTTATCGCTTGCAGTATAATAACGATAATTATTATCATTTTCAATCACATTCGATATATTTATTTTTCGAGACAGTATCCTTATATTACAGGCAGTTCATTTATGTAAGTGGATATAAGTGTGCGTGTAACCGAATATTGTCAAAGGTAGTGAATTGACGATGAACTGTAAATTTGATTATTTTTTAATCGATTTTGTAGATAACTGCTGTTATATTGAACCCCTATTAACGAAGCCCATTGGAATTCACCTATGTCTGATAATAATTTTACGATACGACCTATCGATTTATTCAAAGTCCTATCTGATCCGACACGTCTAAAAATATTTCAAATTCTTTTTAAAAAAGAAGCACGTTGCGTGGGTGATTTGGTAGATATGCTTGACCAGCCACAACCAACGATATCACGCCACCTAAACCATTTGAAAAAATTGGGTATTTTGAGCTGTGTACGTGATGGTACTTGGATGTGGTATGAGGTCGCTGATGATTTACCAGATTGGTGTCAAGATATCTTGGACATCACCTACGAGCAAATCACTCCTAGAGGCACTAGTAGAGATGTATCAGATCTTGCTTAGACACTAGTGTCCGCTTAGATTTTTGGTTCTTTGACTGTGCTTTATAAAAAGCGTTAAAGACCATAAATCTGCGGCAATGCTCCAGACCAAAAAAGACCTACTTTCGTAGGTCTTTTTTTTGCTCAACTATTGATAATTTGACTTAAATTGCGCTAGATCAAATGCTTATACAAGATCTAAGAAGTCGCTAATAAAGGCATTGGCTGGCTGGTGTATTAGCTCTTCTGAAGTGCCTACCTGCTCTACTCGGCCCTGATTCATCACGACGATCTCATCTGATACCGCACGTGCCTCTTCTTGATCGTGCGTTACCATGATACTGGTGATACCAAGCTCGTGGTGGATGTTTTTTAGCCATGTGCGCAGCTCTTTACGGACTTTGGCATCTAGTGCACCAAACGGCTCATCTAGCAGCAACAGCTTCGGTTTGACAGCAAGTGCACGTGCTAAGGCAATGCGCTGACGCTGACCACCTGATAGCTGATGTGGATAAGCATTGGCAACTTGTGGTAGCTGTACAAGGTCTAAGAGCTCTGCCACACGCTTATTGATATCAGCTTTGCTTGGGCGTTCGTTTTTTGGCAACAAGGTCAATCCAAACGCCACATTGTCCGCGATATTTTTATGGCGAAACAGTGCATAATGCTGAAACATAAAGCCAATATGGCGCTTTTGGACTGGAGTATTGGTCACATCCAGCTCATCGAACAATACCTGTCCAGAGTCAGCATATTCTAGACCTGCGATAATACGTAGCAAGGTAGTCTTACCGCAGCCTGATGGACCTAGTAACGTCGTCAGCTTGCCAGTCGGCACAGTGATATTGATATTGTCCAAAGCCGTAAAATTGCCGAATTTTTTATTAACGTTGCGAATCTCAATGCTCATAATCGTATCTCTTATTATATCTTTTGTCGTATCGTGGCAAGTAGCTGAATAGCGACTGCATCAATAGTATTAACATCATTTATCAGATAATGGCAGTTATACCTTGCCAGTACTGTCCGCACTCGTCGATTCAGTGGCGGCAGTGGCGTTAGCACTTACTGGCAGCTCAGGTGCACTGGCAAGCCGCTCAGACTTGGCAAATTTACGCTCTTGTATCTTGGTCATGACTTGCTGAATCAGTAGCGTCACTAAGGCAAGTGCAGCCAATATGCTCGATAAGGCAAACGCAGCGGTAAAGTTATAATCGTTATAGGCAATCTCAACCAATAGCGGCATGGTGTTAGTCTCGCCGCGAATGTGACCAGATACCACACTGACCGCACCAAACTCGCCCATCGCACGTGCATTGGTCAAAATCAAACCATACAGCAGCGCCCATTTAATATTAGGCAATGTCACATGCCAAAAGGTCTGCCAGCCAGTCGCGCCTAAGGTCAACGCTGCTTGCTCTTCAGAGTCGCCTTGGGTCTGCATCAATGGTATCAGCTCACGTGCCACAAACGGAAAGGTCACAAATAGCGTCGCCAGAATAATACCAGGCACCGCATATATGACCTGAAAACCCATACTCTCAAGCCAACCGCCAATAGTAGAGTTCAGTCCAAACAGCAGCACAAACATCAAACCTGCAACCACTGGTGATACCGAAAATGGTAAATCAAGCAACGTGGTGACCAGCTGCTTACCTTTAAACTGATAGCGCGTGACCAACCATGCAATCGCAATGCCCATTACCATATTAATCGGTAAGACAATTCCTGCCGTGATAAGCGTCAGCTTGATGGCTTGCAAAGCTTCAGGATCGACCAGCGAGGCGATATATAACTGCCAACCATTTTTAAACGCCTCATAAAACACCGCCAATAATGGCACAACCAACATGACGATCATAAACAGTACAGCGATGCCAATAAAGGTGCGACGTATCCATGGCGTATCTTTGGTCGCAGCGTTGCTTTGGTAGTCGTAGCTATTAGATATTTGCATATTAGCGAGCTCCTACACGGCGCGACAGTTTCCACTGCATGATATTGATGGTGAGCAAGATGACAAATGATATGAGTAGCATAAATAGTGCAACCGCAGAAGCACCTTGAATATCAAACTGCTCAAGTTTACTGATAATGATAAGCGGCAAAATCTCAGACTGCATCGGAATATTGCCCGCGATAAAGATAACTGAACCATACTCGCCAGTGGCACGGGCAAACATCATACCTGCACCCATTAACAAAGCAGGCAATAGCTCTGGCAAAATCACTTTACGAAAAGTCGTCAAACGATTAGCACCCAGTACCGCAGCCGCTTCTTCAAACTCAACCGATAGCTCAGCAAGTACGGGCTGCACCGCGCGGACAATAAAAGGAAAGCTCACCACAACCAGTGCTAGCCAAATACCTATCGGCGTAAAGGCAACCTGAATATCGAACTTGGCAAACCATTGACCAATCAAGCCATTAGGCGCATATAAAGTGGCAAGCGAGATACCTGTAACGGCCGTTGGTAGTGCAAATGGTAAATCAACCAAGGCATTAATCAGTGACTTACCCCAAAACTCATAGCGGACAAGCACCCATGCGACCAGTGTGCCAAATACCATATTGGTCAACATCGCTAAAAATGACATCCATAAGCTTAGCTTGATAGCGGCAGTGACTTGTGGCTGGGTAATGGTTTCCCAAAAGCCCGTCCAACCCATCTGCGTCGTGGTATAAGCCATCATAGCAAACGGTAGTACCACCAATAACGACAAGCTAAAGACAGTAATACCCATGCTCAGACCGAACCCGGGTAGCACATTGCGCTGACGCAAACGGGTCAGCCAACCTTTTTTATTGCTGGGCTTACTGGCAGAAGAAGATGTTGCACTCATAGTGATGTCCTATTGCCTAACTGATGGTACTTAGCGAGGGTGCTCACTGTAAGACCATTATTACCATTGTTATCAAAATTATTATTGGTCGGCTTATGATATAAAGGACATAGTGCGTACGACCATGTCCTTTATGGGGTGCTTCATGACTGACTGTACGATTAACTGAGTTAATCTGTTGCAGTAGTTAGCGCAGTAGCTGCTCTAACTACTCAGCAAGTGATTACTGAGGCGCGTTAATTGCCAATTGGTCAAATACACCGCCATCGCTGAAGTAAGTGCTCATGATCTCATCCCACGTACCAAAGGCATCGTTCGGGCGGAAAGTCTCAACTGGCGGTAATTTGTCACCGTTTTTGTCAAGCACGCTCTTAACGCTAGGACGTAGATATAGATTGGCCGCTAGCTGCTGAGCCGGCTCACTCCATAAGTAATCAAGATACGCTTTGGCAGCGTCTGTAGTGCCTTTTTTATCTGTTACCGTCTTCACAACTGCTACAGGGCTTTCTGATTTAATTGAGTATTTTGGATAAACGATGTCTACTTGACCTGCGCCAAAATCAGTCGCTGCAAGGTTGGCTTCGTTTTCAAAAGTAACCAACACATCACCAATACCGCGCTGTACGAAAGTCGTTGTCGCGGCACGTCCGCCGTTTTCATAGACTTTGACATTTTTTAGCATGTCTTTTACGTAGCCTTTAGCTTTTGTTTCATCTTCATTAAAAGCATGTAGACCATAACCGTATGCACCTAAGAACGCATAACGACCGTTACCCGTCACTTTTGGATTGGCCATGACAATCTCAACACCGTCTTTGGTCAAGTCTTCCCAGTCTTTGATATTTTTTGGATTGTCTTTACGCACCAAGAATACGATCGTACTGGTAAAAGGAACCGCATTGTCTGGGAATTTGCTTTCCCAATCTGACTCAACCAAGCCTTTTTTCTCAAGCAGCTCAATATCAGACCCTTGGTTCATGGTAGCAACATCGGCTTGTAGGCCGTTGGCAACAGACAATGCTTGCTTACTTGAGCCGCCATGTGACTGTTTGATTAAGATATTGCTGTCTGGGTTTTCAGCTTTGTAGTGCTCAACAAACAACGGGTTGTAGTCTTTATAGAAGTCACGTGCCACATCGTATGAGACATTAAGTAGCTCGATATTTTGCCCTTCTGTCGTCGCTGAACCATCAGCTGCGGCCTCAGTAGTCTCACTGTTGTTACAGCCAGCTAGACCAAGGGTCAAAGCAACGCCAGCAATACTCAAGGCACTAAGAGTTTTACTTTTCTGTTGATAACGAGCTACGTCTGTCATAAATACCTCAAAGATGTCTGTTGTGTAATGCAAGTATGCTAACAGTGCCATCTTATTATGTTTAATGATGAATATGCGTATGTTATTGCCAAAAGGGAATAACAAGCGGACAAACCTAAACATATCAATAATTTATCGTACTGGATGTCACGTATAACTGTTGGTTTGGCAATAAACAGTGTCACTACTGGCACAAATGCTAACTGCCCAATATGCGCTTTCTTGTATGTACTATTACTGATAATAGCGAGATAGACAGTTATATGAATCAAACCATCAGCGGCTACTTGCTGCTCGTCTTGGTGCTCGCCAGCTGATCAAAACGGCCGCCATCGACAAAAAATCCATCCATAATTTGGTTCCATGAGCCAAAGACCGCCACAGGATCAAACGTCTCTATATCAGGCAACGTATCCTTGTGATCGGCTAAGACTTGCTCGTTGCTTGGACGCATATACATCTCTGCCATGAGCTCTTGTGCAGGTTTGTCCCATAAACCTTTCAGATAAGCACTAGCCGCTTCCGTCTTACCAGATTTTTCAGTCACTGATGTTACGACCGCTACTGGGTTGGCAATCGTAATCGAATAGCTCGGGTATACAATATCAACGTTACCCTTTGCAAATTGCTGGGCAGTCAAATGTGCTTCATTTTCGGTCGTGATCAACACATCACCTAAACCACGTTGAGTAAAGCTGGTCGTCGCAGCGCGTGCGCCATTGTCATAAGTAACCACGTTTGCCAGCAGCTTTTTGATGAAATCATTGGTTTTTACAGGGTTTTCATTACTGCTTTCTTTGAATTGGTGCAAGCCGTAGCCATAAGCACCCAAGAAGGCATAACGCGCTGTACCACTGGTTTTCGGGTTTGGGATGACCACATCGATATCATTACGGGCCAAATCTGACCAGTCTTTGATATTTTTTGGATTACCAGCGCGAACCAGTAGCACCATGGTGCTAGTATACGGCACGGCATTATTTGGTAGTGCTTGCTGCCAGTCAGCAGCGACCAAACCTTTCTCCACCAACAGATTCATATCGCTCTCTTGGTTAAAGGTCACTACATCGGCTTGTAGACCATTGGCGACAGAGAGCGCCTGCTTACTAGAGCCGCCATGTGATTGATTGATATTTACTTTGCTATTTGGGTGAGTCTTCTGATAGTCGGTACTGAATAAAGTGTTGTAGTCTTTATAAAAGTCGCGAGATACATCATAGGAAACGTTGAGTAAATTGACATCTTGCGTCTCGCCACTTGCATTATTCGTCGCGTCATTTTGCGTCGCTTCTGTTGGACTGCAGCCTGTCATTATCATCGCTGCTGCGAGCATGCCGCTGGTGGCAAGTACACGCGCTTTTACAGGCTTATTATTAGTTGATTGAATGCTAGCAATGCTGATTTGTTGGAATTTTTTTTGCATGATTCTCTCGATAAAAGTATTAGAAGCGTTTTGTCAAAATCTTGACCATCATCACAGGGCCTACAATTTTTTGAGTTCGGTTGTCGGGATGATGCAAGCTATGCTAGCAGCATAAATAGCAAACGCTTAGTGACGAATTAGCTTATCGACTAGTGAAGTTGGCATAAGTGATAGGAGCAATCGTTTTGCAGCATCAAGCATAAAAGGAGGTACATAACTGCTGGCAGGTTTATTAAGTAGACTATGATTTGGGTAGGCTGTACCATTATTTGTACGTCATGAAGTTTGCTGTATTAATGATACTTTCATTATCCTGATGCTATGCAAACCTTACCCTCCTACTTGACCAAAGGCCCTTATATGACTCTTTTATACCGTCAATTTCGTTCTATTGTAGGGCTAATAATGTTGACCTCTACCCTAGCTGCTTTAACAGGCTGTAATAGTATGTCGCCCACTGTGAACAGCGCTAACCACAGCACGGTTAAATCAGTTGCCAGTACAACATCTACTTTGCCAGCTATTCAAAATAATGATTTGGGTGACAATGTCTCAGCAGACAAGGTTTCAGCGGATTACGCTACTGCCGACTACGATAAACGAGTACAAGGCTATGATTGGGTTGGCGTGATGGTACGAGCAGATGGTGATCGACAGATTGACATTAAAGTTCGTTCACGCAGCGATATCAAAAAACCTACTTGTCACTTCGATAGTAAGGCGACATTGATGGGCCAAGATACTGCTCATGGTATGATTTTTCAGTCAAAGGTAAATGGCAGCACGGCTTTTTTCCAATTTAAGGACGACTCCCTCATCATCGACAGCCCAGATAAGTATGCACTGAACTATTTTTGCTCAGGTGGTGGCTCTCTTGCTGGAGAATATAAGAAGCTGGCAGAAGGCTTGGAGATTTAAGAGACAGCGCTAGTATGCGTTAAGTTGTTTTCCATTTTAAACATGATGATAAAAACAAAAAGGTGCCAGACTATAAGTCTGACACCTTTTTTATAACTGGCTTAGTACGAGTTATTTATCCTGATGATCTGCCCTTATACCGCAGATGCACCCGTTAATTTAACTTCAGCACGCTCTTCTTTTGCAATGCCGGCATAGTAGTCACGCAAAATTTGTAGTACTTCTGGACGGCTAAAGTTATCTGGTACATCTTCATCTTCTGATAGTGCTTTACGCAGCTTAGTACCTGACACTTTAACGTGTTCAGAGGCGTCATGCGGGCAAGTCTTGTCAGAGGCCATCGCATTACAAGCATTACACCAGAACGTCCAGCCAATTTTGAGCGGCTGAGTGATAAGGTCATCTTTACCAACGTGCTCAAAAATCGTTTGCGCATCAAACGCACCGTAGTAATCGCCGACACCCGCATGGTCACGACCAACAATCAGATGGCTACAGCCATAGTTTTGACGGAATAGCGCATGTAATAATGCCTCACGTGGGCCAGCATAGCGCATATCCAACGGATAGCCTGCTTGGATAACGGTATCTTGTCTAAAGTAGTTGTCGATCAAGGTTTTGATGGCTTCTTGACGAACTTCTGCTGGGATGTCGCCAGGTTTCAATGCCCCTAATAATGAATGAATCAACACACCATCACAGATCTCAATCGCAATCTTGGCCAAATACTCATGTGAGCGGTGCATTGGATTACGCGTTTGGAATGCAGCCACTGTTTTCCAGCCTTTAGCATCTAAAATTGCGCGTGTTTCTGCTGGCGTTTTGTAGATTTCTGGATATAGTGCTGGGAACTCACCTTCGCTTAATACTTCAACGCTACCGGCAATATTGATGGCTTCTTGGCTCAATACTTGCTGTACGCCCGGATGCTCTGAATCCGTGGTCGTGAATACTTGCTGACACTCATGTTCTTTATCGATGGTATAAGTCTCTTCTACCGTCAAGATACCCATGACTTCGCCATCTTGAGCGACCAAGGCTACTTTGTCGCCTTGACTCAAATTATCCGCAGTTTCTTTTGGCGCAGACAAAGTGATAGGAATTGGCCAAAACAAGCCAGCGTTTTCACCGCTTTGCAGACGCATGTTGTCTACCACGCCCTGCCAGTCCGCTTGATTCATAAAACCATTTAACGGAGTAAAACCACCAATACCGAACATGATTAAATCACCACGCTCACGTGAGCTTAGAGTGATGGTCGGCAATGTGCTGGCAAGCTCTAATGCTTGATCACGTGCTGCACCGTTTAATAATAGTGGCTTAAGCTCTGCACTACCATGTGGTGGAACCAGCTTTGATTTGAATTGTGATTGGGTTTGGCTTTGAGTTTGAGACATATAGTTATTAAAACCTCTTATAAAAAGAATGGTTGGAAGAGATGAGCAAAAATGCAAAAGCGATTAAATGTACAAAACTGAGAAGAAAGCCGTCGCTAGATAATAAGTAGCGTACTAGCGACTGGGCATTAAATTTGATACGCATAGGCTACCTAACTTTCGTTATGAAAATTTATGCTGTGTTTGGATATGGATATGTCTGAAAGGAATTTATGTTTCTGGCTACAAGCTTATATGATGTATAGCTGAATTATTTACATTGCGAACGGCAATAAAACCTATTACACACGCAAATCATTTTCGTCGCTGATTTTAAGATTAAAAACAAAACTGAGATTACGTCATGTATCAATATAATTACGCTGACCAGACTTTGGTAGAGGAACGAGTTGCCCAATTTCGCGACCAAACCGAGCGGTTTTTGGCAGGTGAGCTTGCCGAGGAGCAGTACTTACCACTGCGATTGCAAAACGGCTTGTATATCCAGCGTTATGCGCCTATGCTCCGTATCGCCATTCCTTACGGCTTGCTTGCCAGCTATCAGCTACGCAAATTGGCTGAGATTACCCGTAAGTATGATAAAGGCTATGGGCACATGACCACCCGTACCAATATTCAGCTGAACTGGCCAAAACTAGAAGAAGTGCCAGACATTTTGGCTGAGCTTGCGACAGTACAGATGCATGCCATCCAAACCTCAGGTAACTGTATCCGTAATACGACAACGGATCCTTATGCGGGTATCCATAAAGAAGAAATTGCTGACCCACGCCCTTATTGTGAGATTATCCGTCAGTGGTCAACCTTCCACCCTGAGTTTGCCTTTTTACCACGTAAATTTAAAATTGCAGTCATCGGTACCGAAGCGGATCGAGCTGCGACGCAAGTCCATGATGTGGGTCTGCACGTCGTTACCAATGACGCAGGCGAGCTTGGCTTTGAAGTGATCGTTGGTGGTGGCCTCGGGCGTACCCCTATTATCGGCAAAACGATTCGCAAGTTTTTACCTCGTGAGCATTTACTCAGCTATCTGGATGCCGTTTTGCGCGTTTATAACTTGCATGGTCGCCGTGATAACAAGTACAAAGCCCGTATTAAAATTTTGGTTGATAGCTTAGGTGGCAATCAGTTTGGCAAATTGGTGGAGGCTGACTGGGAAGCACATACTAAAGATGGCCCGCTTACCTTGACTGAAGAGAATTTTGACACCGCTGCTAGCTACTTTAGCATGCCTGATTATCAGTCATTTGATGCGCTCGCAGTACAATCAGAGTTGCAAGCACAATTGGCAGACAATAAAGATTTCGCTGATTGGTATAAGCAAAACACCGTGGCACATAAGGTGGACGGTTACCGTGCGGTAGTGATCTCTTTAAAAGCCGGACTGGTGGACGGTCGTTATGTGCCATCAGGTGACTTGAGTGATGCGCAAATGGATGCGCTTGCCGATTTGTCTGATCGTTATAGCTTTGGTGAATTGCGCGGTACGTATCAGCAAAATCTGGTATTCGCTGATGTGCAAACCAATGAGCTTTATGAATTGTGGCAGCAGCTATCAGATTTGCATTTAGCACGCGCCAATATCAACACCTTAACCGACATGATTGTCTGCCCAGGTTGGGATTATTGCTCACTGGCCAATGCGACTACGCACAATATCGCTGAGCAAATCGAAAAGCAGTTTGATGATTTAGATTACTTGTATGATCTTGGTGATATTCGCCTAAACATGTCAGGCTGCATGAATGCTTGCGCCCATCATCACACAGGTGATATCGGCATCTTGGGTGTGGACAAAAAAGGCGAGCACTGGTATCAGATTAGCCTTGGCGGTAACTCTAGTAATGACGCCAAATTGGGCAAAATCTTAGGAAAAGCGGTGCCAGCGGATGATGTGGCCAGCACGCTACAAACCATTTTAGATGTGTATCTCGATATACGCGGCACTAACGAACAAGATGTTGAGGGTTTTGGTGACGTGATTGACCGCGTTGGTATCGCCCCCTTTAAGGAGAAGGTCTATGGCTAATCATCATGTGCTTGATAGCCATGGCGCAGACATCAGTGGCGAAGATACTTGGCAAGCGCTAGCGACAGCGCAGCTGCCTGACGGTATCGCGTTATCAAACCTGACCTTACTTGAGCTGTTACACAAACAAGAAAAAGTTGATGTACTTGTCCCACTAGCAGATTTATTAAATGCTGATGGAAAACTGGCAAACGGTTTGCTAGAGCAAGTATTGGATATCCTCAAGCAGCACAGCAGCCGATTGGGTGTGTGGATCACATCCAACACCGATGCTGATGATCTGTCTGATGTAAAAGAATTTTTATTGACGCAAGACTTGATCGTCATTCATGTCCCAAGTTTTGTAGACGGTCGCGGTTTTAGTTTTGCACAGACCCTGCGTCAGCTTGGTTATGAAGGTGATATTCGCATGGCAGGCGCGTTTGGTCGTGATCAAATCGCTTATTTGCTGCGCGCTGGTGCGACCAGCTTTGTACTCAATGAGCATGATGCTAAATCTGATATTAGCCAAGCCTTCACTGCCCTAGCCAGTAGCTATGATGGTCGAGACGCTTCAGCATTACCGATGTTCTCAAAAAACTGATTTTATTATTCACTATCAAATCGCTATTTTTATATTAACAATTATTAAGGAATGTATTATGAGCCAATTACACCCAAACCTAGATATCGACCAAGCAAACCAAGATTTGCAAGGTAAATCACCTGAGCAAATCGTTGAGTGGGCATTGACGCAAGCCAAAAACCCAATCATCACCACCAACTTCCGTCCGTATGAATCAGCGATCTTGCATTTGGTTGCTAAACAGCGCCCTGATATTACTGTATTATGGGTAGACTCAGGCTACAACACTGATGCTACTTATCAGTTTGCCAACAAATTGATTCGTGATCTTGATCTCAACGTTGTGACTTATATCCCAAAACAAACCGCTGCCCATCGTGACGCCACCATGAATGGCATCCCAGGCATTGACAACCCGCAACATGGCGAATTCACTGAACAAGTGAAACTTGAGCCATTCCGCCGCGCCCTTGCTGAGCTAAAGCCTGACGTATGGTTTAACGCGATTCGTAAAGACCAAACTGAGTTCCGTCAAGGGCTTGATGTACTTAGCTTATCAAAAGACGGCGTACTAAAGGTAGCGCCATTGTTTGAAAAAACCGATGCAGATTTGGATGTATACTTAGATGAGCACAACTTGCCAAACGAGCATGACTACTTTGATCCAACTAAAGTAGAAGAAAGCCGTGAGTGCGGTCTGCACACGCAGTTGTAATTTTAGCTGTTTATGAATTTGAGAAGCCCTTTCTTTGATTTAAGAAAGGGCTTTTTTCAGTTTTTCATTGGACTTAAAACTTGTTTTCTACACGTTTACCTTGTCTATTAATGTAGAACCATTCACCATCTTTTTTGACATAGGCGGTACCATCTTTAAAAGGATCAATAAATGGAATGTCATCATAGTCTAATTCAATTGCTACATCACCATTTTTGTCAATAAATCCATGCTTACCGTTATCATAGACAAGACAAGTGCTAATCCGTTAATGAAGGGGAAGACCATTGCATAGTCTAGCTCTTTGACTACTTGATTCGACCTATTAATGATCATAAACTTATCATCATTATTAACGACGGCTAAACCACCTGAAAACCAAGTCGCACTATAATATTCAATGGGTATCACGATATTATTTAGCCTATCTATAAATCCGAACTTTTCATTTTTTTCAACTGCTGCTAGGCCTTCTGTAAAGGAAATAGTAGAATCATATTCATAAGGAATAACTAACTTATTATTAATATCAATGTATCCATACTTCCCTTCGTTCTCAACTGCAGATAAACCCTCATTAAAACCCATTAAATCATCGTATATTATCGGAATAATTATCTGTCCCTGTTTATCAATGACTCCTCTTCTATTATCTACCCCAACCACAGCTAAACCATCTTCAAATGGATAAGTAAGGCTGTATTTGAGAGGTATAATAACTTCACCCTGCATATTAATGTATCCGGATAAGTTGTCCTTATGAACACTTGCTAGACCTTCTACAAAAGCAATTGGAAAGTCATACTGTGTTGGTATTTTTATCACACCTTGCTTATCGATGAATCCATACTTACTACCTTTTATTACGGGCGCGAGTTCACCATCAAACTCACAGTGTTCATCAAATACAACCCCATTTGGTAACTTATAACCTTCAGCCAACGCGCATTCTGCTAGTACATCTGAACTAACTAGCAACCCTAAAATCAGTCCGAAAAAGACAGTACTTGATTTTTTTAGTCTATTAAACGTATTGTTTTGACTCATTATGATGCCTTCATAATTGTTCTGAATTAAAAAATATAAAATTATGCCCTTCTAAACCTCTAGTACGCCTATCATGTCTTATAAAACCTATTCCCTTTCTCACAAAAAATCATCATTAACATGACAAAAACGAATATACTAATGCCAATTCACTAGGTGAGAGTGTGCTTGTGATACCTCATAATGGCGGCATTCCTTATATCTTTTCTACCTTTTATAATAAACAATTAAATATACGGTGACATTATGAACACCTTCCCGCTATTTTTTAAATTAGAAGACCGTAAAGTGCTCATCGTGGGCGGCGGCGAAGTGGCACTGCGTAAAGCGGATTTGCTCAGCCGTGCAGGCGCCTGTATCACTATACTTGCACCTGATATCAGCCATGAGCTACAAGCTTTGCTAACTGACAGCAAACATAAATTTATCTATAAGAATTATAATAAAACCTATATGTCAGGCGCACGAGTAATCATTGCCGCGACTGATGATGAGACGCTGAATCACCAAATTCATGCAGATGCGACTGAGCTAAACATTCCAGTCAATGTGGTCGATACGCCGCATTTATGTGACTTTATTTTTCCAGCTATTATCGATCGTAATCCCATCGTGATTGGTATTTCATCAAATGGTAAGGCGCCTGTGCTGGCACGTCTATTACGTGCACGCCTTGAGACATTAATCCCGCAAGGCTATGGTAAATTGGCCAAGCTGGCAGGTGAATTCCGCAGTGAGGTAAAAGCCAAAATACCGACGCTTACTGGACGTCGCCAGTTTTGGGAGCGCGCATTTGAAGGTCAGGTCAGTCAGCTCATGTTTGCAGGTAATGAAACTGAAGCGGCTGCACAACTGCAAGCTGATTTGGATAGTACTGCCGCTGCTATCAGTAAGAAAAGCGACAATGCAGATGCGGTAAAAGAGACAGACACGATTGCTTCTACTCTATCTGATGAATCAGAAAAAGAGTTACCAGCCGTTGGCGAAGTTTATATCGTAGGCGCAGGCCCGGGTGATCCAGAGCTGTTGACCTTTAAAGCACTTCGTTTGATGCAACAAGCAGATGTGGTATTTTATGATGCGTTAGTCTCACCGCAGGTGTTGGACTTATGTCGCCGTGATGCTGATAAAGTATTCGTCGGTAAAAAACGCAGCAATCATACAGTTGCGCAATTAGGCATCAATGAGCTACTTGTCAATCATGCCAAACAAGGCCGACGTGTGGTGCGTTTAAAAGGTGGCGATCCATTTATCTTTGGACGTGGCGGCGAAGAGATCGAAAGCCTGCGGGCACATAATGTGCCATATCAAGTCGTACCGGGTATCACTGCAGCCAATGCCGCTGCTAGCTATGCAGGCATTCCGCTCACTCACCGTGACCATTCACAATCAGTGCGTTTTGTGACAGGATTTTTGAAAGCTGGTGCACCTAACAGTAACTTTAAGAGTTTCTTAAATACTGATGAGACGGTCGTATTTTATATGGGTCTGCACTCGCTGGCACGTTTGACTGAAGGCTTGGTTGACGCTGGTCGTAGTAGCGAGACGCCGATTGCTATCGTCTCTAATGCGAGTATGTCCAATCAGCAAGTATTGACAGGTACGCTTGCAACGATTGTTGCCAAACAAGAACAAGCACAATTGCCAACGCCTGCCCTTCTCATCATGGGCGACGTGGTCAGCTTGCATCATGATTTGGCTTGGTATAATTTACAAAATCAGCAGCACAGTCAAAACAGCGATGATATAGCTAAAAATTGGTTGCGTGAAGGCTCAAGAGGTGAAGCAGTAAAACAACCGATAGACCAACAAGCACATGCCCTATCAATGGTCGCAAATCTTGCAACACAGCAAGGAGATGGTCTGGAGCAATTGATTGTTGACTAGCGCTTACTGCTAACCTGCAAAACGATGAGTCTCAAATAAGAAGAAAACCCTACCAGTATATTATTGGTAGGGTTTTCTTTTGGCAACAGCGCAAATCTCAACGATTCTTGCTAGAATGAAGACTTTCTACTGCTCATAATCATAGTCTACTTATGCCCATACCTGATGCTAGCTTGTCTTCTTCTTTGACCACGCAAATGAAACCTTTGACCATATTGCATACCTCAGACTGGCACTTGGGGCGACGCCTATATGGGCGTCTTCGCTATGAAGAGTTTGAGTTATTCCTGCATTGGCTACAAGACACCATCAGCGCACAGCAAGTAGATATATTGATCGTCGCAGGTGATATCTTCGATACCATGACCCCAAGCAATAAAGCCCAAGCGCTGTATTATGAGTTTTTGGGTAAGGTCTCACGCTCCTGCTGTCAGCATGTGGTTATTGTCGCAGGTAATCATGACTCACCGACATTTTTAGACGCGCCAAGCAATGTGCTTAAGTTTTTGAACGTCCATGTGATTGGCACGGCTTGTGATGACTTGGAAGATGAAGTATTGGTCTTGGGTGATGATGATAATAATCCTCATTGCATCATCGCCGCTGTACCCTACCTGCGCGACCGTGATGTGCGTAGCAGTAGCGCTGGCGAGTCCGCAGATAGCAAAGACGCCAATGTTATCGCTGGTATTTGCGAGCATTATGACAATATTGCAGACATTGCGAAGTCTAAGCAAGCCGACTTAATCAAAATGCATCAGCGATATATTCCTATCATCGCAACAGGACATCTATTCGCGTCTGGTGGCAGAACAACCGAGGATGATGGTGTACGCGAGCTATATGTCGGATCACTAGGTAAAATCTCCGCCGATATGTTCAATGATGGCTTCGATTACGTGGCACTTGGGCATTTGCACGTGCCACAGCGCGTTGGCGGTCGTGAGAGTATTCGCTATTCAGGCTCACCCATCGCGATGGGTTTCGGAGAGGCCAAACAGCAAAAGCAAGTATTGCTGGTACAGTTTGGTGCCGCAGAGCATTTTAATAACGACATTTTAGGGTTAAACGTCGCACCTGACGATATTACTCCTCATGCTATCAATATAGATGCTGACATTGGAGTCTCCAAAGTTAAAAAAACAGTAGATAAATTAGCAGAAAAAACCGCTAAAAAAGTGTCTAGTCAGGAACTGCCTTTCATGGATGACTTGTTTGGCTTTGATGAGCCATTAGAAGATGAGGAAGTTAAAAAATCTACTGTCGTAGAAAATACTCCTATTCAGCCTGAGCAATATAAAAGCATTCGAGAAACTTCTACTGACGCCGTGAATAGCAATAAAATTCTACATCGCGATGACGCTAATCAGATGCAAGTAGTATCCCTACCCATTCCAAAGTTCCAACAATTGGCGCAAATATCTGGTGACCTAACCACAATTGAACAAACCATTCAAGCGCTTACACAATCGGACTCTATTTGGCTAGAGATTGTCTATACAGGTGACGAAATCGTCAGTGATTTGCGTGAGCAAGTGCAAGCAATGGTAGAAGGGTTGCCATGTGAAGTGCTTAAGATAAAAAACACTCGTACTTATAATAAAGTCCTCAATCAGCAGCAAACATCTGAGAACTTGCAGGACTTAAATGAAATGGAAGTGTTTGAGCGCTGCTTGACGATAAATGATGTGGCTGATTCTCAAAAAGACTCATTGCGCGATGCCTATGGTCAGATACTTTATAACTTACGTCATGAAGACAAACAGGCAGAATGATATAAGTGACATATCATGACCACACTTCCTTATCTCTCTCAATTTTTCGCAGTTGCGGCTATTACTAATATTAAGACTTATCCATGCGCCTAATCGAACTCAGACTAAAAAACCTCAACTCCCTAAAAGGCGAATGGCATATTGATTTTGCTGATACTGCCTTTACCAATGAAGGTATCTTTGCTATCACTGGGCAAACAGGTGCTGGCAAGACCACCATATTGGATGCTATTTGCTTAGCGCTATATGGTGAGACGCCAAGGATTAATAGTATCAGTAAGAGCAGTAATGAGGTGATGACGCGGCAGACGGCAGAGTGTTTCGCTGAAGTAGTGATTGACTTAAATGGTGAGCAGTATCGCTGCCGCTGGGGGCAACGCCGTGCTTACAATAAAGCAGATGGCAATCTGCAAGATGCGACTCATGAAATCGCTAAGATAAACGTTGATGACTCGTCAAAAGAGAATGAGCTGTTAGAGAGTACCTTAAAGCATACCAAAAACAAGATCATTGAACTGACTCGGATGGATTTTCAACAGTTCACTCGCTCTATATTGCTAGCTCAGGGCAGTTTTTCAGCATTTCTAAAGGCAAAGGCTGATGAACGCGCAGATATTTTAGAGAAAATCACTGGCACTGATATTTACGCTACCATCTCAACACAGGTTCATGATAAGAAACGTACCGAAGAAGAAATTCTCAGCAAGCTACAATACGGTTTAGATGGCTTAATGCTTCTAGATGCTGATGAAGAAAGTCAGTTAAAGGCTGACTTGCAGTCATATCAAAGTGCCCAAAGTGAGCAGCAGCAAACCATTCAAGATTTGTCCGAAAAGATAAAGTGGCTAGATAGCGTGACAGAGTCAAAAGAAAAACTGAATACTTATCAAAATGATCTAGCGCAGGCTCAGCAGGCTCAGCAAGACTTCATCCCTAGTGCCAAACGCTTAATCGCTGCTAATAAAGCGTTGGAGATTGATAGTCAGTTTGGTGAGTTATCATCTACCCGCAAGCACGTTAACGAATTAAGCCGAGAAAAAGCGCAGCTCGAATATGACTTACCTAAGCAGCAAGCACTCACAAAAAGCGCTCGCACACAGCTAGAGAAGCAACTAACACAGCGTCAAGATGCAGAAAACACAATGCAAATTGCACGGCCTAAAATTCAGAAAGCACGTGACCTCGACAACGAGATTGACCAGCAACGTCGCGCTTTAAACGATACACGTGTCAGACATGACACACTTCAGGCAGACGCTGAGCAACTGCTTGAAAATATTGCCGCGCAAAAAAGCATTGCCATAGATAAAGAAAACCAAAGCGCGCAATTGACCGAAAAACTTACCGGTACGGATAATTTAAGCTATTTAGACGGCCATATTGCCATTTTTGATGAAAAGTGCAGTCGCCTAAAAGCGGTAATACATCAAAATTCAGTGCTTTCGCAAGACAAGATACGCCAAACACGTGAATTAGAAGAATACAAAACCGCATTGGTAGTACAACAGCAACGCCAACAAGCACAAAGTGATAAAAATGAAGTCACCCAAAAGCAATTAATCGCACTAAAAAAAGCACAAAGCGAGCTGATTCAAGCGCAATCGGTCACACAGATGCGTGAGACACAAGAGCAGATAGACAGCACTAGCCAGCAGCTCGATCAGCTGCACTTTCATGACCAGCAGCGCCGTGACCTTAACGCACAAGTGATACAAATCACCAGTCACATCGAGCAGCTAGAGAGTGAAATCAATGGCTATGAAAAGTTGATTACAACGAAAAAAGCAAGCCTCAAAAGTACGCAAGAAAAGCACCAAGACAAATTGAATCAGCTACAACTACAACAAAAGGTTGCGGCGCTAGAGAACTATATTGCCGATTTACAAGACGGTACACCTTGTCCTCTATGCGGTGCGCTTGAGCACCCTTACGCTCAAAATCACCCGCACCTTTTACCCGATGACGAAAACTCCCAATTAGCGCAGTATATTAGTGTTTTAGATGAACAAATTACCGAGCTGAATAAAAGCATCACTGCCCAGCAGATTGAGCAGGCAAGTAAACAAAGTACGCTTGCGAGTAAAAAAAATCAGCAAGCCGAACTCACTGCGCAAATACAGCAGCATGATACCGCCATAACAGAACTGCTGTATGTCATCAGCCAGCAGATGAATGATGAAAACTTAGCTGACAGTACTATTGCCAACTTGATACAACCGTTACTGGCGTTGGGTAGTGATAACGATATCGTGCCAGTGCTTACCGCCAGCAAAAACAAATTAGCGACATATAAAGACCGTATCAAAGATTCGTTAGCACTCTATGACAGACTTCTTGAAGATATGAGCCGTTTGCGTAAGACGCTAGAGACGGCGTCACAAGACCAGCAAGTACTAGCAAATGATATCACTGAGCAGAGATACAAAATCACCATTACCGAAAGTAATATAACGGGTATTGACAATAAAATCACAGAGAACTTTGCTGAACTACAAACGCTCATTACCGCCATTTTGCAGCGTATTGACCCTTATGCTGCCAGTAGCTATCCGACAGAGGCGCTGAGCACCTTGCAACGTGCGCCCGAGAACCTACAGTTGTTATCGGCTAGCATTAAACAGCAAAAAATTCTGAGCAATGCAGATTATGATAGTTATCTTGAAGAACTACGTCAGCAGCGCCGCGCCCTCGTACAGCTAAAAGACGCTTTCGCTGAAGATAAGGACAAACAGCAGACAATACAGAGCGACCTTGAACGCATAAAAGCATATATTGAGAATAAAGAAGCACAGCTAAAAAAAGATACCGATTCGCTTAACAGTCTAATGCAAGCGAAGAATAAACAAATAGCTGCACTAACCCAGTTTCAAGACGAACGCGCAGAGGTTTTTGAGGCGGCCGACCTAGAAGCAGCTGAGCGTACGCTTAGAGACACTCTAGAGCAAGCACAAGAGGCGCACAGTGTTGCCCAACGACAACTGGATAAAGAGACGTATAATTTGCAACAGCTCATAAAGCAGCAAGAAAACTTAGCCAATCGTATCGAAGCAGCTACGCAAACCTTAGAAACGCAACATACTGCATTTAATAACACACTTGCCACCTCTAGCTTTGATACGGAAGCAGAATTTTTGGCGGCGCGCCTGCCCATAGATGAGCGTAACGCACTTAGACAGCAGCAACAGCATATCGATTATGCCCTAAAGCAAGCGCAATCTTTATTGGATGCAACACAAAAAACACTTGCAGATAAACAAGCCAATCCGCTGACAGTAGACGATAGAGAAACGCTTACCCAAAAGCAATCACAAGCCCAAGATGAATTTAACAAACGAATTGAGTCAATCGGTGCAATCAGTCAGCGTCTAAAGGACAATGAAGACAAAAAAACCACCCAACAGGCACAGCTTGATGCTATCACTGCTCAAAAGGACAAACTGCAAGTTTGGCAACAATTGCATAAATTGATTGGTTCATCTGATGGCAAAAAGTTCCGTACTTTTGCTCAAGGGCTAACCTTTGACCTTATGGTCACTCACGCCAATACGCAGCTGCAAAAAATGAGCGATCGCTATTTGCTGGCTCGTGATGATAATAGTCCACTTGAGCTAAATGTGATTGATAACTATCAAGGTGGTGAAATTCGCAGTACTAAAAACCTCTCAGGCGGCGAAGGTTTTATCATTAGCCTAGCGTTAGCATTAGGACTCTCACAGATGGCCAGTCAAAATATTCGGGTAGATTCGCTATTTTTGGATGAAGGATTTGGTACATTGGATGAGGAATCCTTAGACATTGCGCTTGATACGCTGACCAATTTACAGCAAGAAGGTAAATTAATCGGGGTGATATCCCATGTTCAGGCCCTAAAAGATCGCATTTTAACCCAAATCAAGGTCGAAAAGCTCTCGGGCGGATTTAGTCGAATCAGTGGTCAAGGATGTCATAAAGTCGTCAGTGAAAAAGCATCATAAGTTAGGTTAATCACTTTACTACTTAATACTTTTAATTAAACCATTTCTTTTAGACAATAAAAAACCACCGAACATTAAGAACGGTGGTTTTTTTGTGCGACAGTTTGGGAGTGATATTACTTCATTACTTAGTAACTAAACCACTAAGCTCACTCATCAATACTGACAACGTTGAAAGACCGATTTGACCTTCTTCATCGTTGCTATGAAGCTCATCTAACTTATTCATCTCTGTGGTGACTGCTGCAAGCTGATCGACGTGTCTTGCTCTCCATTCACTAAATGCTTGCTTAGCATCTGGTTTTGAGAGTACCGCATCCATTAATAGGCGCAAGCTGCGTGACAGCTCGTTCACTAACGCATGGCGTGCACGGCGATCCCAATAGTCTTGCTGTGGTAGGTTCGCAATATTTTCCATCATCCAGTCTAATTGCAATACTTGATAAGCTTCAAAGTATAAAGTTGCAATCTCATCGACAGGACGCTCATATTGCTCAGCAAGCAATGCAGCATCAAGCGCATCGACATGGTACGGTAGCATCGCAAATAGCGTAGCATCATTATCAGACAGCTCTTTTTGCATCAAGCGCTTGGTGTCTTCTTGCAGATATTGTGCAAATTGCTGCTCGATAAAACCACTTGGCTTAGTCAGTTTTTCAACGCTTTCACTAAAGCGGCTAATCATATCAGCGACTTGCAGATTTTGACCAAAGGCATTGATGAACCAGACCACACCGCGCTCAAGTGAATCACGTAGACGTAGCTCAAGGTTCAGCAATAATGTCGCCTCAACTTGATTGTCTAGAGCTTCAAGGGCTTTCCAAGCACGCGATACGTTGAATACATCACGGCTAATCGCATAACCACGTACGATAGTGGCTAGTGATTGATCGGTTTCCTCAAAGAGACGGAATAGCGCTTCAATACCTAAGCGGTTGACCACACTGTTGGTCAAGTAAGTACTGATAATCTCGCGATGCAAACGGTGTTCAGTCATCTCATCGAAGAAGCGTGACGCAAGCTCATCTGGGAAGTACTTACGTAGCTCATTGATAAAGTACGGATCATCTGGTAAATCAGATAGTAGTAGATTGTCATAAACCCACATCTTGCCATAAGCCAAGACCACTGCTAGCTCAGGGTTGGTCAGACCAATATCCGCTTTTTGACGCTTCGCAATCTCTTCATCTGATGGTAGATACTCAATTGCACGATCCAGACGCCCTTCACTCTCTAGCATCTGAATAAAGCGCTGATGATCACTCAGGTTGGCTGCGGCACGAATATGGCTCAGCTCAATCGCTTGTGGTTGTAAGTAGTTTTGACGTAGTACCAATTCTGCTACGGTGTCAGTCATACTCTCAAGCAGCTCATTACGTTGCTTCAGCGTCATATCGCCTTGCTCGACCACTTTGCCGAGTAGGATTTTGATGTTGACTTCATGATCCGAGCAGTTAACACCGCCTGAGTTGTCGATTGCATCTGTATAGATACGTCCGCCCGTTTGAGCGTACTCGATACGACCTTGCTGGGTTAGACCTAAGTTACCACCTTCACCAACGACGGCTGCACGTAGCTCATTACCATCGATACGCAGCGAATCATTTGCACGGTCGCCCACATCAGCATGTGTTTCGTTTGCACTTTTGACATAAGTACCGATACCACCATTCCAGATAAGATCGACAGGTGCACGTAGTAACGCACTGATCAAATCATTCGGTGCAAGGCTGTCTTCACTGATATCGAAGAGCGACTTCATCTCAGGACTGATAGCGATGGTTTTGTCTTGGCGCGAGAAGATACCACCACCTTGACTAATCAATGATGCTTCATAATCTGCCCATGAGGAGCGTGGTAGCTCAAACAAGCGTGCGCGCTCAGCGTACGAGGCTGCCGTATCTGGATTAGGATCAATAAAGATATGCAAATGATTAAAGGCAGCAACGAGCTTAGTATGCGTTGATAGCAGCATACCATTACCGAACACATCCCCACTCATGTCACCAATACCGACAACGGTAAAGTCATCACGGTTTTGGATGTCCATACCGCGCATACGGAAGTGACGTTTGACCGACTCCCATCCACCGCGAGCGGTGATACCCATTGCTTTATGGTCATAACCTACTGACCCACCTGATGCAAAGGCATCATCTAGCCAGAAGTTGTACTCTGCTGCTAGCGCGTTGGCTATATCAGAGAAAGTAGCTGTACCTTTGTCTGCTGCGACAACCAAGTACGGGTCGTCCTCATCATGACGTACCGTGTTGGCTGGCGGGACGATGTTGCCATCTACAATATTGTCTGTGACATCAAGCATGCCGCGTAAGAATGTCTGATAGCAAGCGATACCTTCTGCTTGGAACGCCTCACGACCATCAGCCATGCTCTTGGTTTTTACAATAAATCCGCCTTTAGAGCCTACAGGGACGATTACTGCGTTTTTGACCATCTGTGCTTTGACAAGGCCAAGTACTTCAGTACGGAAATCTTCCATACGATCTGACCAGCGCAGACCACCACGAGCGACTTTGCCGCCACGTAAATGTACAGCTTCGACGCGTGGTGAATACACAAATATCTCAAACATTGGCTTTGGTTTAGGCAAGTTTGGAATGTCTGCTGCCAAGAACTTAAATGACAGACGATCTTTGCGCTGACCATCACTATCGACTTGATAGAAGTTGGTACGTACCATCGCATTGATCAAATCTAAGTACCAGCGCAAGATACGATCTTCATCCAGGCTATCCACATCTGCTAACGCAGCTGTGATTTGCTCTTGAATGGTAGCAGCCTTTTCTTGACGTTCTTCTTCGCTATACTTAGGATTCATACGTGCGTCAAACAAACTACCTAACGCGACACTGATATCACTGTTTTTGACCACAGTTTGCTGAATATAAGCACTAGAGAATGGCGCACGTGCTTGCAGCATATAGCGAGACAATGCACGCAATACGACGACATCATAAGTATCGAGCTTAGTTGTTAGTACCAATTCATTGAATGAATCGCTTTCAACGCGACCTGCCCAGATTTGCTTAAGACTGTCTTCGAACTGACCACGCACGACTTGCATATTGACCGTATCGACATGCTCTAGGGTCAACTCATACTCTTGCATCCAGATAGGTTGCTCTGGCAAGTCAAACTCATAAGTCTGTGCTGAGATAACTGACACACCAAAGTTTTCAAGTATTGGTAATACTTTCGACAAGATAACCGGCTGTTCGCGACCGTACAGTTTTAGATGGAGCTGGTTACGTGCATCGCCTGTTGACTGGTATAAGTGCCAAAGCATTGGTTGCTCTGCGGTCAGTCCCGCCAAACGCTTGGTATCTTCAACTGCAGTGCGAGCATCAAAACGCTCTTGGTAGGCAGCAGGGATATAGTTTAAGAAGCGACGATTTAAAGCATTGGCTTGTTGCTCACCCACATTATCGAGTAACATCTTTTGATAATTATCATCCCATGATTGCATGAGTGCTGATAATTTGGCTTCAAGTGTGGCGATATTGACGTCATTTACTTGACCAGGTACGGTACGTACGTGGACGTGTACACGAGCATGCGCAGATTCGTTAAACTCAGTGGTAAACCCTGAAGACATACCGTTATAGGCGTCTTTTAAGACGTTTTGTACTTTAATACGTAGCTCGGTGTTGAACTTATCACGCGGGATATAGACCAAGCACGAAACAAAACGCTGATAATGGTCAATACGGCTAAATAGACGTAAACTTTTCTTGTCTTGTAGTTGAGTAATGCCCGAAACAATTGGGTATAGCTCTTCGACGCTGGCTTGGAACAGATCATCACGCGGTAAGGTGTTAATCACATGCATCATCTTGTGATGAGCGTGACCGTCACGTGGCAAGTCTGCCATCGCCATAATCTTATTGGCTTTTTCGCGCAACAGCGGTATTTGCTGTACAGTGAGCTGATAGGCTTGTGAGGTAAGCAAACCGATAAAGCGGTATTCACCAATTAGGTTACCGTTATCATCGAACTTATGAATGCCCAAAAAGTCCATATATACTGAACGATGCACAGGTGATACACGGCTTGATTTGGACAGCATTAACACGCGCGGCTCAGTCAATAATTGCTTTAATCCTCTAGGCAATTGGCTAAAGCTTTCTGATAGCTTGTCTTTTTCAGAACCACGTAATAGACCAAGACCACTGTTACCGATTGCGAATAAATCTAAATCGGTCGGCTCAGAAGTCACTTCGATAGACTGACCACCTTCCAAGCGGTATTCACGATACCCTAAGAATATGAAGTGATCGTCTAAGATCCAATCTAAAAATGCTTGGATTTCTTGTTGTGAATAGAATACTTCTGGTAACGGCTTAGTCGAAAGCTCAGTTTTGATATCATTCAACTGCGCACGCATCTGTTTCCAGTCGCCAACGACCGTATCAAGCGTGTCAATTTTTGACATCAGCATCTGTTGAAGTGCTTCCAAGTCTTCGTTGTCTTGGTAAGCAATTTCGCAATGAATCAATGACATATGTGAAGTGGCACTTTCATGTGCACCTTCGATATGGGTAATATCACCATTGTCATCACGCTCAACACTGATAATGATGTTGTAAGTACGATGAACATCGATACCTTCAGCTTCTAGGCTCATCAAAATCGTATCAACTAAGAATGGTCTATCATAAGCTGCGATTTGAATGACAGTGTGCGAGCTGTGAAAGTGCTGCTCTTCTGCTGCTGGGTTTAGTACTGTCAGCTGCGGCTTGCTGCCGTCGTAAGCTTTGAGTAGTGTAAAGTGATGTAGCGCCATGCCCGCCAAGTCAGCATTACTAATCGCCTCTGCAGTTTCTTGATGCAATGGCTGATAATAGCTATGAATAAAATGATCAAATAGCGATTTGTCTTTTTGTACATAACTGGTAGCAATATCGCTTATCTGGCTAATGCGCTCTTTTGCGATACTGAGGGAGTTTGGCATTTCCTGCGTCCTTTTTTTATAGATTTGGTTTAACATTTATTTATTTAAGTTTATCGATTTAGATTGACTACTGTTACTGCATATTCATCATTGGTGCAACGGTGCAGTATTTCCATTCACGCGACTTATTTTATTTTTATAACAGTTAGAAATTTTCTCCTTTTTTGCTCTTATTTTTTATTAATATGTAGCCATCAGAATTTAATACTACCAATATAGTGAAGTGTAACGCACATAAGGCGCGAGCTAAAGTGTACAACATCATTTCATGAATCAGCGATGTGTCGATAACCTTTACTAATGAGACAATGCATTTTTAGACATCGATATGGATGATTCGGTGCTGGCAGGCGGATACTCATGGTAATTGAAGGCGTTTTTTTGTTAGAATATGCCAACATATTTAAGAGCGTACGACTCGCTCACTATTAACTTTAATGCTAAGGGCAAAAGGTATGATGAATATTTTGGTGGTTGGCTCAGGTGGTCGCGAACACGCATTGGCATGGCAATGTGCAAAAGATGACAATGTAAAAAATGTCTACATCGCTCCTGGCAATGCTGGCACCGCCCTTGAGCCTAAATGCCAAAACGTTATGCTAGAGTCTACCGACGCTGACGCAGGCGAGCACAGTGCTGTTATCGCCTTTTGTCAAAATAACGATATCGACATGGTAATTGTTGGTCCAGAAGCGCCTTTGGTTACGGGTATTGTTGATGCTTGTCGTGAAGCAGGTATCAAATCATGGGGCCCAACAGCATACTGTGCACAGTTAGAAGGCTCAAAAACTTTTGCTAAAGAGTTCATGGAACAAAACAATATTCCAACCGCTGCTTATCAAGGTTTTACAGACGCAGTCGCTGCAAAAGCCTATGTCGATGAGCAAGGCGCGCCTATCGTTATCAAAGCAGACGGCCTCGCTGCAGGCAAAGGCGTTATCGTTGCTGAAACGATCGAACAAGCACATGAAGCTATCGACGATATGTTAGCGGACAATAAGTTCGGTGATGCTGGTAGCCGTGTGGTTATCGAGCAGTTCTTACAGGGTGAAGAAGCCAGCTTTATCTGCATGATTGATGGTGACAATATCCTACCAATGGCAACCAGCCAAGATCACAAACGTGCTTTTGAAGGTGATACCGGTCCAAACACTGGTGGTATGGGTGCCTACTCTCCTGCTCCAGTTGTTACCAGCGATGTTCATAACAAAGTCATGCAGCAAGTGATTCAACCAGTAGTCGATGCCATGAAACACGCAGGCCATCCTTATACTGGATTCTTATACGCTGGTCTTATGATTGATAAGGCAGGCGACCCTTATGTCATCGAGTTTAACTGCCGCTTTGGTGATCCAGAAACGCAGCCTATCTTAATGCGTTTACAGTCATCAATGGTCGATTTGGTCGCACAAGGCTTGGCAGGTCAGTTACCTAGTGAAGCAAAATGGGATGCGCGCCCTGCTCTAGGTATCGTTGTCGCATCAAAAGGCTACCCTGAAACTTCATCTAAAGGCGATGTGATTGCTGGCTTGCCAGAACTAGATCCTAATAACGACGAAGCTGTGAAAGTTTTCCATGCTGGCACGGCTTTTTCTAACGATAATGATAAAGAAGTCGTCACAGACGGCGGGCGCGTCTTATGTGTGACTGCGCTAGCAGATAGTATTTCTGATGCTCAGCAAGCAGCATTAGCAGTTACCGCTGCTATTAGCTTCGATGGTGCGCAGTATCGCCGTGATATTGGTCACCATGCCATCACTCGCGAAAATGCTTAGTAACTAAGGCGTACTAAAAACATATTGGGTAACGTCTTGGGTAATATTTTAGATAACGCGAAGGTTTTGCTCAATGTGTTTGATTAATAGAATTTCTATATTTTATAGCTCTACATCACTATTTGACCTAGCATCATGCTAGGTCTTATTTTTTAGTATCTTTTTGATACTGACCTATTGGCTATAAATAGATTTCACTAAATTTTAATAGTCAGTGAACTTGCTAGAAAATACTAACTATTTATAAATCATACTTAAATTAGTAAGCACCTATTTATCAATAGTTACCGCTAGACATTGGCTTACAAAGTAACTATCAATGGCCAGCTCAGGCTCATAAAACCAACGCGCTTTATATGATACAATTTTGTACCTGTGCATCACGTCTCCCTTGTATTGTAGGTTTCGAACCCGCAAATCAATACCAATTGGATGAATGATTATACTTATGGCAAATGATACGTCTAAACCTTTTAGCAACAAGCAATCAATCGATAGCCTAAAAACCTCAGGGTTTGATCGTCGTATGTCGATTGCAAAAACTTCTTTGAATATTGGTCGTCGTTGGGCGGGTAATAGCGTGTCTGGTATGTTCTTAAATAAAGAGGCACGTACTGCACGTAATCAGGCGTTTATGGAAACTCAGGCGAATTATCTGGCATCAGAGCTGGGTAAATTGAAAGGTTCGGTCGTCAAGATTGGTCAAATGCTAGCGATTTATGGTGAGCACATACTGCCGCCAGAGATCACGCGCGCTTTGCAAACCCTTAATGATGACACGGCGACATTGACTTGGCCGACGATTGAGCAAACATTACGCCAGTTACTGGGCAACAAACTAAACGAGCTAGACATTGATCCTGTTCCCATTGGAACTGCTTCTCTTGCCCAAGTTCATCGTGCGACCGTGCTCGCCACTGGCGAACAAGTTGTGTTAAAAATTCAGTATCCGGGTGTGGCAGACGCTATCAATTCTGATCTTGCCTTGTTCAAACGATTGTTAAAAGTAAGTAATATCGTTCCCCAAACACGCGCACTCGATGCTTGGTTTGAGGAAATACGTGACCTACTCCATCACGAAGTTGATTATGAAGCTGAAGCGGCTACGACAGAACGTTTTTACGAGCGTTTAATTGATGATCCGCGCTATATCGTGCCTAAGATCAATCGCACTTATTCTAAAAAGCGTCTGCTATGTATGTCATACGAGCCAGGTATCACTGTGGTCTCGGAAGCACTGCAATTACTACCTCATGAACGCCGTAATGCCATTGGTCAAGCGGCTATTGAAATCATGATGCAAGAGATTTTTGTATGGGGCGAAATGCAGACCGATCCTAACTTTGGTAATTATCTGGTGCGTGTGAGCGAAAACGAAGAAGATATCGATAGATTGGTTTTGCTAGATTTTGGGGCGATTCGTCAATTTGATGGCAACTTATTAACGATTGCTCGTGGTCTACTACGCGCAGGATATCGCCATGATCAGCAAGCAATGAGCCTTGCTATGACAGGATATGACTTTTTCGATAGCATGAGTAATAAAGTTCGTTCAGATATTGCTTCGTTATTTTTGCTTGCTACCGAGCCTTTTAGTGATCCTGAGAAAAACGCTAATATCCCTAGTGAATGTTTGGATGAGCAAAATCGCTATATTTGGGCCAACAGTAAATTACATTCACGCCTATCCACTACGGCTACACGCGCAATGCAATCTTTTGAATTTAATCTACCACCAAAAGAATTCATGTTTATTAGCCGCAAGTTTATCGGTGCATATACCTTTTTGACTGTTTTAGATGCTCATACCAACTCCAATAGCCTTGTAAAACCTTATTTATAAAATGTGTAAATTTTGAGCCGTCCTTTAGTGACGGCTATTTATTGTTTTAATTTTATTTGCTTAGGCTATTTTATATCTAATATTACTAACTTTACTGTGTATCACTGACATAAGCCCTATATTTACTTAGGCTATTATTTTTCGCTTATAGCACTTACCTGCCAATCATCGAATCTTGTTTTATACCACTTTGGCTTACGAATACTTAGCTCCCAACACACCTCTTGTCGGGCAAGATATTTCACTTCGAAATGAGTGCGCTGACTGGTCGCTGGTACTCGAGAACGTGTTGATGGTAGACACCACACTTTGGTTGCTTGGTGTTCTGCATTGTCCATATAGGATTCGATATTAGTGACTAATATCACTTCTCCGCCCACCTGCAAGCGTGATAAGAGAAACTCAAAAAAAGGCATGTTCAGCCATTGCTGATTTGGATTGTGCTGTTCAGGATTGGGATAAAGAATGAAGATTTTAGCCAAGCTGTTTGGTTTGATTGCATGCACTGTCCATGCAATCGCATCCGCATGAATCGCGTCTAGGTTTGATAGATTTTGTAGAGTGGCTAATTTTGAGAATGCTTCAAATTTATTACGCGTGCGTTCAATGGCTATCAGATGCTTATCAGGATTTTGTGCGGCAAAGCTAAGTGCATGCTTACCCTTCCCTGCCCCAATCTCTAGCATCAACGGTTTTTCATCTTTATTGTCATTGATGATATTTGGAATAATAAAGTCACGCGGTGCTGACAGTTTTTGTGGTTGAAAGGCACGCTCTTGCTGATGCGTGAGATCAATATTGTCGGTCATCTACTATCCTTAAAGCATTTGTCTTTTGTCATTATTCGGCCCCATGCTATTATATAGTCAATCCAATTGAATAGTAATACAGCGATAGCAAGTACGCCTCGTTTCGTCGTAATTTAAATGACGGATGCGTTTTCTGCTCGTGCCATATGCAACCAATACTAATAACATTTAGGACATTGCTCTTTTCTTATGACTGACTCTACTGCAAACACGCCTCCAAAGACCTACCCTTGTCCACGTTGCAGCACTCAGACGGCCTGGCAAGACAATAAATACAAGCCGTTTTGTAGCAGTCGCTGCAAGCTGATCGACTTAGGTGCTTGGGCAAACGAAGACTACACCTTACCTGCAGAAACCACGCCTTTTTCTGACGAGCTATAACCCACACTTTTACTCAATTATTATATCAAGGATGCTTTACATGTCTGCTACTTACCTGATGCCCACTTATAATCGTCAACCAATCAGCTTTACACGCGGTGCAGGCAGTTGGCTCTATACCAAAGATGACACGCCTTACTTAGATGCCTTGACTGGTATTGCGGTATGCGGCTTAGGACACTGTCATCCACAAGTCACTGACGCGATTCAGCAGCAAGCAGGTACGTTAATTCATACAAGCAACTTGTTCGGCATTGACTGGCAAGAGCGTGCTGGAGAGATACTATGTACCGCAGCCCAAATGGACAGTGTGTTTTTTGCCAATAGCGGCGCCGAGGCCAATGAAGCTGCATTGAAACTGGCACGTTTATACGCGTACAAACAAGGCTTTAAACGTCCAAAAGTTATCGTAATGGAGCAATCGTTCCATGGTCGTACGTTATTATCTTTGTCAGCTACTGCAAATCCAAAAGCGCGAGAAGGGTTTTATACACTAGATGAGGATTTTATTCGTGTGCCATTTGGCGATATCGAAGCTGTCAAACAAGCTGCTCAAGAACATGATGATATCTGCGCTATCTTTGTAGAGCCGATCCAAGGCGAAGGTGGCCTAAACACTGCTGCCAATGGCTTCACTTATCTTGAAGATTTGCAAGCAGAATGTGACGCTCATAACTGGCTATTTATGCTGGATGAAGTGCAAACAGGTAATGGCCGTACGGGTAGATATTTTGCTTATCAACATAGCAATGCTCGCCCTGATGTGTTGACGACAGCCAAAGGTCTAGGTAATGGTTTCCCAGTTGGTGCGTGCATGGTACGTGGCCGTGCCAATGGTTTGTTTGGTGCTGGTAGTCATGGCTCTACTTATGGTGGCACACCATTGGCCAGCCGTGTGGTACATAGCGTATATGACGTGCTAGCAAATAGTAATATCATGGAAAACGCAGTGACTGAGGGTTTATTCATTAGAGAAAGTATCGTTGATACATTTGGCCAACATGGCGTTAGTAGTCGCGGTGCAGGTATGATGATTGGTATCGCGCTACCTGAAGATATGGATTGTAACCAACTGGTAGATCGTGCCCGTGATGAGCAAAAGCTGATCATTAATGTGACGGGTGGTCATGTTGTACGTTTGCTGCCACCACTTAACATGAGCCGTGATGAAAGCACACAAGTTATTGAGCGTTTAATTAATTTATTAAAGCCATCATTTTAAAGCATGCTTTAACGTTAATAATAGACAACAAAAAAGCCTATAGATGATTCATTATCTATAGGCTTTTTGCTAACTGCTAACTAAAAACGTTTCGTGCGTAGTGAGAACAACACTTAATTTGCATGGAAGTACTTTTTCAATACTTCTAGACAACGAGTAATTTTAGCTGGCTGTTGGTCACGATTTAAAGTGACCGCATATAGCACAAAGCTTGGTAATTGATAGCCAGTCAACACTTCTACCAGCTCACCACTCTCAAGCTCTTTTTTGACGTCCATTTCTAACATTCTAACCAACCCGTGACCTTCTTTAGCCAACGTCGTTGCCATAAACACGTTATTGGTATAGATACGCGAGTTCATTTTGACACGCGTTTTTTTGCCAGTTTCAGTCTGAATCATATCGATCTGATTGGCATCTTTCATGATTTCAATACAGATTAATTGATGCTCAGCCAAGTCTTTAGGCGTATTTAGTTTACTGTGCTGACGCAAATACTGAGGTGAGGCAACCAATAATTGGCGCACATCAGTCAATGGATGACTGCTCAGACTAGAGTCATTAATCGATGGACTCATGCGAATAGCAATATCTATACGCTCATCAATCATATCAATATAATGATTGTCTGCTAGATAGGTGACGCTAAGATCATCATGTGCCGCCATCCAAGTAGAGAGTGCTGGCAATATGTGATTAACACCAAGCTCAGGCGTGGTCGATACACGCAAGCTACCTGCTAGCTCATCACGCAATTGATTAACTTTGATACGCCCTTGCTCCGCTGCACTGACGACGTCTTTTGCCGCTTCATAAAAGCTCTCACCAGCTTCTGTTAAGCTTAGCTTACGAGTTGAGCGATGTAGCAATACCACGCCAAGCTCGTTCTCTAATGAACGAATTTGCTGACTGACTGCACTGGTTGTAATACCTAGCTCACGTGCTGAGCCACTAAAAGAGCCATGTCCGACCACACTGGCGAACACAGCCATACCGCGTAAATTATCCAACATATTCTCACCTAAACGTCATTTCAGTTTTTAATATAACTTAACCATTATAACGACTTTACATTCATCTTATCGTTATCAAATGGTTCTCTCTTGTTTGATAAATATATTTTGACCCGTAATAAAAACAAAAATATCAAGATGATATATCGCTATCACCTTGATATTTAATATAAAACTACGTTCAATATATAAATATACTTTCAAATACTTTGACCAATCACTGCTCTAAAGTTTCAATACAGCTGTACTTTACCCATTTTCCCTTCACCGCGTTCAGTCAAATACTGCATCACTGGTGTTTTTAGTAATTTCGTTTCAGCAACGGTTTTCGCTTGCTCTAAACGTTTTTTCTGTCGGCGCTCTGGGGTTTTATCTTCGGTCTGCATGATACTACTATCAATTTTCAAGTCAATGTCAGCTTGCGTAAATTGCTGTTGTAGCTTAGCTGCCAATTGCTGAAAAGTGACCTGCAAATGCTTACTATCAACACTGGTCAAAAACGTGGCTTTGCCATTGCATTGACCAGTCATTGTACCTTGTCGTGCCAGTGCTAGCTCATCTTGTGCCAATACCTCGCCTTCACGAGCAGTTTGTAACCAGTAGTCCCACTTTTCTGGGTTCCACTCGCCTGTCAGTTCTTGAGGTGGACAACGCAGCAACGTGCGTGGATCTTCATCAGAGTGGGCTATTAATTGAGAATCATTTGCGCCAGGCTCAACAATTGGTTCAGGCTCAACAATTGGTTCAGGCTCAACAATTGGTTCAGGCTC
>NZ_PJBF01000038.1 GCF_002836505.1 Psychrobacter sp. Choline-02u-9
ATATGATTTTATCATCGAGACCTGAGATACGGGTTTGATGCTTACTAACGAGTACAGGCTCAAAGCTGCTATCACGGTCTCTTGGGGTAGAGATTTCAAGATCGCCTGTATCACTGCGGACGGTCTTTTTAGTGTGTCCGTTGCGCTTGTTTGGTTTATCTGCTTTCTCATGCTTGGGGTAGCCGAGATGGTCTTCCATCTCAGCCTCTAAGGCAGTATCGATAAAGGATTGCATGAGCTGC
>NZ_PJBF01000039.1 GCF_002836505.1 Psychrobacter sp. Choline-02u-9
TTGAACCCAACGGTAAATAGTCGTGTGATCAACATTCACACCCCGTTCGGCCAGCATTTCCTGCAGTTCACGATAGCTAATGCCATATTTACAATACCAGCGCACAGCCCAAAGAATGATTTCGCCCTGAAAATGCCGACCATGGAAAGGATTCATATGCTGCACCTTTAGCTAAAACAGTCTTCAGCTTACCATTCGTGGTTATTTGCAACAGTGCC
>NZ_PJBF01000056.1 GCF_002836505.1 Psychrobacter sp. Choline-02u-9
TAAAATAATAAAATGGAAGAAATAAATAATGAGCATTCAATTAGTATTAAATAAAAATAGTAAACATGGCGTACCTGTCAAGATTTACACCTCTGATATCGAGCAAGGCGCGATGCAGCAATTACGTAACTTGGCTCAGCTAGAGTTTGTACACTCGCATATTGCGGTCATGCCTGATGTGCATGTTGGCAAAGGTGCAACCGTTGGTAGTGTGATTCCGACCAAGTCTGCCATTATTCCTGCGGCGGTCGGTGTGGATATCGGCTGCGGTATGAACGCGGTACGCTTGTCACTTACGGCAAGCGATTTGCCCGATAGTTTAAAATCACTACGTTTGGTGGTCGAGCAACAAGTACCAGTTGGCTTCAATATGCATAAGCAAATCCAAGCCAAAAATTCAACGCTTGATCCACTAGGTAAACGCCTAAAACCGATTACTGATAAACACCCAGGTTTACTTAAAATGCTTAAAGGTTTTGAGCGTACGTGGGCAAAGCAGTTGGGAACACTCGGCGGTGGCAATCATTTTATTGAGCTGTGCTTGGATGAGAACAATGATGTCTGGGTCATGCTGCATTCTGGCAGTCGCGGCATCGGTAATTGTATCGGACAGTACTTTATTAACCTTGCCAAAAAAGAATGTCAATCGCGCTTTGGTCATGTACCAGATCGAGATTTGTCTTATTTCGCTGAAGGGTCTGATAGTTTTGCTGATTATGTCGAAGCAGTGGGCTGGGCGCAGGACTACGCGTTAGAGAACCGCCGTGAGATGATGCGTCTTGTCATTAAGTCTTTACAGTCGCCACAAGCGGGATTACCACGGTTTCAGCTGACCAAAGAAGCCATCAATTGTCATCATAATTATGTCAATGAAGAGGTGCATTTCGGTGAGCAAGTCTATGTGACGCGTAAAGGCGCGATCAGTGCTTATGAAGGTGAGCTTGGTATTATTCCAGGCTCTATGGGCGCAAAGTCTTTTATCGTACGTGGTCTGGGCGAGGCGGAATCGTTTTGCTCATGTTCACATGGCGCAGGACGACAGATGAGCCGTGGTAAAGCCATGCGAGCGTTCACCATTGATGAGCTAAAAGCGCAGACGGATGGTGTCGAATGTCGCAAAGATAAAGGCGTCATCGATGAGATACCCGGCGCTTATAAAGACATCGATGAAGTGATGGCCAATCAAACGGATTTGGTTGAGGTGGTGCATACGCTTAAGCAGGTCATGTGTATTAAAGGCTAACGAATAAAAACATAGCGAGTCATGACGGTGTCAATCGAGCTAAATGTACTAAGTGTACTATTTGCGCTCGAGTTCCTAGTCGTGACCTCACTATGCTGTCATTCGAATATATAAAACAGATTTAGAGTTATTAAAAATATAGGCAAAAATATGAGCTTAAAACAAACCTTAAAAAAGGCCAAACAGATTGAACGACAGTTAGATCAACAGGCTGAGACAGGTGTACAGCAATCGCTAAGCACTATCAAGCCACGTAATTATTTGGCACTTGATCCACTATTAAGAAAAGGTGGTATTCACGAAAAGGAAGATATCGACATCGTCCGAAAAAAACGTCGCCGCGAGACCAAGCAACAGTTACGGAAGACAGATTGGTTATCAGAATAGTGATAGTTAATATTCACGCACAAAAAAGCCGTTCGCTATTATAGTGAACGGCTTCTTTATTCTTGCTCAAACTTATAACTTAACCATTGTTACCTTAACTACTAGGCCAATACTTCGATTAGCTCACCTTTCACCATGTGCGGACTGACGAAATCAGTAATACGTACGCTCACAAGTTTACCCAATAGCTCATCCATTTTCTCAACATCGTGAGGGAACATAACGGTACGAGTGTTATCTGCCGTACCGATTAAGCAGTCAGGATGACGGTTGGCAACTTGTTCAACCAAAACGCGAGTAGTGGTACCGACCATCTCATGCGTTTTGGCAAGTGTCGAGTCAATGATGACTTTTTGGAATTCAGCCAAGCGAGCTTTTTTGGTGGTGAAGCTCACATCATCTGGCAACTCAGCGGCTGGCGTGCCTGGGCGCTTAGAGTAGATAAAGCTGTAAGAGTGATCGAAGTTCAACTCTTTCGCCAAGTTTAAGGTATCTTGGAAGTCTTGATCAGTTTCACCAGGGAAGCCAATGATAAAGTCGCTCGACAAGTGAATATCTGGACGAATGGCTTTTAGCTTATTAATCTGATTGATATAAACGTCAATCGTATGGTTACGTTTCATCGCTGCCAAAATTGCATTTGAGCCACTCTGAACCGGTAGATGCAAGTGCGATACTAGCTCTGGCAATTGTGCATACGCGTCAATGATATCATCAGTGAACTCTAGCGGATGGCTAGTCGTATAGCGAATACGCTCGACACCGTCGACATGCGAGACATAATGTAACAGCTCAGCGAAACGGCAAATGCTGCCATCGTCTTTTTCGCCGCGATAGCCATTGACGTTTTGGCCCAATAGGTTGATTTCACGGATACCTTGGGCAGCGAGGCTGTCAATCTCAGCCAATACGTCATCAAGTGGGCGTGACAATTCTTCACCGCGGGTATAAGGCACCACGCAGAATGAGCAATACTTTGAGCAACCTTCCATAATAGAGACAAAGGCTTTGTAGCCTTCTACTCTTGGCTCTGGCAAAAAGTCAAACTTCTCAATGCTAGGGAATGACACATCAATCGTACCAATACGATTTTTAGGTGCGATTTCACGTTGCTCATTTGATTGGTCATATAGTTCTGGCAGGCGATGCAAGGTTTGCGGGCCAAATACCATATCGACATAAGGCGCACGCTTTTGAATATTATCGCCTTCTTGTGAAGCGACGCAGCCACCAACGCCAATGACAAGGTCAGGGCGTTTTTCTTTTAGTTTGCGCCAGCGGCCCAATTCCGAAAAGACTTTTTCTTGCGCTTTTTCGCGGATAGAGCAGGTATTCATCAGTAGTACATCGGCCTCATCGATATCATGAGTGACTTCCATACCATGCGAATCGCCGAGCACGTCTAGCATTTTGCCAGAGTCATAGACATTCATCTGACAACCTTGGGTCGTGACAAAGACCTTTTTTGTCGCTGCTTTTTCGACAGGCGCTTGGGCTGAACTTGCTCCTTTGAGTGCAGTGACAGCACGTGCGGTGACAGTCGTCTCAGCAACAGCATCGTCATCGATGCGGGGATTGAATACAGTAACACTCATAAGGATAAGTCCATGATTGACCAAAAATATAGCGGAGTAGCCGATTAACAGGTGGCGTATTTTATCACAACCCTGTGCCAATGTGAAAAATTAGCACGAGCGATAGGTCCTCAATATGATAAATAATTCATAGCAGTATCAATTATTTACTGTCGTTCGTATTACTATTCATAAAAACTGCGGCTCATTATCACTTCTATGTTACACCGTGCTGTCCTATTTATTAACAAAAGGTAAAGGAGATAGTTGAAAGCACAATGAGTATAGTATGATGATTGCTATACCCTTGGCGGTACTTAGCGAACCGTTATTCACATATTTGTAGAGATATCATAAAGAGAGTCAGTATGACAAAGTTGCGTGTTGCGCATAGCATCAAGGATGAAGAGTCTATCAGTCAAAAACACGCGTCAAAGCGAATCACAGTAGGTATGCTACGGTTGAGCGCGTTGAGCGTGGCAACAGCGGTCAGTGCACTTGGTGTGTCACAAGTCGCTTGTGCCGAGTTGACCTGGGGCGATGAGGAAAGCTATCAACAAGAAAGTAACTATCAACAAGATTATCAGCAAGACAGTAGTATTGACTCATTTATGGCAGCCGCTATCGCCGCAGATCGCGGTGATGTAAGTGCGCTCTATAACTATGAGCAAGTCATGAGTGGTGGTCTATTTGCCATGTATCCGACCTATTGGCGTATGAATCTAGATCTCAATTCACAAAGTTCAGCAGCTGTCTCGCAGTTTGTGCGTCAGTATCCAGATACGGTTATGGCTGAGAAATTGGTGGCTGATTTTGCGGAGACCAAAGCAGGATCGAATGATTATGCCTCGGTTAGACAGGTAGCCAATTTGATTACCAATGCCGATGCCAGTGAGCGCTGTGCGGTTGCGCTTGGGTTTAATAATGGCGGTGATACCATGCGTGCTATGGCAGCCAAATCTGATGTTTGGCTAACCACTAAAAAGCAAACAGCATTGTGCGATCAGCTAGCGATGGAGATGAACAACAACGCGCTGATTAGTAATCAAGATCGTGCAGCTCGTCTGAAACGTATGTTACGTAAAGGCAAGACAGGCGATATTATGGCATTGTCATCACGCCTTGGTACGCCAATTGCTTATTCGGCGCTCAGTGAAATTCAGCTAAACCCATCTTCTTTCTTTAGCCGTTTTGGTCGTGAGCCTGCTAGCCAAACCAATCAATACCTATATATGTACGCAATCGGCCGTATGGCTGATAAGTCTTATCGTGAGGCAGCGTTACAGTTAGACTTTGATATCAAACAAGACAATCAGCGCGCGGTCAGATTGTTGAATGATGAAACACGACGCTATGCTTATCGTACGCTTGGCGTTCAGCGTATGAATCATAACACTGACGATGGCTTTAACGCTGAAGCAGTGGATTGGTTCCGCAACAGTTTAGACAATGACTTTAATTTTGAAGAAGCTGAAGACTACGCGATGGCAGCGATTCGCTTTGGTCGTTGGGATGATGTGGTAGAAGCTATCTCAAAAATGGACGGCGAAACGCAAAAAGAAGCCCAGTGGCAGTATTGGCTAGCTCGTGCGTATGAGCAGTCAAGCGATAGTAGCAAGCGCAATACGTCCAAAAAAATGTATCAAAACTTAGCAAAAAGTAATGACTACTATGGCCTGATGGCAAAAGACAAAATAGGGCAGCGTTTCGATGCTAGCCGTTTAGGCGGTAGTAATTTGCCTAATGTCAGTACCGCTGACCGCACGCGCGTCATGCAAGATGCCAACTTTGCCCGTGCGTTTGCGTTATACAACTCTGAGGCCAGTCGTGCTTATGCCAACCGTGAGTGGAACTGGGCAGTGAAGCAAGCTCGTGACAATCGTGATGACAATTTAATTATTGCCGCTGCTCGTCAAGCCTATGATATGGGCTGGCTCGATCGCGCGATTTATGCGGTTGATAATACTGATAGAGTGGATAGCTTAGCACTTTCGCATCCGATGCCGCATCAAAGCGCAGTCGTACGTTATAGTGAGTCAGCGGGTATTGATCCAGCATGGGCATACGGTATTATGCGTCAAGAAAGCCGTTTCGTATCCTCTGCGCGCTCAAACGTAGGCGCGAGTGGATTAATGCAAGTTATGCCTGATACTGCAAAATATATCGCTCGTAACCTAGGTGAGACGTATAGTGCGAGCCGTGCTAACAGCGGTGATACCAATATTCGCTATGGTACGTGGTATATGGGTGATATTTTGGGCAAGCTTAATTATCAGCCAGTATTGGCAACCGCGGGCTATAATGCTGGTCCCAATAACGCCAAACGCTGGCAGCCAGTTTATGGCTCACTTGCCGCAGATCAGTATGTAGAGTCGATTGCATTCCCTGAGACACGTAACTATGTCAAACACGTGATGGAAAACGCCACTATTTATAGCAGTCTGTTGGGTCGTGGTCAGCCGATTACTCAGCGTATGGGTACGGTGCCAGCTGGATTTTAATCACTGAACTTGCATTTGATAAACCACTAATGATTTATTGTTAGTGGTTTATTTTTATCTGCTAATTTGCTTTGTCAATTGATCAACTCTGATGTGCTCAGGCAGCACTCATCTGGCTAAGACAAATTTTACAGTCTTTATCCTTCAGTGCTTTATCAACATTTATCGAGATTCCTGACGATGTCGTCAACGTTTACGTTTTTGCTATAGATTAAAAAAAACGTTTTGTTACCATTGCCTTAATGGGAAACCCTATTTTTCAGTCTTGTTCTTAGGTCAATACGTGTTTTATGTATCGCGTCTAATGATTTAAGTTATAGCCTATGTCTTATCATTGCTAACTAACTGCCTTCAGTCCTATGATCAAAAAATATTTTAGTCTGTCTACGTCGCCAAAAACCAAATATTCATTATCTAATCGGATATGCTTTTTATCGAAGGCAAATACAAAGACAGATACAAACCTGAGCAACAAGGCTGCTAACTCTATGATGCGATTGCGTGCAGGTTTGGCTAGCAAACACCGTGTAGGTAGTACTAAAGCAACGATGAGCTTCGGCGCTTTAATACTTATACAAGGCGTTATACTGCTACCAGCACAGGCGGCTAGCACGGTTAAGACTGGTCAGCGCGTATTGATGATTGAGATGACCCCAGCATTATGTAATATGCAGCCAACGCGGGCACGTATGCGTCAGTGTTTAGAAGGGTATTCATTGACCGTATCTGGTCTGGATATGGGATATGGCGAGCGCTGCGGTCGTGGTAGTGAGCCACGTCTCACCCCGCTACAACTAAAAGTCGTTAACCGAATCATGCCTGACACAACGGTACGTAGCCAAACGTGGCAACGTTACGGAGCCTGTAGTCCGCTTAGCGCTAGCAGTTACTTCCGCCAAATTACCAATTATGCAGGCGGATTGAAATTACCGAACGAGTTAAATACGGGTAATAGTTATACCGTTTCCAAATCACGATTTATCAGTCAAATGACCCGTCTCAATAGTGGTATGTCATCAAACAGTGTGGATCTCATCTGTCAAGAAGGCAGCCGTCGCCAATCGATACTTACTGATATACACGTGTGTTATGAAGGTAGTGATTTTGGCACTTGTCATGACGTTATAGACAGCTGTGGCAGTAAATTTATCATTTCAGGTGGACGATAGCCTTTACTTAGTTACCTGCTCAAACTTCTTTTTTGATACCATTTTTCATTTCACTTAGCCCAACTTAATAGTGCAAATTGCCTATTTTGACCATTGTATCTACGTATAATACAGTGAAAATATGCTTTAGTTATCATGTACTGAAACCCTCTAGCGCTTTATTCGTAAGCGCTTAGCCTCTATAGAGCTCCTCTCGTATAAAATGTAACAATATAATCCCTGACGGGTCTATGACTGTATCTAGACGGTCACTGCGATGAAGTGCTACACTAGCTCTCGGTTTATACATGCTGCTATGCGGCAAACAAGTCGATATCTAAAATGATAATCGTTCATTAGAATTATCTAATAATTAATTAGGGAGTATTCAATGTCAATGAAACAGCCTTTACGTGTTGCCGTCACTGGTGCCGCTGGTAATATCAGCTACGCGATGCTATTTCGTATTGCATCTGGCGAGATGCTAGGTAAAGATCAGCCAGTTATTTTGCAATTACTTGAAATTACGCCAGCTCTTGACGCCCTAAAGGGTGTGGTCATGGAACTAGAAGACTGTGCATTCCCATTGTTGGCTGGTATCGTCCAAACTGACGATGCTAATGTCGCATTCAAAGATATCGATTATGCTTTACTGGTTGGTGCACGTCCTCGTGGCCCAGGTATGGAGCGTAAAGATTTGCTAGAAGCCAACGCTGCGATTTTCTCAGCACAAGGTAAAGCATTGAACGAAGTCGCTAGCCGTGATGTAAAAGTATTGGTAGTCGGTAACCCTGCCAACACCAACGCACTTATCGCTCAGCGCAATGCGCCAGATCTTGATCCACGCAACTTCACTGCAATGACTCGTTTAGACCACAACCGTGCTATGGCGCAGTTGGCTGGTAAGACTGACAGCACTGTAAATGACGTGAAAAAAATGATCATCTGGGGCAACCATTCGTCAACTCAGTATCCAGATCTAACTGCTTGTACGGTAAACGGCAAGCCTGCTCTAGATTTAGTTGATCGTGAATGGTACGAAGCGACTTATATCCCAGAAGTACAACAGCGCGGTGCTGCGATTATTAAAGCTCGCGGTGCATCATCTGCGGCTTCTGCTGCCAACGCTGCTATCGCACACATGCGTACGTGGGCGCTAGGTACTGATGAAAATGATTGGGTATCTATGGGCGTTTACTCAAACGGCGAATACGGTATTGCTGAAGGTTTGATCTATTCATTCCCATGCACATGCACTAACGGTGACTGGTCTATCGTAGACGGCGTTGACGTATCATCAGATTTCTCGAAAGAGAAAATGGCTGCCACTGAGCAAGAGCTTAGTGAAGAGCGTGATGCGGTAGCACACTTACTACCATAAGTTTGCTTTGAGTATGATCAGTTCTTAGTCAAAAAAAGCCTTCTGAAATATGAGGGCTTTTTTGTGTCTGTCTGAACCAGTTTCATGATTTTTTATCGTGAATTGGCTAAATGGATAAAAATTTGCCATTAACACAATTGATAACGTTAGATAAACGTTGATTAACAGCTTTTTAAATAAAGCTTGCTACAATAATTAAGTCAATTTGAATAATAACTAATTCACAATATTTAAGGAAAAATTATGTTGGGTGAACCAGAATATAATATGAATGAGCTATTTGCTCAATTGGGTCTTGATAACACTGACGAAGCGATTGATAACTTTGTCGAAAATAACCCATTATCAAGCGAAGAAAAGTTAACTGAAGCAAGCGTTTGGACGGACAACCAGCGCATGTTTTTGCAAGAAGAATGGCAAAAAGACGCAGCATGGGTTGAAGTCATCGATGACTTGAACGTGCGTATGCATCCCGATGCCTAAAAACCTGTAATGTAACCAATGAAATATAATTAATAAAAAGCCCCATGATATTGATATTATCGTGGGGCTTTTCTATGCGGATGATGTGAGGTTAGCTAAACCTTAAGCTTGTTTTTTACGCCACTCAAGTAAATCAGCGACATCTTGATGAATACCAGCCTTTAACGCATCTAAGCCTTCATAACGGCGCTCACCATGCAAAAAGTGTAAGAAGCGTACTTGCAAATTCAATCCATATAAATCAGCTTGCAGTTCTGGGAAATGGACTTCTAAGCGCCAATCACTGCCTTTATTCACCGAAGGTCTGATACCGACACTGGCGGTTCCAAACAAACTATGTGCTCGCAGCCCTGCAATACCTATCTTGTCGTCAGTTGCATGCTTGCTCAAACCATTCGCTATGACATTTCCATCGTCGTCTAGGCTGACCACATCGACTGCAAAGATACCGTGCAAAGCCGGTTTTATTCGCTGCAAATCGATATTGGCGGTAGGGAAGTTCATAGTACGACCTATCTGATCGCCACGGACGACGGTTCCTGTGATGGCATAGTCACGACCAAGTAACCTGTTTGCCGCTTGAATGTCGCCTGCCAATAATAAATCACGAACGCGAGTAGAGCTGATACGTGCAGCGTCGTTATCGATAATATCGATACTGCCGCTATCAATGCGATCGTTATTAGTATGACCATCAGTGACCGTATGCAGGTTAGTCACATCCAAACCATAATCACGCAAAAACTGACTGTCGCCAGTACGGTCATGGCCGAAGCGAAAGTCATCGCCCAGCACCAACGCTTTTACGTTCAAACGCTTGGCTAATATATCGGCAAATGCTTGTGCTGATAGCGAGCGAAATTCTGTATCAAAACCTGCTACGATCAATGTTTCAACACCATATTCTGCCAGCAGTGCTTGCTTCTCTGCCAGATTGGTCAGGCGTGCAGGCGCTTTAGCAGGTGCAAAAAACTCGCGTGGCTGCGGCTCAAATATCATGACCGCCGCACCCAAATTTTGGGTATGTGCAATCTCACGAACTTGGGCTAGCATGGCTTGGTGACCAAGGTGCACACCGTCGAAATTGCCGATAGTGAGCACGCAAGATGCCAACTCTACTGGGACAGTGTCCGTAGATGAAGAATGTGGCGACGAAATCAGTTGCTCAAGAAAATAGGTTTTCATAAGTTTTCAGCTATGATGAGACCAAATAAAAAACGAAAAAACACATCTATGCTTAAAATTGATGTGTCTAAAACCAGCCATTATAAAGTAAAATAGCCACACTAACATCCTATAGTCTACGTGTAATGCAAGTATGGCACGTAGGGTAGCTATTCTTTATTGCCAATGATGCTAATAGTAATCCTAACAACAATCTCGACAACGATGGAGATCTTATGTCTGCTGCTGCCTTGAATACCATACCAACCGACCTATCGACATATCAGCTTACCGATCAGTTCGTTGTGCAGCGTGCAAGTAAAGAAGATTTAGCAGAAGTCTTAGCCATTTATAATCAAAGCATACCGGGCAAACAAGCAACAGCCAATCTTGCATTGGTTACGCTAGAGGAGCGTGCCGCTTGGTTTGAAGAGCATTTGGATAGCGCAACCAGACCGATATATGTAGTCAAAGCACTATCATCAGATGATGTAGATCAAACAAAGGCACCGATAGTCGCATGGGGCAGCTTTAGCGATTTGTACGCACGTACGGCCTATCACATCAGTACCGAGATTAGCATCTATCTAAATCAAGATTATCAAGGCAAAGGGTTAGGCAGTTTGCTGACCCGTTGGATGTTGACGCAAGCACCAAGCCTAGGTATTCGAAATATCATCGCCCTTGTCTTTGCTCATAACCATCCAAGCTTAGGATTGTTCCGTAAGCTTAGCTTTGAACAATGGGGTTATATGCCCGAAGTTTGCGATATGGAAGGGTTTATCGCTGATGTTGTGATGCTTGGCAAAGCAGTCACGTCAGACGATATTTTAGATAAAGCACCTGAAACAATTTAACTTAAAACGCTCTAACCTAAAATCTTCCATTGACCTTCTATCTTCTGTAGCTGGTAGGTCAGTGGTGCAGGTTCGCTCTGTCTTTTTAGCATCAGCTCGCCAGTAATGGTGGCACGAGTTTTGTCATCATTGTATTTGGTATCAGTAATCGTAACGCCATCCACCGTTTGCTGAAACGCAGACTGAGTATTGGCAAGCTCTTCTTCGAAGTTTGCCATATCGACTTGGTAATATGACGCCGCATCTTTCACGTCACCGTAATATAAGCTGTTTAGGGCTTGCTTGACAGTATCTTCTGGCGTACCGGCTTGAGTCGGATTAGTCACTAGGCTTTTCTGTTTGGTCGCATCGGTGACTGGATTAATGTTATCACTATCAATTGCTGTCTTATTTTCAGCGCTATCTGTAATTTCGCCTGTTTCGCTAGCACTTTCAGCAATCTCTGCTTGGTCAGTCGTATCATTGTCCAATGAAACGTCTTCCGAGGTATCAACAGTCGCTGCCACATCTTCATTATCGGTAGCAGTTTCAGCCGACTCATTATTGCTACAGCCGCTAATAAGTAATCCAGTGCTTAGTACACCAGTTGCTAGCAAAATTGGTAAGCGCTGAAAGATTGGCTGTTTCGTTGTCATATCAAACCTCAAATGTCATTTATTCATTAATGATCTATTATGACAATTATCAGCAGCGAGCATTGTCATTTCTCATAACAGGCTTGTTTTGGTTTCGTAAGCCTGCCATGAGTTTGCTTATACTTTATCCTAGCCGTGCTTTAGCTGACGCGGACGGAACCCAGTTGCTAGCAATACAACACCGTAAACCAGCGCTCCGATGGCACACATAATGATCAGTGCGACGATACGTTGCCACTGAGCCTCATCGGTAGGAAAGTAAGGCAGCATAAAATAAAGCACGCCAATCATAGAGCCAGTCGAGATAGCAAATTGCGTAAATAGCTTTTTCCAATGTGGACCGAAACGGAAAATATCACGCTTATGTAAGAAGTAATATAGCAAGCCTGCGTTTACAAAAGCAGCGCCAGTCGTAGCCAATGCCAGACCACCATGTAGTGGTATCTCTAAAAAGTAAAATATCCCGATAAAAATAACACTAAAAATCATATTAGCGATGACAGAAATGATGCCGATTTTTACAGGGGTTCTGGTGTCTTGACGCGCAAAAAATGCAGGGGCAAAAATCTTAATGAGCATAAATCCTAAGATACCACCTGCCATACTACGTAAGGCCAGTGAACTCATTTGGGCATCACGTAAGGTAAACTCACCGCGTAAAAATAGTGCTTGCATCAATACATCTGCCAGTACAAATAAGGCAGCCGAGGCAGGCACACCGACCAAGATGATAAGACGTGCTGCCCAGTCGATGGTCTTTTTGAAACTGACATCGTCCTTTTGAGCTTCGCTTTTTGATAGGCTTGGTAATATGACGGTACCAATTGCCACACCAATCAGACCTAATGGTAGCTCGCTCATACGTTCAGCTGCATAGAGCCAAGAGACGGAACCGCCAATCATTAACGAGGCAAAGATGGTGTTTAATAGTAAATTAATCTGAGTAACAGAAACACCAAAGATAGCAGGTAACATCAACTTTAAAATCCGACGAACACCTTCGTGCTGAAAATCAATCTTTGGTGCGACAAGCAGCTTTTGTTGCCAGAGCTGCGGCAGTTGAATCAAAAACTGTAGCAAACCTGCGATAGCAACGGCATAGCCAAGCGCCATGATGGGTGTATCAAACATTGGCGCAAAAATCAGAGCACCACCAATCATACACAGGTTCAATAACACGGGCGCAAAGGCGGGTGCGGCAAAACGACCGTAGCTTTGTAGAATACCACTCGCAAAGGCTGTCATAGAGATGAATAGCAAATACGGAAAGGTAAGACGCAGTAATTCAGCAGTGATGGCAAACTTGTTGGGTTGATCGGCAAATCCAGGGGCAAACAATGTCACCACCCAAGGTGCGATTAAGATGACCACCACCGTAAGCATCGATAACACTAGCAATAATGCACCCGAGGTTCGACTGACCAAAATCTGCACTTGTTGCAAGCTGTACTTTTCTTTGTATTCGGACAGTACCGGCACGAAAGCTTGGCTAAACGCACCTTCTGCAAACAGTCGTCGTAAGAAGTTTGGGATTTTGAAGGCGACTAAAAAGGCATCCATCAAACCACCTGCACCAAAAACCCCTAGCAATACAACATCACGTACCAAACCTAAAATACGCGATAACATGGTCATACTGCTGACCACCATGGTTGAACGAAATAACCGACTTTTTGCCATGAGAACCTATCTTGCTAAGTTGTATATTGAGTTATGTGCCGATGTGATATGGATGAAAAACTGACGAATTATATCACTTTCACCATTGAGATAAATGGATTGAGTGTGGAAATCACTTATGTGACGGTGCATCGTTTTTCATTGCATCAGTAACTAACTGGCGCAACCTTGCCCATTCAAAATAATCACCAGGGTCAGTCTTACGCCCAGGCGCGATATCGCTATGGCCTGTCAAGTGGCGGCGTGTTTTGGGGTAGGCCTTATAAATGGCGGCAATTACTTTGGCTAGCTGCTCATATTGAGCAGAGGTGAAGGACACAAAATCCGACCCTTCGAGCTCGATGCCAATGCTATAATCATTACATTCAGGTCGACCCAAGTAGCTAGACCGCCCAGCATGCCACGCCCGTTCGTTGAAATTGACGAACTGAGTGATAGCGCCATCACGTTCGATAAATAAATGCGCTGATACTTCTGCACCTTTAATTGTTTGAAAGTAAGGATGAGCATCCCAGTCTAATTGATTGGTAAATAATGCTTTCACGTAATGCGTACCATTAGTGTCGCAGGCACCAAATTCATTCGGTGGTAGACTAATATTGTGTACGACAATAGCGTCAATACTTAAACCTTTTGGCCTTACATTGTAATTGGGTGAGGCCAGCCAAATGGCTGCCGATAGTAGACCATCTTTGATAGTCATTGACGACGTAGATGATGAGTTTGGCAATGATGCAGGCATAATGCTCTCTTTTTATACTAGTATTGATAATGGTGTGATAAAAATCTATCTAAATAGTTAAATGATAGTGGGCGACGTGTATGATTTTCTGACCCAGCAACTTTAATAACGCTGATAGCGTATGAATAATAACGTGCGAGATTTTACCTCATGTCTATAAAACTGACGTCCATACCTATCGATTGTACGCTAATGCCCATTGGCCTGCGAGCACGTCTACCATTGGCTGTAGCAGGGTTGCTGCTCTCGGCTCAAACACAGGCATTTCTACCAACGCCCCTGTCCGTCCTTGAATCAGATGCATTGTCACCTGACGCATCTAGCATAGCACCTACTAGCACAGCACCTACTTATTCTAATTCAGATGCATTATCCGAGCCGGATAATATTAATAGTGCTGAACCTAATATTCAAAATAGTACTTTATCTGAATCAAGCTTAAAGACAGAGCAGCTACTATCAACATGGCGGCAGCAAGTAAAAGCAGACAAGTTGGCACAGCATACAACATGGCGACGCTTGTTGTATTTTTACGATGATAAAAACAGTGTATTGGGTAAAAAGAAAACAGAGAGTTTGGTTGATGATTCGAGCTTTTTTTTAAGTAAAAATGGTCAACGAGATTCAGGTGCAGAGTTGGATGCGATGCTCGCAGCACTTGCACAAGAGTTGGCGTCATCATCAGCAACTGATAACGACCAAGCCAAAACTGATACCAATAATAATTCTGTCTTATGTCGTTTTCCAGCACGAGTGGCATGGTTGACAGAGGTGCTAGCGATCGATGCTGCAAGTCTCTCGTCTGAGTGTCCTGAGCTAGATGAGTGGATGTCGACATTGGCGCCTGAGCAGCTGTCTATCATGTTTGCGCAGGAGTACTTGGACAATCCGCTCTCTGCATTTGCTCATACATTACTACGCATTGACTCAAAAGCGAGTATCGCCAATCCAAACCAAATTGATAAGGCTTATGCGCTGAACTATACGGTAGACGGTGATCCAAACGACAGTTTTCCAGTCTATGCTACCAAGTCAATGATTGGTAGCTACAACAGCGCTATCGAAATTGACCCATATCCAGAGATGCTAGCGAAATACCTGCAAGATGATGAACGTGATACGTGGACATATCAGTTGAGCTTGACACCAGCGGAAGTGCAGCAGATTATGCGTCACGTTTGGGAAACCAAAGCGTTAAAGATGCCGTATTATTTCACTACGGATAATTGTGCTTCTGAGATTCTGCGTCTCATTGATGTTGTCCGCCCGCAGCAAAATCTATTGAGCCAGCTGTCTTATGCTGTCGTGCCTTCTGATGTGATTCAGCTATTAAATAATGAGCAGTTGCTGGCAAGTACCACTTATACGCCTGCTGATAATACTTTGCGTCAAGCTCAGCTCAATGAGAAAAAACAACAGCGCGCGCAGTTGGGCTATCATAATAGCGCCAAACAAACCGTGAATGAAATTAAGTCTGCGCAGCTCAACCCTGTATCGAGCATGTCAGATGATGGGCAAACACTACTCAAGCGTCAAATCGACGTATCGGATAATAATCCGATAGACAGGCATCCGCTACAGTTGGGCACGATAGGTATAGGGCAGCGTGGTGACAATGACTATATGGATATTGGGTTTCGAGCGGGATTTCATGATACGCTTGACCACGCTTCAGGGTATCCACAGTTTTTTAATTTAGAAGGGCTGGCTGCGACATTACGATTGTATGACACAGATGATAATAAGCCCAACCAGCCAGACAGTGTGGTCTTGCAAAACGTCACTTTGATTCGTGGCCGCTCTTTTAACCCTGTTAATGCTGCCAAAAAAGGCAAGATTTGGGGCGCAAGTGTCGAAGCGACGCGCGTGAATGATGGCTCGCAAGCCGAGGGTCGGGATCATTTAGTTGGGAGCGTTGGCTATGAAACTGGCTGGTCGTGGGCGTTCGGTACACCTAGTGCTGGTACTGGTGAGATGCCGCCACAGCTATGCTATGCCCTATTATCAGGGAAAGGGCAAGCCGGGCGCGGGATTAATAAAGGTTTTCGCGTAGGCGCAGGCGTGAATGCTGGCTGCCGTTATCAGATTAACAATCAGTTACGCGCGCAGGCTGAATTGCAATTGCCATATTGGTATCATGGCAGCAGTGATGACTCTAACGTTCGCGGTCATTACTGGCAGCCGATCTCAAGCTTAGGTCTGCAATACGATATCGATAAAAAACAAGCATTACGCATCAATGCCAACTACGATTGGCAAGATCGCGTCGATGCCAATGACGATGTGCAATTGTCATACAGACGCTATTTTTAAGGATATAAAATGAGTACGCAAAATTTACTGATTATCGGACAAGGTGATATTGGCCTACCAGTGACCAATAAACTCGGCCAAGATGGCTATTGTGTGACTGGGCTGGCTCGTAGTGAGCGCGAATACTATGATTTGGTAGATAGTGCAGATTTTTTGCAGGCTAATGCGTTGACTTTGACTGCTGAGCAGCTACAAGCATTTACTCATATTGCGATTATCGTCACCCCTGACGAGTATTCAACCAGCGGTTATCACGACAGTTATCTAGCGATTAGTCAGCATTTGGCAACGCTTGCGGATAAGCTAACCAGCCTTGTGCGCGTGGTTTTTATTTCCTCAACGGGTATTTACGGGCAGGATAGTGGCGAATGGATTGATGAAGATACTGTGCCTATTACCCCTGAGCGCGAAGCTTCCAAAGTGATATTGCAAGCAGAACAAGCGCTGCAACAAGGCTTCGGTGATAAAGCCATTATTATTCGCCCCAGTGGTATCTACGGTCGCGAGCGCTTAATGCGACTACGTAAGGCTCGTGAGCCAAATAAAGATCCAGTGCCAGCTGAGCATTGGAGCAACCGTATTATGGATCGCGACTTGGTCAATATCATCGCCAAAGTGTTGACGATAGAGACACCAAAACCTGTCTATCTAGCGACGGACTATAGACCTGTTACTACGTTTGAACTAGGGGTTTGGCTTAGTGAGCAGGTTGGCGAGACACCTCCTACTATTGATAATACAAAAACCTCAGTGACAGGAAAACGCTTGCACAGCAACATTCCGTTAGCTTGGCTTGATTATGCTGATTGGCAGACAGGCTACCGAGATATTTTGAATTATCAAGAGTAAGCCTTTAGAGCTGAGCCCTAAAGAGTAAAATAGTCCTTGGTATAATCGTTCTTATTTATTTTATAGTTTATGGAGATTTCATGTCCCAGCCTTCTACTTCTGATGACCGTTTGTCTCATGCTAATCTGGCAACAGAAGGCGGGCAGCTGGCAGAAGGTCACGTCCAAAAAAAGGCTGGTCAATCGTCTATGCTAGCTGATTCGCAGCAACCTGCGATCGTACATCCTAACTTTGATCCCAAACAATCTCCTCTTGACCCTGCCAGACCATTAAGTGATATTCCTGAGCCTGCTCGTCGCCTAAATGGTCAACTGCGTAGGCTCTACGGTAACTCGACTCGGTTCTATCAGCCCAATGCAGACAGTTTGTCAAAGTGGTCGCTGATTGCTTCAGAAGCGCTGGCTGAGCATTTATCATTGCTGAATGCGGCACAGCTTATCGAATTGCCGGATAGCTTTTATCAGAATCATAGTGAGCAGCCGTTAATATCGACATTATCAGATATGACATTATTAGATATGTCGGATATTCAACAGGCGATTCGCGCTTATCCAAAACTGAACCGTTATGGGTTTTTGCCTATTGATAACTCTACAGTGACTGAATCAGATAACGATTCAAACAACGATTCAAACAATGACAGCAAGGCTCAAAATTCTGCATTATTATCTATGCGCGCATTGACCAAACGCTATAATCCTGATGAGCTACTCAACAGTCTGTATGCCGATGATTGGCAAGTGATACTACAGCCGCAGCAGTTTGAAACAGGCGAGGGTAGTTTGGCCACGGATATTATGGCATGTAGCGTGGCTGTCCATGCGCTAAAGCAATGTAGTACCCGTAAGAGTATCAATCATAGTTATAGCGCCGCAGAAATTTGTCAGTATGTGCGTAGCTATTTGCTGAGTCAAATCGTTTGTGAGCCATCGCAGCGCCACGCATATCGTCAGATTCGACTATTTGCTGGCCATATTATTGTTGCCGCTTATCATTTGGGCTGGGAGATACAAGTCCGAGCAGATGGACAGAGCTATTTTAATATCTCGTCGCGTAGTGGTTTGCTGACTCGCTATGCCAATATGCAGGATTATGAGATCAATGGTTGGTCAAGCTGATCAATAATGCGTACAATAATGCAAATTTTTTGCCCCCTCTTTTTGCTGATAGGAATGTCATAATGTCTCATGTAACACGCCCTCAAGACCCTACATTTTCATCTCATCAATTTATTCAACTGGCTCTCGACAACCAAGTGCTAAAGTTTGGTGAGTTTGTCCTAAAGTCTGGTCGTATCAGTCCGTACTTTTTTAATGCAGGCTTGCTTGCGACTGGTGAGATGTTGTCACTGCTAGCACGCGGCTATGCAGATGCCTTAGCTGAACAAATAAGTGCGGCAAATAATGGCGGTAATGAGCAAGAACTGGTTATCTTTGGTGCGGCTTATAAAGGCATTCCTTTTGTCGCAGCGACGGCGCAAGCGTTATGGCTACATCATGGCATCAATGCCAAATGGGGCTATAACCGTAAAGAAGCCAAAACTCACGGCGAAGGCGGCAATTTGGTCGGTGCTGACGTAACTGGCAAGGCCGTTTGGGTGCTCGACGATGTCATCACAGCGGGTACAGCCATGCGCGAAGTGGTCGATATTTTAGAGCAAGCAGGCGCAAGCGTTGCTGGTATTCTCGTCGCACTTGATCGTAAAGAAAAAGGTCAAGCAGATCACTCTGCTATTCAAGAGCTTGCCGCGACACTAGAAGTGCCCGTACGTGCATTGGTTGATATTGATGACTTGATCAGTTATTTGGCCGATGACCATGGTGCACGAAACGGCCAGCATAAAGACGCGACCCAGTTAGCCAAAATGCAACACTACCGTGAGCAGTACGGCGTATAGTTGGGCACTGATGTTGTTTAGTAGGTGTGTTTCATATTAATAATATAACGTAAGTGAGTTTTATCATGAGCCAACAAAAACAAGAAAAGTCGCTAAAAATACTCGTTATTATGGATCCTATCGAGCGGGTCAATTATAAAAAAGACACCAGTCTTGCTATGATGTGGGCCGCTCAAGACCGTGGCCATCAGCTCGGTTATTGTCAGATTCATGACCTGTGGTTGGACCGTGGTCAGTTGATGGTTGATACGCAGCCACTGACAGTAAAGCGTGATCCTGCAGATTTCTATACATTGGGTGATAAAAGCACAGGGCCAGTCGCCGACTATGACGTGATTTTGATGCGCAAAGATCCACCGTTTGATATGCGCTTTATCTATGCCACTTATATGCTTGACCATGCCAAAGCAGCAGGCGTGCTCGTAGTCAATGACCCACAGGCGATTCGCGACTGCAATGAGAAGTTATTTGCGACGTGGTTTAGCGATTATATGAGCCCAACGATTGTGACTAGCAAACAAGCACACATTCGTAAGTTTATCGCTGAACAGCAGGACGTCATCGTCAAGCCACTAGATGGTATGGGCGGCACTGGTATCTTTCGTTTAACCGCTGATAGCCCAAACATCGGAGTGACGTTAGAGATACTGACTGAGCTTGAGACTTTGCCCATTATGGCGCAGCGTTATTTGCCAGAAATCAAAGAGGGCGATAAACGAGTATTGATCGTCGATGGAGTCGTGGTAGATTATAGTTTGGCTCGTATTCCAACCAAAGGCGAGACCCGTGGTAATCTAGCAGCTGGTGGTAGCGGTGTTGCCATGCCATTGACTGATATTGAACGTCAAGTAGCAGAAGTTGTGGCACCAATCGTCAAAGAAAAAGGCCTAATGTTCGTTGGTCTAGACTTGATCGGTGGACGTATCACTGAGATTAACGTTACTAGCCCAACATGCGTACGTGAGATTGATGACCAATGCGGTACAGATATCGCGACCGACTTTATCATGGCGATTGAGAATAAATTTACTGCGTAGCTTTAGCTATACTCAGGAAAGTTTTGAGTTCAGGAATATTTTGACTACGTAAAACCCATATTTTGAGGTATTGTTAGTCATTGGATTTTCTTATCGTTTACTAGTATTACACGACGCCAAGCTATGACCGATCATGGCTTGGATTTTTGTTATTTTTGCTGCATAAAGTACTGTATATAAGACAATGATTTCCTCTATACTATGCGGGCTTTGGCTAGGTCATTATTTTTCATAATTGTCACTGCAGCAGTGAGATAAACCCTTCATATAAATAAAGTAAAGATAGGCAGGCGTTCATGAAAACACCGCATATATTGATGATGGCAGCTGGTACGGGCGGGCATGTTTTTCCAGCGCTTGCAGTGAGCGACGAGCTGACCCAGCGCGGTGCGGTGATTCATTGGTTGGGAACGCCAAACGGTATGGAAAATGGTTTGGTTGAGCCGACAGGTTATCCCTTTCATGCTATTAATATGCAAGGGCTTCGTGGCAAAGGTGTTGGTCGATTATTGAAGCTACCAATGACTCTGCTAGCTGCGACGATGGCAGCCGTAAAAGTGATTCGCAGTAATCAGATTGACGTGGTCGTTGGGTTCGGTGGTTATGTCACTGCACCTGGCGGTATCGCTGCGCGTATGACTAATACGCCTTTGATTATCCATGAGCAAAATGCCATCGCTGGCATGAGTAACCGCTACCTATCTAAACTGTCGACCAAAACCTTACAAGCGTTTGAAAATACCTTTGCCGATAGTCAGCAAGATGCCAAGCTTGAGACAGTGGGCAATCCTGTACGTAATGCCATTACTGGTGTCGCAGAGCCAACCATACGCTACGATGTAAATGACAGTTCACCACTTAAACTGTTGGTAGTCGGCGGTTCACTTGGCGCTCAGGTATTAAATGATACAGTACCAAAAGCATTAGCATTACTAGATCAACCATTTGAAGTCCTACACCAGTGTGGACGCAACAATGAAGCAGCCACGCAAGCAGCTTATAGCGCACAAAACCTAAACAACCATCAGTTTACTGTACAGCCCTTTATCAATGATATGGCTGCAGCTTATAACTGGGCAGACATCATTGTTTGCCGCGCAGGTGCATTGACCGTGACCGAGATTCAAAACGTCGGCATCGCCGCTATTTTTGTACCACTACCGCATGCAGTGGATGATCATCAGACGGCTAATGCGCGCACGTTGACCTCTCATGATGCTGCAGTTTTATTGCCACAGTCAGAGCTAACTGCCAAAAGTCTCAGTGACGAGCTTGGCGTACTCAATCGAGAGAAGTGCTTGGCAATGGCTAAAAAAGGCCATGCATTGGCCAACCGTAGTGCGAGTAAGCAAGTTGCTGACATCATTTGGCAAGCGCTATAGTCTGTCGCTCATACCCCTTATTTGAATTTACTAAGTTTTATTGACCTTTAATAAAGAGAGATCCTTATGCCTACCTCTGCGAAAGCTCTACCTAAGCGTTTGATTGAAATACCAGAAATGCGCCGCATTCAGCATTTGCATTTTATCGGTATTGGTGGCTCAGGCATGTGCGGTATCGCTGAGGTGATGAACAATCAAGGCTATCAGGTCAGTGGTTCTGACATCGCAGAAAGCTTGGTGACTAAGCGTCTCCAGCAAATTGGTATTGAGATATCGATTGGCCATGACTCTAAAAATATTGCCAATGCTGACGTCATAGTTGTTTCATCAGCGATTGATCGTAGCAATCCTGAGGTAAAAGCAGCACTTGAAGCTCGTCTGCCAGTGGTACGCCGCGCCGATATGCTTGGTGAGCTAATGCGCTATCGTCATGGTATCGCGGTTGCTGGCGCGCATGGCAAAACGACAACGACGAGTTTGCTCACCACAATGATGGCAGAGGGACAGCTAGATCCTACTTATGTCATTGGCGGTAAGTTAAATGCGTCAGGCAAAAATGCGGCATTGGGTAGCAGCCGTTTCTTGGTAGCAGAGGCTGATGAGTCTGATGCATCGTTCTTGTCATTGCATCCGATGGCGGCGATTGTGACCAACATCGACCAAGACCATATGGAAACCTACGAGAACAGCTTTGATAAATTAAAAGCCGCCTATATCCAGTTTCTACAAAATATGCCGTTTTACGGTTTGGCAGTGGTCTGCGGTGACGACCCTGAACTATATGCAATGATCGATGATATCGGTCGTCCAGTGTTGACCTTTGGTCTAGAGCCGTTCAATGATGTGCAAGCTGTAGACTTGGTAACGGAAGGAACCAAAACTCATTTTACCGTACTGCGCCGTGACCGTGAGCCATTACGCCTAACGTTGAACATCCCTGGTACACATAATGTCTATAACGCTCTTGCTGCTATTACGATGGCGACCGATGAAGGCGTTGATGATGCAGCGATTGAGCGTGCCTTGCAGAAATTTGAAGGCGTGGGTCGTCGTTTTGAGCAGCACGCTTCTGTCGATATCGATGATGGTAATGTCTTATTGATTGATGATTATGGTCATCATCCAAAAGAAGTCGATGCGACCATCAAAGCCGCTCGTCAAAGCTTCCCTGATCGTCGTTTAGTGATGCTATTTCAGCCACATCGTTACAGCCGTACCCGTGATTGCTACGATGATTTTGTAGAAGTGCTATCGAGCGTTGATGAGCTATTATTATTAGATGTTTATTCAGCAGGGGAGAGTCCGATTACGGGCGCTGATACCAAGTCACTAGCGCGTAGTATCCGTTTGCGCGGTGAAGTTGAACCGACTATTATTGATAAAGACAATCTTGCACCTGTCATGCAGCGTTTATTGAAAGCCAACGACATGCTGATTACCCAAGGCGCTGGTAATGTCGGGCAGATTGCTATCGATTTGGCTGCCAATAACCTTTATATTAAGTAAGCTAAAATTTAGGGATGATCCTCATGACAACTGATAATAAAGACAATAATAGCATTCAAAATACAGCTACCAATGATACATCTGTAGACACGACGACTCATGTAAAAGATGCCAGTCAGTTTGGCAAAGTAGCCGTTATTTATGGTGGCAGTAGCAATGAGCGCAGCGTGTCTTTAGACAGTGGTGCGGCAGTATTACAAGCGCTCCAAAACCAAGGCGTTGATGCCACTCATTTTGATCCAAAGCATCAAGACATTACTGAGCTACGCAAATTCGACCGCGTGTTTAATGTGTTGCATGGTCGTGGCGGCGAAGATGGCTTGTTGCAAGGCGTATTACAGTGGTTTGATATACCGCAAACTGGTTCAGGGATTCTAGCGTCTGCACTAGGTATGGACAAAGTACGTACCAAACAACTGTGGCAAGGTTGCGGCTTATCAACTGCACCATTTGCATTATTGACGGCTGATACTGACTGGCAGCAAGTGGTTAACATGCTAGGTTTGCCACTTATCATTAAACCAGTTCATGAAGGTTCAAGCATTGGCATGACTAAGGTTAATCATCTTGATGAGCTGCCTGCCGCTTATGCAACTGCAGTGGAATGTGGTGATGCGGTAATGGCTGAGCGCTGGATTACAGGTCGCGAATTTACGATTGTTATTATCGATGACGAAGCCTATCCAGTTATTCGCCTTGAGCCTGCCGACATTACTAACTTCTATGATTTTGAAGCCAAGTATAATCGTAACGATACCAGTTATTACATTCCCTGTGGATTGAGCGCTGCTGATGAAAAGCACCTGCAAGATTTAAGCCTTGCAGCATTTCGTGCAGTAGATGCAAAAGGCTGGGGGCGTATTGACGCTATGCAAGACGAAGCAGGCAATTTTTGGTTGCTCGAAATCAATACCGTACCAGGTATGACCAGTCACAGTTTGGTGCCGATGGCGGCCAAAGCTCGTGGATTAGATTTTGATGCACTATGCTGGCACATTTTGGCACAAACGCTATAACTGTCAAATCAACTAAATTGAGCAGATAGTGATGACTCTTTGTGTCACTAGAGCTGCTATACCACAGCTTCATGTAAACTTGTGTAAATTCGCTGCTGCTAGTCAGTGTTTGGCTATTGTTTAACAATAAAATACGTTAATATTGTAAGAATAGGTCTATTTCGGTGATATTTATGTTGTTTTGTGAATACAACTGATAACTTATTCATAATTTAAGAAAAATGTTACGTTTAAATCAACGTAATCGCTGTATATAAGCTATATTTTTAATAAAATTTGATAACATATCGACTTAATAAGCTTCTGCCAAAAATACGCAGATTTATATCAATAAATAGCATGATCAGTTTTATGCAAATATAGGGACAAAGGTCGTTATGGCTCAAACTGTCAACGAGGTAACTGACTTGATGAGTGATAAAGCCGGTCGCCCAAAATCTAAGATCCAAATACCGGCAACGGTAAAGTATCTATTTATGATACTGGTCTTAGGTTTGCTAGTGCTAATATTAATGATGGGCGGCAAAGCGTTACGTGATGCACCGCCAGCAAATATTTATGTCAGTAATCAAGGTTTGTCTGCTGCTCAATATCGCTCATTGCAAGATGTGATGGAACAACAACAAGTAAGTAGCTTCTTTACTTCTGATTTGCAAGCATTGCGCGACATCACGATGGGCTTAGCTTGGGTAGACCAAGTGAGTATCTCTCGTGATTGGCAACGCGGCATCGTCATCAATGCATTACCCAAGCAAGCAGTTGCTAATTTTGGTACAGAACGTTTGGTCGATGCAAAAGGCGCTGTATTTGTTCCTGCTGATAGTAGAGATTTAACACAAGAACGTTTTGCGACCTTACAGGGTGAGATGTCTCAAGCGCCAGTTATTATGCAACAAATGCAGCAGGTCAATGATTGGTATGCACCGCTTGGTATGCAGGTCGAAGATATCATTCTGTCACCGAGAATGACTTGGCTAATCCGCTTTGACAATGGATTACGTGTGATTGTAGACAATGAAAATACGGCGCAAAAACTACTGAATTTAAGCCAGCTGCTTGGCAATCAGTTAAGTACGCGTCGAAATGAAATACAGTCTGTAGATTTACGATATAAAAATGGCTTTACCATCGCTTGGAACGTGACACAGAGTGCTGAATCAGAATAGCCTAAGTAAGCACTACATCTATAGATAACCGATGTGGTCTAATACGGTTTATTTAGTTTGAAGAAAATATATACAACATCATAGCGTATTAGTAACGCTTTTTTTAATGATTTAATAGAAGAGCATCACTTGCTCTTCTATTTAGCGATAATTTGTCTGGTACCATGAAAAATAATGAAAATCTGGTTGTTGTCCATCTAAGTGCCACGGCAGTATATGTCGTCATAGGCAATGTTGTCTCTGCAAAAGACATTCGTATTTTGGGCGTAGGACAAGTTAAAAACAGCGATTTTTATCAAGGTCAAATAAAGCATCGTGAACGTCTGCAAGGTGCTATCAAACAAGCTATCCAAGAAGCAGAAGACACCGCTAACTGCCGTGTACATAGTGTTTGGTTAACGCTTGCGACCCCTGAGCTATCTAGCAAAAACAGTGCTGGAGAGGTCAAAGTAGAAGATGAAGTTGTACGTGCCAAAGACATGGTACAAGCATTGGCCAATGCAAAGTCGCGTGATTTATCATCTGACTATTATTTGATGCATTGCTGTCAGCAAGGTATTTATGTCGATGAGCAAGACTTTATGGTGGATGATGTCATCGAAATGATGGCACACAATATCACCGTGATGTACCACATGATGATGATGCCTGTTGCCAGCCGTCAGAATATCCAAAAACTATTGCAAAGTTGTGACGTCGGCATTGATCATATTGTTTTTGATGCAGTGACCAGTGCTGAGTATAGTTTGATGACTGAGGAACGCCAGCAAGGCGTTTGCTTAGTAGATATCGGTGCTAGTACGACCAGCATTTGTGTGTATAAAGAGAATAAGTTGATTTTTACACACTGTATAGCAACAGGCAGTCATGAAGTGACAATGGATATTTCAGCTGATTTTGGTATTTCCATGATTGAAGCTGAAAAGCTGAAGAAGTCTCATGGTACAGCTGATGTTAATAGTGTCGATCCAAGCGCCTTCTTTTTATTCAAGCCTCAAGGCTCGGGCGACGAAATTAATATTGGTATCTATAACTTGGCACGTATTATTGAAGCTCGTTACGTTCAGATATTTACTGAAGTAGCGCGTCAATTACACGAAGCAGGTTTGATAGGCTATATCGATAAAGGGATTGTGTTGACTGGCGGCGGTAGTACGATTAAAGGTATGATACCCTTTGCCAAAAAGCTACTAAAAATGCCTGTCGTACTGACCAATACTCATCCTGCTATCAGTGCTTATAATCATTTTGATAATGATGAGTCGTTTAAGCTATTAAATAGTCAAGTGAATGACCGTGCTTATCAGACGGCTTTTGGCACATTGTTATATAGTCAGAGCGAGCAATTCCGCCGTAGCGAAAAAAGTGAACCTGAAGCGATTCAAAACAATCGAGTATCAGGCGTATTTCGGAGTGCGGGTCAACGGTTTGCAAATGTTTTAAAGAAAATACTATAGATTCGTTTAACCTCATATCTAGAGCATCCATACATTATGGAATGTCTCTAAGTTAGTTAAGCAAAAAAAATAGAGCAATATTGCGAATAAATTAGTTTTAAAAATAAAGTATTAAGTGATAATGACATATTATTGTCTATACTGATCGATTTTAGCCATACCCTGTTTTATTTAAATACATTTATATATAGTATGTCGATAGCGCGCCACATGAGTGCGTTACTATGTATCGACTTACACGCTATCTGCAACTGGAGAATCTTTTTTATGTCAAAATACACCATGCCAGATGATAATCAGCTTCAAAACAATGGCCAAGCAAGCTTCACTGTATTCGGTGTTGGTGGCGGCGGCGGTAATGCAGTTGAACATATGGTACAGCAAGGCATCAGAGGCGTAACGTTCGTTTGTGCCAATACAGATAAACAAGCGCTAGATCGTCTTACTGCACCGCACAAACTGCAACTGGGTGCAAAAACGAACCGTGGTCTAGGGGCAGGCGCAAATCCAGAAGTGGGTCGTGAAGCAGCAGAGAGCGAAGAAGAAGCGATTCGTGCATTGCTTGAGCACTCAGATATGGTGTTTATCACTGCTGGTATGGGCGGCGGTACTGGTACAGGCGCAGCGCCAGTTGTTGCTCGTATTGCGAAAGAAATGGAAGTGCTGACCGTTGCGGTTGTGACCACACCATTCAAATTCGAAGGTGGTAAGCGTATCAAAGCTGCTAAAGCAGGTATTGAGCAGCTGACTAACTTTGTCGACTCAATTATCACGATTCCAAATGATAAGTTGATGAGTGTATACGGCAACATCTCTATGCAAGATGCTTTCAAAAAAGCGGATGATGTATTGCTGCATGCTGTTCAAGGTATTGCGGAAACCATCGCTAGCGAAGGTATGATCAATATTGACTTTAACGATATCCGTACGGCGATGACTGCGAAAGGTCATGCGATGATGGGTATTGGCCGTGCCAGCGGTGATGATCGTGCACGTCAAGCGACTGAAAAAGCCATCAGATCACCACTACTTGATGATTTGCGTTTAGAAAATGCAAAAGGTCTACTGGTTAACGTTATTTCTTCAGAGTCATTGTCACTAGATGAAATGAGCAAAATCAGTGCAATAGTCGAAGAAATTACTGATATTGACGACGCTCATATTTTCTACGGTTCTGTGATTGATGAAAAAATGGGTGACGACTTACATGTAACTGTCATCGCAACTGGCTTAACGTTAGATGAAAACGCAGGTCAAGAGCCAGAAGTAGTAGAGCAGCCAGTACCTTCTGTTAATAGCACGCAACCTGTCGATCCTAATGTGCATACCAGCGCTTTAAACAGTCAGAAGCAGTCTCAAGCTCAGCAGTATCAAGATAGCGTTGCACGTCCTAGTGCAAGTGCACCTCAAGAGCAGCCTAAGACGAAAACAAACAGTATTCAGGACTATTTAAAGCGTCAACAGAATAAATAGTAATTCTAATTTACTGTAAGTAAGAAAGAGCCAGCGTTTCAACGCTGGTTTTTTTGTGTTTAAAGAAAGATGAACCGTTTCTATAAGAAAAGTCATGACAGTTTTCTATGTAATCTATATGTATATGACTGTCGAAAATTATGTGAGTCTCACTTTTTTATAGCATTAGATAGACCATATAAAGTAAAAATCAGCAATAGGAAGTTGACGATAAGTGTTATCAATCAAGGAGATAAGAAAATTAGCGCTTTTTATATATAGCGAATAAGGGGTCGGTAATGGTACACTATGTCAATTGTAACAAAATATGTGAGAAGACAACCATGAACCAAAGAACCATAAAAACAGCAATAGCCGTTACGGGTACTGGTCTACATAGTGGTCAGCCTGTTGACTTGGAGTTTCATCCACAGCCAATTGACACTGGTATTGTTTTCGAGCGCTCTGACATAGAAGGTAGTCAATCAATTCCAGCGAGTGCGTTTTTAGTACAAGACACGATGATGTCATCAAACTTAGTGTTTGGTGGTACGCGAGTGGGCACGGTTGAGCATCTGCTTAGTGCCATTGCTGGTCTAGGAGTGGATAACCTATTGATTCGTGTCTCTGCTTCAGAGATACCAATTATGGATGGTAGCGCTGCGCCTTTTGTTGCGCTCTTACTAGATGCAGGATTTTGTGAGCAAGAAGCGGCCAAGAAATTCATTAAAATTATACGGCCAGTACGAGTGAAGCTAGAAGATAAATGGGCAGAGCTACGTCCTTATGAAGGGTATGAATTAAATTTCGAAATTGATTTTGATCATCCTGCATTTGATAAGAACTTTCAGCATGCACAGTTGCAGTTCTCTACACAGAACTTTATCGAACAATTAAGCACTGCGCGTACTTTTGGATTTTTACGTGATATAGAAGCACTACGTCAAAATAACTTAGCACTTGGCGGCAGTATGGAAAACGCCATCGTTATCGATGATGCCAACATACTTAATGCCGAAGGCTTACGTTTTAACGATGAGTTTGTTCGTCATAAAATTTTAGATGCTTTGGGAGATTTACATCTGATTGGCTACCCAATTTTAGGTCGTTTTAATGCCTATAAATCTGGTCATGCTCTAAATAATTTATTAGTACGTGAAATACTGTCTAACGAAGATAACTTTGAAATTGTAACTTTTGATGACAATGTAACCTGTCCTATCGAGTATTTACCGCTTAATGATTTGGTTATTGAAGGATAAATACAGGAATATACAGGAAGTATCGAAACATTTACGCAATATTACATAGGAAGCCCATAATTACATTTATATAATATGCTATATTTTGAATATATTATCTATATGATTATATGAATTTTCTGTTAAGGCATATAATACCAAAGCTGTAGATGGTTTTTAAATCCTTCGTTAGCTATATCCATGATCTGGATGTAACTAACGGAGGATTTTTTTTATCTGATACATTACAAAAATCCATCTTTATCAATGCCATCACCTGCTCTTATTTACATAACTTTACATTTAATGGTCGGTATTTTTAATGATTAATCAAACGCAAAAGAGCTTTTTTGAGATTTTCATCAGTGGTGACATGCTCTGCGGCCTGTGATATAGTCCGTTTTGTGTTCTGGCTAAGCGCCTGATTTTCATTGGCTTTACGAGAATTTGGCAAGTGCAGTGATGATGTTGATGATTGTTTGGATGAATAATTATTGGCAGAGCTTTTAGCCACAACGACGCGAATTTGCTTGAGTTGTTTAAATGTAATTGACTGCTCTGTTAGTATTTGCAAATACGAGCTATGTAAATAGCGAATATGATTTGCTGCTGTCATTGAGTTAACACTTAATATCAACTGCTCAGGTGTTAAGCCTACAACCCAACAGGTGTTGAGTATTTCTTCAGGTAGGCAGTCTACCAATAGCTCTTTTATCTCGTTGGTTGCTTCTATATATAGTCGCATGTTGTTAGCAAGGGTTTGAGGTAGCGCGCTACCAGCAAATGCTTGATGATCTATAAGCTGGGCAAGCCGATTAGGTTGTTTTTTTGACATCGTAAGTACTCATCTAATAGGTGACAAACTCGATACTCATAACAGACATGCTAAAAGCAATATATAGCAGATGGCTTATAAGATAGTTGACTAGGTGGGAGGTACTACTGGCACTAGTCACTATTTGAAAAGAATGAACCGTTGTAATAGGGATTTTATCACGTCTATTTGATGATTATATCCTCTAAATTAATTGATGCTTCGTTACGGATGACGAGCAGACTTGTATTAACAATAGGTAGTAAATTTATGAAACAAGCTTTATTAATTTTGTCAGTATTGGGAATGGGTATCGCACAGACGAGTGGTGCTGCCGAAACAACCTTTCAACCAAATAATACCTTGAGTCATACCATCACAAATATTTCTACTTCTGCGAACTATGGTTCTAGTCGCAACATCTATAGCACTAACAGTGGTGCCCATGTATATAGCAACGATGAGATCAGTCAAGCAATTGACAACCTAAGCGCTCATGCTAAGCAAAAAGAATATCAGCTCGCTTCACTGACCAGTCGTTTGTCTTACGAACAGCGTCAGCAGCAAGCAAGCCGTGTACCTGACCGCAACTCTGCTCCTGCTATTGCAGCAGCAAATGCCTCTCGCGTCGCTCTATCTAGAAGCTCTGGTTACTGTGCTCGCTATGTACGTAAAGCATTACAATCAGCAGGTTATGAATTTACGCCTAACCCTTCAGCCTATCAGTACGCCTCTCGTGGCACGCTAGCCCAAGCTGGCTTCACCAAGATCAGTAACGACATGGCACCACAAGTTGGTGATGTTGTTGTCTATAACCGCACGTCAAGCCGTCCACACGGTCATATCCAGATTTTTGATGGCAATGATTGGGTATCTGATTTCCGTCAAAACAGCATCAGCCCATATAGCGGTAATTACAGCTATACGACATGGCGTGACTCGCAGTATGTTGATGATGCATCAGATCGTGGTATCTACCTTGCGATGGCTGACAAATAAACATCGGTTAAATGAAGTAGGTATCAGTTAAATAAGACTAAAGTTTTCTCCAAACTCAGTAATGCTCTTTATGACATTACTGGGTTTTTTTTGTGCTTGAAAAGGGGACGCCTAAGTGAGTACAGCTCATATAACCAAATCAAAGCTCGAAATTTGGCCAATAGTCGCGATTGTGAAAATCAGGCGGAGAGGCATGGCCTGACGCGAAGTATAAATCAGTTTCGCCAAACCATAAGATGACGCAAGGATGTATTTGTTCGATCCTCATGTTTGCAACAGCATATTGTTGATTCGGCAATTGAGTTATAGGAAGGCTAAAGCTACGCTCATAATGAGCAGGTGTCTGCACCACCGTTGGAGTGCTAGATAACGGGTTCTCCCCTGATCTATCTGCTAGCTCCTTACAGTTACGCCAATTAATAGATGCGCGTGTGGTGCCGTCGGTCTCATACAATGGTACTGGCGGTAGTGCCGCAGGGTTACGATAGCTCTCAAACTGATAAACAGCGTAACGACCATCAGGACTCGCATTAATCTCTATATAAGCGGTTGCTTGCTGAAGTGGTGTCTTGTGAGGTTCTATCTGGTCAGATGTCACGATATCTTCATTATTAACCTTACTACCATCAACCTCACTGCCAGCAATAAAACATTCAAGGCACGTTTCTTCCCATAGATAATCAGTGAAATTTACTTGAGTTTGTTGCCATATTGGCCAATTGAATTGATTGGCTAGAATTTGGCTATGCAGAGTCACTTGATAGGTCAGCACTAGTTGCAAAGCTGGTTGCTGGATGATTTCTGCACTTACTTCGATAGAGATATTCTCTAGTGCTTCTATAGACACACCTAATTGCTGAGCGTCTTTCGCTATCGTCTCGTTGGCTAGACGGAGGTTAAAAGATTGTTTCATTATTGATAAGTCTCAACGGTAATAATAAAGAGGTGATAGTAACAAGAGAAATCATACTGATTAAGGGCACCAATACTATATGGTAAATATAACCGAGACTATCGGAAAACATAAAAGCCGCGAGCAAGAAGCGTCGCGGCCTTTGTATTTCATTATCGTTTGGCTATGATATAAGTGAACATAAAAGCCAGTCACTTAATGCCAGTCTATCATGACATATTACTGTGCGTGACGTGCTAGGTTAGACAGTTTTGGGTTGGCATTTGGGTTTTTACGTAGTAATAATGCCATACGACCAATAGAGTGAACCAAAGACGCATTAGCCGCTTTAGCAAGTTCAGCGCCAACGATGTCACGCTCTTCTTTCGTGCCAGCAGGCAATTTCACTTTGATAAGCTCATGATCTGTTAGCGCGCGATCGATTTCTTCAGTAATGGTTGGGGTAATACCCTTGTTGCCGATCATAACGATAGGCTTTAGCTCGTGACCGATGCCTTTTAGACGTTTGATGGTAGCGTTATCGAGTTGCATAGAATTCCTAAGTGTTGGTAAAAATAAAAATGGTACTGTCAAAAACAGTTATTGATCATTATAGATAATCTGTGACCATCTTGCATGAGATCAGCAGGATTTTGCACGATTTTACGTGACGAAAATGTTAAACTGAATGTTTGGTACATTATAAACGCTACTGCCTTATAAAACAGTTATTTAACCAATAGAATTTGGTCAGTTTGCAACCAACCATGAATAAAAAATCTGATTAACACCGTATTTAGAATGATCCGCAACGGATTAATATCAGTTTGTAAGTAATAGAGCAATTAAAGCAGCTAGATTTAGTAAAGCAATAGGAGCAGGTATTTTGGCCACGCGTATCGAAAACAAAAAACTATCAAAGAGCAGCAGTGCTTGGATGAAAGAGCATATTGATGATCATTATGTACAAAAAGCTCAAAAAGATGGCTACCGTGCCCGTGCCGCTTATAAATTATTAGAGATTAATGAAAAAACCAACCTGATCAAAAAAGGCATGACGGTCGTAGATTTGGGCAGTGCGCCTGGTAGCTGGTCACAAGTCGCTGGTCGATTGGTAGGTGACGATGGTATCTTGATTGCCTCTGATATTTTGGCGATGGATACCTTGCCTGATGTGACCTTTATTCAGGGTGATTTTCGTGAAGCTGAAGTGTTTGACGCTATTATGGCAGAAGTAGGTGATAGGCAAGTCGACGTGGTATTGTCTGACATGGCACCCAATACCGCTGGGAACAGTGCTATCGATCAGCCACGTATGATGTACTTATGTGAGCTAGCAGTGGACTTCGCGCTTGCAACCTTACCAAAAGGTGGCGCACTTATTATGAAAGTGTTTCAAGGCGAGGGTACACAAGAATTACGCAAGCAGATGCAGCAGGACTTTAGTAAGATTCGTAGTATAAAGCCAGGTGCGTCACGACCACGCTCAAAAGAGATGTTTTGGATAGCGATTAAATAGTTTTAACATCAATAGGTTGCTGCTCTTGTAAGCGTGAGGGTAAACCACCATAAAGTGTTATTATCGCGATATAAAAGCTGCGTCAATTGTTAAATGAATAATCGTGAAACCTGCTTGAATTATGCGGGTTAGCACCACATATCATGGTATATTACCTTTGTTTTTAGCATACGTTTTAGGCAAAGTCGTCTGATAATAAGCGTTTTACAAGCTCAATGATCGTATATCTATGTTTATCTCATACTGATTATTTATAAAAACAATTTTTATGCTACCTATAAATCATATAAGTTTAATTTAGCAGCTTTTTATTATCGGGATATTCGTTAAAAATGAGCAATACGTTTATAGACGTCACGTGTTTAATAAACACACCAATAAGTAAGGGATGGGAATAACTAGTGAGCGACATGGTAAAAAATACCTTATTGTGGCTGGTGGTAATCGGCGTTTTAGTGCTGGTGTTTAGCGGCTTTGATCAATCATCTGAGCCAGATAACCTTAACTACTCTGAGTTTGTGACCGCTGTGTCAGAAAACCAAGTAGCCAGTGTCGAAATTGACGGCGAACAGATCACCGGCGAAAAGAAAAATGGCTCATCTTTTGAGACCATTAGACCAGCTGTGTCAGATGACCAGCTCATGCCAATGCTACGTGAGAACCAAGTCGAAGTTCAAGGAACTGCACCAAAGCGCCAAAGCGTATTAATGCAATTACTGATAGCCAGCTTCCCAATTCTATTGATTATTGGTCTGTTCTTATTCTTTATGCGTAATATGCAGGGCGGCGCTGGCGGTAAAGGCGGCGGTCCAATGAGCTTTGGTAAATCAAAAGCGAAAATGCTGACCGAAGATCAAATCAACGTTAACTTCGAAGATGTGGCTGGTTGTGAAGAAGCTAAAGAAGAAGTCGTTGAAGTAGTTGAATTCTTGCGTGATCCAGACAAATTTACCAAACTGGGTGCAACGATTCCTCGTGGTATCTTGATGGTAGGTCCTCCTGGTACAGGTAAAACCTTGTTAGCGAGAGCTATTGCTGGTGAAGCTAAAGTGCCGTTTTTCTCAATTTCAGGTTCTGATTTTGTTGAAATGTTCGTCGGTGTTGGTGCATCACGTGTCCGTGATATGTTCGAACAAGCAAAGAAAAGTGCGCCTTGTATCATCTTTATCGATGAGATTGATGCAGTTGGTCGTCATCGTGGTTCCGGTATGGGCGGCGGTAACGATGAACGCGAGCAGACATTGAACCAATTATTGGTTGAGATGGATGGTTTTGAAGGTAATGAAGGCGTTATCGTCATTGCCGCTACCAACCGTGCTGACGTACTTGACAAGGCATTATTGCGTCCAGGTCGTTTTGACCGTCAGGTACAAGTAGGCTTGCCGGATATCAAAGGTCGTGAGCAAATCCTAAAAGTCCATTTGAAAAAACTGCCAAACACAATTAGTGTAGATGCCAGTTCTCTTGCTCGTGGTACGCCTGGATTCAGTGGTGCACAGCTTGCCAACCTTGTAAACGAAGCTGCATTGTTCGCCGCGCGTCGCAACAAGACCAGCGTCGATATGAATGACTTTGAAGATGCAAAAGACAAGCTATATATGGGTCCTGAACGCAAGTCCATGGTGATACGCGAAGAAGAGCGCCGTGCAACTGCATATCATGAAGCGGGTCATGCGCTAGTAGCTGAGCTATTGCCAGGTACAGATCCGGTGCATAAAGTTACTATCATGCCTCGTGGTTTTGCCCTTGGTGTCACTTGGCAGTTGCCTGAGCATGATCAGACCAGTATGTATAAGTCGAAAATGCTGAGCGACATTGCTATTTTGTTCGGTGGTCGTATCGCCGAAGAAGTATTCATCAATCAAATGTCAACGGGTGCTTCGAACGACTTTGAACGTGCTACTAAAATGGCGCGTGCGATGGTCACGAAGTACGGCATGTCTGATGCACTTGGTATCATGGTGTATGAAGATGATGACAACTCGCAAGGATATTTCGGCGGTGGTGGTCGTACTATCTCTGAAGCTACTCAGCAGAAGGTTGATGAAGAAGTGCGTCGTATGCTAGAAGAGCAGTATGATATTGCTCGTGAATTGATTGAAGCCAACCAAGACAAAATGCATGCGATGGTTGATGCGCTGATGAACTGGGAAACTATTGATCGTGACCAACTGCAAGATATTCTAGCAGGTGAAGAACCACGTCCACCAAGAGTTTATCAGCATAACGAAGTAAACTTGTCGAAAAACGACGTTAAAACAACGGGTGCTACACCGCCACCACTACCAGCGATGTAAGTGCTAGCATATTCATGTTTTATAAAAAGTCCTTTATGATAAAGGGCTTTTTTATTGTCATCATTTTATGAAGGATTTAGAACCCTATAAGATTTACTGGTATCATAAGCGTAGATAACAATAATTAAAACTGCATTATAAACTTTACTTGCGATGGATTATTCATGTCATTATTCCAACCTTTATCCAACTACCAAGTGTCTAGCCGTGATAAGACCTTAGATTTGTCACAGCCACATATCATGGGCATCTTGAATGTAACGCCAGATTCGTTTTCAGACGGTGGGCAGTTTAACGCAGTAGATAAAGCCGTTGCGCACTGTCAGCAGATGATAAATGAAGGCGCTACTATTATCGATATCGGTGGTGAATCTACTCGTCCAAATGCGCAAACTGTGGCGACTGATGATGAGATACAACGAGTTGTGCCAGTGGTTCGAGCCATCCGTAAGTATTGTGGTGATGCTATTTGGTTATCGATTGATACTAGCAGCCCTGAAGTCATGCAGGCAGCATTTAATGAAGGTGCTGACATTTGGAATGATGTACGAGCACTAAAACGTACGGGTGCGGCAGAGCTGGCGGCTGAGCTTAATATACCTGTTATGCTAATGCATATGCGCGGTGAGCCAACGACAATGAATAATTTGGCGCAATATGACGATGTGATCGATGAAGTGCGTACAGAGCTGATTGACCGTATTAACGAAGTAGTTAGCATCGGCGTCAAACAAAGCAATATCATTATCGACCCAGGTTTTGGTTTTGCTAAGAACTATGAGCATCACTGCGCATTATTAAGCCAGCTGAGCAGCTTGCAAACATTAGGACTGCCAATGATGTTTGGCATTTCTCGTAAGCGGTTTTTAGCAGAAGTATTGACCAAAAGTGGAGCTGAAGCTGTGAGTACGACGCAAGCGCTAGAGCGTGATTCGGCAGGAACGGCAGCTGGACTGTTAGCCGTACAACAAGGCGCAAGTATCATTCGTACGCATAATGTGGCGATGATGCAGCAAGCAGTGGCCTTATGGAGTCAACTGTCAGCACATCGTTGTTAATGTCGCTTTATATATGCAGATGAGCAATAATATTTTTAGCCTATAAATATTCTATACGCTATGCTTAACATCTATTTCTAAACTATCTAAACCCACAAGACTATCCCATTTAATAAGAGTAAATCTATGACAAGCACAACTCAGCCAGAACCAACCAATGAACAGCGCCGTATCATTTATCAAGCTCGCCGCGGATTAAAAGAATTGGATTTTTATATTGATCCTTACGTCAAAGAGCTATATCTGACAGCAGATGCTACTGAGCAAGCAACATTTGCAGAAATGCTGACTCATGAAGACCCAGACTTGCTTGATTACTTTACTAATCAAAATCGTCCAGAAGAGGATGACATCTGGGCGTTGGTCAATAAGATAAAAACATGGCGCCATACCAAAGACTTGGTTTAGCTCTTAAAGAATGGATCGGCATAATATCTAACGTTTCCCATGGTACGCTTATATGACGCCAGTAACCTCGCTACGTATTGATACAGCTATCACGCCTGCCAGTTATTTACGCACGCTGCTATATGTAAGCTTGACTAGCGTTATGATGATATTGGCATGGTTTGCATCTTTGGCCTTATGGCAGTATTTACTAATCTTAATAGTCTCAGCAGCAGTTGCAAGTTATCTGATCATATCGAGACCGATACTATTACATATTAGTCAGCCATCGCTCAGTCAGCGTGTCGATAAAGAATGGCAATTACTGATACGAACGGGACGCGGCGATGAGTTATGGCAAGCAGAGTTAATCGATATCAATCGCTACCAGTGGGCGATGAGTATCGAGTTCAATATCGTTGAACCTTATCAAAGAACGTTTTCGACTACTATATTTCGCGACCAAGTAAATTACGAGCAATGGCGACAGTTAAATATTTTAACCAATATCAGTAAGGGTAATATTAGATAGCTGAGTATTTATTGGTCTTATATTTCTCCTTTTACGATGAGAAATCCCTACACGTCATAACAAAATAGCTATCTCAAAGGGCAAAGAGGTTTGTTATATTAAAATCTGTTATATTAAAAATAGAAAATAAAACTCGTAATTTTGCTGTCCCGTTATTAAAGAACATATAGGCAGATATGAGGTTTTATAAATTTTAGTAGTATTTTTGTACTAAACAATACGATAAAAAGAGGAATAGATAATGAGCTTATTAGGGAATTTAGTGAGCCAAGTGGCACGTAGTGCAATGAATCCAGACGACGCTCAGCGCAATCCAGTTAACCAACGTACTGAAACACGGCAGACTGGTGGACTAGGTGATATCTTAGGTAGTGTGTTGGGCGGTGGCAGTCAGGTAGGTGGTTATAGCCCTCAACAAAATAGTCGTCAAGCAGATAATGGTTTTGACTTAGATGACATCATTGGTGGTCTCACGGGCGGTAGTCAGCGCGGTGGTATGAGTTCAGGTGCTGGCGGACTCGGTGATATTTTAGGTAGTGTATTAGGTGGTCAGCGTACTAATAGTAGGTTTGGTGGTAAAGGTATGCTCGTTGCAGCATTGATGCCTATGGTACTTAGCTGGATCAAACGTAATGGTGGTTTGAGCGGGGCATTGTCGAAAATCACTGGTATGGGCTATGAAGGTCAAGCGCGCTCTTGGATGAGTAATAACGAAGCAAACGATAATTTAGATCCAAATGAAATCAACCGTTTGTTTGACGAAAACGAAATTCAGCAAGTAGCCGCTCATACTGGTGCTAATGAAACTGAGGTAAGACAGGGACTTGCTGAGCTGTTGCCTGAGGTAATGAATCAGCTAACCCCTAATGGCAATCTGGATAATGAGTCTGAGGCCAATGAAGAGATAGATCAAATCATTAGCCAGTTATCTAGCCGTCTTGGCAATTTTAAATAGTTTGTTCAAGTAGTTTAATAGCTTAAAATTCGAAAATTTCTAACTGCATATTTTAAAACTACGTAGATTAAAATGACTTGTAGCATTGATTAAAGAGCACGTTATATAACGTGCTCTTTTTTATGTCTATCACAAGAGTATGACTGTCGATAAATACCGTTTGGCAGCGACAGTGATAGCGATAGTAAGCCCTTAAAATCGCTCGTCTAACGACTCTGTAGTATGATTAAGTGCTGCAAAGCAGATATCGGTGTTAAACCCTCTATACTGTAAAAAACGTAGCTGCTTAGCTTTTTCTTTTTGCTCAACTGGTATCTCATTACCATATTTTTTGGTACGAGCTATCACCGCCAGTTTTAGCCAATCTACACCGTCTACTAAGTTGTCTGCATCATTATCTACAAACTCGCTAAATTCATCAGACTCAGTATTTGCCATATCGATTAGCTCATCGATGTTACCTGGCATAGCAATCTTCTTACGATAGAATTCTTGTTTAATCCGACCACGTCCGCGACCTTTACGGATATTCTCACGTATTAGCATTAAGGTAGTGCGGTAGTCACTTTGATACCCTTTTTCTTCAAACTCATCGAGCAGGGCATCAATTTTCTCTGGGTCTTGTTCTTTGTCGATCAGCTTTTGCTTTAGCTCAGCCTTACCGTATTCACGGCGTGATAAATAATAAAATGCGAGCCAACGCAATCGACTTTCTGCTTTGATCGCATCGATTTCTGCTTGTTTTTGTTCAGGGGTTCGTAAGTAAGCTTTGAGCGCGGCTGGTATGTTATCGTTTTGGCTGTCTGTTTCACTACCATTGATAGCAAAAAGCTCAGCTTCATTTTCTGAGTTTTTGGATAGTGGCTCAGTGCTATCACTAGAACCAGTTGTCAAACCATCACTAATTTCGTCATTATGAATGTCGAGTTTGACTTCTGCCAGCATCTCTTTGATGGTTTGCGCTTCAGGGGGTTGATATGTAGGGGTATCAATAGGCTCAGCGGTAAAATTGGCCGCTGGGTGGAAACGCTTTTTACGTTTTTTAGATTTAGAAGTTTTCTTTGACTTAGGAGAGGAGTCTTCAAAAAACGCTGTATCAATAGTAGCGTCATTTGTGACTGAATCATCTTTACTTGAACGGATAGTCCGTTTACTGTATTTCTCTGGTTTTTTAGACTCTTTCGTATGAGAATTCTTGGACGGTTTTTTTGATTTGCTATCAACAGAACTAGCTGAGTCGGCACCCGACTCAGCTAGAATTTCAGCTAAGGTTTTAATTTTCATAATGAATCATAGTGACTGACAACGGTTAAGCGTTAAACCATTATTGTACAGGTTCAGAAGCCTGTTCTGCTTCTTCAGTTTCGTCGGCTTTGCTATTTTTCTTCGTACCAAGCTTTTCGTCACGGATCTTATCTTCGATTTCTTGGGCAATGGCAGGGTTCTCTTTTAAGAAAAGCACAGAGTTGGCTTTACCTTGACCGATTTTTTCGTCGCCATAGCTGTACCACGATCCTGCTTTACCAACCGCTCCAATCTCCACGCCTAAGTCGATGACTTCGGCTAAATGGTTCGTACCTTCACCGTAAGTAATTTCGAACTCAGCTTGGCGGAAAGGTGGTGCCATTTTATTTTTGATGACTTTGACACGGGTCTGGTTACCGATGATTTCATCACCGTTTTTGACCGCACCAATACGGCGAATATCCATACGTACAGAGGCGTAGAATTTCAGCGCATTACCACCAGTCGTAGTCTCAGGGCTACCGAACATAACACCGATTTTCATACGAATCTGGTTAATAAACACCACCATACAGTTAGAGCGTTTGGCGTTACCAGTGATTTTACGTAGGGCTTGGCTCATAAGACGCGCTTGTAGACCCATGTGTGAGTCGCCCATTTCGCCTTCAATCTCGGCACGTGGCGTCAAGGCGGCTACTGAGTCAATTACGATCATGTCAATCGCGCCTGAGCGTACCAACATATCGGTGATTTCAAGTGCTTGCTCACCATTGTCAGGCTGAGAAAGCAATAAATCATCAGTATTTACCCCAAGCTTGCGTGCATAAACAGGGTCAAGCGCATGCTCAGCATCGATAAAGGCACAGGTACCGCCTTGCTTTTGACATTCTGCAATAGCTTGCAGGGTCATTGTCGTCTTACCTGAGCTTTCTGGACCGTAAATTTCAACGATACGGCCTTTTGGTAGACCGCCAATGCCAAGCGCAATGTCTAATCCTAGAGAGCCTGTAGAGACCACATCGACATCCATAATGGCCGAGTCATCGCCTAGATGCATGATGGTGTTTTTACCAAATTGCTTTTCGATTTGACCTAATGCCGCTTTGAGGGCTTTGGCTTTATTGTCGTCCATATTGGATTCCTTGTTTTCGGTAGTTAAGTTGATGCTATAAATAAAATATTGGTACTGTTAAAACTTTTGGCAAACGCATACTGACTGTTATGAAATCGGCAATTATTGTTTGGCTGTTTTATCGAAAAATAGGTTGTCACGTGACTGGTATAGGTAGTAGTATCGAATGTATCGTTCTACTATACAGTAAAATTAAATAGCGAGAGAAGTAAAAATAAGTCCGTAATATACTGTTATGATCCTTGTTTTTAAGTCAGACTTGGCGTGCTGATTACTTGACTCAACTTCTTAACACTGTTGATTTGATAAGGTAATTATAACAAAAGCAAAGCACTATAATGAGCGTTGAGAGATGCTAGACGACACTATCTGTCGTATGGTATGAGGCTGAAAACTTATAGAAACGATGCGATAGGTTGCTGTTGTTTTGAACCTGATAATGACTATGCTTGTCAATAGAGTTAGGAGTTGTCCACAACAAATAAAAGGCTTATTTTTACTGATTGTGAAACATTATGAATAATTAAATTATTTTAGAAATTATTTAAAATAATTTTTTATGTGTAAGAATTTAATATAAGTTATTGATTTCAAAGGTTTTATAAATTGTACAAAAAATGAACGATTTTACCTTATCCTTTAAGTTGCTTAGCTATAAAGTTGTCAAGTAGTGACTTATGCACAGGGTTATCCACAGCTTATGGGGAGAACTCTGTAAAGCCTTATAATACATAAGTTTAAGTAGATAATTAGTATGAGGAACGGATTCTATATTTTGTTTCTAACTACTTTACAGGTATTATTTTGTCTACAAACAACGCTATAAGCGCTATGTTTCACAAATTATAAATTTATCTTTTTTTATGCATAATCATACTATAGGCATTAAAAGTCAGGAGTATGACTCAAGATATACACTTAAGATATCAGCAGACATAGTTATGCATAGGATGTCTAGTATTTTTAGAAATATTTTCTACAGCCTATAAAAGGCCACAAAAAAGCGGCTACATCAGATAGCCGCTTTGTCAAAACACTTAAAAGTAGAGCTGTATTGATCAGTCTTTGATATAGATCAAATCCCAGACGCCATGCCCACGGTCGAGGCCACGACGCTCAAACTTGGTCATTGGACGAAAGTCAGGACGCTCAGTGAAATTACCTGTACCTGCTTTGTTGGTCAGTCCAGCGAAACCATCCAATACTTCAACCATCCAAAATGCATAATGCTCCCAGTCAGTTGCTGTATGGAACCAGCCGCCTTGTTTTAAGCTGCGCGTGACGATGGTCATACGTTCAGGACTGACAAAACGACGCTTATAGTGGCGCTTCTTTTGCCATGGGTCAGGGAAGTATAGCTGAATACGGTCGATATGGTTTTCTGGTAGTTGCTTGAGCAATTGAATGGCATCACCGTTGATGATTTTTACGTTGCTCAAATTTTGGGTGCCAGCCATATAAGCACATTTACCAATACCAGGCTCATGCACTTCTACACCGACAAAGTTACGAGTAGGGTCAGCGGCCGCCATTTCAATAAATGAATCACCCAAGCCAAAACCAATCTCTACCGTAAGCGGCGCATCTGGACCGTTAGGGCTATCAGCAAATAACGTACGTAGGTTATCAATACCGGTAAGATCGCCATCACCAAAACTGTTATTGACCAAATACTCAGAAAACTCTGGAGCAGTTAATGCAAGCTCAGCGTTTTTGTTCATGTGCGTACGGCGCTTCATAAACGTATTGACGATGCGGATATGCTTGTCAGAGGTCGGCTCTATCTCTTGGCTAGTGCTGTTATCGATATCGATAGGCTCACTTGTGCTATTAAGGGTTTGCTCATCAGTAGTATCGGTACTATTGACGTTGTCATTGATATCAGAATGTTGACTCATAGGATTCGTAAGGCTTAATTAGGTGGGTGATGTTTGCTTATTATAAGTCAAATCCATACAACTGTGAACGGACAATCCTATTTTCGCGTATTTGCTGATCGGTGCTATGGTTTCTCTATGTTACACATGGGTTTTGGCATTATCATATAATGGTATCTTTTAAATGCTTTTTCTAAGAGTCAGTAAGTAGAGCGTGTTGCCATGTTATTTATCGAGACAGATTCACCGCCACCATTTTATCAAGAGTCGTTAACACCTGCTAAACGTAAGCAGTTAGACAAGTGGTTCATCGGTAACCGTACCCAGCGTTATTACCTTAAACGCTTTGAGCAGTTTGATCAGCAAGGTTATCTGTCGCCAAAATGGCATTGGGCTGCGTTTTTTATCACTTTTCCTTGGTTGCTATATCGCAAGCGCTATATGGATGCGATTGTCTATAGTGTCGCAGGGTGGTCTTTTATTCAGCTTAATGTCGCGTTGGTGCTAGTCGCCTTTGAATTTATAGCGATGTCCTATGTACCAGATGCTTATCAGATGGCAACACGTATCGGTATTGCTGCTGTTATTTGGCTGTTTTGGTCGTTTATGGTGGCACGTTGGACGGATGCGTATTACTACCGAATGGCAAGGCGTGAGATCGCTGATGCGATAAATGACTATCCGCAAGATGAGGCAGCACAGAAAGCGCATCTGCAAAGAGAGGGCCGTGTTAGCTTATTTGGATTAGCATTAGGGTTTGGTTTTTTTGCGTTTTCGCTATTGGTGATTAAGGTGCAGTTTTTACCGATTATTGCCAAGCCAAAAGCAAATGAAGTATTGTTTGACGCTTATGATATTGCAAAGAATGCTCAAAACCGAGTGGCGTTGATTTATCAGCAGACAGGGCAGTGCCCAGTAAATCTGCCCCTGAGTACCGAGCAGCAGCAGATACGCATGCATGTCGATACTCAGGCCGCTGGCGTGCTAGAAACTGACTGTGCGGTAGTGGCAACGATTCAGAACGTGACGTTTCCGTTACGCTATTTAAATGAGCAGACGCTGGTCTTTTATCATATACCAGACAATGATAACTGGGATTGCACCAGCTCACTGAATAAAAAACAAGCCCCTAAAAACTGCATAGCTGATTAGGGGCTGTATTTCACGAGTGTTTGTAGGGGTTGGTAGTGCTGAGAGCCACGGCTTAGGGTTAATGCTTAGAATCCGTTGCAGTATCATCCTTTTCCTCAACTGGTGTTGCTTGGCTTTTTAACGCCTCATAAAAGTCGGTCAAATCCATTTTACGTGCTTTACCAATATCTTCATCAAACAAGCTTTCGAGCTCAGCCATTGATGATTGCGCGGATTCAATCATGCTAGCTTCATCATCGTAGATAGCTTGTTGGCGTTCGATCAAGTCATCATCATAGTCACGGAATGTTTTTACTGTTTCTCGCGCTTTTTCTGGTGAGATGCCTAATAACTGTAGTGATTCGCGTGACATGTCCAAAGATGACAAATAAGTCTCACGCCAGATGTGCCGCACACCAACCTCACGCAAACGATAATAGTGCTGACGATCGCGCGCTCTTGCTAATACAATCAGTTCAGGATAATTCTTACGAAGATACTGAGCGGTGGTGATAGAACGCTCTAAATCGTCAATGGCAAGAATAAACACCCGCGCTTTTTGAATACCTGCCGCTCGTAGAATTTCGGGGTTCTTTGGGTCACCATAATAGACTTGGTTACCGAATTTTCTTACAAAATCTACTCGGTTTGCAGAGCGTTCGATGGCGGTAAATTCGATATTATGCATGCGCAGTACACGACCAATAATCTGACCGACGCGGCCAAAGCCTGCAATGATGACCTGATGCTCATGATCAGGAATAGTATCGTATTCGCGACTCGGTTTACTCTTGGCAAATAACGGCTCACCTACTTTTTCTAACAATAAGAATGCCAGAGGTGTTAGCGCCATCGAAATGGTAACGACAAGGTTAAGAGTATTAGCAAGTTCAGGACGCAAGACATTTTGGGCAGTGGCGACACTGAATAGGACAAAGGCAAACTCACCACCTTGAGCCAAGGTCACGCCCAATCGGATACTGGTAGGCCAGCGATTGCCCGATACTTTGGCAATCCCTGCAATCACTGCAAACTTGATAAACATCAAGGCGAGGGCGCAGCCAATAATGAAGATGGGTTCTGCCAAAATGAGTTTGACGTCGGTAAGCATACCGACCGACATAAAGAATAGACCTAATAGCAACCCTTTAAAAGGTTCGATACTGGCTTCTAATTCGTGACGATATTCGGAATCAGCGAGCAACACACCTGTCAGAAATGCACCCAATGCCATTGATAGACCGATTTGACCCATCAAGATAGATACGCCCATCACGATAAATAGGGCGACCGCTGTCAATAGTTCCGACGCACCACTAGAAGCCACAAATTTGAAGAAGGGTCGAACCACATAACGGCTAGCAAAAATCAGACCGGCAAAGACAGCAAATACTTTACCAAAATAAATCAAATCGTAGCTTTGTTCACGCACCCCTGATAAGAACGGAATGACTGCTAATAATGGAATGACCGCAATATCTTGGAATAATAAGATAGTGAAGGCTTCTCGACCATGAGTGCTCGAAAGCTGCTGTTTTTCAGTCAGTATCTGTAGTACAAATGCGGTAGAGGATAGCGCTAAACCAAAACCAACTATAAAGGCAGTATCTAGTTGTAAGGAGAAAAACTGATGTAGGAGCCACATCAGTAGCGTACCAGTTAAACCGACTTGCAAACCGCCCAATACAAATATAGAGCGGCGCAATGCCCAGAGCCGCGAAGGCTGGAGCTCAAGCCCGATAATAAACAGCAGCATTACCACGCCAAACTCTGAAAAGTGCAATAGACTTTCAGCGTCGCCTGCCACATCCAAGCCACTTGGGCCCAATATAAGTCCAGTGATGAGGTAGCCTAAAACCGTTGCAATACCAAAGCGTTTACCGAGAGGGACAAAGAGCAATGCTGCTCCCAAAAATATAGTGGCTTGCAACATGAGATTTGGTGAGCCGGCGGCGGCAGCAAACATCTGGGCTCCTTAAAAATTTGAATAAAATACAAAATACAAAATACAAAATCAATGTGACTAAAATCAGTATGGCTAAAACGATATCGCGCTAGTATCTATTATTTTTTGCGATAAATTTTCCACACACCATTGTCTGCAAGCGGATTATTATAAGCATCGTTGCGGCGTTTACGCGGTGTCTGGCGACTATCAACAATCTTAAAGTCAGGCAGAGCATGTACAATAAGACCGGTACGGTAAAAGCGTACTCGCTCAGGCTCTAGCATCTCGCCCTTACTATCGCGACAAAAAACATAAGCACGCAGATCGATAAATTCACGATGCGCTACCAGTCGCGCTTCGTCATCGTTGTCTAACACTGCTGTCATACGCTCAATTTCATCATCCGTATATTGACCACACTTATCGGTCAGAGCACCTACTGACCCAAAGCTTTTGGATTCTTTAGCGCGTGTCTTAGTTAAGTGTAGACGCTGAACGTGATAGATGAATTGCGGTATTTCAAGGCTGGCAGGGAGCGGTAGATAGTCAGGCGGCATATTGGCCGCTGGATAAAAATCCTTTGCACGCTCAAGCAGATTTTGCCAACGTTGTTGATAGGTTTGGACTTCGGCTAAGTTGCCTTCATAAATAGGCATATCACGAATCTGGCACAAAATATCAGGTGGAAACTGTTCATTACGAAAGTTTGCAATGTCTTCTTGCAGCGTTGACAACAAAACTTTGGCATGTTTTTTGCCATCTTTTGATGCAGGATCATCGATATAGTCTGGGGCGACAAAGGGTGCTGAGCGTCTAGACATAGTGTTATATCATCAATAGATAGAGTGAAAATACCAAAAAGTATGATTATAAAAATTAACTGGGGTGCTAAACAAAACTTTATAATAGTTATTATAACCACATAAGCCGATTTGGACTTAAGTTTTTTGAATGGAATAAAGCAAAAGTTTGTTGCAAATCACGACTGTCTTAATGTGATCTAGATTCTAGTTTTAATTCCACGTAACTTTTAGTATGAATCAGTATCAGATACCTATACTTGTATTTTCTAGGTCGTGTTTCAAGTTACTGACTTCTTTATTCAATCACTTAACTGAAAATGTATCGTTAATGGTTATGACCAATATGACTGTTGCCAGCAGGTACTTGTCCCGAAATATCACAGACCAAGGCATCGCTATGTGAGATATTCTGCGGATGAGATGAGCTTTCGACCTGAATAGTAGCATGGTGAATACCAAGCTCTAGCAGTCTTTGTTCTAGACTGGCAATTAGAATATTTGATTCATGGATACTCATTTCACCATTGACCACCACGTGACAAGAGAGTGCATTAAGTCCACTAGTAATACTCCAAACATGTAGGTCATGTACTTTTTGTACTTTAAAGTCTTCGAGTAATTTTTGCTCCACATCGACTAGCGATATATTGGCAGGCGTTCCTTCCATCAATATATGCACAGAATCACGTACGACGCGGTAGCCACTGATTAAAATAAGCACGGCGACGATTACTGATGCCACTGCATCTGCCCATACCCAACCAAAACCCATCATAAGTAGTGCAGCGATAATCGCAGCTACTGACCCTAATAAATCGCTCAATACGTGCAAATAGGCGCTTTGCATATTGAGGTTAACGGGTTCTGCATTACTAGGTTTCTGCTCTGCGATTTGGGCATCATCTGTACCATGATTATGACTATGGCTGTGTGACTCGCCACCTTGACTACCTCGGTGCATTAGCCAAGCGACCAGAATATTGATCAGCATACCGATAGTCGCCACGATAAGCATGCCTTGGGTTGCAATTTCTGGTGGTGAGTTAAAGCGTTTAATCGCTTCATAAAAAATCATCAAAGCAATTATGACAAGTGTCGCGCCATTTACCGTGGCAACTAATATCTCAAAGCGCTTGTAGCCGAAAGTTTTCTGATGGGTAGCTGCTTTTTCGCCAATTTTAAATGCGACTAAAGTGGCACCAAGCGCTATCGCATCGCTTAACATATGCCCTGCATCAGATAGCAGAGCCAAACTACCAGTGAGCCAGCCACCAATGGCTTCGATAAACATGTAACCAGTAATGATAATAAAGCTGAACAGCAAGGTGCGCTGATAGCCTTTGGTATCTCGTGCTGTGGTTGTTTGCTCTAGATGCTCATCATGATCATGATGGCCTTGGTTTTCCTGAGTGTAGTTATTTTCTTCATCTTCGCGAACGTACTTAGGCACATTCGTACTATCATGCGGTTGGCTATGATTGTGCTCGTCAGAGTTTGGATTATTTGGATTCATAATAATACTCAAATTCGCTGATAATTGCGTTCGATAGATGATATTTACTGATATGACGTTTACTAATAAGTGATGTTTGCTATAGGTAGAGTAGGCGTAGAGCCTTTACCGCATATCATTTATGGTTATAAATTTAACATAGCCAAGCATGAGAAGCTGTAACGACGAAGTAAACATGATGAGGAGATGAGTAGAAAGATATACACCCATTTGTTGAGAACTAAGTGAGAACTACCAACCGACAGGATCAATGTCCAAAGTAAGCTTAAGGTATTTAGCGCTTGGTAGGGCAAGCACTGGCTGCCACCACTGTCCCAACACGTGGTGCAATTGACGACGATCTTTAGCCAATAGCAAAAGCTGTGCATGGTAGCGGCTGTTCTTTTTACTCATGGGCGCATCAATAGGACCGAGAACAGCGAGGTTATGAGCATTCGGCAAATGCGCAATAGCATCCTTGAGCGCTTGAGTGGTGGCTGCCAATGTTTTGCCTTCACAGCGTATTAAGGCAGCATGTCGATGAGGAGGTAAGCCCATCATTTGACGCTCTTGCAGTAACTCACGTGCAAATGACAAGTAGCCGTCTTTGACCAGTTTTAATAATAACTCGTTATCAGGCTGCAACGTTTGAATCAATACACGGCCAGCTTTATCACCTCGACCAGCACGGCCTGCCACCTGAATCATGAGCTGTGCGGTATGCTCTGGTGAGCGAAAGTCTGCTGATAAAAATCCGCGATCAGCATTGGGTAAGCAAACCAACGTGACATTAGGGAAATGATGACCTTTGGCGACCATCTGTGTACCGACCAATATGGCCGGGTTGCCTTTATTAATTTGCTCGTAAATATTTTCCCAGCTGTCTTTGCGTCTTGTGGTATCACGGTCTATTTGAATAATCGGATAGAGCTCTTTGCTAGTTTGAGGATTAGCAAAGATTGCGTGTAGATTTTCGCTGAGCCTTGTCGTTCCCATGCCTTTGGCATCCAAATTTTGACTACCACAATCAGGGCATACGGTAGGGATATAGGCTTGCCAGTCGCAATGATGGCATTTCAAATAAGAGTTGCTTGAATAACTGTTTCGCTGAGCTTGGCTATTATAGTGAACGGTCAGGTGCGCGTCACAGCGCGGACAGTCAGCTTGCCAGCCACAAGCCTCGCATAAGAGAACAGGCGCATAGCCACGACGATTCAAAAATATTAGTACTTGATCACCGGCCTCTAGCGTTTGCCGTATCGCCCCGATCATGGCGTCCGTCAGCCCTGTATCATAGCGCGCACCGTCATCTTGTGCTTGTTGATGGGTGCTTTGCAAGCGAGCATCGATCAGTTGCATAGTTGCAGGTTTGGCATTGCCCGGACGAGTAAGCAGTTGGTATTCTGCTAGTTTGCCATCATCGACCAGTTTTAAATGCTCAAGGGAAGGTGTAGCAGTACCAAGTATCACTGGGATTTTGTACTGCAAACCTCGATAGAGAGCGACATCAGCGGCATGATAACGCAATGTGTCTTGCTGCTTATACGAGCCATCATGCGCCTCATCAACGACAATCAGGCCTAAATCTGCAAAGGGATATAGCACAGCCGAACGTGTACCGATCACGATTTGTGCGTGACCCGTGCGGCAGTCTTGCCAACCTTGTAAGCGATGAGTGTTAGTCATGCCAGAGTGTAATAGCACAATATGGGCGGCAAACCGACTGGCAAATCTTGCCCGCGTTTGCGGTGTGAGACCAATCTCTGGTACCAAAATCAACACCTGTTTGCCAGCCTCTAATACAGCTTGCATCGCTTGCAGATAGACTTCGGTTTTACCACTCCCAGTAATGCCGTTGAGCAAAAAACCAGTATAAGTATCGGATTCGTGTGCAGCAATAATAGCGTCGACAGCAATTTTCTGCTCATTATTGAGATCAAGTGGCATTTTTGCCAGTTTGACTGGAGTAGGTGCTTGTTTTGGCTGAATATAGCGCTCGACTAACCCTTTATCTTCTAGCGTCTTTAAAAATGCTCGTTGCATACCTTCTAGTAGCAATACATCTTCACTTGCGCCGTGCTGACCATGTAGCTTTAGCATGTCGAACTGCTGCTTTTGTTTTTTAGCATTGGCTCGAAAATCATCATCAGTGATATGAGGCAAAATGCGCCAATGGGTAATCAGCAAGTCTAATGGTTTGCCTTGACGGACAAGGCTTGGCAGGATAACTGCTAACACGTCGCCAAGCGGATAGTGGTAATAGCACGCCAGCCAATAGGCAAGCTTGAGCATGTCCGAGTCCAAAATAGGCTCAGCATCTAGACATTTATTAATAGGTTTGATTTTATTGACAGGTACGCTGCTATCGTCTTGTGAAATATGAGCAATTACAATACCAATCAGAGTCTGACGACCAAACGAAACCTCAACGCGGCTGCCGATTTGCGGTATCGCACTGTCTGGCAAAGCAAGCATATCAGCTGGTAAGCTATAGTCAAACACCCGATAAAGGGGAACGGGCAGAGCAACTTGTACCAACATAAACGGCTTCGCAGTCTTATTAGGTGAATATGAGATCAGAATAATAGAACGGAGACCAATAAGCTTAGCATGATGCTAAGCTTATTGTGATATGACTTATAGGCTGTTGCTAAAATTAGCACTTAATACTAAGCATTCAATATTGTCTTATTCGATATAAAGAATAGACTCAATTTCTACCACGCCACCTTTAGGTAGAGCAGCTACTTGGACGGCAGCGCGGGCAGGATATGGCTCGCTTAGATTGGCGACAAACACTTCGTTCAAGACAGCAAAATCACTCAAATCAGTCAAAGATACATTGAATTTAACCACGTCATTTAGACTACCACCAGCTGCTTCACAGATAGCTTTGATGTTTTCAAATACTTGCTCAGCCTGTGCTTTAAAACCTTCTCTTAGTTCCATCGTGTCAGGATCAAAACCAAGCTGACCTGAGATATAAACAGTGTTGCCGACTTTTACAGCTTGAGAATAAGTGCCGACCGCTGCAGGTGCTTTATCAGTTTGGATGGTTTGACGAGTCATGGGGTGTCCCTTTTATATTTTATGTGAGTGATTCATGGCTACTAGAATAGCAGTTCTATTTTAGCTGTTTGCATCACGACTATATCAGTGATGCAAATCAGCTTATTATAATTGATATAACCGTATAATGTTAGGGAAACCTAGCAGCGAGCGTAGTTCACGGATACCCTGTGCTAAATGGTTGCGACTACGTACCACGATATGAATGATGGTATCAGTATTGCGAACATCAACGGTTTCAACCCCCATATTGAGCTGGCGTAAGTGATAAATAACTTCACTAATTTGCTCGTCACTAAGCGCAATTGAGAGCTTTAAATAAGCAGGAAAACGAATCTTACCGCTGTTTTTTAGATCGTGCTCACCGATGTCGCCTTGTTTGACTGCATTGTCATTGCGCCAACGTAATTGGATCACCTGATAAGGATTGTCTTTGCGGATATCGTCCAGTGAGAAACACTTATGTCGATGAACGACCAAACCATGACGCGATAAATGCCCTACGATAGGATCGCCATATATCGGATGACAGCAATTGGCAAAATCAAGCTCGACGCCAGCAGCATTAGCGATCAGCTGTTGCGGTTGGGTCATGTCGTCGCTATGTACTTTTGCCTGTAGATCGCTCAGCTCATCGCTAAATAAACGTGTCACGACTAGCTGAGGAAGTAGCGTACCTGAGCTTATTTGTTCAAATAACGCATCTTTTTCTGTCAGACCGCGCCATTCAGTCAGGTCTTTCCAATCAGCATCTGTCAAATCATCAAAACTTTTCTGATGCGTTCTGAGCGCACGATCTAATGCTTGCCTGCCATGGTGTTGTTTGTCAGCGACAGATAAATCTTTGAACCAACGTAAAATCTCTTCACGGGCTTTGTTAGTCACTACAAATCCCAACCACTCAGCTTTTGGTTCTGAGTGGCTGTTCACTTCTATCTCAACGGACTGTCCATTTTTTACCACGGTACCGAGCTTTGCAGCTTTACCATCGATATTTGCACCAACGGCAACGTTACCAATCATAGGCCCGACCGCGTAGGCAAAATCTAGCGCCGTTGCACCCTGTGGAAGCTCGTAAGCACGCCCTTGAGGACTGTAGCAAATTATTTTACTAGAGTGCAGGTAATCCATCAGCTCATTAATAGTAGAGACTGCTGCTGAAAAATCAGGACTGTTTTCATTCAGATTGTCTTCATCGACCAAATCCTTCATGTTGCGCAATGACGCTTGGATAACCGACTGACTGACATCAGATGCGTGCTCTGCGCCGATGACCCCAAGTCTTGCAGCGCTCTGCATTTGCTTAGTCAATATAGTAACTTTTACCACGTCATTATCACGCTCATAGATGAGGGTGAGGGATTGGTTACCACCTGGCAGCGGACGACGAATATTATCCGCAATATGGGTATCATCAATCTGATATTTTTTGATTAGATAATAGGCTAGCTTGTCGCAGGCTTCGATATTGTCGAGGACGATTTCAAACGCATAGTGACGTAGTAGCGCATTAATCTCACCGCGATTGCGGAAAAACTGACGATATATGACCACACGATTGTCTAAGACTTTGACCAGACCATTGAGATCCAAGTTGTTTAGCACGATACTCAAATAACGATGAATCGACTCTCTTTGAAAGTTTCGTCCAAGCCCATGTTGTAACAGTTTATCAGACAGCTTGTTGTACATATCAGAGTCTAAATTGCGATAACACAATACTTCGATATAGTCAGCAATATCATTCAGACCCATTAATCGGGCAAATGGCACATAAAAATCCAAGGTTTCTTGAGCTGTGGTGCGTTGCTTCTCAGGACGTACCGCGTCTAGCGTAGACATATTATGTAGACGGTCAGCAAGCTTGATAATGAGTACACGCGGATCAGCGAGAGTGGCGGTTAAAATTTTATGAAAGGTGGCCGCTTTATTCTGCTGCTTGTTATGTGAAGAGGACTTTAGCTTGGTCACACCATCGACCAATCTTGATACAGTTTCACCATAACGCTGCTTGATTTGCTCATCACTAACTTCGGTGTCTTCGACCGTATCATGCAGGATTGCTGCAATGATGGTATCTCGATCTAAGCGAAAGCCCGCTAGTATCTCAGCGACAGCGATTGGATGCGTGATATAAGGTTCCCCTGATTTGCGCTTGTCTTTAATGTGCGCAATATCTCCGAACTCACAAGCATCAACAATATCACGGCGCTCAGCAGCAGTGAGATAACCTACCGAACGTAGTAAATTATATTGAGCATCATCGACGAGGTGATGACTGAGTTTGGGTAGGGTTTGACTCATAAAATAATGATCCTATTTTCCATGACCTACTTATTGGGCCACTTACCGAAGCAAATGGAGGCTAAATAATGACCTACCATACAAAACTTAAGGATGAGTACGCCATTCTCTAATTAATCGCAAATCGCTTTCAATGTCAACTGATAAGCGTGTAGGCGATGAAAAAATTTCACTCAGTGGTCTATTTTGGAGATAAATGGTGACCAAAATAGCCAATGCATTATTATTACAACCAAAAAACCACAGCCTATGCTGTGGTCTCTATAGTTGATCAAGATGTGTATTTATTTTATAAAAAAACTATTGGCTTTATAAAATACATCTTATCAAAACAGCTTATTAGAAGCTGTGGTCGCCTGACAATGCTAAATCTAATGAGCTAGTAGCAAAATTATGCTCTGGCTGATTTAGGATATCGCGTGTGATTTTGCCAGCGGCAATTTCACGTAATGCCAATACTGTAGGCTTGTCGTTATCAACGTCAACCAACGGCTCGGCAATACCTTTGGCCAATTGACGGGCGCGTTTGCTTGCGACCAAAATTAGCTCAAAGCGATTATCAACATTATCCAAACAATCTTCAATCGTCACTCGTGCCATAAATAGCTACCTCGGTTGTTTTTATTAGTAACGGACCTTGCCCGCCACTCAATAAAAATAATATCAAAAATATAAAGGGGGATAGCTAAATATTATAGCATTTTTTGCCAAGTCGCGTAGTTGCTTTTTATATCTACTTACGAGATTAGCTGCTTGTGCTTAGTTTACTCTTCTACCTGAGCGTTTAGCAAGTTGCTAATCGTACGATGATAGCGCTGCTGCTGACGACCAAGTGTCTGCCTGTCGGCCACGATGATGGCTTTTAGCTCAGCTAAGGCTACATCAAAATTATCATTGATCACTACATAGTCGGCATTCACATATTGTGTCATTTCGGTGACCGCGCCAGCTAGACGGCGCTCTATAACTTCTACAGAATCCTGCGCGCGGGTTGAGAGACGTTGACGTAATGTCGCAATGCTAGGTGGTAGAATAAAAACCATAATGGCATCGGGAAAGATATTTCTGATTTGCGTCGCCCCTTGCCAGTCAATCTCCAAAATAACGTCAATACCCGCCGCTAGCTGGGTACGAACACTTTCCTCTGACGTGCCATAATAGTTACCAAATACTTCAGCATGCTCTAGAAATAGACCTGCATTGATACCATTGGTAAAACTATCGGTATCTGTGAAATGATAGTGCTGACCATCAATCTCGCCTGGACGTGGTGCGCGAGTGGTATGAGAGACGCTGACAGTCAAGTCATTGGTGGTCGCAAGCAATTGCTTGACCAGTGAGGTCTTGCCAGTACCTGAAGCGGCAGTAACGATGAATAATGAACCTGTCATACAATTTATCCTAATAGAAGGTGTCTTAGTAACTCGTAAAATGTATTGTAATAAATGCGTGTTGATAAAAAGTTAAGCAGTGCCTCAGTCAAAAACAAAGACTGGAAAAAATAAAAAACGCCATCATGTATGGCGATAGAAATTATAATAGATGCATTATTATAAACTGCTTTTATACAAGTTAAAGCTGGTTTTGCAATATGTCGTAAGCATGCTGAGATTTGCCTATAAAATATTGCTATGAGTAGACAGCTATTTTAGAGAGCGACAAAAGCAAATTATGCTAAAGTAGAGCATTGATTTCGCCCCAACTTTTGAATAAAAAATTCAAAAATACGTTTTAACTATAAATTATCCAATGATAGGCCTTTTTATGCAAATTTATCTTGCCAATCCCCGTGGATTTTGTGCTGGTGTGGACCGTGCAATTGCGATTGTTAATGAAGCATTGACACGTTTCGAGCCGCCTATTTATGTCCGTCATGAAGTTGTGCATAATAAGTTTGTGGTGTCAGACTTGGCCAATCGTGGTGCGGTATTTGTTGAAGAGCTTCACGAAGTGCCAGATGGCTCCATCGTTATTTTCTCCGCTCATGGAGTTTCAAAAGCAGTTGAAGATGAGGCTGAGCGTCGTGATTTGACGGTGTTTGATGCAACATGCCCTTTGGTAACTAAAGTGCATATCGAAGTGGCAAAGTTTGCGCAAGATGGCATGGATGCCGTGTTAATAGGACATGCAGGACATCCGGAAGTCGAAGGCACGATGGGGCGTTTCAACCGTCGCCATGGTGGGCAGATTCATCTGGTCGAAGATGAAGGTGATGTGGCTGCATTGACTGTACAAGATGCTGAACGCTTGGCATTTGTGACTCAGACAACCTTGTCAATGGATGATACTGCTCGCGTTATCGATGCGCTGCGTGAAAAATTCCCTAGTATCCAAGGCCCTCGTAAAGACGACATTTGCTATGCCACACAGAACCGCCAAGATGCGGTAAAAGATTTGGCCAGTCGCTGTGAAGTAGTCTTGGTAGTTGGTTCGCCAAACTCATCAAACTCCAATCGCTTGCGTGAGCTGGCTGAGCGTATGAATTGCCGAGCGTATTTAATCGATAATGCCAGTGAGATGGACAAGCGTTGGTTAGATGGTGTGCAGAGTATAGGCGTGACCGCTGGTGCATCCGCGCCCGAAGTGTTGATCCAAGAAGTATTGCAACAGTTGCAAGACTGGGGTGGCGATCTACCTAGTGAGCTATCTGGTATTGAAGAAAATGTGACGTTTAGTTTGCCGAAAGCGTTGCGGATACCTGTTACTCAGGTTGGTAAGTAACTAATATTCGTGTTTGTATTTGTATGAACCATCATTGATATGGATAAGGTCGCATGAAAGAACCAAAAGCCAGATTTGTATTGGCAGAGGCCACGCTCGCTGAAGTCGATAAGCAACTAAAACTCAACATGCTAGTGATGGCAGCAGTGGTTTTCGTATTGTTTATGAATATCATGAAGTTTATGGCAGAAAAAAGCTTTTTCTACGCGATGCTCGCAGTAGTCATGGTCTGTTTATTATTTTTCATACAAAAGGCTCGCCGTATTCTCACGCTAAGAAAACAAGAGCTTATTCATTAATAGAAAGTACAAGCCTAAATAAAAAATACAGATGAAAGTACCAAATATAGGATAGCTATGACTGCTTACTACAAATTTGTTAAACGAGAATTACAAGAAGACGGTGTCAGTGTGGCGCATTATCAGCCAACCAAGCATGCTCAAGGTGCTTGGAATGAGCATGAGCAGCACATGGCGCCAGCAACAGGCCTACTGACAGCTGAGATCAATAGCTTTGCGCCGCAGCCTAACACCCGTATTGCACGTGTGAGCCTCGATATCTTGGGGCTAATACCGCTTGACGATTTTACTATCACTACTCGCTGTATCCGACCAGGCAAGACTATTGAGCTGGTCGAAGCGGTCATGAGTAGCCGTGGCCGTGACGCCATTATAGCAAGAGCGTGGCGACTAATTACTCAAAATACCAGCGAGATTGCCGGACTTGAAGATCAACCAGCAGAATACAAACCTGAAGAGTTGCCAGTTTGGGAAGGTATGAAAGGCTGGCCGGGCGGTTTTATTGAAAGCGTACGTCTAGTAGCGACAGAAGACCGCCGTTCTGGTCGCGGTATGGTATGGATTACCAATGATCTCGACATGGTAGAAGGCGAGCCGACTGATGATTTGGTGCATCTATTAGGTATGGTCGATACTGCCAATGGTGTTGTACCAAGATTGGGTCTTGGTTTGTCTAAGTTAGAATGGATGTTTCCCAATACTGATTTGCAAATCCATATGCATCGCTCGCCAAAAGGTCGCTGGCTGGGTATCGAGGCTGTACAACAATATGGCGACGACGGTATCGGATTGACAAGTGCGGTATTGCACGATATACATGGGCCTTTTGGTCGTAGTGAGCAAATTCTTACTATTCGTCCGATGCCACGTTAAAAGGCTAAGAGTCAGTCAGCTTATAGTTTTGAAAAATGAAATGATACGTTGTAATCAATTAATTATACAAATAATAGAGAAATAGTTTTAATAGTAGCTAACAAGACAATATTACTAAAAAGATAATATTACTAACAAGCCGATGTTAATCGACATAGAGGTTACTATGAAAACCCATACTCAATTTTCAAAAAAGCTGACGACTCTCTGGGATATATTGATAGAAGCATATTCAGAGTAGTTGCTGTTGTTTGCACTTTGATTGCTATATCAGAAAATGACTGAGCAAATAAATAACTGATACCAGAACACCGCCTTGGTGAACAAGCGCGGTGTTTTTTATTGAATAAAGATTTTGAGCTTGAATTTTTTCTCAATGCCCCTATTAGTATAGACAGTTTAACGGTATTGCATACGGTAAGTTCTCTAACATTATGAGAACGGCTTTAGTGAGTATATCGTTATCTGATAATAGGTCTTTCATAGAATTTAAAGGAGTTTTTATGAGTGAAGCAACTCAAGCTGAAGGTCTGAATCCAGAATTAAAAAAACATACGTTTGAAGCGGAAGTGGCGCAGTTACTGCATTTGGTAACGCATTCACTATATTCTAACGCTGATATTTTTGTCCGCGAGTTGGTATCTAATGCGTCGGATGCTTGTGATAAGTTGCGTTTTGAAGGCACAAATGATGATAGCCTTTATGAAGATGATGGCGAATTAAAAATCCGCATCGCTGTTGATGAAGCTGCCAAAACTATTACCTTTACCGACAATGGTATTGGTATGAACGAAGCCGATGCAATCGAAAACTTAGGTACGATTGCTAAATCAGGCACCAAAGCATTTTTGGACAAATTGTCTGAATCACAGAAACAAGACGGTCAATTGATTGGTCAGTTCGGTGTTGGTTTTTATTCAGGTTTTATCGTGGCTGATACCATCAGTGTTGAATCACGTAAAGCGGGTGAGCCTGCGGATAAAGGCGTGCGCTGGGTATCAGATGGTACTGGTAGCTTTACTGTTGAACCTATTACCAAAGACACGCGCGGTACGGCGATTACTTTGCACCTAAAAGAAGAATATAGCGAAGGCGAAGATAGTTACTTAGATCGCAGCAAAATCAAGCGCTTGGTCAATAAATACTCTGACCATATCAGCTTGCCGATTCAGATGCGTAAAGAGATCTGGCAAGAAGATGTAAAAGAAGACGAGAACGACGACACGCCTGCTAGTGGCGAGATGGTACTCACTGATGAGTGGGAAACAATCAACAAAGCCAGTGCACTATGGACTCGCTCTAGCTCTGAAATTGAAGATGATGAGTATGTCGATTTTTATAAGAATATCTCTTATGACATGGATGCGCCGCTTACTTGGACGCATAACCGTGTAGAGGGTCGCGTACAGTATACGCAGCTATTATATATCCCTAAAAAAGCGCCAGTCGATCTATACACTCGTGAGCAGCAGCATGGTCTAAAGCTATATGTGAAGCGCGTCTTTATCATGGACGAAGCTGAGCAATTGCTACCGATGTATTTGCGTTTTGTGAAAGGTGTGATCGATTCAGCAGATTTGCCATTGAACGTGAGCCGTGAGCTACTACAAGAGTCACGTGATGTAAAATCTATTCGTGATGGTAACGCTCGCCGTATTTTGACCTTACTTGCAAGCCTTGCTAATAGCGAAGACAATGAGAAGCAAGAGAAGTTTGCCCAATTCTATGCAGAGTTTGGTGATGTCATCAAAGAAGGTCTAGGCGAAGACGCAGGCAATCAAGAACGTATTGCTAAGCTATTGCGTTATGCCACCAGCACCCAAGACGGTTTGGTAACAAGCTTCGAAGATTATAAAGGCCGTATGAAAGATGGTCAAAAAGCCATCTACTACCTCACCGCTGATAATCTAGCCGCTGCGAAAAACAGCCCGCAACTTGAATTATTCAAGAAAAAAGGCATCGAGGTTATCTTGATGACTAGCCGTGTTGATGAATGGGCAATGAACTTCTTGACCTCATTCGATGAGACACCGCTGCAAAACATCGCCAAAGGCGCCGTAGATTTAGGCGACTTGCAAGATGAAGCAGAAAAAGCGGAAGCGGAGAAAGCCCAAGAAACGCTAAAGCCAGTAGTTGATAAACTAAAAGCTGCATTGGGCGAGCGTGCTAAAGACGTCAAAGTGTCTACTCGTCTAGTCGATAGTCCAGCTTGTTTGGTCGTTGGTGAAGGTGAGCTATCACCACAAATGATTCAGATGCTACAACAAATGGGTCAGGATGTACCAGCAAGTAAGCCAACGCTAGAAGTAAACCCTGATCATCCACTCATCAAAAAGCTTGAAAGCAGTGATCAGTTTGATGATTTGGCACAGGTGATCTTTGATCAAGCATTGTTGGCAGATGGCGGTCAGCTAGACGATCCAGCCGCTTACCTAAAACGCGTCAATGAGCTATTGATGAGATAATGTTTAGTAATTAGTAAAAAAAGGAGGCTTTATTTAAGAGGCCTCCTTTTTTATTTGAATTTTTGGCAAAATTTGAGTGAATTTTACAAATCAGCCTTATCCTCTTAACCGACAATCCGTTACAATCGCGATAGATTAGCGAGCTAAAATATTAGGCAATGCTAGTCATCTTCTATAATCACTCCATCGTGAATTCAATATAAATCGATGTCTGCATGCTGTACAAAAAATCGTCAATTGATTGCACCGCGCGGCTGTTACATTAAGATAATTATCATTGAGTCATTTTATTTTTCTCGACTGGCTAGAGGTCTAAGTCTTTGTCACTTACGTCGTTAAAAACCGTCTCGCTTCAGCGTTTTTCGCTCAATTTCGCTGCCAATATTATTGCAACCTTATGGATGCTGGTGGGCTCAACACGGGCTTTTTCTTGGGTTAAACCTACTTTTGTACAGTTTGCCGTATTTGCACTATTGGCGCTTGGTAGTAATGTCTTATTTTCATGGTTAGCTGCTGAAAGTGGCAGCATATTCAATGAGCAAGGATTGGTCAGCTATTTGATCTGGCCGATGATTATTTTGCTTGGTGGTATCATTTTGGCTCGGCGAGCCAGCAACCAAGCATTGGTATTTGTACCAGTAGTACTGTGGTTGGTCGCTGATACATTGTCAGCCCTATTACAGAGCTTGGTGCAGTTTTTTGGTAGCTATGGTTGGTTGCCAAATTGGAGTTATTCGTTCTTACCAGTACTGTTTTTAGTATTGTTCTTATGGCAAACGCTAGCTCTATTGTGGATTTTCTCCCGTCGTCTGCGTATACCATGGTGGGAGCGAATCATTGTATTGGTTGGCGCGGTAGCGTTGCTGACCATCTGGCAGCGTAATGTCGCTGACCAGCCAATCTTTAAGCAAATACCTGTAGAGCCTGTACTAGAAGAGGCGGCACTGTATCAGCAGCCACGCCTATTACAGCAAGCATTGGATAGTATAGACCCAAGTATCGATGGCAAAACCGACTGGTACTTTATGGGAGTGGCAGGATTTTCTGATCAAAACGTCTTTCGCTCTGAGATTAACAAGGTGCGCGAGTTGTTTGATGTACGCTTTGGTACCAGCGGGCATTCACTATCGCTGATTAATAATACTTATAGTTGGTTCGATGAGCCAATTGCTACTAAGACCAGCATTTTGCGCGGTCTAAAGAAAATCGGTCAGCAGATGAATGCTGATGAAGATGTGTTGTTTCTGACGCTGTCTTCACATGGTAACCAGGATATCGTCCAGTTGGCAAATCCGCCGCTTGCGATGGATAATTTAGATGCTACATGGTTGCGTGACGCGCTAGACGCATCTGGTATTCGCTGGCGTGTGATTGTGGTGTCTGCCTGCTACTCAGGTTCGTTTATTGACGAGTTGGCATCGCCAACCACGGTAGTGATTACTGCATCAGCCGCTGACAGAGCATCGTTTGGCTGCACCAACACAGCTGAGATGACCTATTTTGGTCAAGCATTTTTTGCTGAAAGCCTTCGAGGAAACACCAGTTTTGAGTCGGCTTTTAAGGATGCCAGTATACGGGTCAATGAGCGTGAGAGCGCCATGGGCTTTGAGCCATCAGAGCCGCAAATGGTGATTGGTAGCTTAATGGAGACAGCATTGCCTGCGTTTGAGCAAGTATTGTTTGATAAGGCGCGCCCATCCGTTGCTAGTATTACAAATAATGCTACTTCTACAACGGTTAATATTCTACCTGACAATGCTACTAATATATCGGTAGACGAAGTAGAGATAGCCGCTGAATAGCTAAATAAATATAAAGTATGATTTGGCATTTTATAAATGCCAATATCAGATTTACTATTAGATGATGAGTATTTATTAAACATCGTCATTGGTTCTATTTTGAATAAAAGGATATCACTCATGCAAAATTCCTATAGTCATAGTTTATCTACCAATAAACAGCTTACTCAAAAAAGTGTGAATCGTTGCTTTAACGGTGAGCAGCATTATTATAGTCACGAGTCGACATCTACCAAAACCTCTATGACGTTTAGTATTTATCTACCTGATGAAGCTTTGGCTGGACGACGTTGTCCTGCGATATTGTACCTATCAGGTTTGACATGCAATGCTGATAATGTCACTCATAAAGCGCATTTTCAGCAAAAATGCAGTGAGCTTGGTATGATACTTATCGCACCTGATACTTCACCCAGAAGTAGTGAAGACAGCGATGTACCAAACGACGATCGCTATTTTGTCGGTCAAGGTGCAAGCTATTATGTTGACGCGACCCAAGCGCCTTGGTCAGACAACTTCAACATGCAAAGCTACATCGTCGATGAGCTATATGACTTACTACGTTCAGAGTTTCCTATTCACAGTATCGGTGTCACAGGACACTCAATGGGTGGTCACGGCGCATTATTGCTAGGGTTCAAGTTCCCAAGTAAGTTTGTCAGCGTATCGGCTTTATCGCCAGTATGCGCAGCCAGTGAGTCTGCATGGGGGCAAGCTGCTTATACAGAGTACTTCGGTGATGATAAGTCTCTATGGGCACAAGCGGACGCCTCACAAATGATTGAAAAGGTCGGTCAGCAGTATTCGAGCATTTTGGTTGATCAAGGCGCAGCTGATAACTTCTTAGCAGAAGGTCAGCTACAGACCTCTAAACTACAAGACGCTTGTGCAAAAGCCAAACAGCCCTTAACATTACGCTATCAAGCGGGGCATGACCACAGCTATTATTTTATCCAAACGGTGATTAATGATCATATCGAACATCATTGGCATATGGCTCAAATGAGCTAAGATGTTGTTCAGATGACCGTGATACATTTTTCGCTATTCCATTCATGCTCAACAGGTGATTTTTATGGCAAGTTATCAAGATTTGACAGCTTTTAATTCAAAGAATAAGTCAGCAGATACGAGCTCTACAAAAGCGACTATGCAGGCTGATATGGATGCTGCTCTACAAAATAAACAACGTAACATTGATTATAGTGACGAAGTATCTCAAGTTAAGTCAGACGAGCTGATTGCAAAAACCGTCAACGACGCTGGCGATAGAGTACTTGATGATGTGCAGATATCTCGTGTGATAGAGATGGCGTGGGAAGATAGAACGCCATTTAGGGCTATAGAGCATAGCTATGGTCTCGATGAGACTGGGGTTATCAAACTCATGCGTCAAGAGTTAAAGCCGTCATCTTTTCGCTTATGGCGTCAGAGAGTGAGCAATCGCGCCACCAAACATGAGGCAAAGCGCTCTTTCGAAGTTGGCCGTGCTTATTGCAAAACTCAATACAAGCAGCGTTAAATAATTAAGTATTTAACATCAGTACATAAAGGGCTTGCAGTATATGTGAGCCGCTTGAAAATTCCTTTTTAATTTATCAATATCTTATATAAACATGAATTAGGTAGCTCAATTATGAACAGTCCTGCTAAACCTTATCTTATTGCACCGTCGATACTCTCAGCTGATTTTGCGCGGTTGGGCGAAGAAGTGGAGAAGGTACTAGAGTCGGGTGCCGATGTGATTCATTTTGATGTAATGGACAATCATTACGTACCCAATTTGACGTTTGGTAGCATGATTTGTAAGGCATTGCGTGACTATGGTGTTGAAGCGCCAATTGATGTACACCTGATGGTTTCACCTGTCGATAGTATGATTGAGCAGTTCTTGGAAGCGGGTGCTAGTATCATTACCTTCCATCCTGAAGCCAGCGCTCACATCGATCGCTCACTTCAACTGATCAAAGATGGCGGTGCAGAGTGTGGCTTGGTATTGAACCCAGCGACCCCGCTACATTATCTTGATTATGTTATGGATAAAGTAGATCAGATTTTATTGATGAGTGTGAACCCGGGCTACGGTGGACAGTCGTTTATCGATAGTACTTTAGATAAAGTCCGTCAGGTTCGTCAGCGTATTATTACCAGTGGTCGAGATATTCGATTGGAAGTTGATGGCGGTATCAAAGCCAGTAATATACGTGCGATTGCTGAAGCAGGCGCTGATATGTTCGTTGCGGGTTCTGCGATTTTTAATCAAGAAGATTATAAAACGGCTATCGATGAGATGCGCGCAGAGTTGTTATTAGCCAACAACAGCTAGCGAGTGTTGTATGGTTAATAAACGCTATTAGCCATGCCATAATAATATTAAAATGTGCTGTATAACTTATGACTCTATATAACGGTCAGTCACGTAAAGGTGAAATATGGACACAAACAACTCTAGCAGTTCAAAAGAACCTTCTGTGCAAGCAAATTCTCATGAAGCGTTGAACCAGCAGGCTAGGCAATCACTTGAAAATGAAACACCGCAGCGCAGTTTAGTACCGAAAGGTATTACCATTGGCTTGGCGATGTTTGCACTGGTACTTAGTTTGGAAGGTTATGGCTTTCGCCTGATGGTGGGTGATGATGTTGAAACAGTGCTACGTCATGCTGCAGTCATTGTGCCTGCATTTATGCTAGGCATTCCGCTGTTCTTTTGGGTAGGCTCTCGCATACTTAATAAAGTTAAAGGCCTGCATATCGAAAGTTGGAATGCGATTAGTTTGGGTTATTTGACCTCTTGTATATCGATGCTATGGCTGATGGGTACTTACAGTTAAGTAGTTTCGCTGTAAATATAAGTCTTTTTCGCGCCTGTATCGTTTATTCGCATCTATATTGTTTATTCACGCCTATACAGTATCGTAATATTTTACATTTTTAATCATTAAGCCATGTTCTACAAGCATGACTGGAATTTTATATGAGAATCGTACCAGCCAGTATTGCTAAAATTATCTATCCTAAAGACTTACCAAATGGCTTATTTACCAGCTTAATTGTCGCTTGTTTATTAATGGGATTGGCGTCACTACGTCACGGAACCGATTTACAAGGTTGGCTAAATGTCATTGAGAACTGGCTACTCATGCTGCTGATATTGCCCACTGCGACGGCCACCGTTGCACTACCATTTAAATACCGTGATCCTAGCCTTGAGCTAAAGCTGGTCTATTACCTTGGGATGTTTGTGGCTTTCTTATTTACATTAGCCAAACTACGTTATTGGCGCTAATTTATATAAACGTTATAGCATTCAAGTTGTATTTATAACGAAGACTTGTGCGGTAGCCCTTGAATTCGAGTGTTAAAGCGTCCATTGTATGAGTAAGACAGATTTACCCGCGTTACTGTAAGACGATAGATTTGCCAGTGAGTTTACTTTTAAGAAATGACTACTTTGCAATGACCAGTTTCTCTACCAGTACTAAACGGGATAATAAGGAACACATTAATGCCATACGATATCGATAATGATATAGAAGTAGATAACGAGAGTAGCGATCAGTTTGCAGGATTTGCCAAAGAAACCACGTTAGAATTGGTGGAAGCAGATGATGGTAGGTTGTTATTGCGTGATGCTGAACAAGACGAAGCGCCGCTGATGACTATTGATTTTTCTGACAAGCTAAAAGAACTACTTGGTAGCGATACTCAAGCCATTGGTCAACATATGATTCATGCTGCGATTCAGGTCATTATGCAAAAGCAAATGAGTAAATGGCATGCGCATGTGTATGATAAAGAACCAACACACTACAGCTAAGCTTTGGTTGTTTTTGAGCGCCAGTCAAAGCGAATGACTGAAGATATAGCTTAGTAACATCAAGCTACAGCCATAAATAAAGGGTTTATCAATTGATAAACCCTTTATTTGTTCAAATAGTACCATTTATAAAATGGAGATTATTTGATTTTAGCTTCTTTAAAGATCACATGCTGGCGTACTTTTGGATCAAACTTTTTGATTTCCATTTTGCCAGGCATAGTGCGCTTGTTTTTAGTAGTGGTGTAGTAATACCCAGTACCAGCTGTTGATACTAATTTAATTTTATCTCTCATGATAGCTTTCCTGTAAATGAGGGGTCTTCAAACGATAGGTACGTGTCTCAAAGAATGAGTTGCCACAATTAATGTAGCAAAACAGCAGCCTAAATGATGAGAGTCATCACCCAGCTGCTATTTTTAACTTAAACTTTTTGACCTTGTGCGCGTAGATCCGCTAACACTTTATCGATACCAAGTTTGTCAATGATGCGCATACCTTTGGTAGACACACGTAGACGTACAAAGCGGTTTTCAGACTCTACCCAAAAACGATGGTTGTGAAGGTTTGGTAGAAAGCGACGACGGGTTTTGTTGTTTGCATGCGAAACATTATTACCCACCATAGGGCGCTTTCCAGTCACTTGGCAAACTCGAGACATGGCGAACTCCTAATCTATGAGGTATGAGTTTTTCTCATACCAGTCTGGGCAAGTTGCACGTTTTTGCGGCATGGACACAGCAAGCGGCAGCTTTGCACCAAACAAAACTATATGAAGGTTGAGCTGGTTTTGCTGCTATCTAAAGGCAAATAACAGGCTGACCAATTCAGAAAATTTTAAAGCCGACATTTATACCATAAAACAGATGAATACTCAAATATTTTTACAATAACTGTCGAATTAAAGGAGGGCTATTATACCCTGAAATGAGCGCTCTATGTTGTTGATTGTTTAATAGTAAAGATTAATTTTTAGTTGTAAGTTATAACAAAAGTTAGTAAAGTTGCTGTTATATATTTAATACAATCTGTTAATACACCAGTATTACTGTAAATCTATGTATCATTACCAATCTCTTTTGATTCTGGATAATGATTTTTTGCTTATTTGCTCAGATAAATTACTGCTCATGCGGAGTCAAAAAATGTCATATAGCTCTCTACCCCTCACTTCTAAGTTGTTTCAGCTTACTTCTTTGACTTGCGCATTAGCATTAGCAGGTTGTGGTGGAGGCGGTGATGGTGACACTGTAGACTCTGTCGCACCTGCACCTGATTTAGGTGTTACTCAACCTGGTACAGGTGGTGGTACTGGCGATAATGGTAATACTGGTGGTGGCGAACAAGTGCCAGAGATTGAGCCAGACTTCTTTATCCAAAAACTGAGCACAGCACCTACTATTATTGAGTTGTCTGATGATCAAGCAGCTTTTAGTGTTACGGTTAAAGCTGTTGAAAAAGTATCTGGTGGAGCTATGGTCGGTAAAGCCGTGACTCTAAAAGTAGTGGACTCTGAAAATAACGGTATCACTATTGAAGGTCAGAGCACCCAAACTACGGACGATGATGGGAATGCGGTATATGCATTAAAGCTCAATCCGCAAGCAGTTGCTGATAAAGATGAGCTGATAGCCAATGGTTTTACTCTAGTGGCGACTGCTAACAAAGCAGATGGCACTGCAGTCGCACCGCAGGAATTAAAGGTTTCTGTCAGTAAAAAAGGCAGTGGTGATGGCACACAAGTTACGGAAAGCAAGCTTGATATTACCTCTTCATTGAAAACAAGCTCAGTCTCTAATAACGCTCTAAACCCTTATGGTGACAGCGCTCAATTGACCGTCATTGCTAAGAACAACAAGGGTGCCCGCGTTCAGGATGTTAAAGTTGGGCTGGGTATTGATAATATAAAAGGCATCTCTATCGTAGGTGGCAGTAGTAAAGTCACAAATGCGGATGGTATTACAACTTTTAACATTAAAATAGATGAAAATCTTTCGAAAGCTGAGCGTGATGCACTGTTGAAAGGTGAAGGTATTGCATATGCAATCAGTATCCAAGAGCAGAATGGCGCCACCAAGCAAGAAACAGATACTTTAACTGTGGCCCTGCCTGTCTCTGATTATGTCTTAGATGTGAAAGGTAGGGACGTAGTGCTTAATGCCTATGGAGATGAGAAGCCGCTAACTATCACAGCAACGGCTAAAAACTCTAAAGTGCCAACCGTTATTAATGGGGCAAAAGGCACAATCAAGCTTAACAATGCAGTTACTGGTGTTAAGCTTAGTACAGAGAGTTTTACATTTGATGCAACAGGAAGTGCAGTTGTTAGTTTAATTGTAGCGCCTACGCTTACTGCAGCTCAGCGCAAAGAAATTGTAGAAAAAGGCGTCAGCTATACGGTGGTTTTATCAGAGCCAAACCGTGCAGTCACGATGGATACATATGGCAACGAAGCGTATATCCCTGAATCTCAGTATCAAATAAAGTTTGCGACGAAAAATAAAAGTAGAATCTCTAGTTTCGGTAGTGAAGCTATTATCAGTTTCCGTGTCAATGATAAAGATGGCGGAGCAATTGCCAATCAAAAAGTCACTGCCAGCTTGCCTCAGGATCTAATTAAAACTGGACTCTTAAACTTAGATAGTGCTGCTACTCAAGTAACTGATGGTAAAGGCATGGTGAATTACAGTGTGAGTGTGCCAGCAAGTTTGACAGCCGCTCAAAGAACAAAGTTAGAGAGTATCGGTGGCTTTGTCTTAACCGCTAAAGTTACTGAAGCTTCAGGAGCTAGTAGTAGTATCAATAGTGAACGTATCAAAGTAACTGCTGAAAGTGAAACGATTCTAAATGTAAAAAACATTCCTAGCGCTGTAAACATCCTAAAAAATCAATTCCAAATTCAAGTTGCAGGTAAGCGCCCGGATGGTAGTGCTGCAGCTGGCAAAGAAGTTAAGTTGGCTATTAGTAATGTCACAGGCGTGAGTATTCAAGGCAGCCAGCAAACGACAGATGCATCAGGCAACGCAGTATTTACCGTCAACTTAAGCCAAGATTTGACAGAAAAGCAACGTCAAGATTTGGTGAAGTCTGGTATTCCTTATACCGTGACTTTGACTGATGAAGATGGCGTGGCTACGAATAAGTATAAGGCACCAGTTATCATTCCAGTGGCTGAATATAAGCTAAACTTTGGCAGCAGTAGTACTGATAAGCTGTTGAGTACAGGCGGTGTAACCACTTTAAGTTTCCGCGTTAATGATAAAAATGGCGGCGTAATAGCCAACCAAACTGTAACAGCAAGCTTACCAAGTAGTTTGACTCAAAAAGGGCTGATAACGCTTGAAAGTGCAGCAAACCAAGCAACTGATGCTCAAGGTAATGTCAGTTATACGGTTCGTATTCCTGCAGGGCTATCTCCTACACAAAGAGCAGAACTTGAAAAAGCAGGTGGGTTCGTCCTAAATGCCCGTTTGGTAGAAGCCTCAGGTGCAAGTATCAATACAAGCAGTAATCGTATTCCTGTGACTGCAGACCCTAGTAGAAGTCAAACCATCCTGAATGCAAAAACCACTCCTAGCATCGTAAACGTTTTAAAAGACCAGTTTACGATTCAAGTATCTGCTAAGCGTCCGAATGGTAGTGCTGCTACAGGTAAGCCTGTGAAGCTTGCAATTAACAATGTCAAAGGCATTAGTATCGAAGGTGGTGAACAAGTCACTAACAGTGCTGGTAATGCTGTGTTCACCGTAAATATAGACCAAGCATTGACTCTAGAACAACGTAAGGCATTTGAAAAAACAGGTATTGCCTATACTGTTGCATTGACTGATGAAGATGGGGTTGCCACTGAAAATTATAGTATTAAAGCATCTGTGCCTAGTGCTGCATACAAAATCAATTTTGGTAGCAGCAGCAATGCAGAGCTCTCAAGCTCAGGTGGCAGTACTGTCATTAGTTTCCGAGTTAATGATAAAGACGGTGGCGTTATAGCCAATCAGAAAGTCTCGGTAAGCCTGCCAAAAGCTTTAGTGGATGCAGGATTGTTGACCTTAGATACTGCTGCTAATCAGACAACAAATGATAAAGGTATCGTGAACTATACCGTTCGTATTCCGACTGGGCTATCACCTACACAGAAATCAGCATTAGAAAAAGCCAGTGGATTTATCTTGAGTGCTAAGCTGACTGAGGCATCAGGAGCTACTACTAGTGCTAATAGTACGCCTATTAACGTCAGTAATAAAATACAGAAAAGCTTAACGGTCTTAACATCAGAGACCAATCCTAAAGTCGTTAATATTTTAAAAGACCAGTTCACGATTCAAGTATCAGGTAAACGCAAAGATGGTAGTGCAGCAGCTGATAAAGTCGTCAAGCTAAAGCTTACTCAGATGACGGGTATTACTGTTAAAGACGATGAGAAAAAGACTGATTCATCAGGTAATGTGACATTTATCGTAGATATAAGCCCAGATTTAACCCAAGCCCAACGTGAAGCACTAGTAAAGTCAGGCGTTACTTATACTGCAACCTTAACTGACAATGATGGTGTCACTGCCAGTAGTTATAATGCCTCTGTGGTTATCCCTGCTGCACAGTATCAAATTAATTTTGGTAGCAGTGATAAAGTTCAATTATCAAGTTCAGGTGGTAGTGCAGTCATTAGCTTCCGTGTGAATGATAAAAATGGCGGGGTTATTGCTAACCAAAGCGTCACAGCAATGCTACCGAAAGCTCTAATTGATTCTGGCTTACTGACTCTAGATAGTACTGCGACCCAAACGACCAATGCTCAAGGCGTAGTCAGTTATAAAGTTAGTGTTCCTGCAGGTTTGGCTAAATCACAGAAAGATAAGCTAGAGGCACAAAAGGGTTTTGTGTTAACTGCCAAAGCTGTTGAAGCCTCAGGTGCAAGTAGTAGTATCAGTAGTTCAGCTATAAAAATCAGTTCAGAGTTAGCCAAAAGTGATATTAAACTTACTTCGATTAGCTCTCCTAAAGTGGTGACTGTCACAGACAAGCAGTTTACTATTCAAGTATCTGCTAAACGTCCTAATGGTAATGTTGCAGTAGGGCAAAAAGTTAAGCTTGAGATCAGTGATGTCGCAGGCGTCAGTATCCAAGGAAATGAGCAAACAACCAATGAAGCTGGCAATGCAGTATTTACTGTTAACCTTAGTCAAGATTTAACACCAGTACAACGTACAGCACTAATTACATCAGGTATTAAATACAATGTTACTTTAACGGATGATGATGGCACAGTCGCTAAAATTACAGATGCAGTTGTCAAAGTGGTACAGCCAGCAACGAGTTTAGAGTTTGCTTCTATCATCACACCTTCTATTAGCGAGCTTGGTGGTCAAGGTACTATCAGTATTAAGCTATTGACCAAAGAAAACCAAACACCAGTTAAAGGGCAAGAAGTCACTATCCAGTTAGGTCAAGCAGCGATTGCTTCTCGAGTTACAGTCAATCAAACGACGGCGACTACCGATTTTAGTGGTGAGACAACGTTTATAGTTACTATCCCAGAAGGACTCACAGCAGAAGAGCGTAATGAGCTTAAGCGTACAGGTATTAATTATCAGCTGTCGTATGTCGAAAAAGGCGAAACTTATACCTCTGCTATAACAAAAGTAGATATTCTAACTCCAACTGTTGATTTGACAGTACTAAATCCGCCGAACCTTATTAATAACCGTCCTTTTTATACATTGAACGGCGAAGGTGATACGGTGACTGTTAATGCGGCATTAAGTACTCGAAACACTAACCTTAGTATCAGCGATCAGCCTATTAAATTAGATTTTGCTAACAAAGAACTAGCAGCATTATTAATTGTAAATGGTAAGTCAGGATCATTTGCCAATATTGTTCCTACGGACCCTAACGGGGCGGCAAGCTTTACAGTTACTGTGCCAAGCTTAACAGCAGAGCAACAAGCGGCACTCTTAGATCAAAAGCTAACAGCTATCTTGACTGAGACGTTGACAGGTAAAAAACAAGAGATTCAGTTTAATATACAGTCAACCAAAGCGGCTATTGATTTGATAGCTATCACACCAAAAGCACTAAATCTAAACGGTGGTGAGACTCAAGTTGAGGTAATAACCAAAGACAGCAAAGACAATGTCATTGCAAATAAACAAGTTTACTTGGCGCTCCCTGCTTCGGTTGCGGCTCAAGGGGTTAGCTTAGTCACTAGTGGCACGCAAACTACAAATGATTCAGGAAAAGCTAGCTTTACGCTTGCTGTGCCAGCTGGTCTTACCGATGCGCAAAAAACAGCCATTGGTAGTAGCTTTGCAGTTGTATTCTCAGCAACCGATGAGAATAACAATATTGCCACGAAAACCAGTACTGTTAAGACAGCTACTCCTGATCTAAACGGTACACAAGAAAGTATAACAATCGGTGCAAATAAAGTCGTTAATACGAAGGGCGATACATTTAAAGTATTTGTGCGTGTAGAGAATAAAAAAGGCAGTATTGCTAATCGTGAAGTGCATTTGAATGTTGATAATCCTATCAAAACTGGCGTGACGGTTAGTAGTAATACCGCTATGACCAATGGTGATGGTTTAGCAACCTTTGACCTAACACTTACAGACGGTGCTAACGTCAACCAAGCTATCTTAGAACCAGGTATCAAGCTGACAGCTACGACGACGACTGCAGAAGGTGTAGAGCTACCACAGACCTATATCGTTGCAGTAGATACTGCTACGATTGATAGTTATCAGCTCATAGCCTCCTCTGATAAGTCTACGTTGAATACTGGTGGTGATCAGACCAATGCTACCTTCCGTGTGACTGACAGCAAAGGCGGTATCTTGGCAGGAGTACCTGTACAGCTAAGTATTGAAAACTTAGAGGCCAGTGGTGCGGCATTAACCACACCAAGTATGGTAACCACTGATGCTAATGGTCAGATCGATGTCGGCGTCATCTTAGCAGCCAACTCTATCAATTCGCGTCTAAATCATAGCGTAGTGATTAATGCTAAAATCGTTACACCACAATACGATGCAGATGGCAAAGTCAGCATGCAAGTGCGTGAAGAGAAGTCATTAAGCTTATCAGCTATCGGTACAGAGATTACTATTGCAGCTACAGAAGCCAATCTAAAAGATGGTGCTTCTACTACTATCACCACCACACTGGTGGATGGTTCAGGTCGTGCTATTGCCAATGCTGGTATGGAGTTAGTCGATGCAAACGGTGATATTATCCACTCTAGTGCAACTGCTGTTAGCAATGCAGATGGTCAAGCAGTATTTAATATTAACGAAGCTGATTTGACCTTCGATAACAATGGTAACTTACGTGTATTTGCTCGTGCTTTGGGTGAAAACAGCATCAATACTCAACGCAGTCTAAATAGTATTGAGCTGATTAAGGTTTCGCAGGCAGGTATTAGCTTTATTGATATCGAAGACGTTTATGATGTCAATAAAGCACAGACCATAAATATTCAGATACGTCGTGATACAGCTGCTCAAGCAGCAGAATTAATCGGTAAGCAAGTTGAAGTACAAACGACTATTGGTACGTTTACTGATAGCAACGATGTCATCGTCACAAAACCCATTACCGCTGCTAATATAAACGGCAATATCGTTACGATACCTGTTACCTTAACATCAGAGCTGGCTGGTATTACTGCACTACAAGCAACGGTATTAGGTGAAACACTACCAAACGGTGAGCCGCGCTATCGTGCGACAGTAGATGCACGTTTCCGTGCTACGACACCTGCTAAAATGCTGTTCCAAGCGGTGAAGTCTGTTATCACTCCTGGTGGTAGTACTGAAATTGTCGCTACGGTAAAAGACAAAAACGATGTACCAGTTGAAGGTCAAACAGTGGTCTTTGGCCGTGCATCGGACTCGTCAGCAGGGCGATTGTCTGCGGCAACGGCTATCACTGATAGTAAAGGTGAGGCGCGTGTGGTCTATAAAGCCAATGCCAGCTCTCCTATCGGTGGTGTGGTTATCAATGCACGCCTGCTCAATGATCCATCCAGTATTGGCACCAAAACTACTAATATCACCGTATCTGAGGAAGCGGTATATACCACTTTAGCATTTGCCAATAAGTTATCTTCTGATGATATTTACTATACTGTTCGTGGTTCAATTTCTGTCATGGATGGTTCAGGTCGCGCTGTCCCGAATCAAGAAGTTTCAATTAAGTCTTATGCTACACAATACGCTCAAGGCAGAGTCTGTTTACTAGACAGCACCGTGACTCACCAAGCGGCTGATATTGAAGAAGTAAACGATAAGGGGGAGGTGACTACAACAACACCTAAGCCACAAGTATTCTCTGAAAAATCGCCTATTTTCTTACAGTCTCGCTGGATTACTACAGAAGATGTAAACTATAACTACACTTTGGATAAAGAACCCGGCTTTACTTTAGTCAAACCTGAAGATGTCAATAATAATGGTACTTTAGAAGCTATCAATCCAGTTGCGATTATTGGCGGTAAAGTATCAGATGATGGCTATACTTTCGTCACCGATGAAGAAGGTCGCGCTGATTTTGAGATTCGCTATCCAATACGTTACTCACATTGGGTTAAAGTGCAGTTTGATGCCTCTACCTTTGTGAACGGTAGTGAAAACACACAAACTATTAATTATCAATTACCTATTCAAGCTGGAAGCGTGTCAGTAAGTAATTCGAGCTTAGTTAGCCCTTGGCAAGGTAATAGCATTGCGCATGCTAGCCCATTTGGCACAGGTGGAGCTGCTTGTATCAATAGTATGAGCGTTAAAATTGACGAAAATGTACCAAGTACTTCTGTACAACTATTATCCTCACCTTCAGAAAGTGCAACAAAATATACTGTTTCCATTGATGGTGAAAATAAGGTAGATTCAGGCACAAATCATCCATTTTACTCTGTTAACTTCAACCAAGCGTTGCTAGGTTCTATTGTTACAGTGAGTAATAGTAATGCCAAGTTCTCTAGGGTTCTTAAAGTTGAATGATGACTCATAACTCTTATGTATAAGATTAGCATTTTATAAACCCCCAAACCTCGTGTTGGGGGTTTTTGCATTTGTAATCTCAATAATTAAATACAAGCAACTCAATCAGCAAAGTTTTGCAAAAGCGATTAGAATAGTCAGTTTCCTATGCTGCTAACCATATTCAAAGTAAGCGGCACGTTTCATTTTTAATTGGGCGTACTATGTCAGACAATACCACGACTGCTACAGCAAGCATAAAGTCGAGCAAAACTTCTCAAAATGTACTATCTACCGATGTTATTGATACCGCGACGCTACTGATTAAGTGTCGTGATCAAGCGGGTATCGTACAGGCCGTATCTGAGTTTATACACCGTTATGGCGGTAATATTATTACGCTTGATCAGTATTCAACGGCTCATGAAGGTGGGCAGTACTTTATGCGTTTGGAGTTTGCGTTAGCAGGCTTGAGCGAGATTATGGATAACTTTGAAGCCAGCTTTGGTCATACGGTGGCCAAGCGTCACAATATGGCGTGGCGCTTGCATAACAATGCGATTAAAACCAAGGTTGGCATTTTAGTGTCAAAGTTCGACCATGCGCTATTAGATTTACTGTGGCGTCATCAGCGCGGATTACTCGATTGCGAGATTACATCTGTTGTCAGTAATCATGAGGATTTGCGCCAAGCGGTAGAGAACTTTGGCATACCTTTTCACTATGTACCAGTGACCAAGGATAATAAGGCAGAAGCGGAAGAGCAGATTCATACCTTGATGGCAGGCAATGATTTGTTGGTATTGGCGCGTTATATGCAGATATTATCGTCTGATTTTGTCAAACGTTGGCCGATGCAAGTTATCAATATTCATCATTCATTCTTACCTGCGTTTGTGGGCGCAGATCCTTATCGTCAGGCTTATGATAAAGGCGTTAAGCTTATCGGTGCAACTGCGCACTATGTCACAGCTGAGCTTGACCAAGGGCCTATTATTGAGCAAGATGTACACCGTGTGACGCATCGCCAAGGGGTGACAGAGTTGCGTGCTATCGGCCGTGATATCGAACGCAACGTATTAGCACGTGCTGTAAACTGGCATGTACAAAACCGTGTGATTGTGGCGGGTAATAAGACAGTGGTATTTAACTAAGAAAAATGAGTAGTGAGTCGGCTAGAAATATAAAAAAGGCGGTCAGTAACTAGTGTTGCTGACCGCCTTTTTCTGAATATATATTTTATAGGAGCATTTCTAAGACGAACTTGCTACCAACAAAGCCAATGGCTAATAGAATAAAGGCATAAATAGTGATATTGGCCGCACGTTTGCCTCGCCAGCCTGCACGCCAATTACCGAATAGTAGTACACCAAATAATAACCACGACAGCAGACTAAAAACAGTCTTATGCACGATATGTTGCGCCATCAAGTCTTGTACATAGATAAACCCAATCCCCAGTGCGATACTGAGCAATACAAAGCCCACCAACAGCATATCGAATAATAAACTCTCCATACTTTGCAGGGAGGGTAGCTTATTGACCCAAAAGCGGTGAATGGTATGATGCTTGAGCTCACGTATTTGTAGACGTAGAAATAGCGCTTGTACCGCCGCCATCAACAGCACACAATAGGCAGCTAATGATAATATGATATGAATTTCAAGCCCAATACTGACATCAGTTAGTGGTTGATAAGGGGCACGGCCGACATAGCCGATAGTCATACCTATTAGCGCAGTGGGTGCAGCTAAAATACCAAGGCTAAGAATAGGGCGATATAAACAGAACAATAGATAAAAGAATAAGAAAAATAAACTGGTCAGACTGATGATATTAAATAAGTTGAAATTCAAACCATACAGCGTCACAACATATGGATATAGCAGTGCCGCATGTGCAGCCATACCGATGAGCAATAAGCCCAAACTGAGGCTTTTGTGAATAGGTTTGTCCTGAGCCAGCGCCCAACCAATATGGATGCTGACTAAGATATAAGCCATGCTAGCAAGTAAGAATGCAAAGTGCACAGATAAAAAGCCTCATCTTATACTGAGCATAAACTGCCGCTCAATGTGTCGCTAAAGTGGTATTATCAGAATGATTAGAATAATCGTCCAATTTATCATAAAATGGGTGCCAATTGAGCACCATCTTGCTTATAACTTATAAATGATCGGTAGTGCTGCATAGCGCCAAACATAAAATATGTTATCTATAAAAAGTTAACTACAATTATAAGCGCTGTGTCCTTTGCGAAACGACTATAAGTTTTGAGCCGTGTTAATGCTATAGTATTGATAATATAATTCTTTTATCATGTCCCTTGTCATGCAATATCCTAATATCTTATAGCGTATCCTAATATTATTTATGAACCATTTTAATGGTTTGATTTAGAGTTATTTTAATTGCGTATTATTTAATTGAAAACCATTTTAATTGAGAGTTATTTATGTTTGATACCTTAACAGAACGCTTATCGTCGAGCCTACGTAACATCGTCGGTACTGGGCAGTTGACCGAAGACAATATCAAAGACACGCTACGTGAAGTGCGTATGGCGTTGTTAGAAGCTGATGTGGCGTTGCCTGTCACTCGTGATTTTGTAAAACGCGTCAAAGAACAAGCGCTTGGTGCTGAAGTGCTAAAAGAGCTAGCGCCAGGTCAAGCCTTTGTCAAAATCGTACACGACGAGCTGACCGAAATGATGGGCAGTGCCAATCAGCAGTTAGAGATGACAGGTAAGCCGCCCGTTGTCTATTTGCTAGCAGGTTTGCAAGGTGCGGGTAAAACGACTACAGCTGGTAAGTTGGCCAAATATCTACAAGAGCGTCAAAAGAAAAAAGTGATGCTGGTATCGGCTGACGTTTATCGTCCAGCGGCTATCAAACAGCTTGAGCAAGTAGCCGGTCAGGTGAATGCTAAGTTTGTGAACTCAAGCACAGATGAGAATCCAATTGATATCGCAAAGCGTGCGATTGAAGAAGCCAAAATCCAGTATCAAGATATCCTGATTATTGATACTGCTGGTCGTCTACATATCGACGATACCATGATGGATGAGATTAAGGCGCTAACTGCTGCGGTTAACCCATCTGAGACGCTATTTGTCGTCGATGCAATGACGGGTCAAGATGCCGCCAATACCGCAAAAGCTTTTAATGATGCGTTGCCGTTGACGGGTGTTATCTTAACTAAGACTGACGGTGATGCTCGCGGCGGTGCGGCGCTTTCTGTACGCGCTATCACCGGTAAGCCAATTAAATTCTTGGGCCGCGGTGAAAAACTAGACGAGCTAGAGCTGTTCCACCCTGAGCGTATCGCGCAGCGTATCCTTGGTATGGGTGACGTACTGAGTCTGGTCGAAGAAGTTGAGCAAAAGATTGACCGTGATAAAGCCGAAAAAATGGCGAAAAAGATGCAAAAGGGCGGTGACTTCGACCTTGAGGATCTATTGACTCAGTTCCAGCAGATGAAGAGCATGGGCGGTATGGCAGGCTTCTTGGATAAGATGCCTGGTATGGGCGGCTCAGACATGCAAAAAGCCGTCGAAGATGCCAAACCAGAAGAAAAAGTACGCGAAATGGAAGCATTGATCAATTCAATGACGCCATTTGAGCGTAAAAACCCTGATAAGATTAACCCAAGTCGTAAGCGCCGTATCGCTGCAGGTTCAGGACGTGAGATTCAAGACGTTAATCGTTTGCTTAAGCAGCACAAGCAAATGGCAAAAATGATGAAAATGATCTCAAAGCCTGAAGGCATCAGTAAAATGATGAAGTCTATGCAAGGCCTTATGGGTGGCGGTAGTGCTGGCGGCGGTGGCGGTCCATTATTTGGCGGTGGCGGTCAGCAAGGTGGCGCTAAGGACGTGAATCCAGAACAAATGGCCAAGCAAATGGGACTGGATCCAAACAATATGCCAAGCACTGAAGAGATGCAAAAGCAAATGCAAGAAATGCAAAACCAAGCACCAAAGAAGTTCAAAACCCGCTTTTAGATAACGGTTAGTTATTTTTAAAATGTTTGATCAAAGCCCCGAAGCCAATGAAGCTTTGGGGCTTTTTATCGTTAGCAGTTGCAGATAAACACTGATGGATAAAGTGTGAAAAATATAGAAATTAATAAAATTCGTGTACCCTAAATGCTATGATAGGCGCTGCTTCATTCTGTCAGTATTCTGATAGCGCATGAATGATAGATCGTTATTAAAAATTATTAAAAGCTGACAAATCAATTTAGAACGCCAAAAGTAAAAGCCGAGGTTGTGATGTTTTTAGCAATGGATACCGTGTTCGATCAGTGTTCGATCGCGATTTTAGATTCGAGCGGACAGGTATTGTCGAGCCATACCGAAACAGGAAAGCGTCAGCAGACTCAACAGATTTTACCCATGATTGATGCTGCATTGTCTGAGGCGCAGTTACGTCTTGCTGATATACAGGCTTTAATATTCAATCGCGGGCCGGGTGCGTTTAGTGGTATCCGCATCAATACCGCAGTGGTGCAAGCGTTGTCTGTCGCGCATGATTTGCCTTGTGTTGGCGTCTCAAGCCTGCAAGCAATCGCACAATGCGCGTATCAGAAGTATGGGCTGACACATCTATACAGCGCCCTTGATGCTCGTATGCAGCAAGTCTATTTCGGACAGTATGAGTTGGTAACTGATGACCAATTAGGTCATAGCATTATGCAGCCAGTCTTGGCTAATGGTGGCGATAGCACTGAGCAGCTATTGGATTATGATCGCCAAACCGCACTTAGCCTACCTATCGTGGGTAATGGCGCGCCGCTATTGGCAAGACATGATCAGCAAGACTGCCATGAAGATGTTTGGCCAGATGCTGTTGTCATTGGGCAGCTTGGTATTGCTCAGTTTGCAAACGATGGTGGTACAGAAGCGTCACAAGCATTACCAAAATATCTACGTAATCAAGCTTGGAAAACACTTAAAGAGCAAGGTAAAGCATAGCTTTATAAATATGTTTTTTGCAGCGTCAATTGCTGTCACTGGTTATGATAAATACTTTAACCATAACCAGTTTAACTCAATTGATAGCAGCTAGCTTTTTAGTGTTTAGCAAGCGCATACCAATATAAAATCAACGTTAATATAGGACAGCCAATCGGTCTGTTTTTAGGCCAGTTTGCTTTTAGGCCAGTCTGTTTCTAGGAAAGTCACTGTGGATATAGTTTTATTTGTTCAAGCTGTCATCATGGGTATCGTTGAAGGTATCACTGAATTTTTACCCATCTCTAGTACAGGATATTTGATCTTATCAGCAGATGTGATGGATTTCTGGACTAAAGAAAAAGTTGATTTATTTGTCGTGGTGGTACAGCTTGGCGCTATTTTGGCAGTGATTTATGACTATTGGGGTAGATTGTGGCAAGCGCTGATGGGCTTGCTGACTGGCAAAGCAGAGGGCATGACCAATCCTAGACAGCTGGGACTGAGTCTGATTGTCTCTACTATCCCTGTGATGATTGTTGGCTTTACCTTTGCCGATGAAATCAAAGCTTATTTGTTTAATCCTATTGTCGTTGCCATTATGCTCATCATCGGTGGTCTACTGATATTTTACGTGGAAAAGCGTCCTAAAACGGTCATTGCAAAAGAAGCGGAAGATGTCAGTATAAAAACTGCGTTAATGATTGGGCTATTCCAATGTTTAGCTCTAATACCAGGGACATCACGCTCAGGTGCCACGATTATTGGTGCGCTGTGGTTAGGTGTCTCACGTAAGGCTTCTGCTGAGTTTTCTTTCTTTTTGGGTATTCCGGTTATTGTAGGGGCAGCACTGTTGGATTTAGTCAAACATGGTGACGTACTGACCAACAGTGAAGACTGGCTGGTGCTAGGTATTGGAACCATCGTATCATTTGTGGTGGCGCTACTTTGTATCCGCTTACTTGTGGCATGGGTAAGTCGCCGTGACTTTACTATTTTTGCTTGGTTACGCATTATCACGGGTGTTATCGTGTTGGTCGCCGCTTGGGGCTTTGGTTATCAAATGGCTGGCTAGATTTGCGTTATGATTTAACACGCCAGTAATTTATAGTGAAAATAAGCAGCAAATAGGATGATGGTTATGACCGATGTGCCCCAAACGTATGACGAGACAGGTGCTGTTGTACATTGTCAGCTATTCTACGTCAATGACAGCCAGCAAGCACAGGTTGAGAGCCTACAGTCATTGATAGCTGAGCATACATTACCAATTATCTTAGATATTAAAGTTGCTACAGAGAAATTAACTCAAAAGCGCCGTCAGCAGTTGAGCCAAGCATCTACTCAGCTTATTTTATTATTAGATGATAAAGACAAGCTATCATGGCTAAGTGATGGGCTTAGTGTGGCACCTGAATGGGACAAGTTGCAGCGCCGTATAGTGAGTGCTGGTCGTAAGTCTGAGCTGCTATTACAAGCGTCCAAAATCACATCAGATAGTCACGTTATTGATGCAACCGCTGGCTTTGGGCATGATAGTTTGATATTGGCCAGTACTGGCGCCCAAGTCACTATGCTTGAGCAGCAGCCTTTGATAGCATTGCTGTTACTTGTAGAGCAGCAACGTATGAGTGCGCTACCCAATTGGCAAAAGCTCATGAGCCGTCTACAGATTATTAACACTGATGCGCTCAGTTATTTTGCGAATCTAGAGGCTGGTACCGTAGCCGATAATGCTACCACAATCGATATCGTCTATTTGGATCCGATGTTTCCAGAAGATAGTTATCAAGATAGTAAGACAGGTAAAGGGGCAAAAGTTGGTAAGCATATGCAAGCACTGCATCAATTAGCTCGTCCACCAACGTTAGATGAAGAGCGACAGCTACTAAGTAGTGCACAGGCCGTTGTCAAACAAAGTACGCAAGGCCAAGGTCGCGTGGTCGTAAAGCGTCCACAGTTTGCACCGCTGCTTGCTGATGAGCCAGCTAGCGAAAGCTGGCATAATGAAGCCGTACGCTTTGATGGATATTTTGTCTGATAGCTGCTGTTGATAATGAATGTACGAGTGTAAATGTACGCAATTAATCAGCGTATATGTTCAAAGTTAATGGATTTAGGAGCAAGGAATGTCAGCGTTAATCATTTGGGTTATGGGTGCAGTTTTACTGTTGATTAATATCATGCTGCGTACTCGCATTCTTCGGCTTGAGGCACGGTTAAAAGAGCTAAGCAATCCACAAGAGCAACTGGCATTTTTGCGTCAACAAGCGAAACAGAAAGACAAAGTCCCAGCGTTAAAAGCTTTGCGCAAGCAATATTCTGAGCTATCACTGATCGAAGCGAATAAATTGTGGCAACAAGTTCAGTAACCAGTCCATTAAGCTTAGTAATTAGTCTAATAAAACTCAGTAACTAGACCCTTCAAAAGTTAAGTTAGTTGTTCTGAGCTAAATATATAAGCGCACATAAAAAGTATCCAGTTAATGATAATAAAAAACCATGACATTTAAAGACAAGCTACAAGCCTACATCCAGCTAACCCGTTTTGATAAGCCAGTCGGCATTGAGCTGCTCTTATGGCCAACGCTTTGGGGCGTACTACTTGCTGCAATGGGTCAAGCGCAGCAGCAAGGAATGACGGCAGCGTTGCCAAGTATCAAGGTGTTCGCGATATTTGCCCTTGGTGCAATATTTATGCGAGCGGCTGGTTGTGCTATCAATGATTTTGCCGATCGCAAAGTAGATGGTCATGTGACTCGCACTAAATGTCGCCCGTTAGCAGATGGACGCTTATCTGGCAAAGAAGCTGTTGCTGCATTTTTAGTACTGGTGCTGTTAAGTGCCAGTCTGCTATTTTTCTTACCTATAGCTGTATTCTACTGGTCGCTTGGTGCCGTTGTATTGGCGTTTATTTATCCATTTATGAAACGCTATACGCATCTGCCGCAAGTATTTTTAGCAGCTGCTTTTGGGTGGGCGATACCGATGTCTTATGTGGCGGTGCAGGGCACTCCTGATATTTGGTGTTGGCTGCTATTCTTAGCTTATATGTGCTGGACAGTGGCCTATGATACCCAGTACGCCATGGCTGACCGTGAAGATGATTTAAAGATTGGCGTGAAATCAACGGCGATACTATTCGGTCGTTATGATGTGATTATCATCTCAATATTACAGATGCTATTTTTGCTAATGATGGGCGTAGTTATGTGGCATTACTTTGCCCCGACCACATTAGGCGTAACGCCAGTATTTGGGTTGGCGCTTGTTGCGATGATGTTTGCCAAACAAAATAGCGCTTGTGCCAGTCGCAATCCTTTGGCTTGCTTTCAGGCGTTCTTGGCCAATATCTGGGTAGGGCGCTATGTCTTTGCGCTCATCGCAGTTACTTGCATATGGACGACGCTAAATGGATAAGTTCGATAAATTTCCGAAATTCAAATCAAAGAAACCGCCTGATACGAATGCGTCAGTTACGGACTATCAAGCAAAACTTGCCGAACATGGGCTGACTCGCGAGCAAGTTATCGCAACTGAGCGTAAACTGGCAAAATTTGCTAACACCATGGATTCACTAGTACGAGTGCCTTTTACCAAGCAAGGAATGGGTGCGGATGCGGCGCTTTCGACCATCCCACTAGCAGGAGATTTGGCAGGATTGGCATTAACCAGTTATGCATTTATATTAGGACGTCAGTTGGGTGTGCCCGCTCATAAAATGACGCCAGCGGTTAGATTGGCACTTATTGATATGGTCGTTGGTATCGTACCTGGGATTGGTACGCTATTAGATATTTTCATTCGTCCTAGCCGTAAGACACTGGGTATCGTGCACGAGCATCTACACCATGAATATGGTATTACCGAAACCATGCATATGGATCGACCGTTTTTGCACCAGTCATTAGAAGACAAACAACAGCAAAGCCGTTTTGGGTTTTTTTGGCGCAATCCAATCGTTGCTTGGCTGTATTTGCATATCCCTGATTTTCTTGGACTGCTAGTCATTGTGTTTGTCGGTTGGGGGCTGTGGACAGTGATAAGCTGGTTGATCGGGATGTTTGGGCAATCGACTGGGTTTGGGTAAATACAATCACTCATTATACAGCTCAGTAAAGACAAGTCAGTACAGAGCAATACACAGAAACGAAAAAGGCGGCAACGATAATAGCGTTTGCCGCCTTTTTTATGGTTTTAAATAGGGCATTGAAACAGAAGGTGGATTAGGTTTTATTCAGTGATGACTTCTGCTTCAGCACTAACAGCATCAAAGCTAGTCACTTTATTGTTTCGGATAAGGTCGATAGTACCACCACCAGCATGACTGACCAGTTGGATACTACCGTCAGCTGATTGATAGGTAGGATTATTGCCTTGGCCTTCGGGTGCGCTTAAGGTCATTTTTGGCTGGTTGGGACGAGTAATGATAGCGTTAAGCATACCAGCTGCCGACGTCTCAAAGACCACAGATAGACTCTCACCTGCTGCATTTTTATAACGGACATCAGTGATTTGTGCGCCTTTGATAGCTTGCTCTGGATTAGGTTTTTCAGCGCTATCATTTGCCGTGGACGTAGTATCACTAAGATCTTTATCTAACTCTGTTAAGCTCATATCACGTTCTGAATCAGTATCGGTCTGCGCTACATTTTGAGCATCATCTGCATTGCTATCTTTAGCTTCATCAACGTTGATATTGGTCGTTACTGGCGTGGTTTGCGTTGAGGTCTCAGCTGTAGTTGTATCAGTTGCTTCAGGTTCTGGATCTTTTTGACAAGCAGTCAGTAGCAACAGACTGAAGAAAATAGCAGGAGCCGTACGATAAAGCAGTTTAGATTTTCGTAAGTTTAGTTTTTTTGAGAGAGAAGTATTCATAATCAGCTTTATCCGTTAATGGCGCTCTACGTAAATGGGGCAATTGGCAAGGGTCAACCTGCTATTTATTTACAGTATATTATTACGTATTTACCGTAATCACCAGCTTACGTTGTCCGCCATATTCTTGCAGGTTTCTATGCTCACATAAGTAAATACCTTGCCAGGTACCCAGTCCTAACTCACCATCCACAAGCGGTATAGTCAAGCTTACCCCAAGCATCATGCTTTTGAGATGCGCTGGCAAGTCGTCTGAGCCTTCTAAGGTATGGCGATACTCTGGCTGATCTTCTGGTGCGATTTTATTGAGCCAATCTTCTGTATCTAGTCTGACATCTGGATCGGCATTTTCATTGATCGCAAGACTGGCTGACGTATGCAGCAAAAACAGATGAACCAACCCTACCTTGGCAGAGTGAGGTAACAGCTGAGAAATCGCTTCTTCAACCTTCGGAGTAATGATATGAATGCCGCGCGCATAGGCGGGTAGAGTAAGGGTTGTTTGGTGATAGCTCATAGGATATATCTCATTATTAGAGTCGACATCAAATTAAGATATCATAAGACAGAATAAACCGTAGAGAGCGTTGCTGTTATTTACACAAGAGCCATTTATTCTTAAACAAGCGGCGTCTGTAAACGTGTACGATTGGGTGATAAGCGTGCGAGCATTGCCTCTGACAGTGGTGCAAATGACCCTAGCATCATATCTGCCAATGCTTCAGCGCAAATAGGTGCCAATGCATAACCTTTTGCACCCATCGCACTCATTGTCCATATCCGCTGACTGTTTGCCAATTGTCCAACGATAGGATGGTAATCAGGCGTTTGGGTGCGAATGCCAGCTCGTCCCCGCCACAGACTCGTATCCGCCGGAATAATAGATGCCATTTCAGGAATGGCAGTGATGAGCTTGTCTCGGCTAATTTGATGCTCTTCAGGACGTATATCGGTATTTGTATCATTGCGGATAAAACTCGCGCCGAGCAATAAATAGGGCTCGGCAGCGACGACTGTATTTAACTTGTCATCTCCACTCTGTGCGTTGAACCGCGCACAGTAACCACTATATTTAAGCGGTATTTTAGGCAGTCTTGTTAGTTGTTCAACCGTAGGCGTAAACCAAGACAGCTGCCCGCGAATTTTACGGCAATCAAAAATACGCTGATCCAATTGATGACTTTCAAAAGCCGCGCAAATGATGATATTATCAACAGTCATAGTGACAGTGTTAAGGTTTTCATCGATACCTTCGATACGAACTTTCTGCTCAGTCTCGTTGATTTTATTCACTTCTAATTGCTGAAAGCGAATGAGTGGATGAGTCAGTATGATGTCTTTTAATGCTTGTGGATTGACCAGACCAGACTGCGGTAAGTACAAGTTCTCTGATAAGTTCTGCTCTTTTAGGCCACTAGTAACCTGTGCTTGCTCATGCGATAGGGTGGTCGCCATCTCATCAGGATAGTCGGCAATTTGTTCTGTACCGATATTGGCTTTTATAAGCAAATCAAGGGCGCCAGTCAGTTCAAGGATCGGTGCTGTATTAAGCTGTACGGCTGTTTGATTAAGGTCTCGATATAGCCTGCTGCTATGGAGATAGCCTATGGTATGCAGATGCTCATCGACATGGTGAATCGGTGTCATTTTGGGCGCAAGTAACGCTCTAGGATTACCTGATGCACCTGCCAAAGGCGCTGATTTATCTAATAAGATGACGGTAATACCGCGACTGGCAAGCGACCAAGCTGTGAGCAACCCTGAGACGCCTGCACCAATGACGACAGTATTATCGAATGTGCTGTAAGTTGTTTGCTGCTTTGCCTCGTGGCTTTTATTATCACAACTTTTATTATCGCTAGTAAGGTCACTACTTTCTGCATTAGCCATAGTGGCCGTTAGCATTTCTCGCTTTCGACCAAAACCTCTGACTTTCTTAATTTGAAAGCCATGCTCTCTTAGTCCACGCTTGACGATACCTGCACAGCTATAAGTAGCGGCAGTCGTATGAGGGCGTGATAGGCGCTGCATTTGTGCAAAGATACTGTCCGCCCACAAGGTACTATTGCAAGAAGGCGCAAAACCATCTAAAAACCAAGCATCAATATAAGGCGTATGCTGGTTAAAGTGGTCTAATGCCAGTTTGCTTAGACTTTCCGCTGCATCACCAAGCCACATATCGACGGTTAAGTTATCATAAGAAAAATTCAAACGATGACAGCCTGCAATCAGGGGTGGATATGCAGCCAAAAGTGGCTCAATAAATGCCATTAGCTCAGGCGCACGCTCACCCCATAGCGCAAGTATCTGGTTCAAATCTGCTAGCGGTATAGGGAACCTCTCAGTAGTGATAAAGTGCAGACGAGCCGTTGCTAATTGCGGGTTGGTTTCACGTAATTGTCGCCACAATTGCCACGTTGCTAGTAGATTAAGCCCAGTTCCAAAGCCTAGCTCAGCAATCGTAAAGCATTGCTTTGGTGCCAGGTGTGCCAAACGCTCTGGTAACTGATTATGCTCTAGAAACACATGACGCGTCTCTGCCAAACCATCCGCATGAGAAAAATACACATCCCCAAACTCACCTGATACTGGCACCATATTGCCAGTATCATCCATTTGCCAGTCAATCTTGGCAGGTGTGATAACGTTTAAATGTTCAGGGTTTTGATAGTTAGCGATAGACATGAGGCACTTCTTAGAAATATCAATAACGGTAGCTAAACGATCAGTTATTACGAATCAATGATATCGACATTTGGTCAGACACAGCGAAGTAGAGTAATGCAAGTCAGTGCGAGCACAGCTTACGCTACCAGCGCTCACGACGGACAAATACTAACCACGAGACAAAAATACCGACTAATAGACTGATCAGAACGGTAAACGCACCGTATAGAAATAACTGTCCTTTACTTTCGTAGACCAAGACATTTACTTGAGTCTGTAAGTCGTTCACTTGACGCTGCAATTGTGCATTACGGCTAAGCAGTTCTTGATTGGCAGCTGACAATGCTTTAGTAGATGGTTGCAGCTGTGCCGCCAAGGTATCATTGATATCTAGCGCTGAGTTTTTCGTTGGCAAAGCGCGCGCCGCTACTGGGCCAGTCAACGGCATCATTGCTGTCGGATCGGTTGCCTCGACAGCAGGTGTTATGGACGCAGCGGGTGCAGCCTGCGCTGAAACGACTGTCGCTAACATGAGACTAATTAGGGCATTTTTGTAGGAGCAGGTAGGTGAAAAAGAGACTCTCTGGATCACGATGCAGCTACTTGATTGTTGCTATCAGTTGGTGCTGGCAATGCTTGAACAAATGGTTTGATATCGACATGACTATACACGCCATCACGTAAATAAGGCTCATCGTTTGCCCATGCTTGAGCCGCTTCGATAGAGTCAAAATCCGCAATGATTAAGCTGCCTGACATATCACTTTTGCCATGCTCGATAGGCGTTGGACCTGCGATAACGAGGCGTCCCTCTTGGTGCAGTGCTTTTAAGCGTTCAATATGTTCAGTACGAGTGATCAGACGTTGTGCACTGCTATTAGCCACGTCATGACCAATGATGGCAAATAAAGACATGAGACTTCCTTAGTGAATAATAAAAAAGTAATGATGAGCTTAGTATAAACGTCATAGCAATAAAATTGTTATTGCTACTATGACAAGGCAACAGAAACTATTTAGTGGTTTTGTCTGTTAGGGCAGGGTTGAGATGCTTTTTCAACACGGCAAATTGAGCTACGACAAACACCAGCATAATCGGAATCCAGCCATAGGTCTTAAAGTTGATCCATGCTTCATCTGACATTGTGAACGCTGTGATATAATGTAGTACAGCCATTAGGGCAAAAAACAATGCCCAAGCAACGGTCAGTTTTTTCCAGCCGCTAAGCGTCAGGGTAAATACCTCTTTCATAGCAAGCTGCATCAATGGCTTATTAATAGCGGCACTGACGAATAGCGTCAATGCAAAAATACCATTGATAATGGGCGACTTCCAGCGCAAATAAATATCATCACGCAACAGTAATGTGCCGCCGCAGAATAAAATCGTTAATAATAAGACAACCCATTGCTGCTTATCAAACTTACCTTTTTGACGAATAAAATGAATGGCGTAAACGATAATAGTGGCGACGAGCAAAGCCCCTGCCGCTGCTAAAATACCGTTATAACGCGCCGCGATAAAAAAGGCAATTAAGGGAATAAAGTCTAATAATGCTTTCATAGCAAAGGGTATGTCCAACAAAAACGTATGGGGTAGTTTACACGTCTACCGCACCAAAAAAAAGCAATCAACACGATAATCATGCGATATACGCGACCTACAGAGTAATACTTTATCATTGCGCCTGATGACCATGCTACTGGCCAAATATAAACACGAATACAGTAACGATAACTGCTAAATCTACAGAATCATCAAGACAAACTACAACGCCCATAATCGTAACAATGACTGTCTGCTCACTAGCTTTTATTCTACTTCTATTTTATTTAATACTTTAAGGCTCAGCTTATGAAAATTGACTTACATTGCCACAGTACTTGTTCAGATGGTACCTACCCACCGACCGAGGTTATACAGCGTGCCCATGCAGCGGGCATCAACGTATTGGCATTGACTGACCATGACACGCTGGCAGGAATTGACGAGGCGAGAGACGCTGCCAGTGCCTGCGATATGCAGATTATTAATGGCGTTGAAATCAGCTGTGAGCATACATTAAGCGGTGGTTACGGAAAGAATAAATCCACTAATAAAATTATTCACGTACTTGGATTGGACTTTACTGATCGCGAAAAAATGCACGCAACGCTGCAGCAACTACAGGACAGTCGAGCCACTCGTGGTCAGCGTATCGCTGAAAAATTGAGTGAATTATTAGATATTAATTATGATGAGCTATGGCAAGCAGTGCTCGATAAAGCAGGCGGTAACCCTCAAGCAGTCGGGCGCGCCCATATTGGACAGGTATTGTTTGAGCGCGGTGAAGTCAAAACCGTTCAAAAAGCCTTTGATAAGTACCTAGCAGATAACAAACCTGCTTATGTAGCAATCGAGGCATTGACGATGCAGCATGGTATCGAGCTGATTCACGCTTGCGGCGGCAAAGCGGTGCTCGCACATCCCACGCGATATCAACTATCAGCGACACGCGTGCGTAAATTGATCGAAGAGTTTGCGCAGCTTGGCGGAGATGCTTGTGAACTACCAGCCACTAGTGAGCCAATTAGTACTCGCAGAATGGTTGATCGTAGCCTCGCTGCGCATGGTCTTGCGGCATCTATTGGTAGTGATTTTCACGGTAGTAACATGCCTTGGCGACGTTTGGGCGATGTCCCTATTTTAAATGATGATCAGCAAGGGGTTTGGGAGTCTTTTACAACGCTTGCTTAGTGAGTGAGATTTACCTTTTTACAGCTGCTTCTAATAAGGTTATTTTCAGTAGCGATAGGGCCTTATTTATCATGATGAATAAGGCCAAAAATAGCTACATAAACATAATTACATTCATAGAGAAATTATTGGGAAATAAATGCGTAAAATAGATTGATAATAAGGCTAGAACTTGTAACACTTGATATGGAAGTTTCAGAGCGAATAGTATGCTTTGGCTTTGATTCTAGCGCTTATATATTCAACGCACTTACACCTTTTAATGTATTTATACTCTCTGCGGTAGCCCTTCTATGGCTGTATCGATATCCCATCTAGGTTACAACAAAATCTCTCAAATGATCTTTGAGTGGCAGGCTGCTGACCGAACATCGCTGATGGCCTTATTTATCGTGTTAGAAGTGTCATTGCATTGGTTCTGGTGCTTGTATGTCTGGTGGCAGCAAGATGCGTTAAACACCTATGTGAACATACATTATTTATATCCATTATGGCTTGGGATTAGCTTCGTCGGACTGTTCTTTTTATGCATGGTCAAAGGCTTATTTCACTCAAGCAACGACAACGAAATTGTTTTAAGTCGATGGCAGATAGCTTTGGTTTTGGTATATACCGCCTACATTTCTACTGTCATTGTGATGATAGGATACAGTAGTTTGTTTGCAGGCGTGTCGCTTGTTGGCGGGGCTATGCTTGGTATGATGCTAATTAAGCGCCGCTATGCTTGGCGTATGTTTTGGCTACATATTATCTTGATGTTATTGGCTATTATGTCTCCTTACTGTGGTATTAGCCTACCTAATCTACGCCAATTGACTGTCATCCATCCCATGCTTGAGAGCCATAATTATTTAACTTACAACGAGATTATGGCTGCTGAAAATGCAGTGGCTGCGTTAGCTTTTGAGAACAACGTCTTAGATTGGGACAGTATCAGCGAGCTACAGCGTTCATCCACGTTTTTTTGGCGATCGACTCATTTATATTTAGCATTGCCAAAAGCGATTTTTATCGTTTACATGTTTCGTGCTTTGCTATTGGTATTAGATGATAGTCGGTTTGAGACTCTAAGGCATGCTAATCAAGACGAGCTTACTCAGCTTAAAAACCGCCGCTACGGTCTGAAAAAGATGAAGTATGCCTTGGCTACTGTGCGAGAATATCAAGACTTAAGCGTCATGCTGTTAGATTTGGACTGGTTCAAACAGATTAACGATAATTATGGACACGATGTAGGTGATCAGGTTCTGATTGAAATCTCGCAGACGCTATCGCAGTCGTTAACAGATAAGACTATTATCAGTCGCTATGGCGGCGAAGAGTTTTTAATTGTCCTACCAGACACGAAGCATGATAGCGCTATGATGATTGCCGAGCAATTACGCCTCAATATTGCTGAGCATGTCATGAAGATTGAAGGTCTGGCTGATTTTAATGTGACAGCAAGCTTTGGGCTATATACCTTAACTCATGAAGAGCGAGATTGTATCGCGCAAGGCTATAAAACGATCACACAGCAAAAGACTGTCGCTCGAACGTCACCTCTTATCAAGCCAATTGCTACTCAGCGCGCGGAAAGCCAAATAGCCTCAATGCAAAAGCTGCCTAGTGATATCTGCCAACGTCTGATTAGTACAGCGGATAAGGCCTTATATGAAGCCAAGCACCGTGGTCGCAATCAAGTTGTCAGTGCAAATGAGATGTGGGCTGAAAAAGAAGGCGGTAAGCAATTGCTTTACAAAAGTCGTTAGCCATTAATTATTAGCGATCAGCCATGCCGCTAAGATTGTGTAAGTATTATCGGTATGGCTGATATTCTATTGATTAGTCCAATTTAGATGCCAGTTTCATTAATCCCTCCAATCAAGAAGCTAATTGCTGTACCAAGCTTGCGAGCACACTTGTGGCAAAGCTACCCGTCGTCAAAGTAAAGTTTAATACCAGCGTCTGATCGTCCGACCATTCCCAGCTTAACGCCTCAATCGGTAGACGTAGCGCTCGTCTTTGCGCCTTAATATCGCGCTGCTCTAATCCAGTTGCCAGTTGCATGAGTAGGGGGCTGTGTTGTACTACCTCGGTCTCTAAATCTGCAGCGCTACCGGTGACTTTATCGTTACCCGTGCCCCATAGCACGGCAGTTGGATGAATATCGCCACTGTCAAGACGAGCATGCAACGTATCATCTAGTGTCTCACTAGTAAATATTGATCCTGAACCATCCAAATTAAACACTTCACCTGCTAGGCCAGTGTTCCAGCTACCATCACGTACCCGTGCTGCCAATATCTCATTAAATATCAAGCTACGTGCAGCAGACAATTCCATCGTATTTTGCTCGCGCGGGGCACGCTTACGTTTGCTCTTTTTTGGCTGCGGGCGAGGCTCTCGCGGCGGACGAGCAAACAGTGATAATGCCTCTCTGACGTTATTACCCTGACGACCAAAACGCTGTGGACCAAAATAATTGGGTACGCCGTTTTTGCCAATGCGTGTTAAATGCTGCTCGACGGCCTCTTTTGCAGATAGTAGTTGCTCGGGTGATGCGTTACTTCCGTCATCAACATTTTCGTCACTAGCGCTCACAAACTGGATATCACGTAAAGTAATAACAAACTGATTGGCACGGTGCGTACCGCGATTGAGTTTTTTATTGTGCCAGTGCTGCGCAAGGATAGTGACAGTCTCATTTTCGCCGATGTCTACTGGTGCAAACTCAGTAGGCGGTAATTGTTTTTTTGGTATACGCAAACTGAACCATTGGGTCGTCAACGCATGACGGTCTTTCAAGCCTGAGTAGCCAACATCACGCAATGGAATGTCTGCCCACTCTGACAGCAGTTTCGCCAGATAAGCAGTATTCATGCCTGATTTTTCGATATGCAACCATAAATGCTCACCTTCACCAGTGAAGTCTAACGGCAATAGCTCATTAACGATAAAGTCAGTCGTATTGGCTTTATAAGTCGCTTGCTGTATTGGCTGTAAACTTGGCTGTGGCAAATTTGCAGTATCTGTAATAGTGGCAATATCAATATGAGCTAGGTCAATTTGCTCACTGGCTGTTCGTTCATTAGCGTTTTGATCAATAGCTGTTGGATCAATAGCAACAGCTTGGCTATCTAAACTGTCTTGAGCAGTAGTAGTTATTTCGTTTTGGTTGTCTTGAGAATTCATAAGGTTGTCTTTTATTTTGTTTATTGATAATGATTAGAAGTAAAAAGAGTGCGGAAAGCAAATTTGCATAATTACGTTTTGCAACGCAGCAAACATACAAAAAAACATCGTGTGCGAGGCGCTCTTGCTACTATCAATGCATAGCATATTAAAAATAATAGGATAAGTTGAATTTGTCTGGTTGGTTACGGTCATTTTCAACCTGCTGTCATTAGACATCATTATAACTGTTAAGGAAGCATTATGACCGACGCAACGATCAACACAGTCACCATCAGTAAAGCGGATATCCCAAGCGGTGGTATGAAATCATATAAGCAAGAAGACGATAGTATCATTTTAATCACTCGCGATGACGATGAGTTCCGTGCATTCGATGGCAAATGCCCACATGCGGGTGCAGATTTGGGTAACGGATTACGCTGTGGCAATCGGGTAGTTTGTCCTTGGCATCATGCGACTTTTGATAGTCGCGATGGCACCCTATTAGAGCCGATAGCGACTAAAGGCTTGACCCAGTATGAGCTGATTCATGATGGTGATAATTTGACAGTCGATACCTCAGCTCAGGTAACGGGGCAAGTTGAAAATAATAAATTAACTGATACTCATACCATTATCGTTGGTGGTGGCGGTGCAGGATTTATGACGGCCGACCAGTTGCGTCAGGGTGGCTATGGCGGCAAGATTACGTTGATTAGTAAAGATGATAAAGCTCCTTACAACCGACCTTTATTATCCAAAGCATTTTTGGCAGGTAAGATGGACGAGGATAAGCTGCTGTTGGGCGGTGCTGACTGGGCAAGTAACAACAATATTGAATTACGCCTCAACCAAACGGTTAGCGAAGTGCTACTCAATGAAGCGACCGTCGTCATCGAAGATGATGATGGCAACAGCGAGCGACAAACCGCAGATTTCTTGGTTGTCGCCACTGGCGCTAAACCAAGCTTGCCACCTATTACAGGTGCTGAGATAGATGGTGTATATACGCTACGTAGCATGAGTGATGCCAAATTAATTAAAGCGGCCAGTCATGACCAGCGTGTGGTGATCATCGGTACAGGTTTTATCGGTATGGAGACCGCTTCGGCATTAGCACAAGCAGGCACGACAGCTTCTATCACAGTGATTGGGCAAGGTAGCCGTGTGATGGGCAGTATTGTCTCTGAAACGGTGAGTAATGCCTTAATTAAATTGCATGAAGAGAAAGGCGTTAACTTTGTGTTTGACGCAACCGTCAATGAAATTACTAAGGTTGACCGTCAAGTGGACAAGGATGGAGATAACCAAACTTTTTCAAATGTAGGCGGTGTCACGCTGGCGAATGGCGAGCATATTGATGCCGATATCGTGATATTGGGTACTGGCGTGTCTCCACGTACAGAGATATTGAGCGAAGTTAACGATCCAGATGGTGTACAAGTCGATACGCATCTACAGCTGCGCGATGGCGTCTATGCGCTAGGTGATATTGCAAAAGCCACCAATCAGATGGGTCGCATGCGTATCGAGCATTGGCGCGTGGCACTGCAGCATGGCATGGTCACAGCAGCTGCGATATTAAATGACGACAGTGTTGACTCATTAGAGGCGCGTATTCCTTTCTTTTGGACCATGCAATATGGCAAGAGCCTACGCTATAGCGGTCATGCCGAGACACCAGATCACAATATCCTACTCGGTACGCCAGATACGCATGATTATATAGAATACTATTTCGATGATGAAGGAGAGGATACACGAGCTAGTGCGGCAAGTACGCTTGGACGTGACAAAGAGCTGGTTGCCTTCTCTGAGCTATTACGCCGTGGTCATGCGCCGACACGTGCGCAGCTTAATGCAGGGCTCGATATTATTGAGCAAGCGCATGTATTATCGCGCTAGTACTGTAGACGGATAAGTATTAGTATCTGGGGCATGTCATCAATTAGAACATGAACACATTTAGTGGTCTTAAAATGGCTAAATTTTGCTAAACATCGTCAGAAATTTTGTCAATATATTCATATTAACGGCAATTTCTTCCTTGTTTATCTACAATTTTTCTCATTTTATGCCTCACAATCTAATTGATGAAATGCCCTAGACTGGCTTAGGGATCTAAGCCAGTTTTTTTATACATGAACAAAAAAGGAAAATTATAATATGAGCGAAAATACTATAAATAAGAGCACTATAAATGAAAACCACTTGAGTAAAAACTCTGTATTTTTACGTGAAGCCACATTAGATGATATTGACGCTCTTGAGCAGCTAGTGAATTGCTGCTATCGCGAGACCGCAGGTTGGACTAACGAGGCCGATTTGATTGGTGGTATTCGAACCACATCAGCCGAGCTTGCTGCCGTGATTAATGATCCCAATCACTATTATTTTGTCTATCCAAAAACGACCACGGGCGACCGTGATGCAGAGGAAACAGGTGAGATACTTGGCTGTATCGCTGTCGATATTAAAACCAATGCTGACTCGAATAAAAAAGCTTATATCGGTATGTTTGCGGTACATCCTGTGCTACAAGGGAAAGGCGTTGGTAACGTGATCCTACAAGCGGCTGAGACTTTTGCAGATAGACACTTACAGTCACAGAATCAGCCGAGCCGTTTGACCATGTCTATCCTAAGTCATCGTCCTGAGCTTTTGGCTTACTATCAGCGCCGTGGGTATCAGTTAAATGGTAATAAAATGCCGTTTCCCAATGATGGCAATAATGGCGAGCCAAAGCGCGAAGACTTAGAGCTATTAGAGCTAGAAAAAATGGTTGGCTGATAATGTAGGTCTAGTAAAAAGACATTCAGAACTAGGATGTTTTATTTAACCCCAAAAATATCTAAAAGTCATAAACAGACCCATGCTCAACAATAAAAATGCCACGATGATTAAGCGCTTAAACCAATTAAATGCTGGCAAGCGCGTGGCATTATCATCAGACATAAGATAAGCAAATAAACAAAGCAAGCTTGCTGCTAACGTCATGATCCCAAGACCAATCGGTAATATAAATAAATACACCTGCCACACAGTCATCTCTCAACGGTCAGTATTAAATGCATGATAGCAGCATCGTGATTGCGCTGTCAGTATGCCTTGCTTTAAATTCCTTAATACAAATAATGATTAGAAAAATACAGTAATCATCAGGGCGATATAAAAGTAATGAGTCAGTTTTAGACCTACGGAGCTATATGCTTACGTCATGACTGACAATAAAAAAGGACGCTCAAATGGTATCCTTTTTTATAATAGCTAAGAATAAGAGAAACGTTAAACAGTGAGCTTAACGCATCGTCACAAACTCTTCCGAACCAGTTGGATGAATGGCAACGGTATTATCAAAGTCTGCCTTAGTCGCGCCCATTTTAATCGCAACAGCAAAGCCTTGAATCATCTCATCAACACCAAAGCCAATACCGTGCAGGCCAATGACTTTTTCGTCATCGCCCAAACATACTAGCTTCATGGTGCATTTTTGACGATGCTGAGTGACTGCGCTATACATATCGGTAAAGCTTGAGGTATAACACTTGATGTTTTCTTTGCCGTAGCGTTCCACCGCGTCGATTTCAGATAGCCCAATCGTACCGATAGCCGGATGAGTAAAAATTACGGTCGGTATCAATGTATAGTCTAAGTGCTCATTGGGCTTATTGTTAAACAAACGCTCAGATAAGCGGCGACCAGCGGCAATCGCTACAGGCGTTAAATCTACGCTGTTTTCGATGATATCACCGACTGCATAAATACCATCGACATTGGTGTTTTGGAATTTATCGACTTTGATTTTACCTGTCTCAGTCGTCTCAACCCCTGTCACTTGCAGATTGATACCGTCTGTCGATGGCGCGCGACCAATCGCCCATATCAAGCAATCGACAGTATCGATACAGTCTTCACCGCCATCGTTGGTGGTCAAATCCAGGCTGTCATCGTCATTTTTATTGACTTCACTGATCACCGTATTGGTGTGTAATTTAATGCCAGCTTGTTCCATTTCTATCAGCAAAGTCTCTACGATAGTATGGTCAAACGTACGTAGTGGCGAGTGTTTGCGCACATACAAATGCACATCGGCACCCAGACTGTTTAACACGCCTGCGATCTCGACAGCGATATAGCCAGCACCTACAATCGCCACGCGTTTTGGCAAGTGATTCAACGCAAAAAAGCCGTCAGAGTCGATGCCGTATTCTGCACCTTTAAGGTCTGGCTGAATAGGATGACCGCCCGTAGCAATCAAAATGTGATCAGCGGTAATCAGCTCGCCATTTACTTCTACGGTATTGGTATCGACAAATTTGGCAAAGCCTTTGATCACTTCGACGCCGTTTTTTGCCAAGTTATTGTCATAGGCGCGGTGAATGTTTTCGATGTATTGTTGGCGGCTCTGTACCAGTTTTTGAAAGTCAAAACCTTTTAACTCAACATCGAAACCATAGTCTGGCGCATATTTATGGATGGCTTCAGCCACTTGCGCGCCATACCACATCACTTTTTTGGGAACGCAGCCCAAATTCACACACGTGCCGCCCAATTGGTTGGCTTCGATAATGGCGCATTTTTTGCCATAGTTGGCTGCACGGTTGAGTGAGGCGATGCCGCCGCTACCGCCGCCAATAGAGATATAGTCATAATGTTTGGTCATAATACGGTCTCTTTATTGAGTTGTTATTGGTGCTGTTTCTGACTCTACTGTAATGGGTCTTATCATCCATCTTGCAAGTTTTTTATGGTTAAGATGTGTTGAATCGCTTGAGTATAAATGGTGTTTGATTAAGAAAAGCCTAGCATTTAGATATTTAAGATCATCTATACAATAGGACGACGTCTATAAAATAACAACCCCGGAATGGACAAGCCGAGCACCAATCCTGAGGTGACAAATAAAGCTTCGAACAAATACACCATCATTTGGCTAAATAACTCATCTGAAAAGCCAAAGTAACCAATCTGTACCATACTGACCATCGCCTTATAGGCGGCGATACCAGGCATCATACAGATGACACTGGGTGAGATGAGCGCTTTTGGCGGCAGAGTATATTTCTTAGAAAAGTACACACCCAAAAAGCTGGCAAGCATCGCCCCAAAAAAGCTAGCAACCACGATATGAATGTGTTGATAAACGAGTGCTGTCTTTAGTCCAAAGCCAAAGGCAGTCATCAGCAAACACGGCAAGATATAGCGTTTAGGTACGCTAAACATCAGCGTCCAGCCAAGGGTGATGATACAAGACAGTATGACGGTTTTAATAAACCACATTTTAAAACCCCCAATGCTGTATGCGAAGTAAAACCAGCGCCATCACGATACCGACGCACGCGGACAAGGTCAGCATATAGGTAAAGACCGCACGCCCAACGCCAATATTGACATAGCCTTTTAAGATATCGGATAAAGAATTAATCAAAGGAAAGCTGGGCACCAATAGCAATACGCTGGAGGCAACAGCGATATCCGCATTATTCCCAATATCAAAATAGTAGGTCGTTGCGCCAATCAGTGAAGCGATAAATGCCGTTACAATGACGGTGATAAAAGGGTTAAAGTGGTGCTTGGATAAATAGATACGGGTAAACATCGCTACCATACCCGCGATGAATGTCACCGCCGTGATCGACCAACTGCCGCCATTCAAGTAAGCAAATGCGGCACAAGATGCGCCAACAAACACGCTTACTAACCATGTTGGATATACGGTCTTATCCAACTCATCAAAGGCAAGGGTAGTGCGGTCAATCAAGTCATTATGATCGACAGTGGCTTCGGTTTTATTGACGATTTGCTGGATTTGTACCAATAAATTGACATTGATACTCTGATTGATCGTGTCTCTGGTAGTGGTGATACAACGCTCGTCACAGATAGTCGTCAAGGTGATAGCATTAAAGTTCAGCGAACATTCGACGCTGTTCATTCCCAAGGCAAGCCCCAAGCGCTTGGACAAGTCCACCACCACGGCAGACTCAGCGCCATACTGCATAAGGAGTAGTCCGCAGCGCACGCATAGTCGAGTAATGCGCTGCTGCTTTACGTAGCTGATAGAGGTCATGGTTGAGATACGCAGGTTGGTTGGTATTGATACGCTATTATAAAGGGTATGGATGCTGACGCGCAGACAATATCAGCCATTATCGAATATTATATTGGATGCTATTATAAAATTTTTTGGCAAGGAGCATAAAATGCATATCGCTATTTCGACGCTGGCGTTTTCATTGCCTGGCTGTAGCTCGTTAAAAGAGAAACGCCACCGTATGGGCGGCTTGCACGCGCGCTTTGGCAATACGCCAATTATCGCGGTATGTGAAAGCGGGGAGCGTGATCGGCATGACGCGAGCGAATGGACGTTTGTGATCGTTGGACTGTCAAAACGTGAGGTTGAGTCGCAATGTAGTCAAATTGAGGAAAAGCTAGAACGTACGGTAGATGCACGAGTGATGAATGTTGAGAGGGAGTTTGTTTAGGATGGTTTTTGTAGAAAGCCAATTCTGATTTCCGCTCATATCTTGGTCGCCCACTATAGCGGTGACTAATAGCCAGTAGCATTCCTGTTGTCTTGATATTGCTCCCAGCTAAGTCACCGCAATCTAGTGGTTAATCAAGGATAACCGCTACAATCGGGGCTAAACCGCACCTCTAGGCGACTTTCATAAATTGATAATACTGTGTGGTAAGATGAAATGATGCTTATTAGAAATTAATATTTTTTACATCATCAATTAGCTGAATAACATCATCCGCTGTTTCGGCCACCCACTCTTCGCGACTCTTCTCATTGATAATATCGAAAAAGTTATCGTTAGGGCTTTTAAAGTTAATTGATCGTGGTGGGTAAACTTGCCCACCCAAATTTTGCTTCTTATTTTGATACTTCCAATTTTTAGGTAGTTTCTCAACTGCTGCTTCGAAGTCTTGCATATTGCTTGGACATTCTGATAGACGTCCATCTTTGTCTACTAACGTTATGCTGTAATATAAACGATGGTTTAACTCAATATAACAATAAACTCCTACATTGTGTTTTTCGGTTATTTTATAGCATAGACCATACGCCTTAGCTTTACCTTTCGTACCACCACCTGAAAAATATTGCTTTACTGCTTTTTCTTGGCTATAGGGAGACAACTGATTATCACAAAGAGTGAAATTTAAATTTTTTTTATTGAAATAAGCCAATAAACTATTCCACATCTCATTCTGAATATTCTTTTGAATGGTTTCAAAGTTCTGGCTTAGTTTGTATACTGTCTTAAAGTTATTGTCGTCTGCCAAAAAATCTACATACTCTTGCTTCATTTTCGCATTCCTTGTTTGACCTGTAATTCTAGCAACGGTATTAATGTATTGCTCGATAGTCTGCTCTATATGTGGATAATCTGCTACCTTTTGCTTACATAGCGTCAAAAAGTTAAAGATGTCTTCTTTATAACTAATTACACCATAGTCTTCATTATTAATACTACCCTTGCCATAGTGTGATACGTCATCACCAAAACGATTTAAATATACTATATAGATATTTTTATCGTCATAACCCATTTCTTGGCAAGCTTTATAATATCTTGCCAGTTGGTCTTTTTGATCTGTGGCATAAATCTTATTTTCGATAACAATGACATTTTTTTTGATCTTATTGTCTTTGCCTTCAAAAATAATATCTGCTATTCCATGACTTGAGTTATGGAATCTATATTCAACTTCACAACTGTAAACGACCTTTGAGTCTAGTTTTTCTCGATTCCACTCTTGTGTCGCTATGGCATTATTTAATACCGTTTCAATGAATAGTTGTTGGAAATCTGCTATTTTATGACTAGCATTGGGATTCAGTAGTTCAGCAAGAAAGCGAGAATGTAAACCAACTTCTTCACCTGTCTTACGTAAGATCGTGAATATATTAAAGTCTAGTTTTGACTTATCATGTTTTTGCTGGAATTCCTGCTCCTTTTCTTGTAAAACTAAAATATTCTGTTTGAAACTATTACTAAGCATAGCCATCTTTCCTAGTGGTTTTAAGTTAGTTCCTGAAGTTAAGTCTATCAAACTAACATAGACCTTCATGCTTTCCAAAACATGACAAAGAGTTAACTATTATGAGCAGTACTTCTAAATATATAATGAGTGATATTCCTAATTACAAAGAACCTAAAGGATTTATGCTCGTCATAACAGGTCAAATAACTAAGAAGGTAGCGCAAGATATTGGTAAAGATCGGTTTAATAAAGCCTCCAATAGATATTTAAAACTCGGTATTCATGATTCAGATTTTAAAATAGTTAATTTAGATGATTTAAAGAATATGACTGAAGTCGATAGAGATCAGCAACTTGAAAGTCAGAAAGTCATAGTTTTTTTAGTTGAACATGAGGCTAGCTTTGATAGTTTATGCACCTTTCAAGAAGAAATAGCTACTATATCAGCACTGACTTTTGTAATTTCCCCTTCAACCATAGATGAAATAAGTAGTTTCAAGACTAAATCCGAAAATGCTTTAAGGGATAAGTGGAGCACACTATCATCTATCCCTACTTTTGCTATACCTTTTACCACATCACAAGCAAAAAGCGATTTTGTAAACGATATGAGCATAGAGAGTTATAACTTTTATTACTCCTTTATAGATTCAGTTGTAACTACAGTTTGTAGCGTTTACAGGCAGGACGACTCTATGATTGGCTATGACTTTAATGATTGGAAACATGTATTCAGCGGTAACAGACTACTAAATATACTTCCAACAATTTACGCAAGCGAAGATAACGAAGCTAATTTCAAGAGTAATTATTTAGAAGGGTTAGATAAAGCTGGGATTAATCTGACTGACATCAAAGATATGATCTGTGTAATGAGTGCTAGTAGACCTCCTAGCTTAGAACAAACATGCGAAGTAACCGAGGCTATAGAGGATGACTTCGCTATTTTTTGTACGACAACTATGAAGCTTACTCAAGATTTAGCTATTTTTGAAGACCCAAGCATAATAAGTGTCAATATCTTAGTAAGTAGGCATTGTGAAGATGGACAATTGGCAGTATAGAGTAGATTAAGTACGACAACCAATTTTCAGCCAATAAAAAAGGCCACCCTATAAAGAGTAGCCTTTTATCAATTATCACTAAGGGTATTAGCTGACTTCTTTCATGCTTTGTTCAAGCATCGGTTTTAAGAATATGCCCGTGTAGGATTCTTTGACTTCAGCCACTTCTTCAGGCGTACCTTCAGCGATGATCATGCCGCCACCTTTACCGCCTTCAGGGCCTAGGTCAATCACCCAGTCTGCCGTTTTGATAACATCCAAGTTATGCTCGATGACGACGATAGTATTACCTTTATCGCGTAGGGCATGCAGGATATTGAGCAGCTTATCGATATCATGGAAATGCAAACCAGTGGTTGGCTCATCCAAGATATATAGCGTCTGTCCCGTATCACGTTTGGCAAGCTCACGCGCCAGTTTGACTCGCTGTGCTTCACCACCTGATAGCGTTGGGGCAGACTGACCCAAGCGGATATAGCTCAGACCAACATCCATCAACGCTTGCAGGCGACGATAGATGGCTGGTATCGCTGAGAAGAACTCAACGGCATCTTCAACCGTCATATCAAGCACGTCAGCGATGGTTTTGCCTTTATAGTGAATCTCTAAGGTCTCGCGGTTGTAGCGCTTGCCCTCACAGGTATCACATGGCACATACATATCAGGTAGGAAATGCATCTCAACTTTGATAAGACCATCACCTTGACACATCTCACAGCGTCCGCCTTTCACGTTGAAACTAAAGCGACCAGGCTTATAGCCACGGGCACGCGCTTCTTGCGTCTGGGCAAACATCTCACGCACAGGGGTAAACACACCTGTATAAGTTGCTGGGTTTGAGCGCGGTGTACGACCAATTGGACTTTGATCGATATCGACCATTTTGTCCAAATGCTCAAGACCGCTGATGCTTTCAAATTTATCGGCAATCAGCGTTGAGGCATTATTCAACTGAGTCGCTGCCAATGGCATAAGGGTACGGTTAATCAAGGTTGATTTACCCGAACCTGAGACACCCGTCACACAAGTCATGATGCCAACAGGAATGGTCAAATCCACATCGTGCAGGTTATTGCCTGACGCGCCTTTTAGCTCGATGGTCATCGGTACTTTTTTGGCTTTGGCCTTACCTTTGACTTCCACATCGATGGTTTTGGCTTTATGACGCACAGTTGGAATCTCGATTTTCTTCTTACCAGACATATATTGTCCAGTGAGCGATTCTTTATTTGCCATGATGTCATCGACCGTACCTTGAGCGATAATATGACCGCCATGTACACCGGCACCGATGCCGATATCGATGACGTGATCTGCTTGGCGAATCGCATCTTCATCATGCTCTACGACCAGTACCGTATTACCCAAATCACGCAAGCGCGTTAGGGTTTTTAGCAAGCGATCGTTGTCACGCTGATGCAGACCGATTGACGGCTCATCAAGTACATACATGACGCCCATCAGACCAGCACCGATTTGACTAGCCAAACGAATACGCTGCGCTTCACCGCCCGATAACGTCTCGGCAGAGCGGGCGAGTGTTAAATAATCAAGCCCGACGCTGACGAGAAAGTTTAGACGCTCATTAATCTCTTTAAAGATTTTTTCAGCGACTTCACCTTTGTGACCGCCAATCTTTAGCGTTTTATAATAGTCAGCAGCGTCCCCAATAGACAGCTTAACGATTTCTGCAATGGTCTGATCATCGACACGGACATTACGTGAGATTTCATTCAGACGTGCACCATCACAAACGTTACAAGTAGTATCAGCCAGATATTTGGCCAGCTCGTCACGGACGAGGTTACTTTGTGTCTTGGCATAACGACGCTCTAGATAGGGAAGCACGCCTTCAAACGGTACCGTCTTATTCGTCTTGCGACCGCGCTCATCGGTAAAGTTAAAGGTCAGCTTTTCTTTACCAGAGCCATGCATGATTAGATCTTGCTGCTCTTTTGACAGATCCTGCCATGGCGCATCCATATCGATTTTGAAATGCTTACAGACAGTGCTAAGCAAACCAAAGTAGTACGCATGACGCTTGTCCCAACCATTGATTGCGCCTTGGTTAAGTGACTTCTCATGATGAGTAATCAGTTTTTCAGCAGCGAAATATTGGCGTTTACCAAGACCATCACAGCTTGGGCATGCGCCATATGGATTGTTAAAACTAAACATACGTGGCTCAAGCTCAGGCACCGCGCGATCACAGACAGGGCATGAATGCTTGGCTGACATCACTTGGTTTTCATCACCGCCTTCTTTTGGATTACCATCCATAAAGTGTAGCGTGACCAGTCCTTGGCCTAGACGTAACGCCGTCTCTAAGCTCTCAGCGACACGGTTGCCCAAGTCATCACGAACTTTAAAGCGATCGACCACCACTTCGATGGTATGTTTTTTCTTCTTATCCAACGTCGGTAGCTCGTCGGTGTCATAGACATCACCGTCGACGCGCACACGGACAAAACCTTGTCCAATCAGCTGCTCAAGCAAGACGGTATGCTCACCTTTACGCTCACGAATGACCGGTGCCAAGATCATAATCTTAGTATCATCTGGCAAAGCCATGACCTGATCGACCATCTCAGTGACCGACTGCGCGACCATTGGCTCACCGTGCTCAGGGCAATATGGCGTACCGATGCGTGCATAGAGCAGACGTAGATAGTCATAAATTTCGGTAATCGTACCGACGGTCGAGCGCGGGTTATGGTTGGTGGACTTCTGCTCGATAGCAATTGCAGGGGATAGACCCTCGATACTATCGACATCAGGTTTCTCCATTTGCGAGAGGAACTGACGAGCGTATGCGGATAAACTCTCGACATAACGACGTTGCCCTTCGGCATACAGAGTGTCAAATGCCAATGAAGATTTACCAGAGCCAGATAGGCCAGTGATTACCACGAATTTATCTCGTGGAATGTCTAAATCGATGTTTTTTAAATTATGAGTACGTGCGCCGCGTATTGCGATATGGTCATGTGCCATCGGTTACAGGTTTCCTATTTGCTAAAAGGGGATTGGGAAATATCTCAAGTCAAAAAGTAAATACAGATCAGTAAAATAGCTGGTTAAAAGGTGAATAATTCTAAATTTATGATGTTGTTATAAGTAGTGTTGTTATAAAAGATATCGTTATAAATAATACCGTTATGAACAGTGTCGTTATAAAAGGTACATACATTGATAAGGTAAAAGTTAAGCCAGCCTAGTTGTTCATTTTCTATTATTGTTTGACTTTATGTTGCTTGTCGTTCTTATGATGATTTTTATAGGACTAAGCAAATCTAAATCAAATCAGTGTTAAGTAACAGGCATCGTTTGTTATGGTTTTGACCAAAAATGTCATTTTATAGAAGCGTTCGTCGTTACGTAGATATGGTGAGTGAGCCATTAATTGTGCTGACAACGTTTTACTTTATTGTCATGGTGACAGCATTATTCAAGGTGTCACTGTGCATCTGATGCACTTGGTAACAAAATAATCTCGTAATATGAATGGCTTGGGTTAAGGGCGCATACGTTACTGCACCAGTAAGACAAAAGTCTCGGCAACCAAACGGCGAATGTCTTATACTAGGGGGCTTGATTTATAGGCCAATGCCTTGATAAACCAGTAGTGATAAATCATGGTATGGCACAGTGTTAGTCGTGAAAGATAGCAATGAGCAACCAGCAATGATCAACCAGTGAGGCAAGTATGAATAGCGTAGAGAAACGGGCAATCCTCGGAGTCGGTGGCATCTTTGCCTTACGTATGATTGGCTTGTTTATGATTGTGCCGGTATTTTCTGTTTATGGTGACAATTATGCACACGCGACGCCGTTTTTAATTGGTTTGGCCGTTGGTATTTATGGCTTAGGGCAGGCCATCTTTCAGATACCGATGAGTTTGGCTGCTGATAAATTCCCGCGTAAGCCTATTATCTTTTTGGGATTGATACTGTTCGCTGTCGGCGGCATGATTGCAGCAAATGCGACTGATATTTACGAAGTGATTATTGGTCGAGCGCTGGCGGGTAGTGGTGCGGTCTCTGCTGTGCTTATGGCATTATTGGCTGATGTGACGCGTGAGGAAATGCGTACCAAAGCGATGGCCACGATGGGGCTGACGATTGCGACCTCTATTATGCTGGCCTTTGCTTTTGGTCCATTGTTAGTCGGCTCGCTCGGTATCTCTGGACTGTTTTGGTTGACTTCAGGGTTTGCTATATTGGCGATGCTGCTATTGGTGGTAGTACCGACGCCTATGCGCGTGCTTAAGCATAATTTGGATAACAAAACCATTGGTCAACAGTTAGCCACTGTCCTTAAGATTGGCGATCTTAACCGCTTACATATCGGCATCTTTGCGCTACACCTAACAATGACGGCGATATTTGTGATATTGCCGCACCAGCTCAGTGACGTACTTGGCTTGTCAGTACGTCAGCAAGGTATGGTTTATTTGCCGCTATTGTTTATTGGCTTCGCCATCGCGATACCGTTTATTATCATCGCTGAAAAGAAACGCAAAATGCGTCAGGTTTTTTTGGGTGCGATTGCATTAATGACCGCCGCTTTAGCCATACTCGCGCTTGGTAGTCAGGTCGGTGTTGGTATCATATTTGGTTTGCTGCTGTACTTTATGGGCTTTAACTTGCTTGAGGCGACGATTCCCTCATGGATATCTAAGCGCGCACCAGTCGCTAATAAAGCGACCGCGATGGGGCTTAACTCTTCTAGTCAGTTCTTTGGTGCATTTGTAGGCGGGGCAATGGGTGGTCTGTTATTAGGCCAGCCTAATTTGTTGGCGTGGGGCATACTGGCTATTATTATGGGTGCCGCACTGCTTATCATTATTCCCATTTCTCAGCCACCTTATCTATCGAGCACAACGGTTACTATTCCCAAAGACATCAATATCCAAGACTGGTCACGACAGATGCTGGCAGTAGATGGCGTTGACGAGCTGGTCGTAATGGCAAAAGAGCAAGTCGCCTATTTAAAGTTAGATAAGACACAGTTGACGGATGATTCACGTCAGCAGCTATCGAGTTTGGCGCAAAGTCCGCTAGATATATAGCAGCTTTATAC
>NZ_PJBF01000057.1 GCF_002836505.1 Psychrobacter sp. Choline-02u-9
GAGGTGTCTTGCTATTTTTTTTAAGATTACTGCTTTGAGCAGTAATCAGGGCTATTATCATTAGGCTCAAACATGTGATTCTTGCCTTGTTCATACTCAGGTTTTGAGTTAAAGTTTCACTAAGTCTGTTAAAGTTTGGCATGGTCTGATTCGTCTTAAAAATTACTATTATGCCTTTGCTTTAACAGACTTTTTTGTTTTTTTGTCGTGTGCAGAGATAAATTTCTTATTTCTTGGATTGTGTTGCTAACTTTATGAATTTACTGATGTTGAACTGGGCGGTGCTACACCCGAAGTAACCCATCCCAACTAAAATAATTCTGCGTCAAACGATCTCAGCTCATACTCCAAGCACGATTTGGCAAATAACAACCACTCAATGCAATTTTAGATTTGCCGTATTTGGCTTGGATCGCTTCAAAGGCTTGCATGAGATTTTCGTTTTTTTCATGTTGACTATGGTTGCTGGCAGATCGCTTAGAAAAGTTGGGTGTGGAAGTGGTTAATAAAGAGATGTCGAGACAGTGTATTCAAGACCGTAAGTTAATTACAGGAGATAGTCCTTTGGCATCGAATACCTTGGGTAAAATGGCAGCACAAACGCTTTTGGCCGAGGTTCAGTAGTTATATTTTCTTCAATCAAGAGCGCCGTGGCGCTCTTTTTTATGTCCAATTTGCTTGTTAAAAGTTCGATTTTTTAAGCTTGGAAACTGATCTTGAATGTGGATCAAAGATTAAAATTAAGCACTCATTTGTTCCAACCAAACTGTTTAAAAATCGCATGGCCTTGTGCAGAGCTTAAAAACGTAATAAAACTTTTTGCTTCAGGATTTTTTAGACTGTGTTGAGTTAGTGCAACACCTGCATCACGGTAAATCACCAGTTCAGGTTCGATCGGGATAATTTGCCCAATGTCTGGATTACTGACTCCCCAAATATTAAACACCAACCATGCATCATAGCTGCTGTCAGTTTCCCATGCTTTTTTCGCTGTGCCTGTATTGGGTGCATACATGGCGATATTTTTACGGAAGGATTTTGTGAGCTGAATGTTGCCCGTTCTACCTGCAATATCTTCCCACATGCCGACTTGGCCTGCGCCATGGGTGACCAAAACTTTAGTGTTTGGCCTGCTTAGATCTTTAAATCCTTGAATATGTTTGGGATTGCCTTTTCTGACTAAAATGGCAGCAGGGCGTAGGTAAATAGGCTCAATCGAGTCCTTTACGATTTTGTCGGCAAATAAGCTTTCGAAATCAGACATCATGGCTTCCGAACCACTATAGATGACGTCGGCATCAAGCTTGGCTTTGTCGCTCCATTGTGAAGTAGGGCCCGCGGTTACATGGACATCAATCCCTGTTTTATTTTTAAATTGTTTCGCTGCTTCGTGCATCGCTGGTGCTGGTCCACCTGGACCATAGACATTAATTGCCGCTATAGCATTCATTGATAAAAAGCCCAGCATGAGCGGAAAGATATAGTGGCTGAGCTTATAATTTTTTGACATTTTTATTCCCTTTATTGATATGTGAATGTTGATAATATTTGTTTTGCTGATGTATTTAAATATTTATATTGTTTTTTTTGTTAAAGAGTTTTTTAAATATTAGCGCGATTTTCTTACTTAAATTTAAGTTGTAGAAAGACAGAGACATGACGGAATTTTTAATGCACTTACTCTAAAGAAACTATCAGTGAGCGTAGTGAACTCTTTTTAACTGTAGGGGACGCTTTTGCCAAAGTCTAAGGATGAGGCCAGAAAATTGGAGCGACAGCTAAGTTGCTGGGGGAAGTTGAATTGTAAGGTCGGACTAGGAATAAAAAGAGTGCATCGGCGCTCTTTTTATCGTTTTGACACTATTAATTAGTAGTCAAAGCTAAAGTGTTCAGCGGCCAATGACGTCATGGTTTTTGAAGGATTGACCATTCTTCAGCATGACCTTGAGTGCGCGGTAACATGCGTTCAAAGTAGAAGTCAGCCAGAAAATACCATTACGCACAAAGTTTAGTTAAGGCCAAAAAATAACGAATGTTTGCTAGGTGAACCGTACCGGGTTTGGAGACCCTCCGACATAGTGTCGTCTAGCCCTGCTTTAACACCCGATAAACCGTAGCTACCCCAACACCAACCGCCTTAGCGATCTCCTCTTTTGTCATATTGCCTTGACTGTCTAATTCTCTAATACGATTGTGTTTCGTTGTATTAGGCTTCTTACCGGAGGGCTTATAGCCACTGTTAGCCAATCCCTGCTTGATACGCTCTCTACGCTTGTCGTTATCAAGCTTTGCCATCGTTGCTAATAAGTCGATCAGCATATGGTTAATCACTGTTAGGATCTCACCTGTCATGCCTTTACTTACCGTATGCGTAGTTGGTAGATCAGCCACCACCAATCGCAAGCCCTTGTCTTTGATGCGCTGCTTTAGAATTGCAAAATCATCTTGAGATAGCCTGCTTAATCTGTCCACGCTTTCAACCAGCAGAATATCGCCTTGATCAGCGTCTTTTAATAGCTTAGCTAATACTGGCCTATCGAGCTTTGTACCACTGAAATGCTCAACGTACTCAACATGTTTAACGTTATAGCTTTGGCTAAAGGTAATCAAGTCAGACAAGGCTCTCTTAGCGTCTTGATCCTTAGTGCTGGCTCTCACATAAATACGAACGGTCATAACGCGACCTCTATTACTTAGACTTAATAATTAATGTTCATTGATAATAGCAAGATATTACTATCATTTAATTTTAGAAACAAGTCTAATGATAGCTAAGTTATCGTTTAGAAGTTTTATGTTTTAGGTATAGTCTAATGGTAGATTGTCAGGCGCTTTCACTGGTTCGGTACCCTAGTGAGGACTTAAACCTTCAGCTGTAGGCTAATGATAACAATAGCCTACATTATTTACAGCAGCTCATTGTACATAGCAGTGTACCTTTCAACATGAAAAAATCATTCTTTTTGAAAGACTTTTATCTTTTTACTTTAGGTAAGTTTTTAGGATAGATAACACATCTTCTATCTCTTGTTGTCGTTGTTGTTGGGTAATGTCTTCTGCCCCTAAATGTTCTCTTATATGCTCTTCCAAGACTTCTTTCATAAGGCCATTCACCGCGCCCTTTAATGCCGCTATTTGCTGCAAAAGAGCCATGCATTCAGGATTACCTTCTAATGACGCTTCTATTGCTACTGACTGACCTTTGATACGTCTGATACGTCCTAGTAGCTTGCTCTTACTGTTTTGAGTGTGTGACATTATTTTATTGCCTTACATTATACTGGGGGGTAGTATATTTATTAATGATGTTTATAATACATAAGATTGCCATCTTTTTATATACAGCTAAGGATTTAAAACGTGAAAGAATCAAGTATTCAGTGGGAACACTCTCATAATTTCGGTGTCGATAGTGCCCAAAACAAATCTAAAGTAAAGATTGTATTTTGGTTGACGACGATAATCATGGTTTTAGAGATCGCTGCTGGTACATGGTCTGGCTCTATGGCATTACTTGCTGATGGGTGGCACATGGGCACACATTCAGCCGCATTTCTTATCGCTATCTTTGCTTATTCGTATGCTAAAAAGAACGCTAATAATAAATTATTTAGTTTTGGTACGGGCAAGGTAAATTATCTCGGTGGTTTTGCGAGTGCCATTGCATTAGCCATTGTCGCATTATTAATGATTTTAGAATCAGTCCAACGAATAATAGAGCCAAATAATATATATTTTAACGAAGCCATTATCGTTGCTGTTATTGGTCTAATCGTAAACATAGTATCGGCATTTATACTTAAAGATGACCATCACCATGACCATGACCATGACCATGACCACAATATGAAAGCGGCTTATTTACACGTTTTAGCGGATGCCCTAACTTCTGTGCTTGCTATCGTGGCGTTATTAACCGGTAAATATATGGGCATCATCTGGATTGATCCTGTCATGGGCATTGTCGGTGCAATAGTGATTCTTCACTGGTCTTATGGATTGATCAAAGAATCGAGTACCGTGCTTTTAGATAAATCTGTTGATGTTTCAACTTTTGAGAAGATATCGCAGACTCTCGATAAGAAAAATACGATTATTAACGATATTCATGTCTGGAAAATTGCGTCAACCCACCAAGCTGCCATCCTTTCAGTGTCCTCACCATCCCCTTTAAGTACGGAAGAATACAAAAAAATATTATTAGAATCCTTACCTCAACTGTCTCATATGTCTGTTGAAGTTAATAAAACCTGAATAGGGTTATTTGAATCTAGGAAAGTGCCTTGATAAATCAGTAGCATAGTAAGCTTCAGAATATCAGCGCCGTATATCATTTTTTTTGAGAAAAAGTCCTTGGTAGTGCCCTTTTCAAACACTAATGCTTCCGCAATGGCAACCCCCTTCTTGTATACAGATTCAAAATCAATGACCTGAGCTCGGCCAACGCGGATGATAGTCATCGACTACGAAAGGATGGGTATGTCGTATCCCGTTGGGTGTAGGAGATCCAGTAGCATGGATATGACCCTCTGGTAGATTGAAATGCTCATGTTCAATCTCTGTTAAATCAATAGACGGCCAGACTCTAAAAGCCGCCCATACCGCTAGTGCAGCAGCACCGCCTAATACTGCAAAAGCAACAGTCATACTGTAATGAGCACCTAACCAACCTGCCAAGGGGTAAAATACCAACCAACTGACATGAGATAAAGCAAACTGAGCGGCAAACAGTGCTGGGCGATCTTCTTGATGTGAGGATCGCCATAGCAAGCGGCCAGAGGGAGTTTGAGCAGCAGAATAACCCAAACCTAACACGAACCATAAGGCCATAAGTGAGTTTTGTCCCATCATCAATGTACCAGCGAACATACCCACCACTAACAGCCCTACACCGCTTAACATGACCCTACGGTCTGTCAGCTTACTTAGTAGGCTTGGCAAAGCCAATGCAGCAATCATAGAACCAGCGCCAAAGCTCGCTAAGGCTAATGCCACTGCACTCTGAGTGAGTCCCATGCCACCCTGAATGATTACAACCGTATTTACAAAAACCATAGACGCTGCGGCAGAAACGGCAACATTGACTGCAAGCAATCCGCGCAATCGAGGTGTGGCTAAATAGATCCGAATACCGCGCGTAGTTCTATCATAGATGCTACGACGCTCTGGTATAGCATGTGAGGGTAGTACCACCGATACGACCAATATGGCAGAGACTAAAAATCCCAACACTGTTCCCGTAAACAGATTATGAAAGCTCATTACTGTCAGCAATGCTGCTGCTAACATGGGACTTATCAGACTTTCCATATCGTACGCAAGGCGTGAAAGTGATAAGGCTTTAGTGTAATCCTGCTCGTCAGGCAGAACATCAGGAATAGTGGCTTGAAAAGTCGGCGTGAAGGCCGCTGAGGCAGCTTGCAATACAAAGATCAGCACGTAAACTTCCCAAATCTGCGAAACAAACGGCAAAAGCAGGGCGACACCTGCTCGTATCACATCTAGCGTTACCAACATCGTACGTTTGGGCAGTCGTTCGGCAAAGGCTGCTGCAATTGGGGCGATACCAACATAAGCAATCATCTTGATGGCCAATGCGGTTCCCATAACGACACCAGCATTACTACCTGCCAGATCAAAAGCTAATAACCCTAGCGCCACAGTAGCGAGGCCAGTTCCAATTAAAGCAATGACTTGGGCAGCAAACAAGTGACGATAAGTTCGATTCACAAAAACACTTAGCATCCGAGCCTCTTTATTTCAGCCGATGGACCTTATAGATAACGGGTTATTTCCTTAAACTCATCTAGAGAGTCTTTCTGTTCTTTGTCGACAGATCCTAGTAAATCTTCAAGGCAATGATCCAAGTGGTCCTGAATTAGAACTTTCTTAGCTTGATGAATGGCATTTTCTACAGCTTGCAGCTGCTGCGCTACATCAAGACAAGTTCGTCCATCTACTAACATCTCTATCGTACTATTCAGATGACCATTTGCTTTTTTAAGGCGTGTGATAACAGCTGGATGAGACTCGTGTATGTGCGGTTTTTTCATAATGGCAGTGTCCTTCCTCTAGAGAGCGCAATTATACCCGATAAAAACTTAATTTTTTATTGACCTAATCCCCCCCTAGGGGATATCATCTTACTCCTTAATTGCTCGGCTTGCATTTAAAAAATTCGTATTTTATGTGCCCTATCTGTAAGAAAGTGCTTTGAGGTGCCAGTCATAATTACTTTCTATTGAATGAGTTCAAAATTTTTTATTGTATTACATTAGGCCGCGTATCCATTATTTCACACCATAGGATTCTCAATGCACAGCTATGCTCATAATAGGTCAACAAGCTCGTCATGGGCGACTTGGCAGACCCGTCTGCTGTTACTTTCGGTACTGCTTTCCTGTGTCATTTTTGGCAGTAACGAAGCTTTTGCTCACGCTGTAACCGCAGGTGATAAAGGTTATATTCAGGAAATTTCAGGAGTCAATATTTTACCCTTTATGTACTTGGGTGCTAAGCACATGATAACGGGATATGACCATATACTGTTCCTCTTCGGGGTCATCTTCTTTCTTTACCGTATGAAACATATTGGTGTCTATGTGAGCCTATTTGCATTGGGTCATTCCACCACGATGATTTTAGGTGTGTATTTCAACATTGGTATAAATAGTTATCTGATTGATGCAATTATTGGCCTCTCTGTTGTTTATAAAGCTTTAGACAACATTGGTGCTTTCCAGCGATGGTTCGGATATCAACCAAATACAAAAATAGCGGTACTTATATTTGGTCTTTTCCATGGCTTTGGGTTGTCAACTAAGATTCTAGAATACGATATGTCTCCTGACGGCCTGCTACCTAACTTACTCGCATTTAACGTGGGTGTGGAGATTGGGCAGCTATTAGCTCTAGCAATCATATTGATTGGCATGAGCTACTGGCGACGCACGTCAAGTTTCATCCGTAACGCTTATACCGCCAACGTTGCCATGATGAGCGCAGGATTTATTTTAGTGGGCATGCAGCTTACTGGCTATTTAATGTCTCAATAACCCAAGGATTTCTAATATGTATAACAGTGACACCCCTTCACAAGCTGAGCTGCCCTCTTCAAAGCAACTCATAAAATCTACTATTCTGGCTGCAATTGCAGCAATAGTCATTTTATTTACAGTGGTTCTACCGGCAGAATATGGTATTGATCCAACTGGGGTTGGTAAACTGCTTCGATTAACAGAGATGGGACAGATTAAGCAGCAATTGGCAGAAGAAGCTGCCGCAGATGCGGCTGGTTTAGTAGCAACCGGAACCTCAGACATTGACAATATGACAGAACAAACAATAAATACCACGCCTACTGATACTACCGTTGCTGATGGACAGTGGCGTGATGAGATTCCCTTCACCCTGACTCCAGGTGAAGGAATAGAAATTAAAATGAAAATGTCTGAAGGTGATAAAGCAAATTACTCTTGGGCAGTCACTGGCGGTGAGGTTAATTTTGATACTCACGGTGATGCCTTGGGTAAAGCCATTAGCTATGAGAAAGGTCGCGGGGTTGCTTCTGATGAAGGCGTTTTAGAGGCCGCATTTACAGGTAATCACGGTTGGTTCTGGCGAAATCGTGGCGATTCAGATGTTCAAGTTGTTTTACGTACCCGTGGCGATTACAGCACTATTAAAACGATGTAAAAACGTGCACTAATAATCTAAATAAATCCTAGCAGCAAAACACATTAGGTTAGCCGCTGAAAATGCATTAAAAAAATGCTTGTTAGGAAAAATACTAAACGATGTGCTCACAGCTACATCAAGCGTTCGTGGCTGTGACCAACCATTTCACCAACTCACGGGCAGAAGCCTTATTCAAGCACTGCGGACAATTCAGATAGGTCATCACGCAGTCATTCAAATCAGTTAGCATATGTAACAATAACCCCAAACCAATTATTTTATAGGTCTTAGGTAGAAATAGCATAGCCGCATATGCTGCCATTGCATAATAAGTATGCAGCGGATGAAAGTTAATACTACAGCGATTGGGCGAAAAAATAGGCGTGGCTAGCAAATGATCTAAGTCTACTAGCATAGTGGCTAAAAGAATCAAATATACTCGTTTATAGTCGTCACGAAAAAATATATAGGCAACCATCAACGGCATGCCAAAGTGTAGAAAATAATGGATAACGGTTTGAATCATCGTTTTTTCCGATTCAAGATAGTTTGTAGTGGCACAACAGTCTCAGATAAAACATAAGATATTTTTGTCTTTCGACTGCATGTGAAATATATGCATCATACATACACTCACTCTCTTATTATTGTACCTGTCCAAAAAAACACTAGCTAATATAGGACATATCCCAGCGGAACCAACTAAAAAGGCTTATTAATCAATTAACAGACTACTTATAGTAGACTGCCGTAGTGGAACCACTTAATGAGTACTGAGCATCTTCGGTCTTTCCTTGGCCACATCAGCGATCAGATGCCGTGAGCACTTGGTCATTTTTTGAATATCAGAATAGCTATGACCTGATTTGAGCAGACTAGCGATGATCTTGCGCTTTTCCGTATCTTTCCTACGTCCTGAATACTTACCTTCTGCCTTAGCACGAGCAATACCTTGCATCTGACGGTTACGGCGATCTTCATAGTCTTTTCGAGCAATGGCTGCGAGCATATCCAGCATCATCGAGTTAATGGCCTGCAATACACTGCTCATAAATTCTGTACTGCTTTCAGATTGAAGCGCCATATATGAGGTCGGCAGCTCTTTTGATACGATAGAGAGCTTTTTCTCTGATAGCATTCTTTTTAGCGTATCCCAATCAGCTTGGTTCAAACGCGCCAAGCGATCAATCTGCTCAACTAAGATCACATCGCCCTTATGAGCGTCTTCAATCAGCTGCATCAGCTTTGGTCGCGCCAAGATAGCGCCTGATTCGTTTTCGACATAGAAGGCAGCAATTTTGTGGCCATGATCGTTGGCAAATGCTATGAGCTCGCTTTTGGCACGCTTAGCATCTTGTTCTTTGGTAGACGCTCGTAGATACGCTCTAATAAACATAAACACCTAAAATAGTCTGTTATAAGTGGTTCCATTATACCAGTCTGTTTTAAGTGGTCTGTTAATAGGTTTGAAGGGTGAAATAGGTGGTTCCCTTAGGGTATACTCATGTAGAACTGCATGTAATAACACTAATTTGGACTTTGATAATGAAAAAGGATAAACCATACATTGTTGTGGTTTAATATTGTTGTAACAACGGTAACTTTACTTATTTAATAGAAGAAAAAACAAAATCAATTAGCGATGTTTAAACTGGTATTCATTGATGGTCACTTTAATTAGATATAAAGTAAGTAAACAAAAAGTCAGTAAGGTAATTGATAACGTGTCTAAACGAACCATAAGTATGTTGGCTAAAGAACTGAGTGTAAATGTCGAAACAATTCGCTTTTATGAACGCAAAGGCTTAATTAAACAACCACCAAAGCCTATGCAGGGCTATAGACATTACCCGAAAGAAACGGTAAATAGAATGCATTTTATCAAGCGTTCTCAAGAATTAGGTTTTACGCTAAATGAGATTGAAGGGTTACTTGCGTTAAACGATAGTCCATGTAGTAAAGTACAAGAATTAGCTAATAAAAAACTGATCGCAGTACAAAAAAAGATGGCTGACTTGTTGTTGTTAGAACACGCTTTGGAAGAACATTTAGGACAATGCCAAAATAATGATGACGATAGCCACTGCCCAATAATTGATTCGTTGCAACCGAAGTAAATGATTCACTTAACTACCATTTCCCACTAAAACAGCATATCCAATTTTACTTCTGCGCCTTAATTCAAGTTAGCTTATTCCCCGTATCTGTCGTAGCAGATTATCAAAGATAAATTTTTTATAAATCACCCTTGACTCCGTACTTAGGTACATGCAATACACTTGCATTATCTAATGAGGTATCTATATGAATCAAAAAGAATCAAACCTTCCAATGATAGGAGGCATCATAGCAGCATTAGGCGCAGGCGTATGCTGTGTAGGTCCTTTGCTCCTGTTATTACTTGGGGTAAGTGGCTCATGGATTGGTAATTTAACTGCATTTGAACCCTATAGGCCATTATTTATCGCATTTGTAGTGTTGTTGTTTGGTTACTCAGGTTGGAAAATTTACCGTCCTGTAGAAGAGTGTGAGCCGGGAACGGCCTGTGCAATTCCTAAGAAACAGCAACAACGAAAAGTCATTTTCTGGCTGAGCGCTATAGTTGCGACAATTTTAGTGACCAGTAATTATTGGATACTTTTGTTTGCTTAATATACAGATCAAGAAATTTATAACATTTTAAAATTTGGAGCTAATTATGAAAAAATTATTATTAACCGCACTGCTTTCACTTTCTAGTTTTGGTGCTTTTGCTGAAGTAAAAACAGTTACACTGGAAGTGCCAACGATGAACTGTGCGACATGTCCAATCACAGTTAAAAAGTCATTAGAAAATGTTGATGGCGTTGAAAATGCGAAAGTTACCTACAAGCCTAAGCTAGCTGTTGTTTCTTTTGATGACACTAAAACCAACATCAATGCATTAATTGCAGCGACTACCAACGCTGGCTACCCTTCAAATTTAAAAAGTGAAAATAAGTAATATTTAGCCCCTTAGAACTAGTTACGCGTATCGGAGATAAAGCAGGCTCTATAGGTGCACTTGTTTCGGCAATGGGATGCGCCATGTGTTTTCCCGCGATAGCTAGTCTTGGTGCGGCAATTGGGATGGGATTTCTTAGTCAGTGGGAAGGGGTATTTATCAATACGTTGTTACCACTGTTTGCAGTATTAGCGCTGGCAATGAATATCTTAGGCTGGTTTAGCCATCGTCAATGGCACCGTAGTTTTATCGGTTCAATTGGCCCCATTTTGGTTTTACTCTCTTTATACCCTTGGTTCCAGTACGGGTGGAGTTCATACGTTACTTATACGGGGCTAGGACTAATGGTTGCTGTATCAATTTGGGACATGGTTTCTCCTGCGAATAAACGCTGTGATGATGAAACTTGTACCGCTTAACTTTTTAAGAGGAATAAAATATGTCAACGAGTAGTTGTTGCTCGCCAAATGACATCCAGCCAGAACAATTACATGTAGCCATTATTGGTAGTGGTTCAGGGGCCTTTGCCAGTGCGGTTAAAGCAGCAGAAGGCGGAGCAAGAGTTACTATCATTGAAGGAGCCGATGTAATCGGAGGTTGCTGTGTAAATGTCGGCTGTGTTCCTTCAAAAATATTGATCCGTGCTGCGCAATTAGCGCATCAGCAACGTACTAACCCGTTTGATGGTTTAGAAAATATTCAGCCACAACTTAGCCGCTCCTTATTAGCACATCAGCAAAACGCTCGCGTCGAAGAACTACGCGATGCTAAATATCAACGTATTTTAGAGAGTAATCCCGCGCTATCTTTACTTAAAGGTTATGCACGTTTTAAAAATCAAAATACCTTGCTAGTTCACAAGTCTGATGGTAGTGAAGAAGAGCTGGTTGCAGATCGCATTTTAATTGCAACAGGCTCTACACCAAGCATTCCGCCAATTAAGGGTTTAGTTGATACACCTTATTGGACATCAACAGAAGCCTTATTTGCAGAAGAGTTACCGAGTAGTCTAGTTGTCATCGGCTCCTCCGTTGTTGCTCTGGAAATTGCGCAAGCTTATGCCCGTTTAGGTAGCCGTGTGACAATTCTAGCCAGACATACCCTTTTATATGCTGAAGATCCGTTATTAGGTGAAAAACTGGCAGAGTGCTTTGAAAAAGAAGGTATTAGGGTACTTAATAATACGCAAGCAAGTCATGTTTCTTATGATAGCAATGGTTTTTCATTGGAAACTAACGAAGGAACATTAATCGCTGAAAAATTGCTTATCTCTACGGGTCGCCATGCAAATACTGGAAAGCTTGGTTTAGAAAATGTTGGTGTTGAAACAGATAAAAGTGGTGCCATTGTTGTTAATAGTATGATGGAAACATCAACAGCTAACATTTATGCCGCTGGAGATTGCTCCAATATGCCACAATTTGTTTATGTTGCTGCTGCTGCCGGAAGTAGGGCTGGAATTAATATGACAGGTGGAAATGCGCAACTCGACTTATCTACCATGCCTGCTGTTATATTCACCGACCCACAAGTTGCTACGGTAGGTCTAACCGAAGTACAAGCTTCAGCGGTAGGAATAAATACGATAAGTCGTGTACTTGATATGGAAAACGTACCAAGAGCTTTAGCAAATTTTGAAACGGATGGTTTTATCAAGTTGGTAGCTGAAGAATCCACGGGAAAACTGATAGGCGCACAAATTTTAGCCCATGAAGGCGGAGAACTGATTCAAAGTGCGGCTCTTGCTATTCATAATAAAATGACAGTCGAAGAATTGGCAGGTCAACTATTTCCGTATTTGACGATGGTTGAAGGATTGAAGTTATGCGCTCAAACCTTTAGCAAAGACGTTAAAGAGCTATCTTGCTGCGCAGGGTAATCATTTAACGGTAATGTACTTACAGAAATGTTAATGGAGTGCCATTAATAGCTGTTATTTCAAATAATTTTCTAGCGGTTTTTTCTCAAAATCTTCAGGATACATAGTAATAAAATTCTTCATTTCATTTCTGAATGTGTCTGTATCCCGCTTACCCTCGCCTGACAAACGATGGTAATTATTATAGTCCGCTTCAAATTTCTTTGAGCGCACGATAGGAGGCTGCGCAAAATTCATCCCAGTAGTGCTATGACATTTTTAGAGTGTATCGACTATATAAGGGTAAGACTTTTTAACGCTGTCTCTTGTTTTTTTTCTAAGGCTGTGAATTTTTTCAATAGTTGGCTGAGTCTGTGACACTGTATTTTCCTTTTGTTATTATCAATAAAGAATTTATGGATTATTCAATTTCTCTATAATAATGGCTCTACGCAGAGCTTTTAAGTATTGAGTTTTAAGACCTAAAATGAGTGAGTACCTATACCAGTCATACATTACCTTCCAGTTCACATTTTATAAACATACTCAAGTATAAAAAGTATTTTTCCGTATAGAGTGAATACGACGCTAGTTCATTTTGTTTGTGATAATCGGCATCAATGTGCTTATTTATTACGCTTACTTTCTAAAAATATCATGTCAATTATAATCAATGCGACACCGACACAGACACCTATATCTGCAACATTGAAAAGAGGATAATTCCAGACATCAGCATAATGCACATGGATAAAGTCAACCACTTTACCAATTCTTAAACGATCGATTAAGTTGCCAATCGCACCACCAAGCATTAAGGCCAACCCCATAGATAATAGCTTGGCTGCACGTGGCGCTTTGATTAAATAAACCGTTAAAAAGATAGCCATTACAAAAGCTAAGCCTGAGAAAAACCATTTCTGCCAACCGCCAGCGTTGGCTAAAAAGCTAAATGCTGCCCCATAGTTATAAGCGAGTGTCCAGTTGAGAAATGGTTCAATGACCGGTACGGGGTCATTGAACGCTAATGTGGTTTGGGCCAACCACTTAGTCCATTGATCAAGTATTAATACCATTATCGCCAACAAATACCAGATAAAAGCGCGACTGCCATTGGCAACCATTTTTGGCATTTTGTCCAACTTATCTTTAGGTGTTATTGAGTTGCCTGAAGTCACGTACATAGCTTTAGGCGTATGATTTATGGTTTTAGAGTCAATCGATTGATGAGTACTACTCACAGCTATAGGTACCTTCTTGTCAGCAATATTAGTACTAGCCGATTCAACGCTATTCAATTTAGTACTATCTAATCTGTCGGTAGATTCAGTCATAGTTGTTTCCTTTATCTATGTTTATACAATGAACAATGTTAAACGTATATGTTTTTGGTATACGATTATTAATCGCGCCACTTTCATAAACGGCTCCACTTACCGCTCTGGTATTATGAAACTTACGGTAATAATTTTTGGGGCTGTCCTAGATAACTAGTTCAAACCCTGTTTAACCCATTGTTTTAATTGTAGTAATTGCGACTTTGGGTCACTGTGATTAAAACGCCACTCACATTCCTTTAAATAGAGGTGAAAATGTTCTTTTGGAACTCCGTTAAACTTACGTAGATGCCGTTTAGCTTGGTTCCAAAAGTTCTCTATACCATTAATGTGATTCTTGTCATTAACAAAGGTTTTGGAGTGGTTGATACGATAATGAGTAAACTCACTGACATCTAATGCGTTATAGCTTTTAAATGAGTCAGTATAAACAATGCTATCAGGCTTCACTTTTTCTCTTATAATGGGGATCAAAGTATCTGCTTTAGCATTGGGTATAATACAAGCGTAGACCTTGCCATTACGCTTTAATAGACCAAACACGGGCACTTTGCTACCAGCACCTCGCCCTCGCTTGCCTTTACGAGTGCCATCAAAGTATGATTCGTCTACTTCGATTTCGCCCTCAAATAGACCAGGGTCTTGACTATTCTCGTAAATAAGCAGTCTTAGCCTATGAAAGTAATAACTGGCTGTGGTTTTATTAACACCGACTAGGCTTGCTGCTGTTCTCGCGGTAGAACCGGCAACAAATAGCTCGATGAGTCTGTTTTGTTTATACCAACTTAGTTTACTCTTTCTCATAGTGCTATCCTAAATAATTTTACTTATCTAGGACAGCCCCTTACTTGAGCCTATGGATGAGGTACTACTCAATCATCGCTCTTTGGTTGAAACGGTGTTTGGGGAGCTTAAAAACTTGTGCCAAATCGAACACTCACGCCATCGTAGTGTCACGGGGTTTATCACAAACTTGCTGTCAGGTTTAATTGCTTATTGCTGGTTTCCCTATAAACCCACCATCAAAAATATGCCTCAGCAGGGACAGGTAGCAACATTGTAAATAGTGTCAATGAGTTACAATGTGGCTTATCCCGAACTGGGGTTGTAAATAGACAAGTCCATACAGACAGTGAATTGGTCAATTCGAATTTTGGTAATAATAGGTAGCCCTTCATGTCCCTTAAGAGCGCAGAAAAGTCTCCGTCATTAACGCAAAATAAATCGTCGAAAAAATCTTATCTGTTGGCGTTCGCTTTCAGCGCGGGCTCATTATTGACAGGGCTAGGAGCTACTGGGCTGACGGTTGCGCCAGTGGCATCGCAAGCGGCAGGATTGGGCGATTTATTTAGCAGTGATAAAAGCGCGACCCAACCGAAATTTTTGCCCGTTAACGAAGCGTTTCAAGTTAGCAGTAGCAGCAAACCGACCAATAATGGCACGCGCTTAGCCATTAACTTTGACATTACGCCTGAGCACTATGTTTATAGAGGCCAAATTAAGCTAACGTTACCTGCTGGCGTGAGCGCTGCACCTTTTACCTTTAGCCAAAAGCCAGTCTCCATTGATGATCCAACCTTTGGGCAAGTATTGGTCTTTGACCAAGCCAATATGGTTGCTAGCACTATATTGAGTAGTAGTAATGGTAAGGTGATAAATAATGCCGCCGTGACGATAGGTTGGCAAGGCTGTGCCAAAGCGGGTCTATGCTATCCACCGGAGAAAATAAAAACCACAGTCAATATTGCTGCTGCGTCACAATCGGCAGCCAATAGCTCAAGTAGCACTGCTACAGATTCTGCGAGCAATAATAGCAATGCAGAAACTGCGCAAGCCTCTACAGAGGCGACAGTTACCAATAATATTGCTACAGAGCAAACTACGCCAGATGACGAGGTGATTGATTATGCCTTGTTAGATGACGAAGCGTTAGATACAGAGCTTGGTGCGACCAATACCATCTCTGGTGCCGATGAAGAAGCTGTAGGCGATAATGTTACAAGTGAAGCAGCGAACAATGACGCTGTCATAAATAATGCTGCTGCAACAAACAATACCGTTGTTGGCGATAATGCGATTGATAGCGACCCTTTTGGCTTAGCCTCGCATCCGTGGTTGGCATTGGTGTTATTATTTTTGGCAGGGTTGGGCTTAGCATTGACGCCGTGCGTGTTACCGATGCTACCGATTGTTGCCAATATCGTCGCGCGTGAAGACAATCCAACGGTAAAACGCGGTGTTATTTTAACGACCAGCTACGCTATTGGTGTTGCTATCGCTTATGGTATTTTAGGTGCGGTCATTGCTATATTTGGTGAATCGTTAGGCATTATCGGTTGGCTACAAAACCCGATTATACTAATTGCCTTTGCCATCGTTTTTGTCTTATTAGCCCTTTATATGTTGGGCGTATTTAGCATTCGTCTGCCAAGATTCATCAGTAGTAAAATGCAGGGTCTAAGCCAAGCGGGGGATAGCAAGCTTGGTAGTACGGGCGGCAGTTTAATTGCGGGATTCTTATCGGCGCTCGTGGTATCGCCTTGTGTTTCGGCACCCTTATTTGGGGCGCTGCTTGCTGTATCAACGATTGGAAGTCCATTACTTGGCTTTGCGGCTTTATTTATGCTCGGTTTTGGTTTATCAGCGCCGCTTATTTTAATCGGCGCGACCCAAGGTAAAATCATGCCAAAAGCGGGTGAGTGGATGAACTGGGTCAAGCAGGGCTTTGCTTTGTTGCTTTTTGCCGTGGCATTGTTATTAATTGAACGCGTCTTTATCTCGCCTGTGATGCTGATGGTTTGGGCGCTGTGGTTTATGGTCGTGGCGATGTGGGCGTGGAGCTGGCTAGGCAAAGGTCGGATGCTGACCCAAGCGCTAGGCTTAATCGCTGGTATTTGGGCGACGTGTTTAATCGTCGGCGCCGCATTGGGCAATGACGACAGCTTGCATCCGCTTGCCTCCCTAACTGCGGTTCCGGTGCTGCAGACAACTGCTGGTCAACCAGCCACCAGTAATGCAACCGATAAGACGGTCACGACGCTGGCTGAGTTAGATGCCATTGTCGCCGCCAATCCTAAAGTGCTGGTCGATGTCACCGCCGAATGGTGTATTGCATGCCGGACTATGGAGAAAAACTTATTTCATAATCGCCCTGCGCAAATGCAAGATTGGCAATTGGTCAGACTTGATATCACGGAGACTACGGCTGATTCAAAAGCAATCTTAGCGCGTTATAAACTATTTGGTCCGCCAGCATTGCTGTATTATCAAGACGGGCAATTGGTCAATCAGCAAGTGGGTGAAATCGGGCGCGCAGCGTTTGAGCAAACCTTAACCGCGCTAAATTAATCGTTTAAATGTAGATAAATTCCACATCATTTCTACCCATTAAAAAGCCAACGTCCTTTGATAATAGGACGTTGTCTTTTTCAATCTTACTAAATAGCCTTTTTAATATAGACGCTAAATCCTTGGTTTAACGTTATTTATTACTATTCATTTAACTACTTAACCCCAGTTCGGGATAAGCCACATTGTAACTCATTGATACTATTTACAATGTGGCTACCTGTCCCTGCTGAGGCATGTTTTTGATGGTGGGCTTATAGGGAAACCAGCAATAAGCAATTAAACCTGACAGCAAGTTTGTGATAAACCCCGTGACACTACGATGGCGTGAGTGTTCGATTTGGCACAAGTTTTTAAGCTCCCCAAACACCGTTTCAACCAAAGAGCGATGATTGAGTAGTGCCTCATCCATAGGCTCAAGTAATTGGGGTTTCATATTACGCCGAAGTTTGGTTATCAACGTGGTATCATTGTGTTTTGTGAGCCACTCGTTTAGGGCTTTACTGATATAGCCTCTATCCCCAAACACCTTGCCAAACACAGGCGTTGCCATATCCTTAACAGGCACTCTGTCATCCGTATTACCCGCAGTGACTTTAACAGATACAAGCTCGCCCTTATGATTGATAATGGCATGCAGCTTAAAGCCGTAAAACCAGCCCATACTACCTTTACCTCTTTGCGCCATACTCTCAAAGACTTTGTGACGGTAGATACGCTTGTTATGACAAACTGCTATCTTGGTTGAATCAATATAGCTGATACCCGTACAGTCGCCCATCATGCTTTGCAAGTAGCTGCACAGTGGTATGATACTGCGCGGTATAAGCTCTATAAATCGCGAGTAGCTCGGCAGATTTGGAAACTCCCGTTTCATCATGCCAAGCATGTGATGGTAGTAAAACGCCTTAAACTGTCGATAACGTAATTGATGAAACAGTATCAAGATGGTCATAATCTCTGCTACACTTATCTGGCATGCTCTTAACCTTTGGTGTCCCGTTGCGATTAAATGAGCGTCAAACTCAGGTTTGAATTGCTGATAAAAGTCGTCAATATGGCAGTATAGTTCGGTTAGGTTGTCCATGTAAGAAGTCCTTGTTGTGAAGTTTGTCTTGGTAAACTCACTTTAGCAACTTCGGACTTCTTTTTTTATCTTTTTTTTGAGCCCTTATCCCGAACTGGGGTTATTTATCAATTTCTCAGCCTGTTTTTTTTCAGCCTACTTTTTGAACCACCACCCGGATATAAATGTAACTATGAATAAAACAACTTTTAAAATATCGAAGATGGACTGCCCTTCGGAGGAAAACCTAATCCGAATGAAATTAGAGGGCCACTCGAATATTGAACATCTTGAGTTCGACATTCCTAACCGTCAATTAACTGTGTTTCATCATGACAATATAGAAGGGATAGAGACTGCTATTCATGACCTAAAATTAGGAGACACCCTACTCTCGACCGAAACCATTGACCCCTCTGATCCCAACAATAATTTTAAAATTGATGCTGACTCTAGTCACAAAAAAGATGCTGAGCAAAGAAAGCTACTATGGATAGTGCTGGTCATTAACTTTGCTTTCTTTATTATTGAAATGAGCACGGGACTGATTTCTCGTTCGATGGGGTTGGTCGCCGACAGCTTAGATATGTTAGCAGATAGCTTCGTGTACGGAATTAGCTTATTTGCGGTCGGTGGAACGGTCATTAAGAAAAAACGGATTGCTAGAATTGCCGGATATTTTCAAATTACGCTAGCGATTCTTGGTTTTTTAGAAGTACTAAGACGTTTCTTTGGCAATGAGCAGTTACCTGACTTTTCTACCATGATAGTCATATCGATTCTTGCGCTAATTGCAAACTTGATTTGCCTCTATTTACTACAAAAATCGAAAAGCAAAGAAGAAGAAGCCCATATGCAAGCCAGTATGATTTTCACTTCAAACGATGTGATTATCAATTTAGGGGTAATTGTTGCAGGGATTTTGGTTAATTGGTTACACTCTAGTACGCCTGATTTGATTATTGGTAGCATCGTATTTGCTTTAGTTATTCAGGGCGCCTTTAGAATATTGAAGTTGAGTAAGTAGCTTAATTAAACCGCTAAGTGTAAAGTAACTGGGTTTGAAGCAAATAAACATCATAAGGATATGAGACCTCAAGCAATGATTGAACAAACTTTAAATCTAGTCACCACCAAAGACCATCAGCAAGTTGCCGTTTGGCGAATAATAGATGATGAAGTCTTTGATAAGAATCTGGGAGACCTTCCTAAATTTTGTGTAAGTATTTAATCTAAACGTCAGTTACACAGAATCTGGGATGGTCTCTTCAAGTCCTCACTAGCGCACCGATCATAGATAGAATATCTATGGTAAGTACATCATGAAGTACACTGTGGCTATCTCAGCAAGTTGAAACCTTAATATCATTAGCTCACAGCCAAAGATTCAAGTCCTCACTAGGGAACCGCGCATTCTGCGCATAAAGCTGCATTATGGTAAATGGTTTTAGATAGAATGATTCGGTTTCATTGGATCCATTGGGGCATAGCCTGTTGATAAGTTATTAAGACAATTAGTTGTTACGAACAGGTTTGTACAATTGAGCCTTGAAACTTTATAATGCTCAATGAAATCATGAGGTAAAATGTGTTGTGATCACGGGCAATAAGAAATTACCTCACGAGAAAAGTATACAGTCCAATTAAGGTTATTGAATGAAACAATATCTAGATTTATGTCAACGTATAGTTGATGAGGGTGTATGGGTCGAGAATGAACGGACTGGAAAACGCTGCTTAACCGTTATTAATGCTGATTTAAACTACAATGTAGGAGCTAATGAGTTTCCCTTAGTAACTACTCGAAAGAGTTATTGGAAAGCAGCTATCGCAGAATTATTAGGGTATCTACGTGGTTATGATAGCGCAGCTCAGTTTCGAGCTATTGGATGTAATACATGGAACGCTAATGCCAATGAAAATGAAGCTTGGTTAGCTAATCCTTATCGTAAAGGTGAGGATGATATGGGCCGAGTATATGGTGTACAGGGCCGCAGGTGGCGTAATTCAGTAGGAGAGGAGTTTGACCAGCTTCGTAAGATTTATGATAACTTGCGGAACGGTATTGATGATCGAGGTGAAATCCTAACTTTCTATAATCCAGGTGAGTTTCATATGGGATGTTTACGTCCTTGTATGCATACTCATACATTTTCGTTGTTAGGTGGCAAGCTTTATTTGACTTCATCACAACGTTCCTGTGATGTGCCATTAGGTCAAAATTTCAATCAAGTCCAGGTTTTTACTTTATTGGCTTTAATGGCTCAAATTACGGGGCATGAGGCTGGAAAAGCTTATCACAAGATTGTAAATGCACATATATATGAAGACCAATTAGAGTTAATGCGTGATGTGCAATTAAAACGCGAACCGTATCCAGCCCCTAAACTTCACATTAACCCTGAAATTAAGTCTCTCGAAGATATTGAGACATGGGTAACATTGGACGATTTTGAAGTGGAAGGGTATCAGTATCATGAGTCTATCGCGTATCCATTCTCAGTTTGATACAAATATAAATTAAAAGTTAAGAAAGATGATAAATTTCTGTTAGGCATAAAGTATTAATATATGTGATTTATGCTATAAGGTATATATTTGTTAGCTAAGCTCTTGCTAGCTTTTAAGTACAAGGAAATTAAGTTTATACTTTTTATAGCATAGGTAGTTTTCGATAGATTAGTGCATCAGCTGGTTCGGTGTTGCATCTTTTAAAGCTAACATTTGTCTCAGTTTTTTAATCTCCTGTCTAGCTTCTAATAACGACCTTTTATCTGTATCAGATTGTGTTTTATAATAATCTCGTGACTCTTTCATTTTTTGTAACCGTTTATCTGAGTGTTGAGTGACTCTTTTTATATCTTGATATTCATTAAACCAGTAGATAACCTCATTTTGTGCTTGAATCATTTTTGCTTCAAGCGCATTCTTAACATCAGCGTTATCTATAGCTTTTTTTTCTTTACGCGATTTCTCTTCAGCTTTTCTGATATCTTTGATCTGATTTAGCTTTTGGACAGGCCAACCACGGTTTGTAATAGTATTTCGATGAATACCAGTCATCTTCGAAAGTTGCGCTATAGTGGGTTTTAGTTTTTTATTATTTTCAAGATCTATTAGGGCAATATTTAGAGCAGAAGTTATTGCTTCATAGTCGTCATTATTTTTTTGATCATAAGCTTCATTACTCATAGTTCGATTGCCTCACCAAGATTTTCCAATACCATTTTGGCCTCGTTCATTGCTGATAGAATTTGCTCTCGATTGTCTGAATATTCTGGTTTATTGAGGTTGGTTTTATTTAACATGTAAACTTCACGCCATTTAGGAGCATGCTTAGTAGTTACAACGGCTTGTTTGCATCGAGCTGGGTTACAACGCAGTGAACCAATACATGGTAGGCTTGAGTCATACTCTTCTGCTCTACCACCATAGCAAAGCCCTTGTCCCATATAGACCATGGCAACCCCTTGATCTACCATAGCCTCATAAATCTCATCCTCTGTGTATCCTTCAGCCATATATCCACTAAACGTCTTGATCAGACCTTTTTTATGCTCACTCGCTTTACCACCATAATATGTACCATTTGGATTATGGGCAGTTTTAATAGCATCTAATTCAGCTGCTCGGCGCAGTGATTTCGTATCACCTTTTCGGTTGCCGTCTTTTGACAGCATCTCACCTATATCACCGTAGCCTAACGTAACTGACGAGGTGGCGCCAGTAGATGTGTACTTAGAGATGCTCTCTACAAAATGTTTCAATTGAAACGATATAAGAGGCAATCCAACTTCAGCCTTAAACAATTGATATGTTAATGTGTGTCTTAACATATATGGATTGAATTTTAGTTCTTTAGCAACTTTTTCGCCTAAGAGTTGGCTAATAAAGTTATTCATTTGATACACGATACCAGTACTAGTCATTGACTGGGGGGAGTTATCAGGTTTAACAGTATCTACATTAGAAATTAAGTAGGGCGACGCCTTAATTTTTGAGATATACGAAGCTGCTAATACTGCATCCTTAACAATTGGTATAGCTACCCATCTGTCGTCAAACAAACCTGTACTAACTTCATCTTTATGCTTTTTGACCGTACTTTCAATCAGCCAGACGGAGTCACTTTGAATTAAGCACGAACAATCCTGAACTCTTATTTCTGATAGTTCAGATGGTCTCATACCTGTATATTGACCCACTAAATACGCGCAGGCATACGCTACGAGGTTAAAGTATTCTCTAAGATTATCTAACTTGTAACCACGTTTTTTCAATGCGTTACGTAAAGTTCGTCCACCCATGACACTAGAGTCTTTTTTGAGCATCCAATCATAGGGTTCAATTATGTTTGTAATGAAACTTGAAGGATAGCCTTTAGTTCCTAATCTCATAGCAATATAAGCATTTAAAATTTCGTGGGTTACTCCTTCTTCGTTTGCCCATGAAACGTGGTTGCTTGTATTAAATCTTTCTAAGGAGTTAGGATCTGATATCTTTGCTGAAGCTCCTGTAGCGTTTAAAAAGTCCACTATGATAAAGGAAGCCATTTTCGAGAGAGATTCAAATACCAGATCTGGCAGTACTTGTTCTTTTTTCGAAGTATTAGTATTAGCAAGTTTCTTCCATTTCAGGCTATTTAACTCTACATAAGCGATAGGTTTTTCAAATACATACTTGACAGAAGCCGGGCTGCGTAGATATTTGAAAAATTTATCTAGCTCCACACCTTTTACGCGATCATAGTTTTCAGCAGCTTTGGAATACAGTTCGGGTGTTATATCGGAGAGTGTTCTGATTTTTTCCTGAACAAACTCATAGCCTAGCTCATGAGATGCCTGTTTAAATATTTCATTAATAAACGTTAATCCATTTTCAAAAATTGTAATTAAAGAGTTTGCTTTTAAGACTTTTTTTGTTCGACTTTGGCCTTCCTTACTTTGAAGCTTGAAAATCGAATTGTTTAGCAAGGCCAACTCGAATATGATTTTTATTTCTATTAAAACGAATCTTGGGATATCTGTATACTTTGAAAAACTAATGCGGAGCTTTGCGCCCTGAACATTTCGTGCAGCATTAGGATAGTCGTCATTAAAGTCCCAAAAGTCGTCAGAAAACTTTGATAATTTCGATACAGGTTTGTCCATAAGGTACGTCACATACTCTATGTCATCTGTGTAATTATTTTGAAGGTGCTTCTTCTTTTGAACTGTAGCATGGTCTAGAGCATCTAAAACATATAAACGATGTTCTGCAAAACCTGTTAATACATTCAGCTTTTTTTCATAGTCCATTAGATTACTCCATCAACTAGTGTGGTCGTTTCAATGTATTCTGCTAAACGCCGTCCATTTTCTAATTCTTCTAAGGAAAAATTAGATAGTTCAGGTTCTGTAATACCTTTTATCAGTTCTAAATTCTCTGAAATAACATGCCCATAGGGTGTATCCATGACACGGGAGTGCTCTTTCAAAAGCGTATAGTCACGCTTCATTGCAAAAATTTCAGGCAGATTCTTAGCTGTAATAATGACATTGTCACAACCCAAACATTTGTTATATTGTGAGCATGGAGTACCAGGTATGTAGGATGAAAGATTTTTTACAAAATCTGGTGGGTCAAAAATATTTCTGCATTCAGCTAGAGGAGTATGAAAGGTTGTTACCAACTCATCATTTTTTTTGGACTCTATATCTTCTGGCACTTTCTCAACTTTTTTATCCAGAGTCGATTGATGTATCTCTTCTAATTCATCATTTATCTTCATTCTACTCATGGAGTTAAAATCTAGAGAATCTATATAACCGAGAGTTGTTTGGAGTGAGGAGTGACCCAACATGAGTTGAATTTCACGTACAGTTACGCCATTTCTAAGCATCTCACTAACAAATGTTGGTCTAAAGCGACTTATTGTAAGAGTTAGGGGATCTCCTGCATCATTTTTTAAATTATATTTCTTAACAAACCTGGACAAACTAGCTCCCAATGCTTCTGTATTTTTTTCTTTGTTTCCTAATAGTGGAGATACTCTGCCGTGCTTTTTTGTACTATTCGACTGATAGATAAACAACCTATCTTTAAAAGCATTATCTTCAATGTCTTGTCGAAAACTACTCGTCAATTGGACTAATTCTTCAAAAATAATTTTTATAGACTTAGCTTGAGATGACGTAAGCCATGTCAGTTCTGCATTAAAAAGATCGAGGTGGTATTCTTTATGACCATCAGACCTTTCTTTCCAATATCTAAGACAAGGCCGCGATGTTGCCGGATGGGAATCTACATAATCGTTTATATCAAGAGAAAGTAAAGGATTTGCATTTAAACCAGTAATTTGAGCAAGCCTTAAAACGTAAGGCGTTAGTGTATCCATATTTATCATTGGGGTAATGCCCCAGTCGTTGTATACCTCTATCAAACCCTTATCTGAATCATTAATAATTCTTAAGAAAGACTTTTCAATAGGTGATTTAGCTGTATTATAATGAACTGGCTTACACATTAAGCGGTTTTCAAAGAGCCATCGCGCATTCTCTAGTGTCGAAAGGCCTCTAATGACTGAACCCTTTTCGTCCAAAGGATTGCTACCTAAACCCGTTTTCTTATAAGGTTTGAGGGCTTTTCTAGATTCGCTCAATCCTTTTTCAATAGCCTCTAATATTCGAAGTCGCTCGTTCATTGTAAATGGCTTTTTAACATCTGTTTCTCTAGTTGTAGCAAATCCATTTATATTGAAAAAGCTATATTCTATATCGCGTACTTGAGTCAGCCGATTCAATGTTATACGGACTGAACTCAAAACTGTATTTGCATGATGACTTGATATTTCTTTATTTATTACCTTGCCCTCTAAATATTTCCGATATCTAGATAATAGGTATTCATCAAAAGTTGTTACGATTCTAAAGGGTTTATTTCCATACAGTTTAGATAAGAACTCTATAAATGAACTACTCGCAACTCTATAATTACTCTTGCCTGATTTTGAAGAGACAGTTTTGCTACTACAAGCAAACAGTTGCTCAACCTGAATAAACGGTTCTAATTTTGAAGGAGGGAAGAAGTCATCAGCTGCATTTAGCTCTCTTGCTGCGAGTCTATGAAAACGCTCTATCTGACTTTCACTATGATTTATTCTATTGACATTCGCTTCGCTTGTTCTTTCAGCAACGCTTTTATAATTTGGATCAATAATTCCAATTTTTTCTAAGTCTTTGTGAATGAATTCCCAAGCATCTTTAACAACATTAAATCTTAAGGATTCTTTTTTTATAGGTAGTTGTTCTGGAGACATTTTTCCTATCGAAATTTTGTTGCCGAAAATAGGTAAAGTGTGCTTTTCCTCTACAGTTAGCTTTCTGTACCAATTCAAAAGTTTTCTAGTGTTTTCGATGCCAGCCGCTTCGTAGCTTTCACTTGGTATTACTAGAATCCCTTCTTCAATCATCCTTCCAATTAAAGGAGTAGTAAGACCCCTATATTTTTGTGCAACAGAGTATGAGACACCTACAGCACTCTGAATATGCTTAACAGCTACACTGAAGCCCAAAGTATTATCCGCTTTACTAATTGGTATTTCCCATAGTGCTTCTTTATCTCCAGCTGTTTTCGATACCCATTCTATAACAGCTGCTTCGGCGTCTTTAATCGGTTGTTTTTCTTCAACGTTCTTAAAGTCTGCACCTAAAATTCCTGGCTCAGGAAAATCCTCATGAATCTCATCAATGGTTATTCCAATGTTTTTCATTTGATGTCCTTAATGCCAATTCTTAACTGTGTCTGTTCAGATAAGCGCTTCATTTTCTCAGCTTTGGTTAATGTATCACCATTCTCGTCACACATGCTCTTGTAGATATCTTGAGGGATATTAGTGTATATCTGTGTAGTACTAAGATGGTTGTGGCCTAAGCAATTCTGCACAATAGCAAGCCGATCTACATAGTTAGGCCCTAAATCCTTTGACTGTAGTATTGAATAAGCGTTGCCATGCCGTAGCTTGTGGGGAGAAATCAGTCGATTGAGTCGACCGTGTTTGATTGCGCGTTTACTTATACGTTCAAGTAGCTTACTGATTGAATTTGGGGTGTAAGGAGTGCCTTCAGCATTAAGGAACGCTGGTGTTTCAGACGGCTTTAAATATTTACGAGCGTATTTTTTATACAAGGGAGATGCGTGGTATTTTTCCACACGTTTGATAGTTACTAAGCTAAGCAAAGTCCAGCGTGGCTTAATTTGATTACCACGGCCCTTACTTCCTTTAACTTTCAAAGATACATAGTCGGGATGAATAGGCAGGTCAGTATCGCGGGAAATATATTTTTCAGAATTAAGGCTAGTAATATCTTTAAAGTCTTGAAGAGTAACTCTAGGTAGTTCTGAACGACGTAAGCCAGAGTCGTATAAAAACTGGAGTAAAGCTCTTTCTCGTTCTGAATCAGTAAATTCAATCAATATGAAAAGGTCATCAAGTGTGCAAGAGCTAATCGGTGTGCGCTTTGGTGGTTTTGATAGCAAGCCATCGCTATATGGGTTATCTTGTCTAAGCTTATCACGGTCTTCTGTAGGGCTACAAAGGTATTCGATGAAGGCATGTATTGTCTCATCTCGACTTCTAACAGTAGATGAGTTCTTATGGTCTTCACGGATTAAAAATGTCAGGTATTCTTGAATTACGTATTTTGGAACTGTAATAAATACTTCATCAGATTCACTGTCATCATAATCTGGACGACTACGAATATAACTTAAGAAGTAGCTTAGGTTTCTACCATAAGTAACTGCTGATTTATAAGAGATTATTTGATGTTTGGTTCGATACGACAAATACTCAGAAACAAGAGGAAGGATCTTGCCATCATCATCAAATACTCCAACACCATTCACTGTTACGGTTTTGTTCAATGATAAATTTGGAATCTCATTGAGTAAACAAGACTTAGATAAATCTAACTTTGTATCAAAACAAACTTTAACATCCATAATAATCACTATCTCAATACATAGACTAAGTTATGTATTGCATTATATACGATCTATTACTCCGTATTGTGCATTATTGTTATGGGGGTATAATAAAAATAAGTCAGCCGAACGCTGATACAGCTGGCATGACAGCTTATTGTCTGCGACAAAGAACTGAAATAACGTATGACATGGTGGTAGGGCTACTTGCTCTGCCTCACCTGGATTCCAGCCTGACACAATCAAGCGGCGCGAATTCGGATTGTTCTTTATCTGTTCAACGACTTGTGCGATTTGATCGACGCCATCAGCGTTATAACTGGCATCTTCATTTTTGGTCGCGCCGTAGTTACGCCATTGATGACCATAGATAGGACCCAAATCACCAGCAGGTCTGTTGAAGCGTGCTGTCTGTTCTGCTGTCGCCCACTCATTCCAGATACGAACATTATTCTGTTGTAGATAATCGACATGAGTGCTGCCACTTAAAAACCACAATAGCTCATAAGCGATAGATTTAAAGTGAACCTTTTTGGTTGTTAGCAGTGGAAATCCATCTGCTAAGTCAAAGCGTAGCTGTGCGCCGAAATGGCTAAGCGTACCAGTACCAGTACGATCGCCTTTTTCAGTGCCATTGTCGAGAACGTGGCGTAGTAAATCTAAATAGCCTTGCTCGTTATTACTTTGGGTGCCATTGATCATAAAATGCTCTTTAGTTACTGCTGACAGCGCATACAGGCTAGATGGGTAGTCGATATAGACACTGTCATTATTGAAAGTATTGCTAGGATAAGCGTTTTGACAGCTTACCCTATTTTAAGTCATCAGCCTTTATCACAAAAAGGCAGGCTTAGTAAGAAGCTTGCTTACCCCAGTCGTAGATGCCACGTTTGTAAGCGTAACCGATCAAGAACAGACCGATAATTATCATTGGGGCGCTTAGTATCTGACCTTTGGTCATCCAACCCAGCAAGATGAATCCTTGGTCGATGTCTGGCTGGCGGAAGAACTCAATGATAAAGCGGCTAAAGCCATAACCAAGCATAAAGACACCAGTCACTGCCATCCGAGGACGGGGTTTCGATGAGTACCACCACAAGAATAGAAACAACAGTAGACCTTCTGCAAGGGCTTCATACAATTGAGACGGGTGACGAGGCAACAGGTACTGGCCATTGACCTCAGTCATAAGGTCTTGTAGCGCAGGATTGGCTTGTAGCTGCTGCATATCAACACTAGCGGCCTGCGGGAAGTAGGTCAACCAGTTATAGCCACCATCAGAGACGCGGCCCCATAGCTCTGCATTGATGTAGTTACCAATACGTCCGAACAATAAACCAGTTGGTACACAGGGAACGACAAAATCGAGTACTTGGAAAGGTGTCTTTTTATATTTTCGGGCAAAATACAGCATACCCAACATGACACCAATCAGGCCGCCATGGAATGACATGCCGCCTTCCCAGACCTTGAACAGGTAAGCAGGGTTTTGGAGTAGCTCGCTGAACTGATAAAACAATACATAGCCGACACGGCCACCTAATATCACACCAAGTGCGCCAAAGAACACTAGGTCGGAGACCATATCTGTTGTCCAGCCTTCACGCTTGGTACTGCGATACCATGCCAGTCCGTAGGCGGCGGCAAATGCCAACAAATACATCAGCCCATACCAATGGACTTCGACAGGTCCAACTGCTAATGCTACAGGATCGTACTGAGGATGAATCATCATAAAGGCATCATAATATTGATAATAAAATGCTGACTATAATAGCAAATTTCGTTCAATGGGCATACATAATTGCTATGACGCCAATCAGAGGGTATTGGTAATGTGAGTTTTTGAAATGGCACAGAATATATAGGCTAAGAGTCAAAAAATAAGAAGTGAGGTAAAAGAGTGACTTTAATTGGGGTGCATTTTCGTGATGATATGTAATCTTGGTAGCTACTAGCTTGGGATAAAAATGCCATTTTTAGCATTATCGAGCGTTCACTACCAAGTTGTACTATTACATCTATTATTAAAAGGAATTAGATGGCGACCAGATCTTGTACGTTATTTTCGACCATCGTATCGCCTGCACCTTGTGACACTACCTTACCACGTGATAGTACCGTGTAATTGTCAGCTAGTTCTTCGGCAAATTCATAGAACTGCTCAACCAGTACAATGGCCATGTCACCTTTGTCAGCCAAGTCACGCAGGACTCGGCCAATGTCTTTAATAATAGAGGGTTGGATACCTTCAGTTGGCTCGTCCAAAATTAACACAGTCGGCTCAGAGGCTAGGGCACGGGCGATAGCAAGCTGCTGCTGCTGACCACCAGACAGATCACCACCGCGGCGATGTTTCATCTCATCTAGTACTGGAAAAATATCGTATAAATGCTTAGGTACATGTTTGGCCTTACTGCGTGAAAACTTAGCCATACCAATTAATATATTTTCTTCTACGGTCAGTGTCGAAAAAATATCGCGTCCTTGTGGTACATAAGCTAAACCTGCTCGGACACGTTGCTCTGGAGACATCTTGCTGATGTCTTTATCATTGAGCAGAATCTCTCCTGATTTAATGGGTAATATTCCCATCAAACATTTGAGTAGGGTGGTTTTACCCACGCCGTTACGGCCGAGTACCACGCTGCATGCGCCTACAGGTGCTGTAAACGAGACATCTCGTAAAATATGGCTGCCACCATAGTATTGATTGATATCGTTAACTTGTAACATGGCTGTCTCCTAAACTCTAAAACTTTTCTAATATTTTAAAGGGAATATTCGTTTGGCTCGTCTAGATGATTCGTTCGGCTATCGACCTAAGTAGGACTCAATCACTGCCTCATTGGCTTGCACTTCCGCTAATGTACCTTCGGCCAAAATCGCCCCTTGTGCCAATACTGTGACTTTTTCACTGATGGCATCGATAAAGGTCATGTCGTGTTCGACTACTACTAATGTATGGTTCTTTTTAAGCCGTAGACACAGTTCAGCGGTATGTTCTGTTTCGGCATCGGTCATACCTGCCACAGGCTCATCAAGCAGAATCAGTTTGGGATTCTGCATCAGTAGCATACCAATCTCTAGCCATTGCTTTTGTCCATGTGAAAGCAATCCAGCGGGCTTGTTGATCTTATCGGTCAGGCGGATTTGCTGTAGAGTCGCGTCGAGGGTATCGCGAGTATCGGCATTGAGTTTATTGAACAAGCTTTTGACCACACGTTTGTCTTTTGGTGCAGCAAGTAACAGATTATCCATTACCGTAAAATTTTCAAAGACAGTAGGTTTTTGAAACTTACGGCCGATACCCGCTTCAGCGATTTGTTCGGTAGATAAGCTGGCAAGGTTATGAGTCTGACCAAAAAACACGCTGCCTTCCGTAGGGCGGGTTTTACCTGTAATGACATCCATTAGTGTGGTTTTGCCAGCGCCGTTGGGGCCGATAATACAGCGTAGCTCGCCTTCTTCGATATAGAGCGACAGGTTGTTGAGTGCGCGAAACGAATCAAACCAGACGCTCACGTCTTCTAAGTACAGAGCAATACCATGGCTAAAGTCGACGCCTGATTTTTTGGGATGACTGAGACCGTCACGTCCATCAGTATGATCATATTCGGATAGCGCTTTGGTCGATTGTTCAGTCGATGAGGACTTATCGTTTAGCATTATTGTTTCTCCTTTTTGAATCGATCGAACAAGCCCATAATGCCATTGGGCAAAAACAACGTCACGACGACGAACAGTCCGCCTAATATCAATAGCCAAAATTCAGGGTAGGCAACCGTAAAGTAGGTTTTCACAGCGTTAACCACGCCAGTACCTAAGATCGCGCCAATTAAGCTTCCTCGACCACCAGTTGCTACCCAGACAGCTATCTCAATCGAGTTCACTGGGTTCATTTCACTCGGATTGATAATGCCTACTTGCGGTACGTATAGCGCACCTGCGATACCAGCAATGACAGCGGATAATACCCAAGCAGATAGCTTGTACCACAGAGTACGGTAGCCCAGATATTGCAGGCGGTTTTCGCTGTCACGAATGGCACCGAGTACTCGCCCATAAGGTTGGTTCATTAAATGACGCAAACCCATATAAGAGACTAACAATGCTAAGGCCGTGACAAAACACAGCATTGAGCGAGTAGAGGCAGCGGTAATGTCGTAGCCGAGAAGGGTAGTAAAACCAGTAAAGCCGTTATTGCCACCAAAGCCTGTCTCATTACGGAAGAACAGCAAGGCTGCCGCGTAGACCATGGCTTGAGTGATGATAGAAAAATAAACGCCTTTGATTTTGGAGCGAAAGGCAAAGAAACCAAAGATAAATGCAACCAAGCCAGGCACTAATACAACCAGTGCGACTGCCCACCAAAAGTGCTGCGTGCCAGCCCAATACCAGGGCATTTCAGTCCAGCTCAAGAACCGCATAAAGTCCGGTAAGCCATCGCCTGCTGTCTCACGTGTTAGGTACATGCCAAACGCATAACCACCCAAAGCAAAGTACAGACCATGTCCCAAGCTCAAAATACCGGCATAGCCCCAAACGAGATCTAGTGCCAAAGCCACCATCGCTAGCGCCATGATTTTGCCAATTAGGGTAATCCAGTAGGCTGAAAGGTGAAAGGATGAAGTCTCTGGCATAAGATGTAGCCAAGGCAGTATCAGTAGTACGGCAAAACATAAGCCAATTAAAACAGCACTACGCGGGGTATCAGACAGTAATTTGGTCAGTATCATAGGATTCTCCTTATTCGACAAAGCGGCCTTTAAGTGCAAATAAACCTTGTGGCCGTTTCTGAATAAACAGAATCACAAGAACCAATAATACAATCTTAGCCAGTACCGCACCGATACCAATCTCAAGTACCGTACCACTCACACCAAGTCCTAAGGCGGCCAATACTGCGCCCCAGACTTGTCCGACGCCGCCAACGACGACGACCAAAAACGTATCAATGATATAGGTTTGACCCAGATCAGGACCTACGTTGCCGACTTGGGCAAGGGCACAGCCTGCCATACCAGCCAGCCCAGAGCCCAAACCAAACGCCATCATATCGATACGTGCAGAAGGGATGCCGACAGCACGTGCCATTTGGCGATTTTGAGTGACAGCTCGTATAAACAATCCAAAGCGCGTTTTGTTAAGTAAGTAAACCAATAGCGCTACGACGATGACCGTGAATACGATAATGGCAATACGGTTGTAAGGCAGTACCAAACTTGATGACACTTGATATGCGCCGCTTAACCATGCCACGTTACTGACTTCAACGTTCTGCGCACCAAAAATCATCCGTACCAACTGCATCAATATTAAACTCACGCCGAATGTCGCCAATAATGTCTCTAGCTCACGACCATATAATGGGCGAATGACAATGCGCTCGATAATCATACCGATGACAGCGCTGACTAAAAACGCAGCTGGAATAGCAGCAAGCAAATACCAACCTGCCATATCTGGCATATAAGCTTGAAAGAAGTTTTGCACCATATAAGTGGTATAAGCGCCAATCATAATTAGCTCACCGTGCGCCATATTAATCACACCAAGCAAACCAAAGGTAATGGCGAGACCAAGCGCTGCTAGCAGCAAAATACTAGCGGTACTCATACCGGTGAAAATATGACCCGTCCATGTGCTTATTTCAATACGGCGTGACACGCTAGATTCAGCATCGATAAGTGCAGCTTTGAGCGAGGCATCTAAGTTATCCGCAGCGAGGGCAGACTCGATATCGACCAATACTTGTGGGTTATCACTATCAGCGAGCAGATTGACCGCTGCAATTTGAGTGGGCAGGTCGCCGTTTTTGAAATCAATACGCGCCTGTAGAGCAGTTAGTGCCTTTTTGACTTTAGCGCTGTCCTCATTTCCTGCTGCGATCATAATAATAGCTGGATCTACTTGGTCAATATTGTCAGCCAAAATCTCTACAGCTTGCAGGCGCTGTGCGGGCTTGTCAGAAGCTAGCTTTACCTTAGCCTGTCCAAAGATGAGCGCTGAGCGAAGGGCATTAGTCAGGGTGATTTGTGATAAATCACTTGGCCAATCGTTAGTCCCTTTTTTATCAGGATAAGTAAACAGCTGATCTTCTTTATTCAATAAATACGTTTGCCCACCATTACCTTGATACAGCTCATCATTGGCAATGAATTCAACCAAACTATCTAAACTCTCAACGGATCCTGGCCAATCACTTAGCATAGCTTGACGCTTACTAAAATCACCTGCCACGAATTGTTGAATGGCATCGCCTGAACTTGTAGAAGTTGCTGTCGAGGTATCGGAGATGCTGGCTTGAGTAGAAGTGGCTACGTTGACAGGTGTGACCAAAGATTGCTCACTATGAACGGTATCCGTATCGTGGTCATGTACCTGACCATCATGATCCGCATACGCTGTGGTGGTGAAAGTTGTTATGCATAATGCCATCAATGCAAGTAATCGCAGAGGCGCATGAATTGAAAAACGTGCCACATACTGCATGACTTCACTGGCTGATGCTTGTGGGTTATTTCCATTTTTGGACGATGTTTGCCCTACAAACGGGCGTAAAGTATGGTGCTGCATGTGCGGCTCCCTGTTTTTCACAGACAACAAACCTTTAGCTTTTACTGCTTAGCGTTTTAAGCGATAGAAGAGTTGATAAGGTTTGGTGTTATTTAAAAGTTAAGAATAAGTGTAAAAAGTAGGCGTTAGGACGGTTATTGGTATCGTTTATCCATCCGCCTACTTTTCAGTTACTATATACGTGCTTTTCAGTACTGATTTATTTAGGGATAGCCTATTTAAGAATGTACTCGCTCCATGGCTGGGCTTGGATAACTTCTGGCGTTTTGAAAATCGTATCAAACTGTCCGTCGGCACGAATTTGACCAATCATCACAGGCTTCCATAGATGATGGTTTTCTTCATCCATTTTTAGCGTGTAGCCAGAAGGTGCATCGAATGTTTGTCCCGCCATGCTAACACGTACTTTATCGACATCAGTTGTACCTGCTTTTTCGACAGCTTGCTTCCACATATTGATACCGACATAAGTAGCTTCCATTGGATCATTGGTCACGACTTTTTCAGCATTTGGTAGTTTTTGGTCCAATGCATACTGCTTATAGCGTTTGGTGAAGGCACTGTTGGTTGGGTTTTTGATCGACATAAAGTAGTTCCATGCCGCTAAATGCCCTTGTAGCAGACTGGTATCGATACCGCGTAGCTCTTCTTCACCAACTGAGAACGCCATGACTGGAATGTCTGACGCTTTGATACCTTGGTTGGCAAGCTCACGATAGAACGGAACGTTTGAGTCGCCATTGATAGTAGAGATAACGGCAGTCTTTTTACCCGTTGAGAATTTTTTGACGTTAGATACGATGGTTTGATAATTGCTGAAACCAAATGGCGTGTATTCTTCCATGATGTCTGCATCAGCCACGCCTTTCGATTTCAAAAATGCCTTTAAAATCTGGTTGGTGGTGCGTGGATAGACATAATCAGTACCTAGCAATACGAAGCGCTCTGCACCGCCGCCTTCTTCACTCATTAAGTACTCTACCGCCGGAATGGCTTGCTGATTTGGTGCAGCACCCGTGTAAAAAATATTTTCTGATTGCTCTTGTCCTTCATACTGCACTGGATAAAACATTAATCCATTTAGTTCTTCTACCACTGGCAGTACTGATTTGCGTGATACCGATGTCCAACCACCAAAGATGACATCTACTTTGTCTTGAGTGAGCAGCTGACGGGCTTTTTCGGCAAACAATGGCCAATCAGAAGCAGGGTCGACGACGACTGGTTCTAGTTGCTTACCGAGTACACCGCCATTGGCATTGATCTCATCAATGGTCATGAGTGCCGTGTCTTTTAGAGAAGTTTCAGAGATGGCCATGGTGCCAGATAGCGAATGTAAGATGCCCACTTTGATCGTGTCGCCATCAGCGGCAGGGGTAGTCGTTGTCTCTGTAGTGGTTTCGGCTGTTGTCTCTGTGGCTGTCGCCGTTTCGGCAGGCTTTTGACAGCCAGCGAGACTCAAGCTACCAACGACGGCAATCGCTAATAATGAGAAGCGTGATTTGATTTTGCCTTGCAGATGAGTCTCAACAAACTGAGGATTGGCTAAAGTTGGTAACGAAAACATGGACATCTCCTAAATAAACACAAAAGATAAAATATGGCTCCTGAACACTTATTAAGCGTTCAAGTTCCGTGCCAAGTAGAAAAAGCCAATAATCGTGTAATAATTGAGCAATAATTAAGTATTGTTTAATATATTCATTAATTTAGTGCAGGAAGGTTAATAAACTGCACCATAAAGGGGAGATGAACAAAAAAATGGTGCAGTATTAAAAAACAAATTTTAAAAATTGAATAGCTATCATATGAAGAGATTTATCGTTAAAAGTGCTTATTGCTAAAAGTGCAGTTTGCCAAAAGCATTTATTGCCAAAGACCTGTAAAACGGCTACGGTAATATCTCTAAGATAGTTGCTATTTTGCGCGTTGAGCCAATGCGTGACTGCCATGAGGGATTTTACTGCTAAGGAATGATGTATGAACGCACAATTAACAGAGTCATCTGTCTCAACAGGCCATGGCAGCGTATTGCCGCCGCTTAATCAAATGACTAGATTTGCTATCCTGCCATTTGTACTTGGTAGTAGTGCTATTTTGGGATTGTCTTCGGCACAAGCGGCCACCAGTAGCGTCGAGCAAGTGACTATTTATCAAGGGCTGGCGAGCGTGACGAGCGCATTGCCAGTCACAGGTAGCGGTGAGCAAACGGTGGTGTTTTCGTGCCTGTCACCTTATATGGATAAAGAAAGCCTAAGCGTACAGGCGACAGGCAGTGTCAACGTTGGGGAAGTTAGTATTGAAGAGCTGACAGGTGAGCAGGCAGCCCAGTGCCAATATCAAGGTGACGCCAAAGTACAGACACAGCAAAATACCCTAGCCAATATCAATGCAGAATTGGAAGCAGCACGGTTAGCAAAGGCCTACTTGCAAAATCTGACCAAAGCCACGCAAGTCAATACAGACAGTACGATTGCCAATAATGCCCGCGATATAGAAACTCAAGCGTCCAGTATTAACCAAAGAATTTTAGAGATTCAACAGCGACAAGCTCGTGCCCAAGACGCACTGAATCAACTGATGGCAGGCAGCGCGACATCGACCTTTAACAAGGTGACACAGGTGAGTGTACGTACGGCAAGTCGCTCGCCGAGTAGCGTTAAGTTGCATTATCAAGTGCAAGGTGCAGGTTGGGAGCCTGCGTATCAAGCTCGTCTAAACACAAATAGTGACCAACTGAGTATCACAGCTTCTGCGATTATTGCTCAGCAAACTGGCGAGAACTGGACAAATGTTCCTGTCACTCTCAGTACAGCCAACCCCAACCAGCGCGCGACAGGACGACTACCTCATGTGCCGCGCCTATCACTTTATGAAGAAAACCAAAATGTTGAGTATGCAATACCTATGTCGGATAACACGCCTGTCGTAGTATCTGCCAGAGAAGGTTATAGCGACGATTCTAGAGCACCAAATATGGCACCACTGCCGAACTTTACGGTCAGTAGCCAAAATAAAAACGGTATTATTGAATATCGCTTGCCGCAGCGAGTGACGATACCCAGTGGTGGCAGGCGAGTGCGTACTGTCATTGGCGAGCAGTCTGGCAGCAGTAAGCTGTGGGTTCGTAGTACCCCGAGCGTTGAGACGGCCGCCTATTGGTATGCATCAGCGCCATTTCTGACGCCAGAGTGGGTGGACGGCTCACTACAGCTGTACCGTGATGACAATTATGTTGGACAATCGCGCTATAACTATCAAATGCTAAAAGAGCAGGGAATTGGATTTGGTCGTGACTCAAATATGCTCGTAAAAGAGCTGACCAATGAAGATAAGCAAGGTGAAAAAGGTGTGCTAAACCGTACGCAAACACTGACGACCACCAAGGCCTATCAATTTACCAATCAGCACAATCGTAGCGTACGCTTGCAAGTACTGGGCAGTGAGCCTATCAGTCGTGACGATAGTTTAAAAGTTGCGGTGACACATACGCCGCCTGTCACCGAGCGAGATTGGAATAACAATCAAGGCATGGTAGCGTGGGAATTTGACTTACCAAGTAAACAATCACAAGTAATACGTTCAATCTCCCAAATTAGTTATCCTGCTAATAAATTATTGACTGGCAATTAATAAGTACTATCTATAAAGGCTACCTCATTAATAGGTAAAGTCAGGAATAATATTTTTGCCTTATTTTTACCTTTATTAAAAATTACCCGAATAACGAAAATTATTATAAAAGGAAAGCTATGTGTATTGTCGCTATTGCTTGGCAATTATTTGATGAGCTACCGCTGGTACTACTGTCTAATCGTGATGAGTTTTTGCAGCGTCCAACTGAGCCGCTCCACCAGTGGTCTGATCAACCTATTTATGCTGGACGCGATAAACAAAGCGGTGGCACGTGGTTAGGCATTCATCAGCAAGTGTCACCAGCGCAGAGTGCAGAGTATTATGAACAGAATGGTCGTTGGGCTGCAGTATTAAATTTCCGTGATGGGGTGCAAGCAAGCAGTGATGAGCGCTCACGTGGTGCACTGGTCACTGAATTCTTGACAGGGACTCTAAGTCCGATGGATTTTGCACGGCAGATTGATTTGCAAGATTATGCGGGCTTTAATCTGATCATTGGTGATGCTGCGCAAGCTGTGATCGTCAATAACCGCGGTCATGCACCTACGCCATTATATGCAGGTCTACATGTTATCTCTAATGGTCAACCAGAGGACAGTTGGTTTAAGACAGAGCGGTTGCGCGGGCGACTACGTCAAGAAGTGCTGCCCTTGATTGCGGAGGATAGCTCACCTGCGTACTGGCAAGCGGCGGCTTTTAATGTCTTGTCAGATAGTACCAAAGCACCAGAAGACAAATTGCCTGTTACTGGCGTAGCATTTGAAGTAGAGCAGATGTTATCGTCTGTTTATATTGAACCTGTCGCTTTTGGCGACACTGAAACTAGTAAACCTACTTATGGTACCCGCACTCAAAGCATCTTAACGTTGCGCAAAGAGAGAGATACGGGAGCAAACTATAAGGCGAATATTATTAGCCGAGAGTTTGATAATCACTGACAATGACTGTTAGTAGATAATAAAAAACACCCACGGTAATTGCTAACATTCTAGCTACTATCGTGGGTGTTTTGCATCGTACTATTAAGTGACTCATTACATAAGCAAATGATTATTTTGCTCAGGAATGATCAGCTCTTGCTTTAGGGGGAGTTCGCGTACCAATTCTTGCAAGGCACGACGATAAACGCCTCGTTTAAAGTGAATCACTTGTCCGAGTGGATACCAGTAGCTGACCCATTGCCAATGGTCAAATTCAGGTTTCCCTTCATCAAAGCGGATATGTTGAGTATTTGGCTCATCTAAGCGTAGCAAAAACCATTTTTGTTTTTGCCCAATACATAAGGGATGCTGACCATGACGTACATAACGTTTTGGCAAACGATAGCGCAACCAGTCTTGCGTGACTGCCAATAAGTCTACGTGACGCGGATGTAAGCCGACCTCTTCCCAGAGCTCGCGATACATTGCATCCATCGGCGTCTCCCCGCGGTCGATACCACCCTGCGGAAATTGCCAAGCGTTGTGACCAATACGTTTTGCCCACAGAACCTGCCCTTGTGTATTTGCCAAGATGATGCCGACGTTGGCGCGAAAGCCGTCTGCATCTATCATGACTAAACCTTTTAATTTGTTTAAAAATAGCTTGTTTTGACTTGAAACCGTGACAGCAATCGTAATTATTATAAGGTGATTGTTATCGATATTCGCTCAAAACAAGATTCATTACCGTTATTAAACCAAGAAACAAGCAAAATGTGTAACAGTATTTTGCTATAAAATGTTTCACGAGTTTTACCTTTTAAAATCAACTATTTATAAGCAGACTTTTGTAGGTTTTTTATACGGAATTTTTAGGCAAGTGTTGAAGAGTAGTAATAGGCGGATGAACATACATTATTTAATAAACTGTCGAAGTCCACTATTGCGATATTTATAAAGTGATAAAAGCACAGATTTCACTGGCGAGCTAACAGCAAAACAATGAGCCTATAAAATCTTGCTTTGGCTTATGCTACACTAGCTGGGCAATATATCATTCACACAATAATAATAGGCAATACGCCATTTAAAATAAGGAACATCTACAATGTCAGAATCAAAAGCAAGCGTCATATGGCAAGAGAATAAAGCCTTTATGGGTGTGTCACCATCAGGACATAATGTACAAATCGATGCTGATAAAGAAAAAGGCTCAAGCCCGATGGAGCTTATTTTGTTAGGACTAGGTGGTTGCGCCAGTTATGACGTCGTAGAGATTTTACAAAAATCACGCCAAGCAGTGACGGATGTACGTTGTGAGCTAACCGCCCAGCGCGCTGAAACCGTACCAGCGGTCTATACCGATATTCATATGCATTTCGTTGTCACTGGTCAAGGTGTCAAAGAAAAACAAGTCGAAAAAGCCATCCAGTTATCAGCAGAAAAATACTGTTCTGCCAGCCGTATGTTAGTAGCAGGTGGGGTCAATATCACCCATGATTTCGAAGTGGTTGCAGGCTAGGGACTTATATAATGATAAGTGCATTCTTTGAGTTGGTAACTGATAAAGTGGCATCTGCCATTTTAGCCATGGTGGTAGCAAGCTTACTGCCATGGGTGGTGTCAATCGTTGCAAAAGTATCTGGTGGCTTCAGAATCAGAAATAATGCACATCCTCGCGAATTTTTTCAAAATGCGACAGGCATGGCAGCACGTGCTAATGCAGCACAACAAAACAGTTATGAAACCTTGCCAGTGTTTTTGGCGGCGGTGATAGTTGCTATGCTGTTCTTTGTACCGCAGTCGATTATCAACATATTGGCTTGGCTGTATGTGATGATACGAATTGGTTTTTGTGTGGCATATATTACTAACTTGGCAATGTTCCGCTCTATCCTCTGGGTATTATCAATAGCATGTTGTCTGATGCTATTTTATTTAGCGATACGAGTCAGCGTCTAGGGCATGCCCTCAATTCAAATGACAGTTATTTAAACGGATTAAAAATGGCTAAATTTTGCCAAACAGCGTCAAATCGCTTGCTAGTATCTCGATATTATCTACGCTATTTTTCTCGTTTAACGGCAATTTATCTCATTTTTATCTCCATTTTTGAAATGAGGACACACCCTAGTAAAAATACCCGTAACCGCCAAAACGCTCAAATACAAGCAAGTGATTAATCTCGTACGCTTGCTTGTAGGGCGCTAATAATAACCGCTTTATTTTTCTCTCGTTTAATACCTTCCCATACTGTCTGCGCCTCAACGTAGCCTTTGGTAAGCATACCTAGCCATTGCTTATAGCGTCCGACTAACACCACATCGTTCTTTGCTTCCCCTTCTAAAAACTTGATCTGATGCGCGATTAAATCCTGCCATAATAATGTAGCCGTACTCTCTCCGCTGTCAGTACTGTTTTCAGTATCACTATCAACCTGTGCCACTAAATCAGGACGTGTTACTGCGCCGCGACCTAACATTAAATGCTGTGTACCTGCTTGTGTCATACAGTTTTGCGCATGCTCAAAGTTCCAAATTTCTCCATTGGCAATGACTGGAATATCGAGCGCATTAAAGCTCTGGATTTTGTCCCAATAGGCAGGTGGCTTATAGCCTTGGGTTTTAGTGCGTGCATGAATGGTTAGCCAGTCGGCGCCACTGTCGTTAATTGCGCCGCGAATATCATCCATTCGGCTAGTATCGGTATAGCCTAGACGAATCTTAGCTGATACTGGTATGTCAGTGGGAACGGCTTGACGTACGGCACTGATAATCTGATACATGGTTTCAGGTTCATCTAACAATACAGAACCACCACGATGGCTATTGACCGTTTTTGCAGGACAGCCAAAGTTGATGTCGATAGCAGGCGCACCAAGCTCACAAGCGTACGCGGCGTTTTCTGCCATCAGCTGTGCTTCACTACCGAGTAGTTGAACATGAATGGGCGTACCAGAAGCCGTTTTGGCATCGTGATGTAGCTCAGGCACATATTTATAAAACACATGCGCAGGCAAGACGTGTTGAGTGATACGAATAAATTCACTAACTGACCAATCATAAGGACGACCCAAGTCAGACGCAATCTGCGTTAAAATTTGGCGCATTAATGGATCGGTCAAGCCCTCCATAGGTGCGAGAAGGCGGACGGGAGCTGCAAATAACTGATTAATAGTATTTTGACGCGTTTGAAGTTGCTGGCTATTATTCATGCTGGTGATTCACTGCTAAAGGGTCGTTATAAGAGAGATTGAATAAAACTTGAGACTGATAGAGGTAGAGAGTAATTAAGTATTGCCAAAAATCACTTTTTTGCCCGTCTGCAATCCTGATATCAGGTCTTTAATATTATGAATATCCAAATTACTTTGCGCACGCGTGCAAGCAACGTAGAGCAAACGCAGCTCTTCTGGACTGACCTTAACCGCATTGGTGGTCACATCGTAGTAAAAATCATCATCTAACTGTACTTTCCCCCATTCGAGCCCTTTGGCTTTATGCGCGGTAGAGATGACATAGTCAGCGTTTTCAATGCTGGTCAGACTATTGACCGCTTGACTCAAGACATTGGTACCGTGGTCATCGACCAGTTTGACCAGTGTTTTTAGATCACTACCTTCGTTAGTCTCAGCGTACTCTTGCACATCACTCCAGTTATAAAAATACGCCAGCTCAGGTACACCGTAAGCTGATTTACCATTTTTTAAGTTTTCGGCTGCCTGACAGAATTTGAGCATACGGTCGGTATCTGCTTGTAATGCCACTCGATGCCCGTGCTTTAAACCTGTCAACAGCTGCGACATGGCAGCCGCATTGGTACGGCATAAAATAGCATCTTTTTTACTATGTACCATGCCCTTATCGGTAGAGGACTGTTTATTCGGATTGCCTTTTAGCGGTACGTCTTCTTGTAGTGCTTTTAATAAGGTATTGGCCACTTCTGCAATCGGCTCACCAAAGCGAAAAGACTGCGTCAATAATGTCTGCGGTAATGGCAACTTTTTCATCGCATTGACCGCGCCGCGCCATTCATAAATCTGCTGATGGGCATCACCCACATAGATGACTTGTCTCGACTGCTGGGTCAAGATACCCATCATCAATGGGTCGGCATCCTGTGCTTCATCAAATAAGATGAAGTCCGCTGGAATACTGGGCTTAGACAACGCCCAAAGCTTGAGATAAATATCATGGCCAATACCAGCAGGGTGACGCGCATCAATCGACTGTAACCAGCGCTGCTCGACAGCAGGGTAGAGCATCTCGCGGAGCTGCTCTGCATCTGAGTCATCGAGCCAGCTTGGGAACAGTATGTGCCTTGGCGCAGGGTAGCTGGCATGTGTGCTACAGAAATTACTTACTGCATCGCTGACGAACCGAGATAATCGTGCGGGTGTCAGCGTAATGTATTTATTAACCCCATCCATTTGTCGACGCACTTGTACAGGCTGTAGTCCCAAATCATCACCAAGGCGTTTAGGTGAAAAGCGCGGCAGAGATAGCTTGGCGGTAATATCACGAGCAACATGACGATAAGCTAATGAGTGAAAAGTACGACACTCTACATGCGGCGGAAACTTTGAACGAGCATCATTGGCGATCGCTTTGTTAAAGGCTAGATACAGTCCGCGGCCACGTAAGCGCTCACCGATTAGCTTGAGCGTCGTTGTCTTACCGGCGCCCGCATAAGCGACCACTTTAAACGACTTGTGATCCATCGCCATATTCAGCGCGCTCAGCTGCTCGTCAGTGGGATCGCTCATATAAGCTGGCATAGATGCGGACATAATAAAGCTACCTAAATACAAAAATTGATTAAAAACAAAAGGGGCAAAAAAAGCCACTGGGTAAACAATGGCTTATAGATGATGGTGATGCTAAAACGTGATAATAAGCAATCAGCTTACTAATGAGGCAAGAATAAAACGGTGTAATGGTAGTTTAACGCATAGCTATATGTAATCAATAACTTTATTTTAGTCTAGATTAGACTGGTAAGTGTTTTATTCTTTGTCTGTCGACACGAGAGTAGGACTAGGCTCTTCTTTGATTAGAATCTTCGCCAAAAACAAACCAAGCTCAAACAACAACCACATCGGAATCGCTAGCATGAGCATCGATACGCCATCTGGCGGCGTGACAACAGCAGCCACAGCAAAACAACCCACAATGATATAACGACGTTTTTCTTCTAAGCTCTGAATGGAGACAATACCTGCCAATATCAATAGCAAAGTGACGACTGGAATCTCAAAGGTTAAGCCGAATACCATAAATAATTTTAAGGCAAAACTGAGATAGCTGTCGATATCCGTCATGGGTAGTACGTTTTGCGGGGCAAACATGATAAAAAACTTTAAGACCCCTTTGAGCACAATAAAGTAAGAAAAAGCCACACCAGCATAAAATAAAAATATAGAAGATAGCAGTACTGGAATCGCGATTTTCTTTTCTTTTTTATACAGACCGGGCGCTACAAATGACCAAATTTGATAAAGAATGTAGGGCATTGCCAAAAACGCGGCTACGAATACGGTCAGACGTATCGGAGCCATAAAGTTTGACGTGATATCAGTGGCAATCATGGTCGAGTTGGCAGGTAACTGCGCAACTAGTGGATCAGATAACAAGTTATATAGCTCGCGCGAATAGCCGACCAAGCCTAAAAATATTATCAGTACCGCCACACATATTTTGATCAAATGCCGACGCAGCTCAATCAAATGCTCGGTAATAGGCATATCAGCCAAAGGGCTTAAGACGTCATCTGATGATTCGTTTTGAGTGCTATCAGTTGTTGCTTTATCGTCTTGATCAATAACGTCTTGGTCAGTAATGGCAGAAACAGCGATTTTCTCTTGACGACTTTTTTTGCGCTTGAATAATGACATCAATCAGTCTCCTGCTTATGGTCAGAAGTCTGCATGTTGGCAGGACTGTTGAGTAGAGCGTCCGCTTTATAGTTTGGCACATATGGCGGCATTGGGAGCCGACGTGCTTTGTCATAAGCACCAAGTCGAAACCACATGTTTTCCCATGGACGGGTAGTGATGGTCTGAACAACTGGCGCTGCCTTGGCGTTGTCACCTATATTTGCATCACCTACATTTGCATCATCCACATCGTCACCGCTGTGACCGCGCTTCGATAAGTGACCATTTTCTAATGTATCTGGCTGCTCTTCAGTGGCATAAGCATAGTCGAATGCTTTTGGCGTGGCTGGTTGCTGCTTTTGTGTGCGGTTATTTTCATGAGCTTCGTCACCCTTACTATTTTCAGCATTCGTAGATGCTTCAGAAGCTATCGAAGCAGGACTATGTGAGCTTTCAAAAGCTTTCATATTGCCGCGCATTTCAGCCATTTCACGCCTCATCTCAGCTTCGGTCTGGCGAATTTTGGCGAGCTCTTTCTGCATTTGCTGACGCGTCTCAGCCAAGTCAAGCTCAGCCTCTATTTCAGACTGCAATGTTGAGACTGTACGGCGAATTTTGGCGTACCATTGCCCAGCCGTGCGCGCTGCCTGCGGCAGTTTTTCTGGGCCCAGTACGATTAGGGCGATAACGCCGAAGAGAAGTAGTTCAGAAAACCCGATATCAAACATAATGGTCCGATGTCACTGTTTAGATGCTATACGTTATGCTTATCATCAACCTTGGTGGTTGAGCGCTCTTCAGTGTGTGCCGTCGCATCGTGGTCAAGAACCGCGTGTTTTTTGGCATGCTCTGTATTTTCATCTTTAACAGCTTCTTTAAAACCTTTGACAGCACCGCCCAAATCTTTACCAGCATTTCTGAGTTTTGAGGTGCCAAACACGACAATGACAACGACCAATAGTATCAGCCAATGTGTAATAGAAAAACTACCCATAATGGTATCCTTGTGACTTGGTTTTGTGACCTAGTTTTGTGACTTGGTTTTCAGTCTTTATATGCCTGCTTTTAGTTTGCAAAAAGGTTTATCTAGCAAACAAAAAGCATCGACATATAATGCGAGATAAAACAGAGCTATATTATAACCTGCACTTATTACAAATAGGTGAAAGCAACAATAATCAAATAAAATAGACGTTTATTTTTTATTTAGGCTTATCTAGCGGCTTTTTCATCGATACCGGATAACCCAAAACGTCTGCCTAGCTCGTTTAACACGGCATCCGACTCTATATCAAACCATGCTAGCCCAACCAAGGTATGGAACCAGACATCGGCGACTTCATAGATCAGCTCATGACGAGCTTCATCATAGCTTGCTTTGTCTGTACTCTCATCACAGTTAGCAAAATCTTTGGCAGCGATGATACTCTCTGTGCTCTCTTCACCGACTTTTTCTAATATCTTATTTAATCCTTTGGCATACAGACTGGCCACATAAGAGCTGTCGGCATCGGCTTGTTTACGCTCTGCTAATACGCTATCAAGCTGCTGTAAGACAGAGGCTTTATCGACTTGCGCTTGAGCTGTATCAGGTTGTGCTTGGATGGTATCAGAGTCAGTATTCGCGCCAGTGTTTTCAATTTCATGAGTGTCGCTAGTAGATTCATGAGAATGATAAATATCCGCAGGGTCTTTCAATACTTTATCGACGGTTTGCCATTCAGGCGTTTGACCTGATAAATCCAAACGCTGATAAAAGCACGACTCGCGTCCTGTATGGCAAGCAATGCCGCCAGCTTGAGTGACACTAAGCACAATCACATCTGCATCACAGTCTAGACGAATATCATGCACAGTTTGTGTATGACCTGATGACTCACCTTTATGCCACAGTTTGGCACGTGAGCGCGAAAAATAAACCGCTGTCTGTGTTTGTGCAGTGAGCTGTAATGCTTCTGCATTCATCCACGCCATCATCAAAATACGACCTGTCTGATGATCTTGAGCAATTGCAGGAATCAAACCATCATCATTAAAAGTTACGGCAGTCAGCCAAGCAGGTAAAGTCATAATGTATTTGTCGTCTTATAGGTAGAAAGTGAAAAAGAGTGATAAGCAATTATACTACTTATGATTAAAGCGGGGAGATTATCTGAAATGCTCTGCAATATGCTGACAGCTAGCAATATGATGTCAACTAAATGTGCTATAGAGTGCAACTATGCTAAATGACAGCATACTATTTATAACAAGCGATTCTACAGTCTAAATAAATGCGGATACAACGCTTCTTTGATCGTATTATCAAGCTTAGTCACTTTATTGAGGTTAAAGTCGTAACCTCGAAAGTGCTGGCGCGCTTTTGCTACTATCTCGCCCGTGTGCATCCGCGTGACCTTTAGGATTATATTACCGCCATTATCATATATTGGCTCAACACCAACTTCAAATAACAGCTCTTCTCGTACGCGGATACGGCTCACAATATCTAGCTGCAATTTATCAATAATCAAGCCTTGATGGTCTGCGTTGATTTCTTTGATACCTTTAGCGTATAGAAATCTTAGCCGTGCTTCGGACAATAGCGCTGTCAGAGATTCGACCGTCATATGCTGTCCTGCGTCGGCTTCCGTATGACGTACACGCATCACTGTCTCAAAAACAAACAAGTCGTCGTCGAATACTAACTCTTGTTTTGACACACTATCTCCTAGAGTGATGGCCAAAGATTATTCTATTTATCGTGCTGTAGGTTATCAGCACTGTTATCGTTATGACTATACATTACAGTCTAAGTATTCATGGTAAATAAGCTGTTTTAATGGTGTTTATATGAAGATATAGCTTAGTCTCTACTTAAGCACAGCTTAGGCTGACATTCAATCTATTTGGATAAAAATCAGCCGTTTTATTGGTGCTTTTAGGAGAGCCGCTATCGCTTATTTGATGCTGATTACTTGTCTATATTGACTACTAAAACCTCGCCAAAACTTTACTTGGCAAAACAAGGCACTATCTGCTAAAATAGCGCCTCCCACCTCGAGGCAAATAGAGGTTTAGTGGTTATTTATATAACGATTATTCAGCATGACTATTTGACGACCAGGTTCTAAAACAGAAAAAGAGGCAAATCATCATGAAAGTTAAGATGAAAACCAGAAGCGGCGCAGCTAAACGCTTCAAAAAAACAGCGAATGGCTTCAAGCGTAAGCAAGCATTCAAAAGCCATATTTTGACCAAGAAATCAGCTAAGCGTATTCGCCAATTGCGTGGTCTTAAGTTGGTGCACAAGTCTGACGAAGCAGCAGTTCGTCGTATGTGCCCATACATTTAATAGCCTACCGTCATCTATCTTTGATTGAAAATATTTGACTTTGCAATCTGACAATGATGTTTATTATTTAACGGCATCATCACTCGCTTAACAGTGATTAAAAAATCTTGGAGTAAATTATGGCCCGTGTAAAACGTGGTGTACAGGCAAATCGCCGTCACAAAAAAATCTTAAAGCGCGCAAAAGGCTACTACGGTGCCCGTTCACGTGTTTACCGCGTAGCGGTACAGGCAGTGACCAAAGCTGGTCAATATGCTTATCGTGACCGTCGCAACAAGAAACGTACTTTCCGTCGTCTTTGGATCGCACGTATCAATGCTGGTGCACGCTTAAACGGCTTAAGCTATAGCCGCTTCATCAATGGCATGAAAAAAGCAAACATCGCAATCGATCGTCGCGTCCTAGCAGACATCGCTATGCATGATGCAGCGACTTTCACAGCATTGGTCGAAAAAGCAAAAGCGGAATTGGCCTAAATATTAACCGTCCTTTAGGTATGATGCTTTTAAATAATTATTTATAAGCAATTGTCTAAATGGATAGGACTAATATTGATTAATAGTATGATATTAATAAAAGCTACCGCTGGTCGGTGGCTTTTTTTATATTAAATTATTTTAAGCGTGCTCTATATTGAACTTTGTCTAGCAAAAATACGCTTATCATCGTCTAAATATTCAAGCCATTCTTATAACCAGCCTTTATATTAATCTTTTATATAAACATAACTGGATAAATGGTTTGCAATATTTGGTCAAATCCCTACAATTAATAGTCCGTTCAAATCAGGAATAATGCGTCTTATGACTAACCCTGCTGCCACCAACGACTTGTCGGCGCTACCGACCTTGTCTTCAGAGCTTAATGAGCTTAACGAAGCTCAGCTTACCGAATTTGCGAGTGCTGCTGAAGCTCTAATCTTACAAGTAACTGATGCGCGTACACTGCAAGATTTGCGTGTGCAATTGACTGGTAAAAAGAGTCCGTTAACGGGCTGGTCAAAGCAGATGGGCAAGCTCGATGCTGATGATAAAAAAACTTATGGCGGCTGGTTGCATCAAGTGCGTAGTCGCATTCAGCAAGCACTGACAGACCAGCAGCAGCAACTAGAAGTCGCAGCGCTCAATGCCAAGTTGGAGGCCGAGAGCATTGATATTACCTTGCCTGCTCGCGGTGGTCAAAAAGGTCATCTGCATCCAGTAACCATGATTACTCAGCGTATGCAGCAGTACTTTATTCAAGCGGGCTTCAATGTCGCAACTGGCCCCGAAGTCGAGAGCGACTACTATAATTTTGAAGCGTTAAATATCCCGTCGCACCATCCTGCGCGCGCGATGCATGACACCTTTTATTTTGATGCGCATTATCTATTGCGTACGCATACCAGTCCTGTCCAGATTCGTACCATGGAAAAAAATGAGCCGCCGATTCGCATCATTTGCCCAGGTCGTGTTTATCGTAACGACTCAGATCAAACACATTCGCCGATGTTCCATCAGCTAGAAGGCCTTATGGTCACTGAGTCGAGCACTTTTGCTGAGCTAAAAGGTTTAATCAGTGAGTTTCTAGAAGCGTTTTTTGCCAAAGAGCTGACCGTACGTTTCCGTCCGTCGTTTTTCCCATTCACTGAGCCGTCTGCAGAAGTGGATATCTTAGATGACAATGGCAAGTGGCTTGAAGTAATGGGCTGCGGCATGGTGCATCCACAAGTATTGACTAATTGCGGTATCGATAGCGACAAATACACTGGCTTTGCTTTTGGTATGGGTATCGAACGCTTTGCGATGCTGTATTACGGTATTGATGACTTGCGCTTGTTTTTCCAAAATGACGTGCGCTTCTTAAAGCAATTTGGCTAGAGTTTTTTTTATAGCTATATAGTCAGTTCAAGATAATTTAGATCCAAGGAAAGTGAGTGAAAGTGCTACAAATCGTAGACTGAGCGAGCCTGACGCTGTATCTAATTTATATAGGATTGACTATAGCAAATGAATTCGCCAAGCTTTACTCCAACATCTTTATTATAAAATTCTGATCCGAGATATTTATGAAAATTAGCGAACAGTGGCTACGTCAGTGGGTAAACCCTACAAATACTAGCGAACAGTTAGCCGAACAGTTGACTATGGCAGGTCTTGAGATTGATGATCGCTATGCAGTTGCCCGTGCTTTTAGCGGTGTGGTTGTCGGTGAAGTCATCAGCGTTGAGCAGCATCCTGATGCAGATAAATTACGTGTTACTCAGGTAAATATCGGTGACGCTGAGCCATTACAAATTGTCTGCGGCGCGCCTAACGTGACCGTCGGTATGAAAGCACCGGTTGCTACCGTTGGTGCGGTATTGCCAAGCGATGATAAGAAAGGGTTTAAAATCAAAAAGAGTAAGCTACGCGGTGTGGCCTCAAATGGCATGCTATGTGGCGCTTCTGAAATTGATTTAGTCGATGATATAGATGGCTTGCTTGAGTTGCCTAAAGATGCACCAGTTGGTACAGATATTCGTGAATATCTAGGTTTAGATAATCAAATATTGGATATCTCAATCACCCCAAACCGTGGTGATTGCTTTAGCGTACGTGGTATCGCTCGTGAAATATCTGTCATCAACGATTTATCTGTACAAATGCCAGAAATCTCGGCCAATACTGCTGGCACTGCTGCAACGCCGGCTGTGACAGTTGATGCAAAGGAAGCGTGCCCTCGCTATCTGTTGCAGTCGATTCACAATATTGACCGTAGCATCGATACTCCAAAATGGATGCAAGATGCGCTGGTACAATCAGGACTACGTTCACACAACTTCTTGGTCGATGTGACCAACTATGTGTTGATGGAGTTGGGTCAACCGCTACATGCGTTTGACGCAGACACGATCGAAGGTGATATCGTGGTACGTTTGGCACAGCCTGATGAAACCATTACTTTGCTAAATGAGCAAACCGTTACCTTGACCGGTGATGAGCTTGTGATTGCTGATGATAAAGGTGCCTTGGCACTGGCTGGTATTATGGGTGGTCAGCGTAGCAGTGTCACTGATAGCACTACCAATATCGTTGTAGAAAGTGCTTTCTTTAATCAGCTAGCTATCGCTGCGCGCGCACGCCGTTTCGGGCTACATACGGATGCATCACAGCGTTTTGAGCGTGGCGTCGACTTTGAATTACCAGCATTGGCGTTGGCACGAGCTTGTGATTTAATCACCAGTATTACTGGCGGGGAAGCAGGTCAAATAGTCACGGCCGAAAACCTTGAGCATTTGCCAGCACGTGCACCGATTACATTGCCAATCGCGAAAGTGCGTGATGTCATTGGGATTGATATTGAACCAACTGAGATGGTACGTATCTTGACCCAACTGGGTTTTGACGTAGAGCAGCAGAGCGATTCACTAGTTTGCAAGCCGCCATCTTACCGTTTTGATATGAGTATCCGCGAGGATTTAATCGAAGAGATTGCTCGTATCTATGGCTATGACAATATTCCAAGCGTCCTGCCACATTTACAAGTAAGTATGGATTATGATGATACTGCGGATTTGACCCATGAGATGAAGCTCGCATTGGTCGACAACGGCTATATGGAAGCGATTAGCTTTAGCTTTAGTGATGCAAAACTAGAAGCATTGCTTGATGACGAAGCGCTAGGGGAGGTGTTGGCACTGGCAAACCCTATCTCTAGTGATTTAGCCGTTATGCGTCGTACTTTGCTATCGAGCCTATTGCCTTGCGTGCAATATAATTTAAATCGTCAGCAGCCGCGCGTACGTTTCTTCGAGACAGGTCTTAGCTTTGTTGGACAAAGTATTAGTGACTTAGTGCAAACGCCAAGTATTGCGTTGGTGGCAGTTGGTGATATATGGAGCGAACAAGCGTATCAGAACCGCGCCTTAGATTTTTATGATCTAAAGCATGATATTGAGCAGCTATTGCCAGCACAAATCGATAGCGCACGTATCCGCTACGAGCGTAGTACGCTGAGCTTCCTGCATCCAGGACAAAGCGCTGAGTTATATATCGATGATGTATATGTTGGTTGGTTGGGTCAGTTGCACCCAAATACTGCTAAGCAGTTAGATCTGCCGACTACCTGGGTCGCTCAATTGTCACTGGCACCGCTATTGACGACTGCACGTGAGCAGCATGCTATCACTACACCAAGCAAGTTCCCACAAGTACGCCGTGATATTGCTATCTTAGTAGACAGTGACATCAGTTTGCAGACACTAGAGACAACGGTGCGAACTGCGGCAGGTGATTTGTTGACTGATCTTTGGTTATTTGATGTCTATCAAGGTGACAAAGTACCAGAAGGTCAGCGCTCACTAGCGTTTGCACTAATATGGCAAGACAGTACGCAAACGTTGTCTGACGAAGCCGTCAAGACTGCCACAGATAAAGTGGTACAAGCGCTAACTGACCAGCATTCTGTACAGCTGCGCGACAGCTAACATTTAGTAAGTATTATACCCAATGCTCTGTAGTCTTTTTACCATGAGGCTACGGAGCATTGCTATTCATAGAATAAGTTAAGTGGTTATTAATAAAGGATTTTAATGAAGACTTTGTTAAAAAACAGTCAAAAAACCTTTATAATAGCTAGCCTTAACCCTCATACCGCTAAACCATGATATTCGACATCACGACATAGCATAGGAGTCGTACTGTGAGCACCTTAACCAAATCTGACATGATTGAGCATTTGATGAGTCACCTAAACCTAACACGCCAAGAAGGCCGCTGTCTGGTGGAGAACTTTTTTGATGAGCTGTCAGAGAGTTTGATTGATGGCAAAGAGGTCAAGCTTTCAGGCTTTGGCAACTTTGAGCTTAAAGATAAAAACAGCCGTCCAGGCCGTAACCCGAAAACAGGGGAGCCTGTTGCAGTATCCGCACGCCGTGTGGTTACTTTCAAAACAGGGCAGAAATTTCGTCAGAAGGTTGACGAGCGTTTGTTTGATAGCTAATACCTAGTTTGGCACTGCGCTGAACGATAGTGTGTCTGTTTTATCGTGAGTTTATAAGAATGCTAGTGCGTATTTGCACTTAGTTATTTTTGCGTACATCTATATATTTCGATATTGCAGCACGCATCGCATATTAGGGTTATCTATAAAGTAGAAACCTACTAAAATCATAAATGATAGACATAAAAAAAGAGAGCATAGGCTCTCTTTTTTTTACTACAGTTTATCTATTGTATGAACAATAAATTACTGAGCTTCTTCAACTACTACTTCGTCAGAAGCTTCAACAGCAGCAGTATCAGTTTCGCTAGCTACGTCTACGCTAGTGGTGTCGCCGTCTACAGGAACTTCAGCGTCCATTTCGTCAGTAGCAGTTGCTTCTTGAGCATCAGCGATGTCAGCTTCAGCGTCAGCAACAGCAGCGTCAGCATCAGCAGGGATAGCTTCACCGTCAGCAGCGCCTTCAGCTAGCTCTTCTTGTGCGTCTTGCACTTCTTCTTGCGCGTCAGATAAATCTTCAGCAGCGTTTTCTTTGCTGCTATCACAGGCAGTAAGGCCCATAGTTGCAGTCATGATACCAGCTAGAGCAAGTAATTTAAGTTTCATATGGTTTTCTCCGGAAAAATGAAATGAGCAGTAGCAGCAACAAAGGTCGAAATCCGAGATTTCTCAGAATTCAACTAGTCTTAGTCGCAGCTACTCAGCTTCCACGCATTCTATAGGTTTTCTAAGTAAATAGAAATAGCCTGTACAATTAAGTAACAATAAAATTTAAAATAATATTTTACTTTGGCTATCCGATATACTTTTTAATACAAGAGGCTAGATTAATCGACGTATAATCAATGACATCAGAGGGATTAAGACCTCTTTTGGTTCTCATTTTTTGTCTCGAATTGTTGATATTAGCCCCGTTTTTATGGGTAAGAATTGAATTAAATAGTCCGATTATGGTCCTATATTACATAAATCCTAGTTAAGTTAGCAATTTTATAGGTTTCTACTTGCTTTTAGGATAGTAGACTAGGTCATAGCGTGAGTTAACTGGTCAAATAACATATAACATAAGTAAAGATTAATAGAAGTAGTGGCTAATAGAGATAGTAGTTAATAGAAATAGTGAATCAATCTATATTTGAGGAATAGAATTATGAAATGGCAAGGTAGACGAGGTAGCTCTAATGTGCGCTCTAGCACAGGTGGCGGTAAGATGATCGGCGGTGGTATTGGGGGTATCATTATCGCTGGTATTTTATGGTTGGTATTTGGCGTAAACCCAATGACCGCATTACAGACAGGTCAAGCGGTTACAGGTGGTAGTAGTGAATCATCTACTGAGCTGGCAACCAGCACAGACCGAGACACGCAGTTTGTGAAAGTTGTACTAGCAGATACAGAAGAAGTCTGGCATCAAATCTTTAATGAAGCTGGTAGTACTTATCAAGAACCGTCATTGATTTTGTTTAATGGTCAGGTCAGCTCAGCATGTGGTAGTGCTAGCTCTGCAACCGGTCCATTTTATTGTCCAGGGGATCAGACTGTTTATTTGGATACGTCATTCTTTGTAGAGATGCGTCAGAATCTTGGTATTTCAGGCGATCAGCAAGGCTCTGGTGGTGAAGAGAACCAAGGCAAGGCTGGCGATTTCGCACAGGCCTACGTGATAGCGCATGAGGTCGGTCATCATGTTCAGACGCTACTGGGCATTAGCCAACAGGTCAATGAAGCTCGTCAGCAAGTGACCCAAGCACAGTCCAATAAGCTATCAGTATTGCAAGAGTTGCAAGCGGATTGTTTTGCTGGTGTATGGGCACAGCGCAATCAAGAGCGTGTACAGTTTTTAGAAGCTGGAGATCTTGATGAAGCGGTGAATGCAGCTAGTCAAATTGGTGATGATCGTCTAGCGAAAGCGAGTGGTGGTGCAGTAGTGCCCGATAACTTTACTCATGGTACCAGTCAACAACGTGTCGAATGGTTCACCCGTGGTCTAGAAAGCGGTAATGTACAATCTTGCGATACGTTCAGCGGTGCACTTTAATGGCCATATGTATTAATAACTGTGTATTTGACTAATGATGTATTTCTAATAATAATGTTTTTGATTATAAGTCTAGCGCATGGACTTATAATCAAAATTAAGACATAAAAAAGTCTGCAACGAATTGCAGGCTTTTTTATCATCTTTTATCTGATATTACTCAATCAATTGTCAAATAATATCAGCGTAGAAAGATTTAGTTGTTGTCAAGAACATAACCACCAGCACCGCCAATCGCTGCACCAGCCAATGCGCCACGAGCGATATCTTTGCTGTCGCCTTTGCTTCTAATAAGAGCACCAGCTGCTGCGCCAGCGGTAGCACCTTTAGCTGTATTGCTCATACCGCTATAAGAGTTACAACCAGTCATGATTAGGGCTGAGCTAGTAATTGCAGTCATTGCGATCGTTTTAGCAAATTTCATATTATCACCTATTAAGTCATCAAGTTTAAAATACAATACCTTCAAAATACTGTGTCCATGATATTTTCAAGTATATTCCTACTGTCTGTCATAATAGTCGGTTACTAATAATATAGTCGTAGTAAAAGCGCTAAACTTTGCAAACGAGATGTAAGCGATGTTGCCGTACTGTATCATCACCAATAGCTGTAAACGACAGAAGGAATTACATTTTAATGGGTTTAACTATTAATATTTTGATGCTGTCATAAAAAAGACTACCTATAGGTAGTCTTAATTTCAAATCAAAGCTGAATATGTTTAACAAGTTAACTAAGAATTAGTTTTGTGATTTACGCTTCATTTGCTCAAAGAATTCATCATTGGTTTTCGCTTCTTTTAGGCGATCCAATAAGAACTCAGTGGCTTGTACGCCATCCATCGGTTGAAGCAGTTTGCGTAAAATCCATACTTTACGCAGCTTGTCTTCGTCCAATAGACGCTCTTCGCGGCGTGTACCAGATTTTTTGATATTAATCGCAGGGAATACACGTTTTTCAGCCAAGTCACGCTCAAGCGTAATCTCTTGGTTACCCGTTCCCTTAAACTCTTCAAAAATGACGCTATCCATCTTACTGCCAGTATCAATCAATGCACTGGCAATAATGGTCAAACTACCACCTTCTTCCACGTTACGCGCAGCACCAAAGAAACGTTTTGGACGTTCTAGAGCATTGGCATCCAGACCACCGGTCAATACTTTACCTGACGACGGAATGACCGTGTTATAAGCACGTGCTAGACGCGTAATTGAATCAAGTAAAATCACCACGTCTTGCTTATGTTCAACCAAACGCTTGGCTTTTTCGATGACCATTTCAGCCACTTGTACGTGACGCTGTGGCGGCTCATCAAAAGTAGAAGCAACCACTTCACCGCGTACTGTACGCACCATCTCGGTGACTTCTTCTGGACGTTCATCAATCAATAATACGATTAAATAGCATTCAGGATTATTACGAGTGATTGATTGTGCGATGGTCTGTAGCAACATCGTTTTACCCGCTTTTGGCGGTGCAACGATGATAGAACGCTGACCTTTACCAATCGGAGCGATTAGATCGATGATACGACCAGTCAAATCTTCAGTGGTTCCGTTACCAAGCTCAAGTTTTAAATGCTCAGTTGGGAATAGGGGTGTCAGGTTCTCAAAGATAAGCTTATGACGTGAGCGATCTGGCGTATCAAAGTTAATCTCGCCGACTTTCAATAATGCAAAATAACGCTCAGAATCTTTTGGTGGACGAATCGTACCAGCGATACTGTCACCAGTTTTTAGACTGAAACGGCGAATTTGGCTAGGGCTGACATAAATATCATCAGGACCGGCTAAATATGAGCCTTCTGATGAGCGCAAAAATCCAAAACCATCAGGAAGAACCTCAAGTACGCCGTCACCATAAATGGCTTCACCGTTACGCGCATGGGTTTTTAAAATAGCAAAGATAATGTCCTGTTTACGGCTACGAGCCATATTATCAAGACCCATTTCTTTGGCGATAGCCAATAGCTCAGCGATTGATTTTTTCTTTAATTCAGTAAGATTCATAGATAGGTCATTAGCAATTGATCAGATGAGAGATGCCATTAGCAGCACAAGTCACGACAGTGATTAAAATAACGGTAATATGATGATATGGGTGTGTGCACAGCGCTGTAGTTTATGTAGTTTTGGTTTTATATGTCTGCTTATGTACGCATTGCCATCATTGGAGGCAAGGTAATAAGAAATAAGGATAAAAAAGGCTACATAAGAGTCTGCGTCAAAAACTCAATATCAGTAATTGCGTTTAGTCATTTTGTTCAGCAATGGTGTTTATAATGACGATTGTGTTTTTGTTGATAAACACGAGGAGAATAGCGACAAGATACTTAGGAAAACAGTTGGTTTTCTCTTGTCAGCAGACTATACGGTCTTCACAATAGCGTTGTCAATAAATTTTGCCAAAAAAGTCACATTATCGAGTTTTTTGCACAAAAAACAAGCAAAAAAGCCACTATCTTAGTCAGATAATGGCTTTCTCGGTTATTCTATTTTACCCGCTCAAGGTAACCTAGAGCGAGCAAATGTAACTTATAAATGCTTGTCTAATACTTTAGCCAATTCAGCTTTTGGCTGTAGGCCCATTACTGAATCAACTTTTTCGCCATCTTTGAATACAAATAGCGTTGGGATGTTACGAATACCGAAACGGCTAGCCGCTTGTGGGTTGTTGTCTACGTCTACTTTAACGATTTTAACTTTACCTTGGTACTCAGTCGCTAGATCTTCTAAAATAGGAGCAATGGCTTTACAAGGACCACACCATGGCGCCCAGAAGTCTACTAGTACAGGTACGTCTGATTGTAGAACGTCTTGATCAAAGTCTGTGTCGGTAGTATGTACAATAAGGTCTGACATAATTTTATCTCTCTTGTTTTATTACTTCTATCACCACTCATCAACATATATATTGGTTTAATAATAAATCAGTTGGTGGTCAAAGAATTGTTTAGAAGGGGTGAAAATGTGCCATTATATTAACATGTTTGCCCTAATTTGACAGATACAGGCTGGTTAAATTGTTTAACAACTAGTATTAGCACAATAAATCGAAACGGTGCAGCACAAGAGTGTCTAATCTGTTATTTAATACGATTATCCTTATCAAAGTATGTATCTCAGCAAGGTAGAAGTCTTATGTTTACCTCGTTTATATAGTAGCTAGTGATTAGTAGCTAGCGATATTAATGACATTAAAAATCAGTCAAAGTTTTGCCCTTTTGTCCATATAACCGTTGCTCATAAAGTGGCTATCGTGCCAAATATAGCTATCATGTCCAAAAGATTAACCACCAAAAATCCTTATCTTAAAACCAATTTACATAAGTAGTTAAATTTATGCCTTTTACCGATGAAGAAGTTAATGCCCTCAATGCCCAAGAAGGCGCTTATCCGCTTGAGTTTTTCAAAAAATTTGCGCAAGAAATTACGGTTTATGAAGACGATGACATTTGGGTGGTTGATAAACCTGCAGGCCTATTAAGCGTCGATGGTAAAACACTCAAAGTCAGTCTGCTTGCTCGTCTTGAGCGCGCCAATCCAGCTGTCAAATTGATTCATCGTTTAGATATGGACACCTCGGGACTGCTTATTTTTGCAAAAAACGCAGCAGCGCAAACCAATATCAGTAAGCAATTCATCGAGCGTCTACCGCAAAAGAAATACCAAGCACGTGTTTTTGGTGAATGGGAGCAGGTCGGCGCAACTGGTGAGATATCAGTGCCAGTGCGCTATGAGCCAAGTACCAAACCGCGCCATATCGTCGACCACGACTGGTCAAAGCATGCGCTGACGTTATATGAAGTTGTGGCTCACGAAACCTGTAATGGCGAGGCAGTCACTCGGGTCATGCTAAAGCCAGTCACGGGCCGTAGTCATCAGCTACGCGTACATATGGTGCATGTCGACCATGTGATGATTGGCGATCCGATTTATGCTGAAGGTGCTGCACTAGAGATAGCCCCGAGGCTCAACTTACATGCACAGCAATTGCGTTTAAAGCATCCGGTACTGGGTGCTTGGATGGATTGGGAAAGTCCCTGCCCATTTTAAATCGTTAGATTTTACCGCTTGCGGTTAATAGATGCGATAAATGGCTCTAAAGCCAGCTATAAAATGCCAGTCATGCAAACACAAGGATGAAAGTATGCTTGATATCACCACTACCAAACAGGCCATCAAAAACCGCCTTAAAGGTAGAAGTTCAAAGACGGGTAAGGTAGCCGACTATGAAGTATTGATCATCGGTGCGGGTATTGCAGGTATTGGCATGGCTTGCCGTTTACAGCAACAGCAGCATAAAGGCTTATTCGGTCATAAAGCCCCAAAAAAGCAAAAGCAGGCAAAACCGACTAATAAGCAAAAACCTCCACAGCGCTTTGCTATCTTAGAAAAGCGTGCTGATTTGGGTGGTACATGGGATTTATTTACCTATCCTGGGATTCGCTCTGACTCTGACGCCCTGACCTTTGGCTATAATTTTAGGCCATGGCTTGATTATAGAATGCTTGCAGCAGGCGATGATATCAAGCGCTATATCGCCGATACGGCACACGAGTTTGGGGTGACCAAACATATCCATTATCAGCATGAAGTTCAGCAGATATCATGGTCTAGTGAGGATCAACAGTGGTCAGCGACCATCAAAAACCATGCAAGCGGTGAGATGTTTGTTAAGACTGCCAAGTTTATCGTAGGTGCCACTGGCTATTATGACTATGAGCAAGGCTATCGCCCTCACTTTGAGGGAGAAGAGAATTTCCACGGTCAAATCGTCCATCCACAGCACTGGAATAATCTAGACTATAATGATAAAAAAGTCGTCGTTATTGGTAGCGGTGCCACAGCGATGACGTTGCTACCTGCGCTAGTAGATAAAGACAGTAATCAGTGTGCACGTCATGTCACGATGCTACAGCGTACGCCGACCTATGTGGCGAGCGTGCCGGGTGATGACCATGCTATGGACTGGCTATCAGGCAAGTTTTCACCATTATCAAAAGAGCAGGCTTATACGGCACTACGCGCGCGCAACGTGTTACGGCAACAAGGCCTGTACAAAGTTGCGACTCATGCACCCAAGGTGATGAAAGCAGTCTTAAAAAATGGAGTAAAAAAAGAGTTAAAGGGTAGCGGCGTTGATAGCAACCATTTTATGCCTGACTATAATCCGTGGGATCAACGAGTATGCGCGGTACCTGACGGTGATTTATTCAAGGCCTTGCAGGACAAACGTGCAACAGTGGTAACCGATCAAATCAGCCACTTTACTGAGACAGGAGTTATGCTGCAATCTGGCCAGCATCTCGACGCTGATATCATCGTTACTGCGACTGGCTTAAAGCTACAGATGTTGGGCGGGGCTGTGGTATATATCGATGGTCAAGCTGTCGATATTGGCACGCGTATGACCTACAAAGCGGTCATGATAGAAGGCATACCTAATCTGGCAGCACTGTTTGGCTATACCAATGCTTCGTGGACACTAAAAATCGATTTGGCTTGTCAATATGTAGTGAGGCTGTTGGGGTATATGCATAAAAACCATTATCAAGTCGCCATGCCACAAGCACAGACTGACGATATGACAGCCTGTGCTCAAGCAGATACCGTGATGGGTTCGCTATCGTCTGGTTATGTCAGACGCGGCAAAGACGAGCTACCTAAGCAAGGCGATCGCTATCCTTGGTTCGTGACCAACAACTATTTAAGCGATCGAATCATGCTTAAGTATCGTAAGGTAAAAGACGACTGGTTACGGTTCAGTCGTTAGTATCTTGGTAATTATTGATGATGGTTGTCGATGAAATCGGCCACTTGCTTGCTTAACATCTGCCACAAGGTCTCTTGAGCGCTTTTGCTGCCCCATGCATTATGCGGACTAAAGATAACACGCGGATGGTCGCTGATATTGAGCAAAGGGTCATTATCGGCGATCGGTTCTTGTTCAAACACATCGCTAGCATAGCCGATGATTTGCTCATTATTAACCGCGTCAGTTAATGCCTGGCTATCAACGATGCCGCCACGGGCGACGTTGACAATGAGCGGTTGTTTAACCATTTTTGCCAGAGTATCTTTATTAATAAGATGCTCAGTTTGTTCGTTCAATGGGCAGTGCAGACTGATCACATCCGCACGCGCCAGCACTTCATCAAACGCGGTATAGTCGTCGCTGCGTGGTTCACGTCCTTGGTGCTCTGCCCACAGTACGGTCATACCAAAGGCACGAGCAATCTCGGTCACGCGCTTGCCGATAGTGCCAATACCGATAATACCTAATGTCTTATCTTCCAAATCAATCAGCGGAATATCCAGCAGGCAAAAATTACCGTTTGCCAGCCACGTGCCATCAGCGACTTTCTGATGATAATGAATACCAGCACGCATCGCTGTCAGCATGAGCATAAATGTGTGTTCGGGAACGCTTTTGACCGCATAACCAGCGACATTGAACAGCGCAACATCGTGCTTATCGCAAGCGGCTTGATCGACGTTGTTCATGCCAGTGGCAGTCAGTTGGATCAGCTTAAGTTTCGGTAATTGCTTTATCACCTCAGCACCAATTTGTACTTTATTGGTGATAATAATATCGGCGTCTTTGCAGCGCTCAATGATGACAGCCGTGTCTTTTGGCGTGTCGTTATAAGTGATGTAATCGCTCACACCTATTGGCGCTGGCAGGTCAATACCATCAGAAAACGTACCTTTATCTAAAAAAACGGCTTGCATGGCTAGTCCTTACTTATTGTTGTCTTATAGATAATTAGCGAATAAATGGCTATCGCATGATTTCTTATCGGCTTAATGTAGCACGTTGATATTTTTAGTCAAAAACGAATTGGCCAAATATCGATTGAATAGATATAAGCTGCTGTTGAAATAGGATAATCTGTATTATTTAACAATCGTATATTGGTCTGACATAGTATCGATTAAATAGCTGATAAAATCATAGCTATCGCAAGCTGCCTCTTGAAAAGTCAACTTAACGCACTCATCTACCCGCTAACGTTATATAATGGTTGGGCTGAACGATTGGCTTGATTGGTGTTGTGGCACTTCTTCTATGTCTTTTTGACATTTTATGATGTGAACAACCTTATTTAGCTATTGTTAGCCGCCATTGCTGTTTTCTAAGCTATCTATCTAAATTTCATTATCTGAGTACAAAAGACATCGCCTTATGACTATCTCTATTGCTTCATTGCACAGTACTGAATTCGCCGTTGGTCAACGTTATTTATCTGATACGGAGTCTGAGCTTGGCTTAGGTGTGGTCATCGATGTTGACGATCGGTGTGTGCATATTTTATTTCCGCAAAGTGAAGAGACACGCGTCTACGCAAAAAACTCTGCGCCATTATCGCGCGTGGTGTTTAAAGTAGGCGATAGCATCTACGATCAAGATGGAAAAAGCTATACGGTCAATGCCGTTGATGAAGTGATGGGCGTACTTAAATATGGCGTCGATGAGCACGAGCGCGGCATCATGGAAACCCGCCTTGCTGCCAATATCACATTGGCCAAGCCGCTTGAACGCTTGCTTGCTGGCCGTATTGAGCGCGGTGACTGGTATGAGCTGCGTCAAGACATCTTGCGCATGCAGTCAGCGCTAGCAGGCCACCCACTAAAAGGCCTAATGGGTGCACGTGTCGATATCATCGAGCATCAGCTATATATCGCACATGAAGTCGGTAAGCGTATCGCGCCGCGTGTATTATTGGCTGATGAAGTTGGCCTTGGTAAGACCATCGAAGCGGGCATGATTATTCATCAGCAGTTGCTAACGGGCAAAGCTGAGCGTGTGTTGATTTTGGTACCAGATAGTTTGCAGTATCAATGGATGATTGAGCTGCGTCGCCGCTTTAACCTAAACTTTGCCTTGTTTGATCTAGTGCGTACTGCGGCTATTAAAGAACACGATCCTGAACAAAACGTCTTTGCCACTGAGCAATGTATCATTGGTGGTATGGATCTATTGCTTGATCACCCAGACTTATATGACCAAGCGATGGATGCAGGGTTTGATTTATTGGTTGTTGATGAAGCGCATCATCTGCATTGGGATGAAGCACAGGGCGGCAATGATAAGTATGACTTGATTGCAGATTTCGCCGAAGAAACGCCAGGCGTGATGCTGTTGACAGCAACGCCAGAGCAGCTCGGTGCGCAAAGCCACTTTGCCCGTCTGCGTCTGCTTGATCCAGATCGTTTTGATGATTTAGATGAGTTTATCGATGGTCAAGAAGCTTTTGCAGAGACAGCAGCAGTTGCTGGTGTCTTAATAGAAGAAAAGCCATTGAATGAAGGTCAAATCGCTGCCTTAAGTAGCTTATTAGATATTAGTATTGAAGAACTATCTTCAATCAATGAAGATGAAAAACTAAGAACTCATGCACTAAATGAGCTATTAGATCGTCATGGTACAGGTCGTATTTTGTTCCGTAATACTCGTGAGAGCGTCAAAGGGTTCTATGGCCGTAGTAGCCAACCATATCCACTGCCACTTCCTGAGGCATGGAAAGACAGCTATCAAACCAATGGTAAGTTGCGTGAGCAGCTATGGGGCGAAGAAAACCAACCAGACGGTGGCTGGCTAGAAGATGATCCACGCGTTTCTTGGTTGATTGATATCTTACGCGGTGAGCTTAAGCATCAAAAAGTGCTATTAATCGCTCGTAGTGGGGCGACGGTAGAGAGTTTAGAAGCGGTATTGCGTCTGCATGCAGGTATCAAAACAGCTATCTTTACTGAGCAAATGACTTTGCTTGAGCGTGACCAAGCAGCTGCATTCTTTGCAGATAGCGAAGGCGCGCAGATACTACTATGTTCAGAGATTGGTTCAGAAGGTCGTAACTTCCAGTTTGCAAGCCAGTTAATACTATGGGATTTGCCTGCTAATCCAGATACGTTAGAGCAGCGTATCGGCCGTCTAGATCGTATCGGTCAGACGCAGCAAATTATGCTACATGTACCTTACGTACAAGGTACAGCGCAAGAGCGTCTGTATCAGTGGTATAACGATGCGCTGAACATGTTCAATCAGATATCGCCAACCGCACAAAGCGTACAAGAGCAATATATTCAAGAGCTTAAGCCAATGCTTGAGGGTGCTGATACTTCTGAGAACAATGTCATCTTGCAAGACATTATTGACGAGGCGCTACAGACACGTTTGGGACTAGAAGCACAGCTACAAGCTGGTCGTGATCGTCTGTTAGAGTACAACTCATGTCGTCCGCGTGTCGCAGGTCGTATCGCCGATGCTATGCGTGACTTCGATGGTAATAATTTGCTGCCGCACTTTATTGAGCGTTTCTTTGCCTCTGCCAATATCGATCACAACATTCAACGTGATGGCTCGTGGGTGATCGCACCTATCGATAGCACCGAGATCAGTGACTATATTGATGGTTTGCCACTTGGTGATGAAGACGGTATGACGTTGACCTTCGAGCGTGAGCAAGCGCTTCAGCGTGAAGATATCGAATTCATCACTCATGAGCATCCATTGATGCGGGCAATTTATGAGCTAGCGAGCACCAGCACCTTTGGTAATACGACAGTTGCCATGCTAAAAAGTGCCGCGGTTCCGCAAGGTATGGTACTGCTAGAGGTGAATTTCCGTGTTGAAGCAATCGCGCCAAAAGTGCTCAATCTGCCAGCGACTTTGTCCACGCAAAATATCCGTGTCTTTATCAGTGAGCAAGGCAGTGATTTATCGGCTCGTATCAGTGCTGAGATGATTATGCCGCACGTTGAGCGATTGGATAAAAACCGTGCTCGCCAAGTCATTAAAGTACGCGGCGATGTGATTGAGCAGCGTTATTACGAAGCTGAAGACATTGCTCGTCAGCAGATCGCTGAGATTGGTGAGCAAGCAAGTAGCCGCTTTAGCCAGCAGTGGTCACGTGAAATCAAGCGTCTAAAACATCTACAGACGATCAATCCAAACGTACGTCCTGAAGAGATTGAGCGTTTAGAGCAGCTTAAAGCTCAAGGTGAGCAAGCACTTGGTAACTTATCGCTAGTGCCGGATTCTATTCGCGTACTCGTAGCAGTTAAGCCATAAACATCGGCGTATTTGTCAAAAACGAGGTGTTATTATACATCTCGTTTTTTTATGGTTGAGATTGCTTGCTTTGATCTTTAGTTGAGATTTGTCTGGCAAAAACAGATAAGCAATACTTATGAGTAAGCCGACAGCAACTAGTCAAAGCCACCAATATTGGGTAAGATGTTTACCTTTTCTATAGAAAATAAATATTCGGTGATAACATCGCTAACGATGTCTGTATGTTTATTTTAAGGTCTCCTTCGACAGATCTTAACAAGTGATCTCGCATTATTTTACATTCAAATATGATGGCTATATGGCATCAATATCATCAGATGCTGAGCGTTTTTGATAAAAATAAGGAAACATATCGTCATGTCCGACAATCTACAACTGATTGATGAGCTGCTGGCTACTATCGCGCTTATTGAAGTTACCCCTGATGTGTTTGAGGGTAAAAGCCATGACTATGTGGGCAGTCGTATATTTGGTGGGCAAGTGCTCGCTCAAGCGATTATGGCAGCGGCGCATACATTAGATAAAGACAAACCTTGTCACTCACTGCATGGATATTTTTTGCGTGGTGGCGATATCAACCAACCAGTGATATACCAAGTCCGTCGATTGCGTGATGGTCGTAGCTTGTCTGCACGTGAAGTCACGGCTATCCAGTACAAAGAAGTACGTGGTAAGCCGCCTGTTGAGCAAGTGATATTTTCAATGATTGCTTCGTTCTCACCGATGGAAGATGGGCTTGAGTATCAAGAAGACATGCCTGTCTATCCACCGCCAGAAGACTTGCTAACAGAGCAAGATTTAAAAGAAGAGAATGTCGGAAAAGTGCCAGAAGCACTAAAGGCAAGATTTATGCGCCGCCGTCATGTCGAGATTAAGCCAGTGAAGCCGCGTAATCCGATTAGCCCAGAACCTATGAAACCCAAGCAAGCAAACTGGCTACGCATTCGTGAGTTAGGCAATCAGCCAGTGGCTATTCAGCAGGCACTATTGGCATTTTCGTCAGACTTTTATTTGGTTGGCACAGGGCTGATGTCTCATGGTGTTAGCTTTATGACCAGTGGTCTGCAAGCTGCCAGTATCGATCACTCGATGCATTTCCATCGCGATTTTGATTTGAATAAATGGATGCTGTATGACATGTGGAGCGATACCACGTCTAATGCGAAAGGCTTGAATCATGGCCAGTTTTGGCAAGATGGCAAACTGGTCGCTACCGTGCAACAAGAAGGACTCATGCGCTTGCGTGTGCCAAAGTCTTAGAGTGCTGTAGGCTCAGCTGCCTTTAGATTGTCATTATAAAAAAGCGACTCGTTATTAATAATGAGTCGCTTTTTTTTATTCCAACTTTTTACTCTAAGATCTTAACCATCGCGCGAGGTAGCCCTAGGCTGTCCTGCGCTTTTTGTTCGGTTAGCCATTTAAAGTCAATTTCAGCCGCTGCTAATTTTTGATTTAGTTCAGTTACCTGCGTCGCGTCAATCGTCAATTTACGCGGGGTCAAATACCAGTGAAAATGCGTCAGCGAATGCTTGATAGGGGCATCATCGAGCAAGGTATTGCTAACTGATTTTGTGACCAGTTCATTTTTTATGAGCCATTCATTAATGATTTGCTCAGCGGTAGTAAATTCTGCTTCGTATATTTTTTCATTACTACGTACGTCATTTGGCATATTCGATAGTTTGTCATCGTTAGCTTCTACTTTCTTCGCAGTGCTACCACTCGTTTTACCATCAATTCTCTCTACAAACTGTAATGGCAAGCTCCATAATCCACCCCAAATGCCATTATCAGGGCGTTGTAGCCACAATATCTCACCGTCTATATTTTCTATCAGTAACGCATCACTAAACTTACTCGGTTTGGGCTGTTTTTTCGCTTTGACAGGATAATCAGTCTCGCGCCCCTCAGCATGTGCCAAGCAATCTTCTTGTAGCGGGCATAATAGGCAAGCAGGTTTGCTACGGGTACATAATGTCGCGCCCATATCCATCATGGCTTGTGCGAACAGTCCTGAGTTCTCTGTCGGTGTTAAACGCTCCGCTAATGCCCATAACTCTTTCGTCGTAGCAGACTTAGTGATGTCACCATCGATGGCGGCCCAGCGCGTCAATACCCGTTTGACATTGCCATCACAGATGACGCCATAACGGTGTAATCCCATCGCCATAATTGCGCCTGCGGTCGATGGCCCAACACCAGAAATCGCTTCCCATCCTGTGAGCGTCTGCGGAAAGTTACCAGTTTCATCGATTACTTCGACCAACTGCTTGGCACCTTTATGCAAATTACGCGCACGCGCATAATAGCCAAGCCCTGCCCAATGCTCTGCTACGGTATCCCACTCTGCTGCTGCCAAATCTTGCACGGTCGGAAACGATGCCATAAAACGTGCAAAGTAGGGCAGTACAGTGGTCACCTGCGTTTGCTGAAGCATCACTTCAGATAACCAAACGATATAAGGATTTGGCGTATCGGTCTGGTGCTGTTGCCAAGGTAAGTCATGGCGACCATTTTCGGCAAACCAATCGAGTAGGCGCGGGGCAAAGGAGTTAAGAGCAGTAGATGACTGAGAAAACTGAGTAGGCAAGAGCATTCCTTGTAAGTTGAACAGGGATATATAGAGTTTGGAGTTGGCAGGAAAAAAGGTAAATAGATAAAACTATTTACCAATATATGAGGCTTAATTGTTTATAAATAAAGGGGATAGATAGTATCGCTATAGAGAAGTAAGAGTTTATCGATAGACACTGTCTAAAGTCTCACCCGATTCATTTTTCCACTCAATCCATCCGTTGGTCGAACGTCCTGATACTAGAGCACTAGCTCCACTGGGTGTTTTAAATAAATGGTTTTCAGTGAGTTTATAACTTTTATCGTTTACGGCTACGAGTTTGCCGCTACTGAGCAGACTCTCTTTTAATTTAGTCACAAATGGCGGAGCTGATGATGTCTGTGTTTGTCGTATGAGAGAGCCTGCTAATATTACGAAGCCATCGTCGTCATAGTACCCTTTAGCATCACCATCTTTTACCTTATAGTAAAACAAGGATGGAATAGGTTTCGATGGAGCTTCATCGATTATTTGAGCAATGGTGGAATCAGTCGATTTGCTTTTATAAGTCTCGTGGCTATAAAGGCTATTATGAATAGCCAAGGATTCGAAAATAGGCTGTCCCAAGGTGGATAGTAAAACGTCAAGGGTGTGGAATAATTCCTCGCAATCAGCCTTTAATGGGTCAGGTGTATGCGGTTTATTACCATTATTTCCATTTTTTAGTTCGTAACGACCCACCTCAATGGCCGTTGCGATAGCTTTATGTTCCATATATAGCGCATGGGTTTGCGTCATAGAGTTATTAGTTGAGAGCATGACAAAAGCCCGTGTCCAGAACTCTTTGTCATCGTGTTGGTTAAGACGTCTTTTAAGATCACCAGTTTGTCCAACATAAAGTAACGGCCTCTCTACGCTATCGGTATCACCAATCAAAAAATACAAACCAACTTGATTGGCATCGGGCATCGCAAAAAAATCGTCAATGTGGATACGGGGGATTTCAATCAATCTTACTGTGCGCGTAGTCATCTCTGCCAAACGCAATCCACGAGGGTTACCTTTTGGCAGATAAATTTGAATGGTTTTAGCCGATGGTATTAATGGATTCATAGTAGCTTATATTATTGGTGAATCTACTTCCGATTCTTCCGTGTCTTTAGACGACGTAAGCGTTTTTCTTCTTCTTTAGCCTTCTTCTTCTCTTCAGCAGCGAGTCGTTGTTCAGCGACGACAATTTCTTCCGCTTCAGTCATTGCTGGTGTTTCTAGCGTGATGCGACCAATCTTCGCGCTACGCAATTCGTTAATGAGAATCTCAGACATACGATAAGTATCGACTTGGTTGCCCGCGCGTACACAGCCGCGATTACGTCCAGCCACTTCAAAAAACTCCCAATCAGTCTTTGGCAGCTTTTCAATTTTATAGCGGGTTTTTAGCAGCTCAGGATAGGCTTGCATTAGGTACTCAGCGGTATAGCTTGCCACATCAGCGAAGTCAAAAGCCGTATCACGAATACCGCCTGTCGCTGCTAAACGATAGCCTGAGTTTTCGTTTTCGACTTTTGGCCATAGCATACCGGGCGTGTCATAGAGCATGATGTCATCGTCTAGTTTAATCAGCTGCTGTGACTTGGTCACGGCCGGCTCGTCGCCTGTTTTCGCCACAGCGCGTCCTGCTAACGTATTGATCAGCGTTGATTTGCCAACGTTTGGAATACCCATAATCATCGCTTTGATTTGACGACCAGTCCCGACTTTATTGGGTACGAGATGCTTACAGATGGCGATGATGCGTTTTACATCATTGGCTTTTTCAGTATCACAAGCAATGGCTTTGACACCATCTTGCTGCTCGAGATAATCCATCCATGCTTGAGTCAACTCAGGATCGGCAAGGTCAGCTTTGTTCAGGATTTTGATAACAGGTTTTTCGCCGCGCAGTGCTGCGACCATTGGGTTTTCACTACTATATGGAATACGCGCATCGATGACCTCGATGACCAAATCCATCTGCGGCATGACTTCTTTGATTTCGTTACGGGCTTTGTTCATATGCCCAGGGAACCACTGAATACTTGCTCTCTTATCCATCTGCTTTCATAACCTTTTATAAAAAATGCTAAAAGTAAAACAATCAACGTTTACTTTCTAATGGTGTCCAGTTTACTACAGAACCACCTTGTTCACGGCACAATTTCACCCAACCAGCTTTGTCATTACGCTTGATTGTGGTTTTCTGTTTCCTCGTGCGCTGGTGGTAATGGGGCAAGGTAACCAATTAATAGTATTAAGCTGCCTGCGCCAAGGAAGGATATCACTCGCCAAATTGCCTCAGTCTGTGACAAATCGACCAAGACCAGCTTGAGGACGACGATACCTAATAATCCAATACCCATAAACCAAAGCGCGCGTTGCCAGTAGCGGCTGGCAAGGATAGTGGCGACCAAGGCTAAGAGCGTCCATAAAATCGTAAGTCCTGTTTGTACTTGCTCGCTCTGCCATGCGCCGCCTTGATAGTCATTCCAAAGTGGCGTGCCAATAAAGGCATGTAGCGTTCTGACCAACATGCTAGAGATCAACCAAAAACTGATCAGTCCCAATATAATTAGCAAATTCTCAGTGGTGAATACGCGCTTAGATTTGGCAGCTACACTCGAATCGATAACGGTTTCATTGTGGCGACGTTGGCTGATGTAATACAGACTAAAACCAACCGATAGCGTCAGCCACGATGTGATGTCATATAGGTTGAACAATGGAAAATAAGATAGGCCCCAAATCACACCGTCATAAGACCAATTGGTAAGAACAACCCACAGTAAAGCAATGGGAGCAAAAATGGCAGCGCATCCTAATAGTGCCTGTTGCCAATTAAACCAATATAGCAGACCTTGTTTTGACGTTTTGTTAGTTGATGTACTTTTTTTATTTTGACTGAGATAACGAAGATTTAACCATAACCCAAATAATATGAGTGTCGCTGAAAACAAGAAAGCCATCACGCCATCAGAGTCTGGTAGGCCGTAATGCGCCGCGGCAGTAATGAGTAAGATACCCGTACCTAGCCAGCTTGCAGCAGTATAACGTGAGGTATTGTTATTATCAGACAATGTATCAGACCATGTTTTTAGCCATAGCTGACCCATGACCAACCAACCGATTATTAAGCCTACAAACACCAACCACTCTGCTGTTGCCCATGTTAAATTTCGCTCAAACTTTTGGGGCAGTTGCAGTATTAGCATGAAGTAGAATAAGGTTAGTAATCCATGACTAAGCTGTCTAATTTCTGCCCACGGACGATAGCGATTGATGACCCAATAAGTGATCAAGCTGATGAGTGCTGCCAGTGCAATTACCATCGTGCTTGATTGCCAGATATCAAACCAATGATGTAAATCAAGCATTAGTACTTGTAGCATCCAAGCCATCGCGGTCAATGTCAAAAATTTGATGAATCTAGGGCTGTGCCAAACGAATTTGAATACGCGGCTCTGACTATTGATGGAGGTCAGCCATTGCTGTGCAGCTTGCGTACTGACACCTAGCGCATGGGCATAGCTAGTTAATGGATCTGATGTACCGTCTAGTGTTTGCAATTGTATGACCGAGGATGTGGTAGCGCCTTTATTGTTAAAGTTATCACGTGTGTCTAACGTATTAATCAGCGCAGCAGGGGAGTTGCTAGCGTGTAATATAAAGACGGTCGCTAGATAACTAAGCGCTGAAATACTAAAGGCCAAAACGGGATAGTCTTCGATAGAGAATATCGCTGTCGTCACTAGCATACCAATACTGACGAGCTGTAATAGCAAGCCAAATAACACCGACCACGATCGCAACGAGCGTCGTCCAAACCATACTAGCGCCAATCCTTGTACTGACCAGCCAAAAGCAATCCATTCAGCATCTAGTGCCAACGGAATAACGAGCGCAAAAAATCCTAATCCTAGCGCCAGCATGCCTTCGGTGATTAAAGCATAGCGTCTACTACGCTGGATGAACAGCCAACCCATCCCAAGATAAACCGCAGCCAAAATGGCACTGGTAATCGTGAGGGCGTTAGCGATGTCGTTTAGTAAGGCAGAAAATAAACCAAAAGCCATTAGTGGTACTGAAAACAGTAAACCCGTATCAATGGGGAATACATAGGCGCTGCCTACATGGGCTTTGTCCAAGTGTTTTGTGTCATCTGTATTATCAGCATGACTGAGGTCTTTTTCGTTTAGCGCATTATAGGTGATGATTTGCTGTGCATAACGAATGACGACAAACAAGTAAAGCAGCCAGTGTAAGGTTACTAATGCCACCAATGCCCAGCGCTGCGTTTCAATGACGGCGCTCAGGTTTTCGCTGATACCCCAATAGTATGCCAAGCCAAATGTCACAGTCACACCGAATAGATTCAATATTTTCCATGGTCGATAATGAGCAATCACGGCAATTGTGACATTTAACAGTAGATAGTAGCTGAATAAGGTGACCAAGCTGCCAGTATCTTCACTGGTCAGAATCGGTGCGAAAAACCCACCAGATAATGCCAGTAATGCCAATGGGAAGGCGTTTTGACGTACGGCGAGCGCAATAGTGACGGCAGACAATAACCCAAGCCCGATAAAGCTTGGGATACTAGGAATGATTTCATAAACACTGTAAGCAAAAAAGGTGCTTAGATAAGCAATTGCTAAGCCTGCGCCTTGTAGCGTAATCCCATATGAAAAGCGTTTTGCCGTTAGCTTTAATCCAAGCGCTGCCAATGCTAACCCTGTAACGCCGACTGCTATCAGCTTTGTGGTAATTGAAATCTCGATATATTCGCTCAATAAGCGAAGCAGGAGCACCACACCTACCAATAGCACCAATACGCCGACTCGCACGACCAAATTGCCACCGAAAAACCAGTTTTTGATTGAGTGAATCAGAGAGGTCACAATAGGCAATGAGCGTTCATCTGGCTCAATCGGTGCGGTAGGCTCTGTGTTTTCCGTATTTATCGAGGCATTATTGTCTATAGATTTATCGTCATAGATGTTTGATGCTGCATGTATGGTCGAGTTTGAAGCAACGGTAGGAAGCGGTGGTGGTGATACAGGCAGCTGATTATCTGAAGAAGAGTGTTGTGAGTCAAAAGCTATTTCTTTAGCATCATGGTCTTTAGCGTCACTGTCTTTAGGAACATTGCCTTTAAGATGAGGATCGTTAGTAGCAGTGTTGCGTGCATAATCATTTTTATCGACGAAAGGTGCAGACGGAGGCGTCATACTACGATGTCTTTGTTGCTCAAGCTCAGCTTGCAGCGTCGTTACATCGCGGCGTAGATGCTCGATTTTTCGAGTTATCCTAGTATATAACGCGACCACCACGATCAATAAAATCGTAAAAGCCAGCCAGCCCAACTGGGTCACTATTAGATACAACATCTTCGTCACTCAATCCAGTTTATAGTAAAGTGATAATGACGTGATTTGATAAGAAGCACAAGACTACTCTGATTACTGGGCTAAAAGACAAATGCTAGAATGACACTCAAAATAAAAGGGTAGCTTAATAATTAAGCTACCCTTTTTAATAGTCTTTATACCAAATCGTTTTTTATGCTAAATTGGCTTTCATAAACTCAAGCATGTTTTCCCAGCTTTGTTTAGCAGCAGCTTCATTGTAGCCAAGATCTACTTCATTTTTGGCTGCACGCTCATCAGCATGCGGATTGGTAAAGCCATGTTTGGCATTGTCATAAACGTCGATAGTGTAATCAACATCGGCTGCATCTAGCTCTGATTTTAGACCTTCGATAGCATCCATTGATACCATTGAGTCGTCACGGCCATGAGCAACCAATACTTTTGCTGCAAAGTTTTTGTCTGCTGGCTGTTTTGGCGTTGGGTTACCATGGAACGTGGCGACCGCTTTTAGCGGCATGCCTTCACGAGCCATATCTAGTACAACTTTACCGCCGAAGCAGTAACCGATTGCGCCTAGGTTGTCACCATCGACAGATAACTGATCGCTGAAGTCATTAAGGATTAAGCGGCAGCGTGCCATTAGCATATCTTGATCGGCCAGTACTTGTTCCATCCACATGTTTGCCTGCGCCGCATCAGTAGTTAGTTTTCCTTCACCGTAAACGTCCATAGCGACTGCTGCATAGCCCGCTTCTGCCAAACGCTCAACCACTGATTTTGGATGATCGACCACACCCCACCATTCTGGTGCAACCAAGATACCTGCTGCTGGATTTTCATCTGAAGCATTTTCTGGTAATGCTACATAACTGATAAGTTCTACACCGTTCTCGGTAGTACTGATTAATTCAAACGTCTTAATTGACATATTATTGTCCTTTTTTATGTTGTGAGTTTTAATTATTCGTCATTGTGATGGTTCGTTTTTCTAACTCGTACTACCTTAACGCCCATGTCTAGCAAAAACAGCTATAATACTGTAACGCTCTTTATCAAAATGCTACTGCGACTTTATGACTATAAATTTGTTAAACAAAAATAATGACCAATCTGACTTGAACTTAGGTCTCGATGCAGCGGCCAAGCCTGCGCAATCGGTAAGTTTGTTCCCTGATAGTACCGATGTCGATTCTAATGCTAGTTCTAAGTCTGAGCCACTACGTCCGCAGTTTTGGTCGCGATTTGCGTTAACAGAACTAAACCATAGCGAGTGGGAAGCACTGTGTGATGGTTGCGGCAGTTGTTGCTTGATTAAGTATATCGATGAAGATGAAAGTGGCAATGTGGATGAGGAGATGGTCGAATATACCGATGTCACCTGCCAGTTGATGGACTGCGCGACGGGATATTGCAGTCACTATGCAACGCGGCAAGAGCACGTGCCAGACTGTATTCAGCTGACTATGGACAACTTGCCCAAGATGATGTGGCTACCATCGCACTGCGCTTATAAGCGTCTGTATAAAGGGCAGGACTTACCAAGTTGGCATTTATTATTGACTGGGGATGCTGTGTTGACACAACAACAGATGCGAGCGGCCAACGTGGGCGTCGCTGGTCGCTGTGTCACGGAAATCGGTATGTCTGATGAAGAAATGGAGACACGGGTGGTTAACTGGGTTAATCCTTAGTCTACAGTTAGTTAGATGCCTGAGCAGTAGACTTGGCCTTTGCTTCAGCACTTGCTTGCGAGTTAGCCAATGCTGGTATCGGAATGTCTTGACGAATCTGCTGTGAGAATTTACGGCTGTTTTTATCTCTATCGGTATCAAACTGTGAGTTGACTTGATTATCAAAGCCTTTTGCCTTTGGGTTGATATGAGTGCGCTCATACCACGTGTTCATTGACCAAGGTTGGTTGTCCTTTTCGGGTGCCGCATCCAACATGCCTACATCATATAGATAGTTTGGTAACCAACCAGAGACCCAAATCCGATAATCCCATGGCAAGCGATCGCCACTAACGATACGCGCCATATAAAAGATGATATTGGTACAGTTGCTGGTTAATGTATTGTACCAAGCAGGTTTAGCGTTCAAATCATCAGCCGCCGTTAGATAAGATTCAAATAGCGACCTCAATTCATGCTGTTGCAAATTGCTAATAGGAAACAGATAAACCTGCTCGCCGCGCGCATTGCTACGGGTATAGATGATGTCGCGCTCTTCTGCGGCAATCAGGCTCAGCTCATAACGTCGAAAAAACCCAGCAAGCGTTGAAAAAGACTCGCCGTCTTCTTTACGTATTTCAAATGAGAAGGCAAGTGGTCTATCATCTTCAAATCGAAAGCTAACTAAAGTATGAGCGATTAGCGGTCCCATCCAATAAGAATTGGTCACATCAACGCCAGAGAGTTTAGACAAATCAATCGTACGGGTATCCCAATGCTCGGTAGCGTCTTCTTCAGTTTGCCAATCAAAGTTACGAACATTGGTTAAAGTAATCAAATCAGGGTTGTTCGCATCGCGCTCATAGGAGACTCGCTGGTCGACTTCAGCCATCCATTCTCGATCTTGTTGCGGTTCGATAGAAAAAAACCAACCTAAACCTATGAGCCAAATAGCGCTATATACGCCGATAATTAGCTTGGTTGCTGTGCCTTTACCAATTGATTTTTTATTAGATAATGAGTCACTATGCAATACTCTTGTGACGGCATCCCAGTAACGTGTACTTAGCAGCGTAGCTAATATACCTACAATCACTATTGTCGCAAGCCAAGTCAATACTGAGCTGACGCCGTACTGATACCAAATCGCGAGTAATAACCATAGCGCTGATAACAATAACGTAACGGCAATTAAAAAAGTCACAAGACGCTGGCGCCATGTAGGCTTTGGCTGTTTACGTTCTAATGTTTCGCATTTTAAGTCAAGGTTCTCTAAACCACAGCTCTCTAAGCCACGACTGTCTGACAGTCGACTGCGTGAACTCGACGAGAGTAGGTGAGAAAAAACGGAACGTAGCGACATAGGGTTTGCTTTGATAAATAAAGGCTTTGACCATAGCAAAGTTTATAACACGCTGACAATACAATTTGAGTGAATTTGTCGTTGAATGTCGGTGAGCCTTGCGATAAAGTGAAGCTAATTTGTACTAGCAAATTTGTTATTCATCCAGTAATTAATAACAAACCAGCTATTTTATTTGCTACTTTTATCCCCATCTAGGCTCTACTTGTTTTTTTATTGAGTATTGTTCGTTTTTCTATTGAATACTATTCTAATTTTTATTAACTAAAGAGGTTAAATCACACCACCATGTCTGACGACACTCCCAGCCCGAGTAGTTGGTCGATGCGCGGCTTAAAACGCTGGCTATCGACCGCCCCCGAAACCCGTGATGAATTGATTCGTCTGGTACAAGACTCGCGCCAGTTTTTAGAGCCTGATACGGTCGATATGTTAGAAGGCGTGCTCGATTTGCCTGCGACACAAGTCCGCGAAATCATGACACCGCGTCCGCAAGTGATTGGTCTGCACGAGAGCACCAGCCTTGCCGAAGTGATGGATATCATTCTTGAGACCACCCACTCGCGCTATCCTGTTTTTGACAGCCAAGATGATGACGCCGTCATCGGTATCTTATTGGCAAAAGACTTGATTCCGATTCTGGTACATATGGTTCGCAACCAAGAAGACAAAATTGACAGTAAGCGTCTCAGAGACTTGGTGCGCCAGCCGTTATATATCAGTGAGACGGCTCGTTCTGATACCTTGCTACGCTCATTGCAGCGCACCCAAGTGCATATGGCGATTGTCGTTGATGAGTTTGGTAACTTTGGTGGTGTGGTCACCATGGAAGATTTGTTAGAAGAAATCGTTGGCGACATCGTCGATGAGCATGATGACTTTGATGAAGACAGCGATATCAATAACATCGTCCCTGATCCAGAAAAGCCAAACACATGGCGTGTCCAAGCGTCTACAGTAATTGAAGACTGTAATGATGAGCTGGGTAGTCGTTTTGACGATACTGATGTCGATACGATGGGCGGTCTGGTCATGCAAGCACTTGGCTTCGTTGGTGATTTAGAAGGCGAGAGCGTCGTGATAGATGATTGGAAAATTACTATTACTGACGTAGAAGGGCGATTTATCCAAAATCTAGAGCTGACCAAAACCAATGCCGAGCAACAGATATTGATAGGCAGCCACTAGCTTTTCTATAGGGCTATACCAAATGCCTAATTAATACAGTTTCAGGCAAGCTTATTTCTAGCAAGTTTCATAAAAACACGATGAAAAATCGTGTTTTTTGCTTTCTGCCTTTTGAACTTTAGAATGAGGTTTTAGCTACGCAAATTTACCCACTTGTAGGTTTTGACTGGTATCATGGGTGGGTTTTATTTGTGGCCCTGCATAAAGCATTATGCAGTCAGGTTTTGCGTGAGTGTTATCTCATCGCTTAGCTGAGAAATTTTAGAAAATATGGTTTTGGATAACTGCTATGCGTCTGTCTACTGTTGATTTGCAAAAACGTCTGAACCCCGATAAGCCAAAAGGTTTACATATGGGGTTGACGGTACTAATAGCTTGGCTGGCAGGGGCAGCTTTTATACTCGCGCTCGCGCCTTATGGTATTTGGCCAGTTGCCTTAGTATCACCTGCCATCTTATATGCGTTATTGGTACCAGCGATGACAGGTCGCCGCGCCTTTCTAATTGGTCAAGCGTACGGTACAGGGCTGTGGTGTGTTGGCGCATTTTGGCTATACACCTCGATACACGTTTATGGTGATACACCCGCATGGCTTGCTTTGATTATGATTGCGCTCATGGGTCTAGGCATGGGCTTGTTCCATGGCTTTTTGGCGCTAATCTTTAATCGTGTAGTTGGCAAGCAGCCTTTATCTTTTGCTGCCCTGTGGATACTTCAAGAGTGGATGAAAACTTGGTTGTTTACTGGTTTTCCTTGGCTATTTGTCGGTTACGCGTTTACTGAACAGTATTGGCTGTCTTCGCTTGCGCCTGTGGCTGGTGTCTTTGCGGTTTCTTTCGTAGCGGTATTATTGGCTGCCAGTATTGTTGAACTATTGCGTCGCCGCGGTGGTTATATAATTCCATCGATAGCATTGCTAATCATTAGTAGCACGCTATGGTTGATCAACCCGCAGTGGACCAAGCCAAAAGGCACTCCTGATTTATCGGTATCTTTGATTCAGGGTAATATCCCACAAGACCTAAAATGGCTCACCGAATATCAGATTGAAACGTTAAAAATCTATGCAACGTTGACTCGTGACGAGTGGGGACGTGACATCGTGCTGTGGCCTGAATCGTCGATTCCTATGTTTCAGACAGAAGCTGTTGGGTTTATCAGTGAAATGGTCGCGATGGCCAAAGAGACTGATACGACATGGGTGACAGGTATTCCTTATAAGGATGAAGCAGCGTTTGATGCCAGTACAGATAAATATCCGCCGTTCTACAATAGCGTGGTAGCGCTAGGGGCACAGGCAGAAGGGCTTTATAAAAAGCAACGTCTAGTGCCATTTGGAGAATATATTCCATTCCAAGGCGTGCTCGATATTCTGCCAAACCTAGCAGGTAGCCAAGATATTATGAGCTATAGTCGCGGCAGTGATCAGCAGTCACCGTTGCGTGTTCGAGGGCACAATCTAGGTGCAGCCATCTGTTACGAAGTGGCCTATCCAGATACCACGCGCAAAAACGCGATTGGTACGGACTTCTTGTTAACCATCTCAAACGATGCTTGGTTTGGTACGTCGGCAGGCCCACTACAGCATCTACAGATGGTACAGATGCGCGCGCTCGAAAACGGTCGCTGGTTTATGCGAGCGACCAACACAGGTGTGACAGCTATCATTGACCACAAAGGTCGTATCGTAGAACGTGCACCGCAGTTTGAACGTACTGTATTGCGCGGTGATATTCAGGCACGAGTTGGCAATACGCCATTCATGCGCTTTGGTCAATATCCTATTTTGTTTATCATGACACTGTTACTAATACTCAGCTATTTGGGTAAACGTACGAAGGCTCCAGTACGTTTGGTTAAGTAGTATTGTTAAGTAAGATGTGTTGATAGCGAATAATAGATAACTGATTAAGTAGTTAGCTGTCACAAGTGCCAAAAAAGAATAGTTAAATTGTGGATAATAAACCCTTTAAATACTTAAGGGTTTTCACAAATCAGTATAAATTGCGATATAATAGGTCAATATTTCAAATATTTTGTGCAAGGTGGATAAGGTATGTCAGAAGGTATCGTTAATAACAATCCAAAAAAAGAGCTGTTATTCGCTTTAGGTGGCATTGCCATGTTCTTAGGTATTGTCTTACTTATTGGTGTTTCTGCATTTTTGCGTCCAGCAGGCGAGCATATCACTGCTGAGACAACTGAAGCATCAGCTGCGGCAGATGAAGCAGAAGCTACTGCTACTGAAGAAGAAGCGGCTCCAGCCGATGCAGAAACTGCAACAACAGAAGAAGCGTCAGATGCTACAGCGCCTGATACTGCAGCAGATGCAACCGTAACACCAGCGGCAGATGCGGATAGTGCAGTTGTCACCGCAGAAGCTGGTACAGCAACGGCATCTGGTACTGTAAGCCAAGCCGCTGTTGCCGATGCTGATTTGACAGCTGAGCAAGCGGATGGTGATGTAGATGCTGGGAATGCTGGCGACGCTACTGATGAGGCCGCAGCACAGTAAGCTGTAGTATGACTATGTAACTGATCTAAAATAGTGCTACTCGATTGTTAAATGAGCTGCATTATGAAGTCTGTATCAACAGTGCTATAAGCATAATATTACTGTCTTAGATACCTATAAGAAGAGTCCGTTCTCAACCATTGAGAGCGGGCTTTTTTTATGGGTATTTGTGTAATTTTTGACCAATTTTTTCTTTACTTGATTATAACCAAGTGAAACAATGTTCCGCCTATATGACCGTCCATCTGGATAATCAGGGGTTTGGTCATTACAAATATGATCTTTAAAGGAATAAAGTTATGGGCACAGAAACAAAATCGGGGGCTAGTGCAGCAGAGCTAGAAGCACTAGACAATGGCTTTATGGGACATCCTGCGCCCTTACGCTCATTGTTTTTTACCGAAATGTGGGAGCGATTCTCCTATTATAGTATTCGTCCACTATTGGTTTTATTTATGGTGGCAACAGTGAGCAGTGGCGGTTTTGGCTTCGATGAAGTCACTGCCTCTGCTATTTATGGTATTTTTGCGGGTTCGTTATACTTAGCAGCAGTACCAGGTGGTTGGCTGGCAGATAATTGGCTGGGTCAAGAGCGGGCGTTATGGTGGGGTAGTATTATTATTGCCCTTGGTCACTTGTGTATCGCGCTTTCAGCGATGTTTGGCATGACGCTGTTCTTTGTTGGTTTAATCTGTATTGTCTTGGGCTCAGGGTTATTTAAGACCTGTATCTCAGTGATGGTTGGCGCCTTATACCCCAAAGGCGACTCTCGCCGTGATGGCGGTTTTACCTTGTTTTATATGGGCATTAACATCGGTGCGTTATTAGCAGCACTTATCGTTGGCGTATTCAAAGAAAAAGGCATGTGGCATGTCGGCTTTGGCGTTGGTGGTTTGGGTATGCTGGTATCATTACTGATTTATCGTTTTGTCGCGCAAAAGAACTTAACGCGTTATGCACGCGCCAAAGGTATTTCTGCTGAGTGGGAAAAATCTAACGACCATTACAAAAACATCGGTCGCTGGGTTGGTGGTTTCGTTGCGTTGCTAGTAGCCGCAGTGCTACTAGTGTCTACTGGCATGATATCGTTTAATCCTGAGATGGTTGCAGAGTATATGACGTACATCATTGCTGCGGTGGTTATCTTATATTTCGCTATTATGTTTATCTCACCGCGATTGGATAAGACGGACAAACTACGCTTATTAATTTGTTTTGTCTTAATCATTGGTTCGACGCTGTTTTGGTCAAGTTTTGAGCAGCAGCCAACGTCTTTTAACTTATTTGCCGATCGTTATACCGACCTGAACGTTTTAGGGTTTGAGATACCGAGTATTTGGTTCCAGTCATTGAACCCGCTATTTATTTTGATATTGGCACCTATCATTAGCATCATCTGGGTCAAGCTTGGTAACCGCGGTCTTGAGCCTAGCAGTATGGCTAAGTTTGCACTCGGTATGCTACTGGCAGCCGCAGGTTTCGCCTTGATGATTTTTGCTTCAAAAAGCATTTTAGCACCTGGTGCTGGCTTGGCATCGCCGCTATGGTTGGTAGGTAGTTTATTATTATTGACGCTAGGTGAGTTAGCATTAAGCCCAGTTGGTTTGTCTGCCATGACTAAGCTGGCGCCAGAAGGTATGCAAGGTCAAATGATGGGGCTATTCTTTGCTTCTATCGCTATGGGTAACTTGGTTGCCGCCTTCTTCGGTGGGCATGTATCAGCTGACAAAATCGAAGGGTTACCAGGTCTGTTCACAACCATGACCATCTTCTTGGTAGTGACCGCTGTATTATTATTGATACTAGCAAAACCTATCAATAAAATGCTTAAAGAAAGCGAGCGTGAAAAACAACTGGCCAAGCAATAAAATAGTCTGATGTACATTTGTGATTAACAACAGCACAAGTGACACATGATGAGACGTGTTACCATTACTGGTAGCACGTTTTATTGTTTTAGTTGGTGGGATATTTAGCACAAGCTATTGAAAGCTTATTATCCGCCCAAACATCTAATGATAGGGCACCGTAAACCCCGGTGACGCAATATTAATTTCAATTTTCTACTCTCAATAAGCGGATGCAGTTATCAACGAAAACACAGTTAGATAGCTAAATAAGTAGACTGTTTGCTTGAATAATTGCTATCGATAATAAATATCTTATTAAAACTAAAGCGGTATCAACAACTCAAACAAGACGACTATTAGAACAAGACGATTGTAGATAATCGCTCCATCATCATATTTTTATAACTTCTATAAGGACACATTCAATGAATAAACAAGCCATTCACGAACGTATTGCTAATTTACGCAGCACCTTAGCCGCGCAAGATCTCACCGCAATTATCGTACCTTCTGCTGATCCACATTTATCTGAATACCTACCAGAATACTGGCAAGCACGCTTATGGCTATCAGGGTTTACCGGTTCTGTCGGCACGCTGGTTGTGACTGCTGACTTTGCAGGTCTATGGACGGATAGCCGTTATTGGGTACATGCTGCTGACCAGTTAGAAGGCACAGGTATTACTTTAGAAAAGCTTGCGCCAGGTCAGCCAAATCATATCGATTGGCTAGCCGATCATTTGCAAGAAGGGGATAGCGTAGCAGTGGACGGTAATGTTTTATCTATCGCTGAGCAAGATCGCCTGCTAAATGCCTTTGATGCCAATGATATTACTTTGATCACTGAGCGTGATGTGCTGACAGAGATTTGGACAGATCGTCCAGCACTACCAGCGGCCAAATTATATGCTCACGATGAGCAATTCCTTGCTCAGTCTGCCACCTCAAAGCTTGCAGCAGTACGCGAAGGCATGGCAGAAGCAGGTGCGACCCATCATTTACTTTCAAGCTTAGATGACATTGCTTGGTTGACGAACTTGCGCGGTGCTGATGTTGATTACAATCCGGTATTCTTGTCACATATGTTGATTGACGCAGACAAAGCAACGTTGTTTGTTGATACTGATAAAGTAAATGAAGATATTGCACAGAGTCTAAAAGACAGCGGTATCACATTGGCTGATTATTCTGCTGTGCAAGAGGCATTGAGTGCATTGACGCCAGACGATTTATTATTGTTAGATCCGAGCAAAGTCGCAGTAGGTACACTCTCAAAAATGGCAGACGATGTTGGCTTTATTGAGCAAATGGCACCTAGCACATTACTCAAATCTGTAAAATCTGATGCAGATATCGATCATGTGTGTGAAGCGATGCGTCAAGATGGCGCTGCCTTAGCTGAATTTTTTGCGACATTTGAGCAGCGTCTAGCAAACGGCGAGCGTTTAAGTGAACTAGATGTTGATAGTATGCTGATAGACGTGCGCAGTCGTCAGCCGTATTATGTCTCGCCAAGCTTCCCAACCATAGCAGGCTTTAATGAAAATGGCGCATTGCCACATTACCGTGCAACGCCAGAAAAATTCAGCTACCTTGATGTGGTCGAGGGCGAAGGCGGATTGCTACTGATTGACTCAGGTGCACAATATCAAAACGGTACGACTGATATCACTCGCGTAGTCGGTATTGGACAAGTCGCTGCTGAGCATAAACGTGACTTTACGATTGTGTTAAAAGCCCACATTGCGCTGGCTCGTGCCCATTTCCCTGATGGTATTGCCTCACCGTTGATCGATGCTATTTGCCGTGCGCCATTGTGGCAAGCACAGATGGACTATGGTCATGGTACGGGTCACGGCGTTGGTTATTTCTTAAACGTACACGAAGGCCCACAGGTCATCGCCTATAGCGCAAGCACGCCAAAAGAGCGCGCGATGAAGGTCGGTATGATTTCTAGTAATGAGCCAGGCCTATACCGCGAAGGTAAATGGGGTATTCGTATTGAGAATTTGGTGGTGAATACGTCAGTTGCCAAGCCTACTGAGACAGAGTTTGGTGATTTCTTGAACTTTGAGACCATCACTTACTGCCCAATCGATACGCGTCTGATTGAGCCATCGTTGTTGGATCAAACCGAGATTGATTGGTTAAATGACTATCATAGTCAAGTCTTTGCAGAGCTAAAAGATCGTGTTGAAGGTGCAGCGCTTGAATGGCTGACTGAACGTACCAAAGCCATTTAATACCAAGCTCAAAACATTAACTAAAAGTACTAAAAAGCCCCGTAAATTATTTACGGGGCTTTTTAGTGTTCGTTATTTAATACTTACTACTGAGCGACTGTTGCTAAATATACGTCTAACACTGAAAAATAATCACTGTTAGTGGATGCTTTTCTTAGCAGCTTCATTATTAGTAGTTGAGTCATTCTGTTCACTGAAGTGTTGGGTTACCTCAGCACGGAGCCAAGATTTTAGGTTTTCAGACATTAGCATCATTTGCTCACTGAGATAGTCATCGACCTGTGTTTCTAGCTCGCGGATTAGCTGTTGATGTGTCGCATCTAGCTTCGCGTCTTTCAATACCAAATTAATCGCGGCACTGGCTTTGTTATTAATATCTTTAATGTGGTTATTACTAAGCGCATGTGCCTGTTCGCTAATGGTTTTGTTATCAGCATTTTTATTATCGTTAGCATTGCCTTCAGTATTTACGACTTCTGATGCGTCTTTTTCAGTCTTTGCACTAGAATTATCAGTAACAAAATCGTCAGTAACAGCGCTATCTGCCACGACTTTATCTGTGTTTACTTTAGCTACGTCGGTAGCAGCCAGTTTTTTGTCGTTGTCTGTCTTTAACGCTGACTGCGTATTTTTTTCTTGTTCTTTTTGAGTTGCTTCTGCCTTGCGTGTGGCTTCTTCTGCTTCTTTTTTCTTCTGCTCGTCTTCTAGCTTTTGTTTTGCAGCGGCCGCGACTTCTTTCTCTTGTTTGTCCGTGATCGCTTTAGCAATGGCTTGTTCTGCATTGTAGTTGTCATATAGCTCGTCTACATGCGCATCTAAATCATGAGTATTAAAAGTGAAGTCTTCAAATGAGGTGTCAGGTTGTAGCAGGGTAGTGATGTCTTTTAGTTCTTGGGTAATCGCTGCGCGTACTGGCTCAGGCGCACACGTCCAGCGTTGATAAAACTGATGGGAAAATGAGTAGCTTGACATGGTATCGTCCATAAATGTTCCAAAAATTACCCCTTATCATACGCAAGTACGATAAGGGGCTGCAAGTGGACAAACGTAGCAAATCTGACACCAACGTTACAACGCATTCATTACCATGCGCTGCGCTGTAGCTGGATGGCTATTATTGACTGATAGGCCAGCGAGCAAATACCAATGAGCCATTGGTACCACCAAAGCCAAAGCTGTTGGATACTGCATACTGCAGGTTATCAACTTTGCGTGATTGATTAGCCACATAATCAAGGTTACAGTTGTCTTCGATATCATCTAGATTGATCGTAGGCGGCACATGCTGATGCTGTAGCGCTAGTACTGTAAAGATAGCTTCAACTCCGCCAGCGGCACCAAGTAAGTGACCGGTCATCGATTTGGTTGAGCTAACTAAGATGCTGTCTTTTACAGGAGAAAAAACAGTTTCGATAGCAATAGACTCAGCAACATCACCAGCAGGAGTACTAGTGCCATGAGCGTTGACATAACCGACGCTTGATGACTCGATACCAGCATCGTTTAGCGCATTTTGCATCGCTCTTGCCGCACCGCTACCGTCTTCTGGTGGCGCAGTAATATGACTGGCGTCATCACTCATACCAAACCCGACTAGCTCTGCCAATATCGTTGCACCGCGCGCTTTGGCATGGGCAAGGCTTTCTAATACCACTACTCCAGCACCATCACCAAGGACAAAACCGTCACGACCTTTATCAAACGGACGTGAGGCTTTAGTTGGCTCATCGTTGTGAGTAGAGAGTGCGTGCATAGCACTGAAGCCAGCTATACCAAGTGGGCTAGAGCCTTTTTCACTACCGCCTGCCAGCATGACATCGGCATCACCATAAGCGATCAAACGAGCGGCAAGCCCCATGGCATGAGTCGCCGTGGTACAAGCCGTCGATGTCGCAAGGTTTGGGCCTTTTAACTTATGCTTAATCGCTACCAGTCCAGCGGCCATATTGACGATAGAGCCTGGGATAATAAAAGGTGAGACTTTGCCCGCGCCTTTCTCGTGTAAGGTATCACGGCTGTTTTCGATTGTTTGGATACCACCAATACCTGAACCTAAAATGATACCAAAGCGATCTTGGTCAACGCCTTGTACTGGCGCATCAGCAGCACTGACTTCCTTGATAAAACCAGCGTGCTTTAGTGCCATAGCAGAAGCGGCAACCCCATAATGCATGAACTCATCATAGCGACGCGCATCTTTGGCATTCATATATTGCTTGGCATCAAAGTCTTTGATCACGCCTGCGATTTGCGCACGGTAGCCGGTGGCATCGAAATGTGTAATCGGTGAGATACCACTCTCGCCATTGAGCAACTTGGTCCATGAGCTATCGACGTCTAGACCGAGCGGCGTAATGGCGCCCATACCTGTGACTACCACACGCGTATCATCAGAACGCTCGTAGTGAGGTGGTTTTTGACGCGATTTATGTACAGGCGCTGCAGTCATATTATTTGTGTCATCAGTGGTGGCTTGGTCGATAGGTGAACTACTATTCTGGCTCATGCGATATATCCTATACTTACAGGTCCTAAGAGAATGGCGTTTCAAAAGTCATTATAAAACACATAGGTGCACGTATGTAAACTAAAATTTAACTGGTCAGGCAAAACATACTTGACCCAATACCACGCCTTTATTTGCACCAGTTACCGCTGGTAAATTACCAGTTTCACCCATCAATGTTTGTCTAGCCAACCATGCAAAAGCAACGGCCTCGACCCACGTTGGCGCAAGTCCTAAATATTCAGTGGTTTTTACTGTGCAATGGGGTAGATGTGCTTGCAAGCGTGTCATTAAATAGTCATTCAATGCACCGCCACCGCAAACATAGACCGAGCTGTTTTTTGCATGACTGACAAACATATTAATTTGCGTACTGGCACTGATAGCCGTTAGCTCAGTCAAGGTTGCTTGCACATCGGCTGCTGAATAACTGATGTTAGCATTGGCTTGTTCAAAAGCCTGTAGCTCATTTTGCAACCAAGTTAAGTTAAAGTCCTCACGACCTGTGCTTTTTGGATGAGACTGAGCAAAAAATGGATGTGCCAAAAGTTGCTGTAATAATAACTCAATGATGGTGCCAGAATGCGCCCAAGCACCACCTGCGTCATAAGCATTATCGGTATGCAACGAGGTCCATGCATCCAACAATAAGTTGGCAGGTCCAGTATCGTAACCAACAACTTGATCTTTTTCACTGGCTGGCAAGACGGTTATATTGGCAATACCGCCCAAGTTTAATAGCACACGTGTGCTATCAGGGTTGGCAAATAATGCCTGATGAAACGCAGGTACTAACGGTGCGCCTTGACCACCAACTGCCATGTCACGACGTCGGAAATCACTGACCACGCTGATGCCTGTGCGCTCAGCGATGATATTGGCATCGACTAATTGCAACGTGAATCCCATTTGTGGGCGATGACGTACGGTCTGGCCATGACAGCCAATCGCTAGCACTGACTCAGGATCGGTATTTGATTGCTGCAATAAAGTATTGACCACTTCACTCGCGAACTCAGCGTACGCGCGACTTGCCCAGCCGAACCAATCCAATTCACTGTTTGGTTCATCAGCCTCTGGTACAAGTTGATTCACGCCATTCGGCTGACATAATGCAAATAGTACTTCACGCAGACGTGGCGGAAAATCTTGGCTATAGGTTGCAAGCAGTCGCATCGGCGGTTGGGTATTTTCTTCGTTACTCACCTCAGGATTAAACTGGCAAAGCACAGTATCCATACCATCCAAACTGGTGCCAGACATCATGCCAATATATAAGCCATTATCAAAGCTTTCAAATACGGTTTGCTCAAGTGCATCAGTTAGGGTGGCATAGTTCGAATTATTAGAGGTCAAGTCATCAATATCGTCTGAAGGGTTATCCAAACCATTATTCATAAGCAAGTCTGCGAGGGCATTATGGTCAGTATCAGCAATCGATGCGGGGTTGGTCATGGCAATTTACCTTAAAAAACGCTAGTATATCCGTCAAATTCTAGCATTTTTTCTGACCTTTTGAGGTTCTAAACTTCCTAAGGTGTTGAGCCAGTAACCGTCATTCATAAAAATCCCAATTAAAGTGATATATAGAGAGCATCATGACCCATCAAACTTACACCCTAGAAGAACAACTGGCCCTTATTCAGCGCGGTACGCAAGAGATATTATCTGAAGATGATTTAGTGGCTAAGCTAAAGCTCAATCGTCCGCTACGTATCAAGGCAGGCTTTGATCCTACCGCACCAGATCTGCATTTGGGTCACACAGTACTGATTAATAAGCTCAAGCATTTTCAGGACTTGGGTCATGAGATTTATTTTCTAATCGGTGATTATACCGCCAAGATTGGTGACCCTTCTGGCAAAAACAGCACGCGTCCACCATTGACCGATGGGCAAATCAAAGCCAACGCCACGACTTATGCTGAGCAAGTATTTAAAATCTTGGACAAAGAAAAGACTCGCGTGGTCTTTAACTCTGAGTGGTTCAACGACATGAGCGCTGCTGACATGATTCAGCTTGCCAGTCAGCAAACCGTCTCGCGTATGCTTGAGCGTGATGACTTCTCAAAACGCTATGCATCGCAAACGCCCATCTCAATCCATGAGTTTCTTTATCCGTTAGTACAAGGCTACGATTCTATCGCCCTAAAAGCAGACGTTGAGCTTGGTGGTACCGATCAGACCTTTAACTTGCTAATGGGTCGTACCTTGCAAGGCCGTTATGGCCAAGAACCACAAGTTTGTATCACTGTGCCAATCTTAGAAGGGCTGGATGGTGTCAATAAAATGTCCAAATCACTGGGCAACTATGTCGCTATCTACGACGCACCAGGCACCATGTATCAAAAAATCCTGTCTATGCCGGACACGCTAATCCATCGTTACTTTGAGTTCTTAAGCTTTAAGCCAATGGAAGAGGTTGAAAGCTTGATGCGTGAAATGAAAGACGGCCGTAATCCACAAGAAATCAAACGTATCCTTGCCGAAGAGTTAATCGAGCGTTTCCATGATGCCGGTGCCGCTGCTAATGCGCACAAATCTGCTGGTAACGTCTTAGCCGATGGCGAGCTACCAGTGGATTTGCCAGAAGTAACATTAACGCTTGAAGAAGGTCAAGAGGCCTTGTTTATCACACAGGTATTAAACCAAGCAGGTTTGGCTAAAAATAGTGCAGCGGCAAAAGACATGATCAAGCGCAATGCAGTCAAAGTCGATGGCGAAGAGGTCAATGCTGGCTTTAGCTTGACCTCAGGTCAAACGGTTGTAATTCAAGCAGGCAAGAAAGCCTATGCAAAAGTGACGGTTGCTTAGATAATCTATAAAAATAATTAAGAGCGAGGTCGGCAGTAATTGTCGACCTTTTTTATGAAGCGATAATTAGCAGCCATTTTTTAATAGTAGGAGTTTGCTATGACTAAAACCATTCCCCAAGGCATTTACCGCCACTATAAAGGCAGTTTGTATCAAGTACTGCATACGGCGCAGCATTCAGAAACCGAAGAATCGCTAGTGGTATATCGTTGCCTATACGGTGAATATGGCGTGTGGGCACGTCCGCTTGCGATGTTTGCTGAAACGGTTACGGTCGATGGTAAGGAAATTCTGCGATTCGAATTGATTAAGCCATTAAATGATTAATACTTAGCCAATGATTTAGATTGAATTTAGCGCACAAAAAAGCGACCCGTTGAGGTCGTTTTTTTTGTGCATTATCGCAAACTTACAATTAAGCATTCAGAAATTCTTTCAATACTTTATAAAATGCTACAGGTGCATCCATCGGCACGGCATGGCCCGATGTTGGCAAAATAATACTGTGCGCATTGGGCAGCAGAGTGGTCAAACGCTGTTGCCATTCTGCATTATATAACTGCGAGCGCGCACCAATCAGTAAGGTAGTCGAAATATTGACCGTTGGCAAAACGTCGCGGTAATCGTAGGGCAGTGCAACATACGCAGATAGGCAGCGTAGTTTGTGTTGCCATGTCGCGTGCTCCATCAATGAGATTTTGTGCGGTGCCCGATAGCTGAGGGCTTTTACCAATAATTGCGAAGGTTTGCGACTGACAGAGAGCAGAGAAAAAGAGCGTTCCATGTCTAATAAATTTACTTTTAATCGATAGGGCAGGTGACGGAAGTCGACCACTTGCTCGGCTTGTAAATAAGGAGCAGTGTCAGTAATTAACTGTGTAAATTGCGCAAACAATTCGGTTTGTCGTGTACCGAATACACCGCCACCTTGCCAGTCTGGCTGATTATGAATAATCGGTGCTTGATCAATGTTCAGATAGTGACTGACGCGCTGAGTACCAAAGCGCTGAAAATATGCCCACATGACCAATGCTCCCATCGATATCGCGGCAACAGGAAAAGCCTCAAAGCCAGTTTCTTTGCTCACGTACTCAAACACATCTTGGGTATCTTGTGCATATTGCTCAATAAAATCAAACGTTGGCAACGTTAGGTCACTGGCCAAACCAAACCCTCTAAAATGTGGCAAGTAAAAACAGTAGTGCTGAATGAGCGGTAAAATAAATGGCAAAAATTGCCGCGCATCCATACCAAAAGCGTGCATTAGTAGGACAGGTTTACCTTTGCCAATAACAGAGACGGGCAGCAACGTTCCATCAGCTGTTTGGACAGTAATGGTCTTTAGCTGGTAGGGAGTAGGAAAGGGTATGAGGTCTTTTTTCATAGAGTGATATCTCTTTGATTTTTCAAGCTGTCTCGGTCAATTTAGCTAAGAGAGTATTGCGGTAGAGTACACAGCTACAAAATAGTTATACCGCGAATAAAAGACTGCTATATTGAAGCTGTTACCAGACCATAGCATAGAATTTGGCTAAGGGTAGAAGTCAACAGTGAGACGATACCAACGCTATTTAGGGACTGAAAATGATCGTTGAGGATATAAGCGCATGAGCAGATCAACATTACCATTACTCGATAGTAGCCTATATCCACAAGTATGGCAGCAGCAGATATTTACCAGTCCGAAGGCGCTTTTGCTGTCGATGTTGTCTGCTACTTTGAGTAGGAAGGTAACAATTGATGCCAGTGCTTTCACCAAACAGTTATTGGCAGATGATGTTTATCAAGAATGGATTAATACCACAGTATTTGGGCGTTATTTGCATCGTAACTTCACCGCATTTTATCAGCAGACAGAAGACAGTTTTAATACAGATATGCCCGCATTGTTCCGACAAGAATTAGTACGCCATGCGCAGTATTTACCATTAGGTCAAGTATTGTTTTTTGCAGGAGATATGTCCAAAAGTGTACGACAGACTAAGATGTTAACCACGACGGTGAATCCGGCAACGACAATAATAAATACTCAGAAAATGTCTCATAATCTGGCACAAAATCTGACCGTGAATACGTCAAGGTTAATCATTAATCAGATAACCATCACTGGTAAGCAAGTATTGGGGTTTGCCATACGTCATAATAAGCGCACTAGTGAACGTCTGCGTAACGAAGTGCTGATTTTGGACTTTCAGGATTTGCGTTTGGTCAATGAGCAAGCTATTGAAGATGTAAAAAAAGCAATATAGATGACTCTATATTGCTTCGATCTTATGAGATGCGCTAACAGGTTCGGTGTTGATAAGTGTTATATTGATAATCAACATTGACACTAAAACTAGTCGAGCAGTTAATATTAATCTTGCTTGGCAATCGTCAGTCCATTATAGGTCTGGGCGACTGGCATTACTTCTAGGCGGTTGACGTTAATATGAGCAGGCGACTCAATCAACCATAACAAAATATCACCAATATCTTCACCTGTCATAGTTTTAAAGCCATCATACACCTTGGCAGCTTTGTCATCGTCACCATGATAGCGCACGTTTGAAAACTCAGTGCCAGCAACGTTGCCAGGTTCAAGATTGGTCACACGCACTTGGGTACCAATCAGATCTGCTCGCAAGTTTAAGCTGAACTGTTTTACAAACGCTTTAGTTGCGCCGTAAACATTGCCACCAAAGTAAGGCCAGCTACCAGCTATCGAACCGACATTGATAATATAACCATTATCGCGCGCGACCATCGCTGGCAAGACCGCATGGGTCAATGCCATCAAGCCTTTGATATTGGTATCAGTCATACGCATCCAGTCATCAAGACTGGCCTTGTGAGCAGGCTCTGTACCCAGTGCCAATCCTGCATTATTGACCAAGACATCGATTTGTTTAAAATCATCAGGCAAGTCAGCAATGATTTGCGGAATAGAAGCTGTATCACTCACATCCATAACCACGGGTAAAAAAGCCTCACCTAAAGTCTCTGCCAAGGCATTCAGTTTATCAAGGCGTCTGGCGCAACCAATCACGCGATGGCCGTTAGCAACCAAACGTTCTGCCAACGCTTTACCAAAACCCGCGCTCGCTCCTGTAATCAATACGTTCATGATCTGTCCTTATTATTGATGCTATCTGCTGTTGCTATAATTTTGATGACGACTTTATTTACCCTAATGCGACTTATCTATTCGATAACTGCTTACCAAAAATCTTATCACCAGCATCGCCTAGACCTGGGATGATGTAACCATGCTCATCCAAATGGCTGTCTAGCGCAGCGGTGTAGATAGTCACGTCAGGATGCGCTTCATTTACCAAGCGTACGCCTTCAGGTGCAGCCACCAATACCAATGCTTTAATATTAGTACAGCCATTTTTCTTTAGCATCTCGATGGTCGCAACCATTGAGCCGCCTGTGGCTAGCATTGGATCAATGATAAGTGCAGGACGTTTGTCCATGTGGCTCACGAATTTTTCAAAGAAAGGGACTGGCTGCAACGTTTCTTCATCACGTTGTAGACCGACCACAGAAATCTTAGCAGTAGGGATCAAATCGAGCACCCCATCAAGCATGCCGATACCTGCGCGTAAAATCGGTACGATCGTCGCCGTCTTACCGATGATTTGCTCACCAGTGATCTCGCCACACCATCCTTCCATTGGGAAAGTTTCGATTTCAAAGTCACGGCTTGCTTCATAAGCCATCAAGCGCGCAAGCTCTTTGGTCAATGTACGAAATTTATAAGTACTACAGTCTTTTTCGCGCATAAGGCTGAGTTTATGACGGACTAGTGGATGATCGATTACCGTAATTTTTAAATCGCTGTTTAAGTCACTCATAAGTACTCTCTTGGTTTCTTGTCTGATGCTTGCGCAGTTACTGCGGTTGCTATTAGTATAAAAGATACAAACACTTACCGCACTTTAACCATATCTTTAGCTCATAAATAGTAAAGTTAAATCCTTCACAATCAAGCTAATTAACTACTTTACGACAGTGCTCATTTATCGCAATGACAATATTTGCGTTCACAGCTGCCATCAAAGCCTAAGCAATTCAGGCCAAGTAAAAAGATATCGCGCTATTTAAGTCAACTGATTGAACCGACTAAGTTTGGCTATATAGCGTGATTACAAGTGAGGTAGTGTTTAGACTTGCTATGATACCAAAAAAACCGCTTTTCTGATGAAGAATATCATGACTATAAAAACACCAAGCACTCAAAAAACCACTGATACTGAATCGAAATTGTCTAATGACAAAGCCACAGAGCTCGAAACCCATCCTTTTGAGCCTGTCTTACCACCCAATGCCACGGTCATGATGATGGGTACGTTTCCACCGACTGCTGATAAATGGGCGATGAGCTTTCATTATCCTAATTTTTATAATGATATGTGGCGGATATATGGTCGAGTATTTTTTGATGATGCTGACTACTTTAGAATAGGCGATGAGAAGCGCTTTGACCCTGAGCGCATTCGAGATTTTATGTTTGAACGTGGCATTGCGTCTTGTCCGACAGTAAAGCAAGCCATCCGTGAGACGGGTAATGCTTCGGATAAAAATCTAACAGTAGTCACACCTGTTGATTTAGAGGTTATCTTGCCACAAGTGCCGAAGGTAAAGTCATTGTTTACGACAGGAGGCAAGGCGACCGAAGTACTGCTTGGGTTATTAGACGAGCCAATTGCCAAATCAAAGCATCCGAAAACCAATCAAAGTATGGATTACCCTTATCAATGGCAGAGTAAAGATAACCAGAAAGCTGATGTGAATAATCTAATCTTATATAGATTACCTTCAACCTCACGTGCTTATCCACTATCGTTGGATAAGAAAGTCGCTGCGTATAAATCGTTTTTTGAAAAGATGGGTAAGTTATAAAATGGAAATAGAGAAATGGTTGCACTAATAGACGATAAAGCTCAAAAATAATACGAGGTAACTATCTAGTAAAGCTAAACGTTTTTAATGTTAGAAAGTATAGTAAATAGCACATTTATAGATAGTCTTTAGGCTTATTGAAATTAACTAAATCATAACTCATTGAAAGAAATAAAGATTTACTCATCTTCTAAAATAAGATTAAAAACATTAATAAAACGGGTTGACACAAAAGTTAAAC